>JBFIEE010000050.1:0-22967 GCA_041603535.1 Porticoccaceae bacterium
GTTTCTGACCGGCGCGTTATTGCGCGAAACCATCGAAATATTATTAAGCGGCGTTGACTGTGTTCTGGGTCCCGCAACGGACGGTGGCTATGTGTTGATCGGCTTACGTCGGTGCGACCAGTCTCTGTTTTCCGGGGTGGCCTGGAGCACCAGTCGTGTGCTTGAGCAGACCCGTCGGCGCCTCAAAGATCTGGGCTGGCAATGGCGCGAATTGGAGCCTTTGCCGGACATCGATATCGCCGCAGACCTGAACTTGATCATAAATCTGGAAATATTATGAGGGAAAATTCCTAACTGCATGATTTTAATGGATATAAATAGCTTGACCTGTCGTTGATTTCGTCGTATTTTGCGCGGCGTTGACAGGGTGGTAAAACACCTCTGTCTGTGCTTTTAAATGGTATCGGGATTGGGAGATTTCGGTATGGGTGAAGAAGATTTTGACATTATGTATGAAGATGAAACAGATAGTGAGTTATTGCGCAGCGAAGCAGAGCCGCTGCGCGTAACCAGTTCACTGGAAAAGCGTCGGCTGGTTGAGGATAAGCTGGAGCAGCGTCGTTTGGAGAAGCAGATCCGCGGTTATGACTATGACCTTGATTGAGATGCTGCTTACCCGTTAAAGAAGTTTGGTCGTGGTAACTTAAGCCGTTATCACATCTGCACCCCGCCCTTATTTGCGGCATAATGCCGGCTCCCAAATACGGAGTAGCCGGGTGGTTTCAATCCCTCTGTTGGAATTCAAAGATATTGCCTTCGAAAGGGACGACTATCCGTTGTTCGGGGGCGTTTCGGCCAGCTTGTCGCCCGGCGATATTGTCCAGGTTAGCGGTCCCAACGGTTGTGGCAAGACGACCCTGCTGCATATCCTCGCAACGTTAAAACCACCGTCTGATGGAAGTATTTTGTGGCGCGGCAATGACATCAGGTCGAATAAAACTCGATATTTGACTGACATGGCCTTCATTGGCCATCAGGCCGGCCTCAAACTGGTGTTGACTGCCCGCGAAAATCTCATTTGGTATTGCCAGCTACACGATATGTCTGAGTGCATCGATAGCATTGATGCAGCGCTCGATATCATGGGTCTGGGGCATTGTCGGCATATACCGTGCGGCGCGCTCTCGGCAGGGCAGTTACGACGCGTCGCGTTGGCCATATTACATTTGCGTTCCGTCGCTTTGTGGTTGCTGGACGAACCGCTAACCGCGCTGGATGGTGCCGGCGTAGGTGAGCTGGAACTGCTTTTCAAATCCCACCTTGAACACGGCGGTATGATCATTTTCAGTAGTCACCAGCCCCTGTCCGTAGCGGGCGTGAGCAACCTGTTGCTCGGTGAACATCTTGCGAGTGTCCATTAACAATGGTCTGTGCTGGAGGGTTTTGTGGGCTGCTGCGTCGTGATTTACTACTGGCCCTTCGCCATCGCAGTGACGCGCTAAATCCGCTGGTATTTTTTGTTATGACCACGACACTGGTGCCGTTGGCGATCAGCCCGGAGGCGTCACGTCTGGCAATCATCGCCCCAGGTATGATCTGGATAACGGCTTTGCTGGCGACGTTGCTGGCGCTGGACGGGCTGTTTCAGGACGATTTTTCTGATGGGGCATTGGTGCAAATTATACTTAGTCCCATGCCGCTCTGGGTGCTGGTCACCGCCAAGGTACTGGCGCACTGGTTGGTCACCGGTTTGCCCATTACCCTCGTGGCGCCAGTTCTGGCGACGATGTTGGCGCTTCCCGAGGCGGGTTATGTGCCGCTGGTTGTGGGGCTGGCGCTTGGAACGGCGTGTTTTAGCCTGATTGGCGCCGTTGGCGCCGCGCTGACCGTAGCCTTGCGCAAAGGCGGGGTCCTGTTGTCGTTGATAGTGATGCCCCTGTATTTTCCGGTGCTTATTTTTGGCGCAAACGCAGTACATCGGGCAATTGACGGACTGCATTATGCTCCCGTACTGGCGTTACTGGGAGCGTTCTTCGCCTTTGCGCTGCTGACCAGCCCCTTTGCCGCCGCAGGCGCGCTAAAAGTTGGAATAAACGGGTAACCTTATGTGGCAGTTTGTCAGGGAATGGTTTCACCGGCTGGGCTCACCGCGTTGGTTTTATCAGGCATCGAGTAGCTGGCTGCCCTGGTTGGCCGTATTCACGGGTGGCCTGCTGACGGCAGGGTTAATCTGGGGTCTGGGTTTTGCACCGCAGGATGCCAGGCAGGGCAATAGTTTCAGAATCATTTATATCCATGTACCCGTATCGATGCTGGCGTTGGCCGGTTATTACGTAATGGCTGTCGCGGGAGCGGTGGCTTTGATATGGAGAATCAAACTGGCGGAAATGGTGATGGTCGCAGCAGCACCCCTTGGCGCTGCCCTGACCTTTTTGGCGCTATTAACCGGCGCAATATGGGGCAAGCCCACCTGGGGAACCTATTGGGTGTGGGACGCGCGAATTACCTCGATGCTGGTGCTGCTGTTTCTCTACCTGGGTGTAATCGCCCTGAGTCACGCGTTTACGTCCCGCGATACGGCTTACCGGGCCTGCGCGATTCTGGGTCTGGTGGGGACGGTTAATATTCCAATTATCTACAAGTCGGTGGACTGGTGGTACACTTTGCACCAGCCTGCGACCATTAAATTCACCAGCGCGCCGAGCATGCACCCGGCCATGTTAAAACCCCTTGTGGTGATGATTCTGGGCTTTTATTGCTTCTACGCGTTGGTGTTGATTCTCAATACGCGAGCAGAAATTCTCAACCGTGAACAACGCACTTCCTGGGTGAAGGAGTTACCGTGAGCAGAGCGTGGTGGGTGGCGGTAGCGCTGGTGCGACCTGAATGACATTCCAATTTGAAACAATGCTGGAGTTTTTGGCGATGGGTGGCCACGGCGCCTATGTCTGGAGCGCCTACGCGATATCCATCGTGGTACTCATTGCGCTGGTGGTAGCACCCTTGCGTCGTCGCCGCAAATTCCTTGCTGCAAATGACAGACGGCGCCGGCAGGGCGGCGAACAATGAAAGCCATACGCAAACAACGGCTGTACCTGGTTATTTTCATTATCAGTGTGGCTTCAGTCGGCGTGGGCTTATTGACTTACGCACTGCGGGAAAATATCAATTTATTCTATACACCGTCGCAGGTGATGGCCGGCGACGCACCCGAAGATGCCAGAATTCGTGTGGGCGGCATGGTTGTGCGAGGCAGCGTTGTGCGTAATGCAGCTTCTCTGGCCGTGACTTTTGATGTTACTGACGGAGCGGCACAGGTACCCATAAGCTACAGCGGCATATTGCCGGACATGTTCGCCGAAGGTGAAGCGGCAGTGGCAACCGGGCGGTGGACAGCGACAGGGGTGTTCGCGGCCGACGAGGTGCTGGCGAAGCATGACGAGGAATATATGCCGCCGGAAGTGGCTGACGCCATGTTACAGGCCCACGAAAGAAAGGCTGCCAGTAGCGAGTCTGATAAGAGCAAGCTTGGCGAGGGCAAAGCTGCTGAAAAAGTTATGCTCGTCAATCCCCTGAATCCCCCGGGCTCAGAAACATCGGTCGGATCCACAAACTCGGTACCTGAATGATCGCTGAATTTGGCCACTTTGCACTGATCCTGGCGTTATGTCTGGCCATAGCTCAGGCATTTATCCCCCTGATGGGCACGCTGTCAGCGAACAGCTTGTGGATGAGCACTGCGCGGCCCATCGCCTACGGGCAGTTTGTTTTTGTCGCGATCAGTTTCGCCTGTCTTGTGGCGTTGTTTCTCGGTGACGATTTTTCCGTACGCTATGTCGTCGACAACTCTAATTCGAGGCTACCGGACCGCTATAAATTCAGTGCTGTTTGGGGAGCCCATGAAGGCTCTCTGCTCTTGTGGGCGCTGATACTGTCGGGCTGGACACTGGCTGTGGCCCTGTTCAGTCGCAGTTTGCCGCTGGATATGGTGGCGCGGGTGTTGTCCGTGATGGGCATGATTGCCGTAGGCTTCTATCTTTTTCTGGTATTAACCTCCAACCCCTTTGAGCGCCTGCTGCCGTTCTTTCCGGCCGAGGGCAAAGACCTGAATCCGCTGCTCCAGGATATTGGCCTGATCATACATCCGCCGATGCTTTACATGGGCTATGTCGGTTTTTCAGTGGCATTTTCCTTTGCTTTGGCGGCATTGATGGCCGGCCGCCTGGATGCCGCCTGGGCCCGCTGGACACGCCCCTGGACCAATGCCGCCTGGGCCTTTCTGACGGCGGGCATTGCCTTAGGTAGCTGGTGGGCTTATTACGAGTTAGGTTGGGGGGGCTGGTGGTTCTGGGATCCCGTTGAAAACGCATCTTTTATGCCGTGGCTGGTGGGCACCGCTTTAATTCACAGTCTCGCAGTAGCCGAGAAGCGCGGCCTGTTTCGCAGTTGGACGTTGTTACTGGCCATCCTGGCATTTTCACTCAGTCTACTGGGCACGTTTCTGGTCAGGTCCGGTGTTTTGACCTCGGTTCATGCTTTTGCAGCGGATCCCGCGCGAGGTGTCTTTATCCTGGGTTTTCTGGCGATAGTCATCGGCGGGTCGCTGTTGCTCTTTGCCCTCAGAGGACCGGCCATACGAAGCAGTGCCAGTTTTGACTGGTTGTCGAGAGAGACATTCCTGCTGGGTAACAATATTTTGTTACTGGTTGCTATGGCGACTATTTTGATCGGGACTTTGTATCCCCTCATTGCCGATGTGCTCGGGTGGGGGAAAATCTCAGTTGGCCCGCCGTATTTCAATCTATTTTTTGTGCCTCTGGCTTTAGTGCTGGGGCTGATCATGGCGCCGGGCTCGGTGATGCGCTGGAAACGTTATCCGGCTCGTGCCCTGGCGAGGACCGCGATGTGGCCGGCGCTGATCAGCGTTCTGGCGGCGGCGGTCGTGTTGCCGCTGGCCGGTTTCTCTTATCGAGTATTACCGTTTATGGCGCTTGCTGTTGGGACGTGGATTGGCGTGTGGTCAGGGCGCGACTGGTTAAGTAAAAGTGCTTCCGCACAGGGGCGTTGGGTTGGCGCCAGACGCTTGCGCGGCAGCTATTACGGCATGTTGTGTGCTCATCTGGGTATCGCAGTGGCGATTATCGGTGTCGGTCTGACCAGTCACTACAGTGAGGAAAAAGATGTTCGCCTGGAACCCGGCGAAGCTGTGACGGTAGCGGGATATACCTTCCTGTTTCGCGGTGTGGAAATTAACGCCGGCCCTAATTACACGGCGCGTCGAGGGCGGTTTGAAGTGTCGCGCAACAACAGCCTGGTGGCGTTGCTGCAACCTGAAAAACGGCATTATACGGCAGGCGGCCAGGTTATGACCGAAGCCGATATCGACGGCGGCCTGTTTCGCGATATCTACGTGGCGCTTGGCGAGCCGATGGCGGGGGGTGCCTGGTCGGTGCGGGTTTACGTGAAACCCCTGGTGCGCTGGATCTGGTTGGGCGCTCTGATGATTGCATTTGGGGGCGGCATTGCGGCTCTGGACAAACGCTATCGCCCCGCACCGACGACACGCTCCCCGTCCGCCGCAGCGGTGGATTTACGTAAAGCCGCGGGTAAAAGTGAAGTTGCAGGGGTGCAGGATGGCGCGATTTAAGCTGTATATTCCGCTGTTGGTATTTGTCCTGCTGGCCAGCTTTCTATATTGGGGTTTGGGGCGGGATCCAAACGCGATGCCCTCCGCGCTGGTCGACAGACCGGTGCCGTTTTTTACATTGCCGCGTCTTGACGATGAGCGGCAGCTGATTACCCAGGAAGTGTTGAAGGGCCAGGTGACCTTGCTCAATGTGTGGGCTACGTGGTGTTTTTCCTGCCGCGCTGAACATCCCTATCTGATCGAGCTGGCGGGTCGGGGTGTTGCTATTGTCGGCCTCAATTACAAAGATGACGGTGCCGATGCCCGCGCCTGGCTGGCGCAGCTGGGTAACCCCTACCGGGAGAATATTGTTGATCGGGATGGCTCGCTGGGTCTTGACCTGGGTGTCTTTGGTGCGCCTGAAACCTACCTGGTTGATAACGAAGGTATTATTCGTCTGAAACACGTCGGAGTGATTGATGAGCGGGTTTGGCGGGACAAAATAGGGCCCCTGTACGAGTCCCTGGGTGACGTTCAGACTGGTGAGTTACGATGATCAGGCGGGCGCTTAATAATAAGTTACGTGTTCGTTACAAAGTGGCCATCGCCGTCACCATGGCGTGTGTGGTGGCGCTGTGGGCGGCATCGACCGGGGCGGTGGTGGATGTCGATCAACTGTCCACCAGGCAGCTCTCCGAGAGATACCACCACCTGGTGGAGGAGTATCGATGCCCGAAATGTCAGAATCAGAATCTCGCTGAATCTGATTCACCGATTTCCGCTGACTTGCGAAAACAAATCCGCCGTATGCTCGAAGAGGGTGCCAGTGATGAGGCGATCAGTGATTACCTGGTAGCCCGTTACGGTGACTTTGTTCTCTACCGACCCCGGCTTCAGCAGGGTACCTATCTGTTGTGGTTGGCCCCCGTCGTGTTGTTATCAATTGGCGTACTGGTAGTCGGTGTGGTTGTCAGTCGTCGTCGCGCGCAGCCGCTTGCAGCGGGCGAGCATGAGCTCGGGCTTAACGTTGCCGAGCAAGCGCGGGTCAACCGCTTGCTTGCCGGTTCGAGTGACGGTGTGACAAGGGCCGGCGAAGGGGAGTCACGGTGACCACGCTGTTTTTAGCGGCTTTTATGCTGGCGGGTGCGGCGAGTTTTATTTGTTACCGGGTCTTTGTACCCGGCAGGAATGTTGTCGAGTCGGCGCGCGATAATACTCCGACGAATATTGCTCTGTACCACGAATACGCCGCCGAACTGGAACTGCTGCAAGCCAGCAGTGCCGGCAATAGTGATGGCGATGTCGATGATAGGGACGACGGTGATAACGACCAGCGTCAGGCGTTGTTGATAGAGGCGCAACGCCAGCTGTTGATCGATCAGATTGATGATGGTGGGGCAGGCGACAGTGGCGAATCAGTGGTAGCACGCAGGGACGGCAGGGCGCTACTTGTTGTCACGGCTGGGGTGTTGATGGTGGTGGCGGCAGCGCTTTATTGGCAGCTTGGCGCCATCCAGGATATGCAGATTCGAAGCTTGCTTGCGGCACCGGATCAGGCGTCCGCCCCGACTTTGCGTCGTGCACTGGTGGACCGTCTCGAACAGAGAGATGACAATTTATATTACTGGATGTTACTTGCTCGCATCGAACAGGCGGCGGGTCAGGGTACCGCTGCGGTGCAGGCTTATCGCCGGGCCTTAGCGTTAGCGCCGGACGATGCGGAGGTAAATGCTGAGCTGGCACAGGCCCTCTTCGTCGACGCTGACCAGCACATCACCGAAGAGGCAATAAGCCTTGTCAGCAGGGCGCTCGCCCTTGACCCGGACAATGGCCTGGCGTTGGAGCTCGCCGGAGTGGCGGCATTTTCACAGGCCGATTACAGCAATGCGGTGACTTACTGGCAGCGGGCGTTGAGTTTATTGCCTCCAGACTCTGGCAATGCCCGTGCCTTACAGGCGGGCGTCGCCAAAGCGGTCAGCTTACAAGGTTCTAATGCTGACGCGACGCTGTTAACAGTACAGGTTAACCTCGCCGAAGCGTTGCGAAATCCATCTCTCAGTCCGACCAGTTTAGTTTATGTGTATGCAAGACAGTGGCAGGGCCCGCCAATGCCGTTAGTTGCGCAACGCTACACCGTTGCCGATTTACCTGTTGAGGTAAACTTTACGGATGCGATGTCACTCGCAGCTTCGCGAAAGTTGTCTACCGTGGATGAGATTGAAGTGATTGTCAGGGTCGCTCTTGGTGGCAGTCTGCAGGCTGTGTCAGGCGATCTGGAAGGACGTATTGGGCCGCTTTCTATAAGTGAGCAGAGTCATTACAAAGTGACTATTGATCGCCTGGTGCCTTAGGGTCTACGGTTGCTCTTGGGCTGGTCATGGCGTTTTGACAATCGCTATCGCGTAATTTAACCGAGGTAAAAGAGTAGTCCTATGGCTAACCATGTTAAACACGAAAGCAAAGAAACCTATAAGGCTAGTCATACGCCGACAAAAATAGCCAACCGGCTGGAGCAGGGACCAAGTTCGGTTTATCTCAAAGATTTTGTCTACGGCGCTGTAGATGGCGCGGTGACTACTTTCGCGATCGTTGCTGGCGTCGCAGGTGCGGGTTTATCGTCCGGCGTCATTATTATTCTCGGCTTTGCCAACCTGCTGGCTGACGGCTTTAGCATGGCGGTCAGTAACTTTTTAGGTACGCGCGCGGAGAATCAGTTGCGCGAACAGACCCGTGCTCGGGAGATGGATGAAATTCATAAATGGCCGGAAGGAGAGCGGGAAGAGATTCGTCAGATCTACGCCAACAAGGGGTTTGATGGTGAATTGCTGGATCAGGTGGTTGAGGTTATTACCGCCGACGCTGAGCGCTGGGTAGATACCATGCTGCAGGAGGAGCACGGTATGGCCTTACAGGATCACGACGCGACCAGAGCTGGCATTGCAACTTTCGTGGCGTTTCTGCTGGTGGGTCTGATACCTCTGCTGCCGTACCTTACCAACTGGATAAAGCCTGGTTTAATTGAGCAGACTTTCCTGTGGAGTTCGATATTAACGGGTATTGCATTTCTGTGGGTGGGTGCACAGAAGGCCCGCTTTGTTAATCAAAGCTGGCAAGTAGGGGGGGTCGAAACGGTCGCAATTGGCGGTGCAGCGGCCGCTATCGCTTATTTTATTGGCGTGATGTTAAAAGGTTTGGTGGCGTAGCCGTGACTGGCCGTTTGGCGAAGTTGTGCCACAATCAAGCTGTGAAGCTGTGAAGCTGTGAAGCTGTGAAGCTGTGAAGCTGTGAAGCGGCGAGCCGGAGTTAGCCGGTACCGGGCGGGGACGTGATGAGTGAGCCACTTAAGTTTTGGGATGGTCATGCCGACTGGCGAGCGGCGGAAGAGGCGTGGGATGCTCGGGCAAGCAGATTAGCCGCCGACAAACCCCTGCGTACCTTCAGAAAAAACCCAAATTTGCCCGGTATTCGTCGCAAAACCCGCAAATATCTGTCCTGGAAAACTCTGTCTTATATCCACCATCACGATTTTAGCGGCAAGCTGGGGCGTTATTTTTGGCAACGTCCGTTAACGCATGGATGGGGCCTGGTTAAAACGCTGTTGCGCTCGCACAGTTATCGACGGGACGGCGACTTTTTTCTGTACTGTCTGCCCGATATCACGGCGTTCAAACGAAAGTTGGTGATGCCGGATACGGTGCTAGTCGCGGGATTTTCCTATTGCCACAAACCCTTTGAGTGTCCGTCGGGTCGATTTACTGACGATTGTATCCATGACGTTCAAAGCCCGGTGTGCGGACAGTGTTTTATCGGCAAGTGTGTACACAGTTTGCCGACGACGAGGGTCGTGCCGTTGTTTATTACGACGGTACATTACATTGGCGAAAAGATGATCGAAGCGCGACAAAACTGGCCTGAGCACAACGTATTGTTTGTGATTACCGCCTGTGAATTAACGCTGGAGATGTTTGGCAAGCTCGGTAGTGCTGTCGGCCTGCAGGGTATTGGTGTGCGCCTCGACGGACAAATATGCAACACCATGCGTGCTTTCGAAGTGTCTGAAGTCGGTGTCAAGCCGGGCATGGCCGTCGTGATGGATGATACCCAGAGCAGGATGATGGAGCTGTTTCAGATGTTTTCGGAGGCCTCTGGCAAAGCCGATACACCGGACTGTTCTCATCCTGCCGAGCCGTCCAGATCAACGAGAAATGACAATATTATCGCCACCGATGGCAGGCAATAGTTTTTTATCAGAACGCTCAGGTCGAGTCGAACTCTACAATCAGATCATCAGATAAATCTTCAAGGCTGTACCGTAAATCTTCCAGAGCAAGGCCTGTGGGTAAGTGGAGGGTCGCCTCAAAGTGAAACAGGAGTTCACCACTCATTGCCGCATTGTCGCAACAGGTGGTCAGTTCTTCGACGTTGATAGATTGTGCTGCGAGTATGCGGCTGATTTCTTCGACGATTCCAGGGCGATCGTTGCTGGTTAGCGCGATATTTATTGTCAGTCCCTCGGGTTTGTCGACGGCATCGGCGGTTTCCACGTTGATACGCAGCCCTGTCTGGTTTAGCGCCAGTAGCGCGGTAATCAGGGCGTCGCGATTGTCGTCGGCAACACTGACCAGGAGGATGCCAGCAAATTTGCCTGCGAGACGGGACATACTGCTTTCCAGCCAGTTGCCGTGGTTTTTTCTGATGGTCGCGGCCAGACTGTCGACCACGCCGGTGCGGTCGTCGGTAATAATGGTGAGGGCGAGTAAGTGGTTCATGGTTCCTGGCCGGTGAGAAAAGTTCCTGTGGAGAAAGTTTTTATCTGCGTGTGATAGTGATCGTTGCCGGCCCACCCGCGTCTAATAAGCATGATGCTATCAGCTGCTAACACAGGGCTACGCTAAAGAGGTTTAGAGTCGTTATTATGCCGCAACCCTCTGGGGTGGCAACCCCGGAAGACGGCGCGGTAATGTTGGTGGCTCGGTGACTATTAGGTCGAATATAGTCATTGTATGTTGATGGTCCGATCATTATGGTTGGCGGTTTTGTCAGGTCACACGAATGCCGTCGCCGCCGCTTGTTGAGGCACTGTATGACGGTGGCCTGGCAGCGTTATTTGCCGGAATAGTTTGCCGGTTTAATTTAAAGAGAAGAGGCTTAGTGAATGGATTTTAACCTTTCCCCGGAACAAATCATGATTTACGAATACGGTAAGAGTCTTAGCAAGACTTACGACCGTGCTTACTGGATGGAGAATGCCGATAAACACAGGTTCCCGGAGGAAATGTACGCTCAGGTCGCCGCTGATGGTTTTCTTGGCACCATGGTTCCTGAAGCCTATGGCGGATCCGGCCTCGGTATGACTGAAATGCTGTTGTTTCAGGAAGGCATTGCCAATGAGGGCATCCCTCTGCTGAGTCTGGTGGTCGGCGCCTGTATGTCGATGTCGGTTATCGGCGAACATGGCACTGAACAACAAAAACAAAAGTACCTGCCCGGAGCCTGTGTCGGCGATATTCGCTTTTGCTTTGCGATTACGGAGCCTGATGCAGGCACTAACAGCATTCGCATTGCCACCCTTGCCAGGCCTGCTGCAGGCGGTCGGTTCAAACTCAGTGGAGCCAAGACTTTTATAACCGATGCTGCCGAGTCGGACTATGCTTTGGTAGTGGCGCGGACGACTCCGCACACTGAAGTGAAACGTAAGACCGATGGTTTTACGCTATTCATTGTCGATTGCAGGGCCAAAGGCATTGAAATGCAACCTATCCCGGTGAGTATCGCCTTGCCAGAGGTTCAGTATCAGGTGTTTTTTGACGACGTTGATCTCGGCCCTGAAGACGTCGTGGGAGAGGTGGGTAAGGGCTTCAATATTTTGTTTGAATCGCTGAATCCAGAGCGTATTTTGGGCGGTGCAGTGTGCAGTGGTATCGGTCGTTATGCGATGGCCAAAGCGGTTGAATATGCGAATGATCGCGTTGTGTTCGATCGCCCCATTGGCGCTTATCAGGCATTGCAGCATCCCCTGGCCAGGGCAAAAACGGAGATTGAAATGGCATCTCTGATGGCGCGTAAAGCGGCCTGGTTATTCGATAACGGTATGCCCTGCGGTGCGGAAGCTAACATGGCCAAGCTCGCTGCTTCCGAAGCTGGCATAAAAGCCGTCGATGCCTCGTTACAATGTTTTGGCGGCAACGGGTTTACCAGGGAGTACGGCATTTTCGATTTATATCCACTGGTACGACTGACCAAGACGGCACCAATTAACAATGAAATGATTCATAACTATATTGCTGAACACGTGATGGGGCTGCCGCGCTCCTACTGAGTTAGGCATGCCGTTGCTAGCACTTTGAATTAAGAACGTTTAACTGAATTTGTGATCAAAAATAGCTAAAAAGGGGTTTAGGGTTATGGATTTCACGCTATCTGAAGAACAACGCATGATTTACGAGTATGGCCGTAACCTGAGCAAGACCTACGACCGCAAACACTGGATGGAATACGCTGAGCGGGGCGAATTCCCCACGGATATGTACCAACAGGTTGCCCGGGACGGTTTTGTCGGCGTCATGGTTCCCGAGGAGTATGGCGGCGCGGGGCTGGGTATGATGGAGATGGGCCTTCTCAACGAAGGCCTGTCGGAAGCGGGGATACCGCTATTAAGCCTGGTGATCGGCGCGACGATGGGACTGAGCCTGATTTCGCGTTTTGGTACGGAAGCGCAAAAGCAGCAATACCTGCCGGACTCCTGTGCAGGTAAAACCCGATTCTGTTTTGCCATCACCGAACCCAACGCTGGCACCAATACCATTAGAACGGCGACGACTGCGACGCCTACGGCGGATGGTCGATTCAAGATCAACGGCGGTAAAACCTATATTACTGACGCCGGTGACGCTGACTACATGATCGTGGTGACACGCACTACGCCGCTGGATGAGGCAGAGCGCAGTACCGATGGCTTTACACTATTCATAGTCCCGACGAGAGCAAAGGGTATAACCACCCACCCCATTCCCATCAGTGTAAAAATTCCGGAAACCCAGTATCAGGTGTTTTTTGACGATGTTGATGTGGGCCCGGAAAATGTTCTTGGCGATGTCGGCAAGGGCTTCCGTGTGCTCTTTGAGGCCATTAACCCCGAGCGCATTCTGGTCGGGTTCATTTGCGCAGGCCTGGGCCGTTATGCCATGACGAGGGCTGTCGAATACGCCAATGATCGGGTGGTATTTGACCGTCCTATTGGTGCTTATCAGGCGCTTCAGCATCCGCTTGCCAAAGCCAAAACAGAAATTGAACTGGCCGCGTTAATTTCTCGTAAAGCGGCATGGTTGTTCGATCAGGGTCAACCCTGTGGTGCGGAATCAAACATGGCGAAATTCGCCGCTTCTGATGCGGCCTGTCATGCTGTTGACGCTTCACTACAATGTTTTGGCGGCAACGGGTTTACTAAAGAGTACGGTATTTTTGATATCTATCCGATGGTGCGTTTATTGAAAACTATCCCGCTCAACAACGAAATGGTATTGAACTACATAGGTGAATACGTGCTGGGTATGCCGCGGTCCTATTAAATATTCAATTTGCACACGAACTGTTTTTATCGACCATACGTTTTATCAACCACACGACTTCCAGAGGCGAGATTGATGGACTTTAATTTATCCGACGAACATAAAATGATTTACGAATACGGTGAAAGTCTCGCGAAGACGTATGACCGTAAATACTGGATGGAATGTGCTGAGCGCAGAGCCTTTCCGAAAGACATGTACCAACAAACAGCTCGGGACGGGTTTGTCGGTACCATGGCACCAGAAGCCTACGGCGGCGCGGGACTTGGTTTGCTCGAGATGGAATTGTTTACCGAAGGTTTGGCCAATCAGGGAATCCCTCTGTTGACCTATGTAGTGGGTTCGGTGATGTCGCTTGGCCCGATTGGTGATCACGGTACTGAAGAGCAAAAGCAGCGCTATTTACCCGATGCCTGCGCAGGCAAAACACGGTTCTGCTTTGCCATTACCGAGCCTAATGCCGGTACCAATACTATGAAAGCGACGACCATTGCGACCAAAAAGGCCGACGGTCGATATCGGCTAAATGGGGCTAAAACATTTATCACCGATTTTGTTGAGTCGGATTATGCGCTGGTTGTGACACGCACCACGCCTTTTGAGCAAGCGAAGAAAAAAACCGATGGTTTTACGCTGTTTATAGTGGATACCAAAGCCCGCGGTATAGAAGCACACCCAATCCCGGTGAGCATTGCTTTACCGGAAATGCAGTACCAACTGTTTTTTGATGACGTAGACCTGGGGCCGGAAGATATCCTCGGTGAAGAGGGTAAAGGTTTCGAGATTCTCTTCGAATGTCTTAATCCGGAGCGCGTTATGGTCGGCGCGATAGGCTCAGGTGTAGGGCGTTATGCAATGGGCAAGGCCGTTCAATATGCCAATGATCGTGTCGTATTTGACCGGCCCATAGGGGCATATCAGGCTTTGCAACATCCTTTGGCAAAGGCCAAAACCGAAATTGAAATGGCATCGTTAATGACCCGTAAAGCGGCATGGTTGTTTGACCGGGGAGAGCCCTGCGGGGCGGAAGCCAATATGGCGAAATGCGCTGCTGCCGAGGCCTCTATCCATGCAGTCGACGCCTCATTACAGTGCTTTGGGGGTAACGGATTCACTAAGGAATACGGTATTTTCGATCTATATCCGATGGTGCGACTGTTTAAAACAGCGCCACTTAATAATGAAATGGTACTTAATTATATAGGCGAGCATGTTATGGGGCTCCCGCGTTCGTATTAGCGTCTCCGTATTAGGTTCCGTGGAGCAAGGATATATGCACTTTTTACCCGCTGCTGACGTAGCAGATTGATGTACTTAAGACGAGACGAGATACGATGGATTTTTCGCTGAGCAATGAACAAAACATGATTTATGATTATGGTAAAAGTCTGGCCAGGACTTTTGACCGTAAGTACTGGATGGAGTGTGCTGACGCACACCGTTTTCCGGAAGAAATGTATAAGCAAGTAGCCACCGACGGTTTTGTTGGCACCATGGTGCCGGAAGCATACGGCGGCGCTGGTTTAGGGCTGCTGGAAATGGATTTGTTTCTGGAGAGCCTGTCTGATCAGGGTATTCCCCTGTTGAGTCTGGTGATCGGTGCGACCATGGCACTCGGTCCACTCGGTGCTCATGGTACTGAAGAACAAAAACAAAAATATTTGCCGGATGCATGCTCCGGAAAAACGCGGTTTTGTTTTGCGATAACAGAATCAGGTGCTGGCACCAATACCATTCGCGCCACCACGATAGCCAAACAAACGCCCGATGGCCGTTTTAAACTGAGCGGGGAAAAGGTATTTATCACGGATTTTGCCGAGTCAGATTACGCTTTGGTGGTGGCGCGAACGACGCCGCACACCGAAGTTAAGCGTAAAACAGAGGGTTTTACGTTGTTTATCGTTGACACCAAAGCGCAAGGGATAGAGGCTCGTGTTATTCCCGTCAGCATCCCCATTCCGGAACTTCAGTATCAGGTGTTTTTCGATGACGTGGATCTTGGGCCGGAGCATGTGCTGGGTGAAGTTGGCAAAGGCTTTGAGATTTTATTTGAATCCCTTAATCCGGAGCGGGTACTGGTTGGCGCGATCTGCACCGGGGTTGGTCGCTACGCGATGGAGCGGGCCGTTCAATATGCCAACGATCGCGTGGTATTCGATCGTCCCATCGGTGCCTATCAGGCGCTGCAGCATCCTTTGGCAAAGGCCAAGACAGAAATTGAACTGGCGTCGCTGATGACCCGCAAAGCGGCCTGGTTGTTTGACCGCGGGGAGGCCTGCGGAGCGGAATCAAATATGGCCAAGTACGCGGCCGCAGAAGCAGCCCTGCATGCGGTTGATGCTTCACTGCAGTGTTTTGGTGGCAACGGCTTCACTAAAGAGTACGGCATTTTCGATATTTATCCGATGGTTCGCCTGTTTAAAACCGCTCCACTGAACAGCGAAATGATCCTCAACTATATTGGCGAGCATGTCATGGGACTGCCGCGTTCCTATTAGCCGTTGACATGGTAGAGGCCCGTTAAAGTAGTGGCGAGCTGCTGACTGTGTTGCGCATTAATTTGTTACCCAACTGGAGACTCTGATGGATTTTAATTTAAGCCCAGAACAACAGATGATTTACGAGTACGGCAAAAACCTCGCCAAGGATTTTGATCGTGCCTACTGGGTAGACTGTGCCGAGCGCCGTGAATTTCCGACAGCGATGTATAAAAAAGTTGCCGAGGACGGTTTCGTTGGCCTCATGGTGCCGGAGGCTTATGGCGGTGCAGGGCTAGGCATGTTTGAGATGGTGCTGTTCCAGGAGGGCCTGTCCAATATGGGTATCCCCTTACTAAGTTTGGTGGTGGGCGCTACCATGTCGCTGTCACCCATTGGCGACCACGGCACAGAAGAACAGAAACAGAAATATTTACCCGCTGGTTGCGCCGGGGATATTCGTTTCTGTTTTGCGATTACGGAGCCCGACGCTGGGACCAATACCATGCGCGCTACCACCATGATCAAGGCGGACGGCAAGGGTCGCTACAAGCTAAACGGTCGTAAAACATTTATCACGGATGCAGCAGGCTCGGACTATATGTTGGTGGTGACGCGTGATATCCACCACAGTGAGGTGAAGCGCAAGACCGATGGTTTCACAGTGCTGATTGTGGATACCACGTCTCCGGGTATTGAAATGCAGCCCATTGATGTCAGCATTCCCATCCCCGAGTGGCAGTATCAGATATTTTTTGATGATGTTGACGTTGGTCCAGAGAACATTCTCGGCGAAGTCGGCAAAGGTTTTGACATATTATTCGAATCACTCAACCCAGAACGTATTATTTTGTCCTCGGTCTGTACCGGTCTGGGCCGCTATGCTATGGAAAGGGCGGTGGATTACGCTAACGACAGAGTGGTGTTTGACAGGCCTATCGGTGCTTATCAGGCGCTGCAACACCCGCTGGCCAAAGCCAAGACTGAAATTGAGATGGCATCGTTGATGACGCGCAAGGCGGCCTGGTTGTTCGACCAACGCCTGCCCTGTGGTGCGGAGTCGAACATGTCAAAATATGCGGCAGCCGAGGCGGCCATGCATGCAATAGATGCCTCTTTACAGTGTTTTGGTGGCAACGGTTTTACCAAGGAATATGGGATTTTTGATCTGTATCCAATTGCCAGGCTAATGAAAACGGCACCATTAAATAGCGAGATGGTGCTCAATTTCATTGCTGAACACGTGATGGGATTGCCTCGTTCATACTAGTTTCGTTGCTCATTGGGGAGAGTCACTGTTGACCAACTAACGGGCTGTTAATTGGACGGTTAGTTAGGCTGTCAAGGGCATCATAGGGCTGAGAAAATGCTAAAAATGGCGACAAAAGGCAGCAGGTGAGGATGTAGCTGACAGTGTAGCCAGAGCTACAATAAATGCTTAATAAACAGGGACAGACCCGATGGATTTCGAGCTAAGTCACGAGCAGCAAATGATCTACCAGTATGGTGAAAACCTGCTCAAAGACTTCTGCAGAGACTATTGGGTAGATTGTGCCGAACGCCACGAATTTCCCACAGATATGTATAAGAAGGTCGCTCGGGACGGTTTTGTCGGCATCATGGTGCCGGAAGTAGACGGCGGCGCCGGTCTGGGCATGATGGAAATGGTGCTCCTGCAGGAAGGCCTGTCAAACATGGGCATTCCTCTGCAAAGCCTGGTCGTCGGCGCGACCATGTCGCTGGGGCCGATCGGCAAACACGGCACGGTGGAACAAAAGCAAAAATATTTACCCCCTGGATGTGTCGGGGATATTCGATTCTGTTTTGCAATCACCGAGCCTGATGCCGGTACCAATACGATGCGCACCTCGACCATGCTGACTGAAAGCAGTAATGGCGGTTACAAACTCAATGGCCGTAAAACATTTATTACCGATGCCGAAGGTTCGGATTACATGTTAGTGGTTGCTCGTAATATTCATCACAGTGAGGCCGCACGCAAAACCGATGGTTTTACTATAGTGATTGTTAGTACCAGGGCTCCCGGTATTGAAATGCACCCCATTGAGGTGAGTATTCCTCTCCCGGAAAAACAATACCAGATATTTTTTGACGACGTAGAGGTCGCCGCAACTGATGTTTTGGGCGACGTGGGCAAGGGCTTTGATATTTTATTCGAGTCGCTTAATCCGGAACGCATGATCCTCGCTGCCATGTGTTGTGGTATGGGGCGCTATGCCATGGGCAGGGCCATAGAGTATGCTAACGACAGGGTCGTTTTTGATCGCCCTATCGGGGCGTATCAGGCGCTCCAGCATCCGTTGGCGAAAGCTAAAACGGAAGTGGAACTGGCATCGTTGATGACGCGCAAAGCCGCGTGGCTGTTTGATAATGGCCAGCGCTGTGGGGAAGAAGCCAATATGGCCAAGTTGGCAGCATCATGCGCCGCGGTAAACGCCATTGACGCCTCCTTGCAGTGTTTTGGCGGTAATGGTTTTACCAGGGAATACGGGATTTTCGATCTTTATCCCTTTGCACGCCTGCTGAAAACTGCCCCTCTCAATAACGAGATGGTACTCAATTTTATTGCTGAGAGAGGCATGGGGTTACCGCGCTCCTATTGATAGTGAGAGTTCGATAATTAGTGTTCGATAGTTAGTGAACGATAGGAAAAGAGATGTTTACCCGGGGAGCGCGGTAGAAAACTGTCAGTCGGCATACCGGTTGGTGCGAAGGTGAGGGTTTAATTTTTTTCGGTTAGTTAATACGAGGGTCCAGGGCTGATGGATTTTGCGATCTCTGACGAGCAACGAATGATTTATGACTATGGCAAGAGTCTGGTCAAGAAATTTGATCGCAAGTACTGGGTAGAAAAAGCCCGACTACACGCTTTTCCCGCGGAAATGTACCAACAGGCGGCGGATGACGGGTTTGTTGGGTTGATGGTCGCCGAGAAATACGGCGGGGCCGGTCTGGGCATGATGGAAATGGCGCTGTTACAGGAAGGCCTGTCTAACGAGGGGATTCCGCTGCTAAGCCTGATTGTCGGCGCTACAATGTCGATGTCACTGATTTCAGATCACGGCACCGAAGAGCAGAAACAGCAATATCTGCCCGGCGCCTGCAAGGGCGAGAATCGTTTTTGCTTCGCGGTGACGGAAGCTGATGCGGGCACCAATACGGTGAATATTACCAGTCTCACCCGCTCGGTAAAGGATAAGCAGCGTTACGTACTCAATGGCCGCAAAACCTTTATCACCGATGCCGAGTGCGCCGAATATATGCTGGTGGTAACTCGCAGCACGGCGCTGAAAGACGTGCAACGTAAAACAGACGGTTTTACTATCGTACTGATTGATACCAGGGCTAAAGGCATAGAAGTACATCCCATCGATATCAGTATTGAAGTGCCGGAAGATAAATACACCGTGTTTTTCGATGATGTTGATATCGGCCCCGAAAATATCATTGGTGAGCTGAATAAAGGTTTCGAAATTCTCTTCGAGTCGCTTAACCCGGAGCGTATTATTATCAGCGCCGTCTGTACCGGGTTGGGCCGTTACGCATTGGGTCGAGCGGTCGAGTATGCCAATGAGCGGGTGGTATTTGACAGGCCTGTCGGCGCTTATCAGGCTTTGCAGCATCCCCTCGCCAAGGCTAAAACAGATATCGAGCTGGCATCCTTAATGATGCGTAAGGCTGCCTGGTTGTTTGATCGGGGTGAGGCCTGTGGTACCGAATCCAATATGGCGAAATATGCCTCCTCGGAGGCCGGTATTTATGCCGTTGATTCGGCACTACAGTGTTTTGGTGGCAATGGGTTTACTAAAGAGTACGGGATTTTTGATCTCTATCCAATCGTGCGATTATTCCGAACCGCGCCCTTAAACAGCGAAATGGTTTTGAACTATATAGCTGAACGGGAGATGGGTTTACCACGTTCATACTAAGGTTGCCTGGCATTGGGCTGGTGAATTGTATTATTGGACATCTGGAAATAGGTTTTTTACTCTTTTCTCAATCAATATAAGCAGGGTGGATCTGACCCCTGATAAACAGGAGAGACAGATATGAGCGCAGCGGCAAACAAACAAATCGTCACTGATTTTCTCCACAAGTTTTCGGCGGGTGACCACGCTGGAGCCCTTGAATTACTGGCCGAGGATGGCACCTGGTGGGTGGCGGGCAGTATGCCTATTTCAGGCACCAGGACCAAGGCGGAGTTTCAGCAGCTCCTCGCCGGCGTGGGTAAAATGATTGATGGTCCGCTAACGATAAGCCCCTATGCCATGACTGCTGAGGGCGAGCGAGTGGCGGTGGAAGCGACTTCCAGCGCGGAACATGTCAACGGCAAGTCCTATCGCAACGAATATCATTTTCTGTTCGTTCTAAAAGACGGGAAAATTTCGCAGGTGAAGGAATATCTCGATACCATGCATGCCAATGATGTGCTCTGCACGTAAACGTCTCTGATCATTTAGTCGCCGGTGCTGGTGGCTGCGGTTTTTTTATTAAATAGGTGAGCACAGCGCCAATCCAGAAGGCCGCGCCGACAAAAAAGAAGGCATCGTTGTAGGCCATTACATAGCTTTCTCTGCGCGCCACAGCGTCAATGGCTCTCAATGCCTGCTCCTGAGCTGATATGTTATCGGCTCCGAGACTGGCAAAATAGCCCTGTAAACTCTGCAAGCGCTCAACGGTAAGTGGGTTATAGAGTGAAATATTCTCGACAATGTAGCTGGAGTGGAATTGCTGACGTACAGACAGGAATGTCGCTAAAAAGGCGATCCCAACGGCGCCACCCAGGTTGCGAGTTAGGTTGTATAGTCCCGATGCTGAGCCGACCTGCGCTTTTTCAATACCTACTGTTGCAATGACAGCGAGGGGGATGGACAGTAAGGGTTGGCCAATACCTCTGATGAAATTGGCCAGCAATAGCTGCTCGTAGGCATATTCGGCATTCATGTTGATGTTAATCATGCAACTCCAGCCAAAGATGATACAACCGACACAGACCAGATGCCGAGGGTCGGTAGTCTTCATTAGTTTTACCAGCAATGGCACCATGATTAACTGAGGAAAACCAAACCACATCATGGTGACACCGGTTTGCCACGCGTTGTAATCCTGTATCTGAGCCAGATAGAGGGGCGTAATAAAGATTGTCCCGTAAAGCCCTAGCCCAAGGATCACTCCGAGAATATTGGCGAGACTGAAGTTCCAGCGTTTAAAAAGTCGCAGGTTGATAAACGCATTGTTACCCCATAGCTGGCGGTAAAGAAAAATCAGGAAACAGGAGCCCGCAAATAAGGACGCTCGCACGATGGTCTGGGATTCGAACCAGTCCAGTCGGTTGCCTTCCTCAAGGATAATAATCATCGCGCCAAGGGCGATGGAGAGCATGATAATGCCCGTCCAGTCCCCGGTTTTTAGCAGGCTTCGGTCACCTTTCGATTTCTCCAGCCCCCACCATAAAATCGCAAACATCAACATGGTGGGCACAATTTGCATATAAAAAATAGATTGCCAACCGATGGTTTCGGTCAGGTAACCGCCCAGCGTCGGACCAATGCTTGGCGCCTGTGTGGCGGTGAGGGAAAACATGGCAATGCCCAGGGGCTGCTTGCTGGGGGGCAGGAGAGTCAGGATGACAGTAAATGACAGCGCGATAAAAGACCCGCCAGCAAAGCCGGCAATGGTTCTGAATATCAGCATGGATTCCAGGTTCCAGGCCATGGCGCAGGCCAGGGTGGCGGCCATAAACACGAGAGAGGTTGAAAGTACAAAGCGTCTCAGTCCGAAGACCTGAACCAGCCAGCCAGTCAGCGGAATAACGATGACTTCGGCGGTTAGATAAGCCGTGGATATAAAAGAACCTTCATGCAGGGTTGCCGACAGTGCCCCCTGAATCTCCTTTAGTGAGGAGTTGGTAATCATGATATTGAGCACTGCAATAAAGGCACCGATGACACTGCCCCACACCGTAAACCAGGTGCGTAACGATACGTAGTCCTCGTCAACGACTGGCGTCGGCGTTGCTGGGTTGTTGCCTACTGGTGCGGCTGTATTGCTCATGACTTGAACTTCAGGGTGGGCACGACAAGGAATTATCGGTGCTCATGGTACTGTATCGTACCGTAGCATTGAGATAGACAGCATGCAACTAAAGTGTGTCAGGGTTATGGTTATGGTTATGTAGCTGTGTTTTCACAGGGTTCGGTTACACCGACTGTGGTGACAGAAAATTCTGTAGGGGACGGTGGTTGTCGCGGGGTGGCGACTGGAATAGCAACTGCAGTGCTAACTAATAAGCGTAGCAATCCACGCTTGTTAGGCAGGAACATATTCAGAGGATGGGCCGGTGGCTGAACCGGTTAATGAGGGTCTCCACCGTCGGAAGGTAAACGTGGTGGATCCACAGGCCGCCCGTTTGCCGCGGCGCGACCCAGAGCTCGTATTTGCTGTTGCCGTCCACCCGCACGTCGTGGTCAGCGCCTTCATACCACCTCCATGCTCTGAACGATATGGCTCTGGTTGTCGAGACCGATGGTAGCGAGGCCCACCAGCCAGCCGTTATAGCCCAGGCGGCGTTGCAGGCCCGAATTTGGCCTGTCTGGGACTGACAGCGTTTACGGGTTTTACTTGAATCATCGCCAGGGACAATCGATAGCTGGAGAACCTCAGAGCTGTCCCGGCCGAACTCGGAATTGTTTCCGGCGAAGGCTATATCAAGTTCCGAGTCTCAATCGGGCGTCATGTTATCGATGGCGTTTAGAGGGACAGGGTTCGTGCCCAGTGGTGGTAGGTGGCCCACGAATGACCCGCATAAGAGAGTCTGGATAAGAAAGTAGCGGTCGCCAGAATCAACGGTTTAAGACGCATTTTGAGCGGTACCATTAGCCGTTCCTCCTGTTGTGCTTATCAATCGGTAAACCAGGGGACGATCCGGGTGGCGGACAGTGCCGCCTTAGCGGCGCGGGTGCTAGAACAATGGAAAAATGCTGGCGGCAGCTCCGCTAACGCAAAAAACCAGCGAACCACACCAGCTTGAGATCGCAAGTTTTAAATCTCGACGTTTAGGTCTCAATGTCTAAATCTCAACGCTTATGTTGCCATTGTCGACACTAACGGCGTAGACCTTTAGGCATTTTTCTTTGCGAATCCCATTCAGCAACTGGATTCCTGGAGGAAAGCTTGCCCATTTGTTTACTTCGACTGTGGCTATATCAAATTGCGCCCGATGGATGGGGCACTGCAGGGTCTTGCCATCGTCCAGTAATTTGCCGCTTTTTAGCGGTAGCATCATATGCGGGCAGCTGGCCTGAACGGCATGAAACCCGCTGTTCAGATGAAATA
>JBFIEE010000051.1:0-22174 GCA_041603535.1 Porticoccaceae bacterium
GAGATGGGTGGTGCTGACTCGATACTGTATGGCTTACCTTTTGCCGACGCACCTACAGAAACCGTTCGCCGCAGGCATTCGTTTCCAGCGACGCGAAACCCATCATATTGAATGAAGTTTTGGCAGGCGAGTCTTGGTGGGAATGAATTATATATCTGTAAGTTATTAGTAATGGCATTGACATAATTTAGCGTAGCGTTTATTTTGGCTGCGCTCGAATAGCCGTTGAGAGTATTTGACCTCTGTAGTCGATAGAAGTAGCAGTAACATTTGAGGGGTGTCCATTGCCAGTTTCTCTATTTTTTGTCGTCTCGCCCGTCCATTACTCCGCCCAGTTTCGTCACCGCATCTGCGACTTTACGATACTGGCAACTGCCGTTTGAGTATTTTTCTGGCTTTTTAATTTTTGAGAACACAAGCAGATCCCGTTGCTTCGTGCAACGTCCCTGCGTCCGACTCTCAGATCGGAGCCGAGTTTACGGCGTCGTCTGATCAGTATGGGGGTGTGTTTGTTTCCATCGCCGATAATTAGTATCACATTGAGGGGTGTATTTTGCTGAAGTCTAATTTTTCCAGAAACGGTTTGTTGAAGTGGGTCGCGTGTGCGCTGGCTTTAACGTCAGGCGCTGCCAGTGCAGTGGAAGTGAAATTTGATGATCCGAGCATTATTGCTTTTATCGATACGACTTTTACCGCGAGCGCGGCAATGCGTGTCAAGGGTCAACGCCACTTCGGCACGGCAGACCCAACAGGTAACGTAAACTTATTTCGCGACGCTGGTGATGTCTACAGTACACCATTGTCACTGCTGACCGACGCCGGCATCAGTAAGGACGGTTTTGGCGTATTTGCCCGCTTTTCCTATCTCTACGATTACACCATCAGAAACAAGGATTGTTCCAACTGTGAGCGACCCAATGTATGGCCCTACCCGGCAGGCGGCAACGGATCGCCGGCCAGTTCGGTTCTGCATCGAGGCAGTCCGTCAGCTCAAACTGTCGATGGCATTGCCGATGATGCACAGGATCTGGCGGGTAATAAATTCACCCTCTATGACCTGTTTGTGTTTGGTTCCTGGGATATTGACGGCCATCCACTGAATGCGCGCGTGGGCAAGCAGGTTATCAGCTGGGGTGAGAGCAACATTCAGGGCGGCGGTATTTCCCAGATGATGAACCCCACCGATTTGTCCAAAGCCACGACCCCGGGCACGGATGTAAAGGAAACCTTGACTCCTCAGGAAAGCATCTATTTTAACTTCGGGTTTAACGACAACATCAGTCTTGAAGCCTATTACACCTGGAACTGGCGTAATTCAACGTTTATCGGTGTCGGCACCATGTTCAGTCCCTTTGATTTTATGGGCGCTGGTTATAACCCGGATCTCTTTGTCCGGGGTATTGAAAAATCGGGTGACGAAGAGCCGAGCGGGGGACAGTGGGGGATCAACATGCATTTCATCATCCCTCAGTGGAACTTTGCTGATCTGGGCGTGTACTGGGTGAGATCCCACGCCTACAGTCCCTATATCGGCCTGAATGAAAATTACACACCACGACCCGACCCTGCGGAAGATGGCAATCCGCTGACGCTTGCCGGCTATCAGTGGATTTATGGCGAAGACCAGAATACCTATGCAATCTCTTTGAACGGTGAAGCGCCCTTTGATTCTTCGTTCGCCATGGAAGTAAACCTCAAGGAAAATTTCTACGACACCCGTGAGTGTCGCAACCTCTACGGTATCAGCGGTGTTGGTGTTCCTGATCTCGGTGGCATCCCGGTGGGAGCACTGTTTGGTTTTGGCGTGACAGGCGCGGGCAACCTCGGTACTCAGGGCGTTATTCCGGGTTGCGATATCGGCGCCAGTAATGTGTATACGTTTCTGGGTAACCTCACCCGTTCCGTGGGTACGGATTTCCTCGGTGCGGACAAACTGAATATGGTCTTCGATATGTCAGCGGTCTGGATGGATGACCTCGAATCTGGTGACCCGACCGATCGGGTCAATGTAAGGCCAGAGTCGCCAACGGGGCAGAGCAATGCTGTGGTTGATCCGGGCAGATACCCTGGCGTGGATGGCCTGGACCGACCGATTACGGATTTTGCATGGGGATATACTGCGGTAGCGGGCCTGGAATACAACAACCTGTTCTGGAATTTAACGGTTAGCCCGACACTTATTTTTGTCCACAACGTCGAAGGCTACACACCTTTCCAGGGTGGTTCGCTCGTCGAAAACCAGCGCACAATCGTCTCAAAGGTCTCCTTTACCTACCTGGGCGGTACCTCGGTTGATCTCCAGTACGTGACCTGGCTCGGTACCGCAGGCACAAACGACGACCGGGATAATGTTTCCGTCGTCTTCAAGTACAGCTTTTAAGGAATATACCCATGAAGATTGCAACAATAAACCTGCACAAGGTGCTGCTGGTTTCGGCAGCGCTGGCAGCGAGTGCAGCGCTGGCCGCGGTAACGCCGGAAGAACGGGCCAGAATCGGTCTTGACGGCACCGAGTTAACACCAGCTGGCGCTATTCGTGCGGGCAATGGCGACGGCACCATCCCTGCGTGGAAGAATGAACCCCTTGTGGCCCCGAGCGGTTTCAAGTCGGGCACCTTCCACCTCGATCCCTTTGCCGGTGACGCAGTGCAATTCAAAATCACCGCGCAGAATTACCTTGAGTACGCCGACAAGTTGTCCGAAGGTCAGAAACAGATGTTTCAGACTTATCCCGACTTCTACATGAATATCTACCCGACTCGCCGATCCGTTGTCTACCAGCCCTATATTTATGAAGCAGCCTTGAAAAACCTGGATCGGTCCCGGCTGGACAATGCCCCGGACGTGGGTATGGGTATAGTTGGCTTCAATGGTGCGCGTAAAGCCTGGGCATTTCCCATCCCGCGCAATGGCGACGAAGCCTGGTTAAATCAGGCTACCCGACCGATCAATCCCTGGATGGATTCATGGGAAAACACATTGGCTATCACCTCTACTGGCGATTACGTGATTAATAAGCTGAATGTGCAGCAGCATCAGAAGTGGTCAGACCCAGAAATTAAGGACGAAGATTTCGATGTGTACGCCGATTCCTTACTTTATAACCAGGTCTTAACCGCGCCGGCAAAACTGGCTGGTCAGGTAGTGCTGGCTCGCGATCCCGCCAGTTTTAACAAGAAATTTCGTTCGGCATGGGCCTACAGCCCTGGTCAGCGCCGGGTCAAGCGTGCGCCACAGATCGTTTATGACAATCCCCTAACAGCCAGTGACGGTCTGGCGACAACGGATCAGAAGTGGGGTTTTAACGGCCCAAATGATCGGTTCAGCTACAAGCTGCTGGGGCGCCGCGAAGTCTACGTGCCTTACAATGGCTACAAGCTACACGCCAGAGAGGCCACCCCGGCGAATATTATTACTAATCAGGGGCGGGTGAATCAGGAGTATGCTCGCTATGAATTGCATCGGGTCTGGGTAATCGAGGCGACGCTAAAATCCGGCACTAACCACGATTACGGCAAACGGGTCTTTTATCTGGATGAAGATTCCTGGTGGATTACGCTGGTCGACGGTTATGATCGACGTGGCGAAATCTGGCGGTACTGGGAGTCCCACAACGTCGTATTTTACGATGTCGGTTTTTTGGCGGCTTCGGCTGAGTTCCAGTACGACATGCAGGCTGGGCGAATGCTGGCCCTGCTGATTGACAAGGATCGCGCGCCCGATTTCAGCTGGCGCAGTGAAGACGACTATTTTACAGCTGCGGCGGTGCGCAGACGCGGCACACGCTAGACAGCTGACACTTAGTTAAGGCTTGATCAAACCCCGCGGTGAATTGCCACCGCGGGGTTTTTTGTGCGTGCAGATCACCCCGCGCCGATGACTGATGGCACTTAGGGAAATAATTGAGCCGCCTGGAAAGGGCGGTTGCCTTCCTGGAACCTACTGTTCGTCTTTATACCCCTCTTGGGGAGGGGGGTGATAGAGTCAGAGAAACCAGGCCGATCATTTTATTTTGATATCCAATTCATACCCTGGAATATCGGTAGCTGATATTTAGATAATTTCTGAACATATAATCCTAAATAATAATAAGAATAAATATCTGTAATGTCGTTGACAAAGTTTTGTTCCCTGTTTAGGGTGAGCGAACTAGAAAAGCATCTCTGGGGCTTCGGTCTCCTCGGAGAACAAATAAGAGCAGTCATGATCGGGAAAATCTTTCCATGGTTAAGGCTTAACTGGTTGGTATGGTTTATTTGTCGAGTTCGCCAGTTTTGGTGGGTTTCCGGGACGTTGCAGCTTTAACAAATCAGTATCAACAACATAGCTTCAACAACTTAGTTTTAACAACCCAGTTTCAACAACAATAAAATTTATCGGAACAATTCAACGGGTGCTTAAGCGGTAACATTTCGAGCGATAGTTTGGCAGGGACGTCTGGTTAGCCAGTGGTGTGGTCAGTGGGTGGATTCGCCGCGAATCACTAGCTAACAGGTCTTGCCGTTAAACGTTATATAACTATAAAAGAGGTGAAATGTGATGAAAATTAATTCTTTAAAAAGACGGTTTTTAAAGTCAGCCCTTTATAGCCTGGCTTTTGTATCGGGTGGTGCCAGCGCATTTCAACTCGAATTCGAAGACCCGACAGTAAGTGGGTTTATCGATAGTACAGTCACCGCCAGTGTCGCGATGACTACCAAGGGGGCGCCGTCGCAAGCCAGGACACCCAGTGGCAGAGCTAATATTTTTGAGGACGCCGGTGAAGTCTATTCGGCACCGCTATCAATTATCACCGACCTGGGGCTGAGGAAGGGCGACTGGGGAGTTTTCACTCGTTTCGGCTATCTCTACGATTTTGAAGTGATGGATGGCAGCAACAAATGTACTAACTGTGGTGGCAGCCCGGCATTGAATCGCACACCGGGTGGCGCACTTAATGGCATCCCCGAAGGCGCACGCAATGAGTACAACGCCTTCACACTGTATGACCTGTTTATCTACGGAGACCTCGAGCTGGCTGGCCATCTGACTTCGTTGCGAGTCGGCAAGCAGGTGGTCAACTGGGGTGAAAGTAACATCATGGGTGGCGGCCTTAGTACGGTTATCAACCCCTCTGACCTGGTTAAGCTGACGACGCCGGGCACTGAAATCAAGGAGACTCTGCTGCCCCAGGAAATGGTTTACGTTAACTACGGACTCAGTGACAACACCAGTCTGGAAGCCTACTACGTGTGGAACTGGCGGCGCAGCGAATTTGTGCCGGTGGGCAGCTTTTTCAGTCCCTTCGATTTTCTGGGTCAGGGTTTCAATCCGGATTTGAACGTTCCAGGGATTGAGAAGCGCGGCACGGACAAGGCGAAAAGGGGCGGGCAATGGGGTGTGGCACTGCACCATGTGCTCTCTGATTTCAACGACATGGATCTGGGTGTGTACTGGGTGCGCAGCCACGCACAACAGCCTTATTTACAGGCAAATTTTGATCCAGCCGGTCCGGCGGTCATTCCCGGTCTTTTTACCAGTTATCACGAAGTCTTTGCCGAGGATCAAGATACCTATGCGATTTCGCTGAGTGGTGAGCTGGGTCAGACCGGGATTTCCTTCCAGACTGAAGTGAGCATGCGGGATGACTTCTGGGATACCCGTGAGTGCCAGAATTTTTTTGGGCTGGCGGGTATATTGGGCGCGATTCGCGCAGCGCCTTTCCCCACCTCGTGGACTCCGGCCTACCCTGGCACCGGCGGTGTTCCCGGTTGTGACAACGAGGCTAACGATGTCTATACGTGGTTGGGTAACCTTACCCTTACCGGCGCGGGTCACTTCGGTTCTGACAGCCATGCCTACCTCTTCGACTGGCAGGCGCAATGGGTCGATGGCCAAAGTCGCGGCGATTTGACCGATAAAGTATCGGTCAACGGCTTTAACTCGTCAGGTATCTATTCGAGTTTTGCCCACGGCGGTGAGCGTTCACCCGGTGTCGATCAGCTGGATCGCCTGGTCACCGACTTTTCCTGGGGTTACGCGCTGGTGGCGTCATACACCTACAATAATCTGTTCTGGGATCTCAACGTCAAGCCAACTTTTGTCTTTATCCATAACGTTGAGGGCTATGAGCCCTTTAATACCGGAGCGCTGGTTGAGAATCAGCGCACAGCTCGTGCCAGTCTGACATTCGATTATCAGGGCGAGTTGTCGCTGGAGCTAGCAGCTACCTGGTGGCCCGGCAAGGAAGGTACCTGGTCCGATCGGGACAATGTTTCCGCCATTCTCAAATACAGCTTCTAAGGGGTGCAGCAATGACTACCAAAACCATGAAACAGGTTAAAAAAGTGCTTGTCCTGACCGGTGCTATGGGAATAGCGATGGGTATTACTCTGGTCAGCGGTGTTGCCTTAGCCGCTGTAACGCCTGAAGAAAGGGCGAGCATTGGCCTTGAAGGAACCGTACTCACACCAGCTGGCGCCATTCGAGCGGGGAATGCCGAAGGCACGATACCCGAGTGGAAAAATGTACCAATTACGCCTCCTGCTGGGTACAAAGACGGGGAATTCCTGCCCGATCCCTTTGCCGACGATACGGTGCGCTTTACCATCACTGCGCAGAATTTCCAGGAGCATGCTGACAAGCTGTCAGAAGGTCAGAAGAAGATGTTTCAGACTTACTCTGACTTTTTCATGAATATCTACCCGACGCGGCGCTCGGCAGTATACCCGCCCCATATTTATGAAGCCGCGCTAAAAAATCTGGACAGGTCAGAGCTTGTGTATGTCGACAAAGATATGGGCATGATTGGCTACCGGGGTGCGAGAAAAGCGTGGGCTTTTCCTATACCGCATAATGCCGATGAAGCCTTCCTGAATCAGCAATCGCGACCCAGATTGATATGGTACGATGCGATGGAAACCACCACTGCAGTCGCGTCGGGTGGTGATTACGTGCCCAATAAACTGCAGGTGAATTTCCATAACAAATGGAGTGATCCCAATCAAAGCGATGACGATCCCGCCGCTGACCCAGCGAATCACAATATACTGTATTCACAGGTGCTGGTTGCGCCTGCCAAGGTGGCTGGTCAGGTAGTACTCGCGCTGGAGCCGATATCTTTTACCGAAAACTATCGCAAGGCCTGGGCCTACAGCCCCGGCCAACGTCGTGTCAAACGTGCGCCGCAGATCATTCACGACAACCCGGTGACCGCCGGTGATGGCCTGGGCACCACCGATAACGGCTATGGTTTTAATGGGCCTAATGATCGCTTCTCATACAAATTACTCGGTAAGCGGGAAATGTATGTCCCCTACAATCCTTACAAACTGGCCAGTCAAGAGGCCACCCTGGATAAGGTCATCAAGGCAGATGGCCGCCTGAATCAGGATTACGCCCGTTACGAGTTGCACCGGGTATGGGTTATAGAGGCGACGCTTAAGGAGGGAACCAGCCATGCCTACAGCAAAAGGGTTTTTTATCTCGACGAGGACTCATGGGAAGTGACATTGATAGATCTTTATGATCGTCGTGGCGGACTGTGGCGTCATTGGGAGGATCACAATCTGATGTACTACAACATCGGATTTATGAATCGGGTCGCTGAAATATCCTACGACTTTGACGCCCACCGCATGTTGGCGTTGATGATCGACAAGGATCGCGCGCCAAATTTTGCCTGGCGGGCCCCCGACGCTTATTTTACGCCGGCTTCGGTACGCAGACGGGGTATCCGGTAATTTTCCAGGGATAAAGCCGCTCCACGCGCCGTCTCGATTGTTTATCTGGCGCTTGCGGATGACGCCTGCGAATTTTTAAGAGGCATGCAAAGCCCCGTTGCGGTAACTCGCTGCGGGGCTTTTACTTATTTAACTGGTTCTGTAGCTGTATCGAGATCAGGCTGATCGCTAAATCAGTCTGTGCCTGCTGATCTATAAGTTTCGAAATGTGACGTATAACTTGTTGAAATGGTTGATTTCTGGCGTTTATCTCTTAAGATGGTTCTAGACATATTGGATCCCCCAAAAATTTCTCGACACCGACATCCACGACTATTTAGAGATGCATCATTGACCCGCTTCTTTCGCTTCTTTCGCTTTTTCGCAACAGTTGTGTTCGCGGTCTCTGTTGCCCCGGCGTTTGGGGGCAATGTCTATAAATTCAGCGACGGTAACGGCAATATTCTGTTTACCAATGTGGTCACGCCTGGGCAGCAACCACGCGGTGTTGGCCTGGAAAAATTTGACAATTTGGAGCAGGTCACCTGGTACCCCGACGCTAATGTTCACAGCTACCGTAACTGGGGCACCGATGAATCGGCCGTGTTACCGAGTTATAGCAAACTGCGTAATGCTTTCGACCACCTTATTGAGCAGGAAGCGAGTAGCCACGGCCTCGATCGCGGCCTCGTTAAGGCCGTCATTCACACGGAATCAGGTTTTAATCCCGATGCCTTATCCAAACCCGGCGCTCAGGGCTTAATGCAACTGATGCCGATGACCGCTGCGCGCTATGGTGTGACCAGTCCCTTTGATCCAGCACAAAATATCCGTGCTGGCACACGCCACCTCAAATTTTTGATCGACCGCTATAAAAATCTGGAGCTGGCGTTGGCTGCCTATAACGCTGGCGAAACCAATGTTGCGAAATATGGTGGCATCCCGCCTTTTAGGGAGACTCAGGACTACGTCAAAAGGGTGTTGTTACGGTATCAAAAGCTTTATCGGTAGTAATGCTTTAATCCGTAGTAATAAGTGCCGGTTCAGATAGTGATCGGGTTGTTAAATACTTGCTTAGCGAGGGTCCGGCAGGTAAACAGACCTTTGACGAGAACATTGCTACAGGTGAAAAATGGCACGATGTATTTGTTTAATGGCATGCTCCCGTTTAACCGTATCCCTTGAAATTTGGTGTCGCGTCACGGATTGACTAATCTGATAATGAAAATCCGTTTGGTTTCAGTAAATTAAAGGCTATACTTGACGAGCTATTACTGAAACTGAGCTTACCTAAACAGACTGTTGACTGACGACAATCAGCGCTATCACACTCAGCGCCAATTAGTCAGGAGGAACCCCATGACACTTGAACGTTTTAAGAATATGCCCGTGCTCCGCGCTTTGGCGCTAATGGCTGCTTTATTGCTGAGCCAGCCCTCACTGTCGTACGAAACCGCCGATAACTCCCCATCAGAAGTAGCGATGGCTGCTGACCTGCTTATTGGGCGTCCCGCATTACTGGTGACTACCGCTGTCGGCGCTGTTATCTGGTTGGTGGCGCTGCCGTTTAGTGCCGCCGGGGGCAATGTTAAAGATTCGGCCGATAAACTGGTTGTTGGCCCCGCGAAAGCAACATTTGTCCGCTGCCTGGGTTGTAGCGACAGCGGCTATCAGGAGTAGCTTGCCCGCAACTCGCATTAGCGCCCCGCAGAATCAGGGTTTTTGACGATCTACGTCGAGGCTCTGCGATGAATCTGCGGTTGGACGCTACGCGGTCCGTTGGTTAACCGCCTGCGGGGTAGCACACCAGTCAGCTCATCTGTTCGCAGGACGTTCCGGGTTTTTATGCCACAGCAGCTATATATCATGGCTGTTTGCTCAGGTATTCCAGTAGACCGCGATCGCTGCGACCCCCGACACCGTACACATCAATAGCGATACTACGCGAATGTGCTTGCTGGAAATACGGTCGACCCAGCGCGTCGCCAGCCAGAAACCCAGCAGGGTTGCGGGAAGCAAGGGCAAAGTGAGCTCTAGATGATGCCAGGACATGTATCCCGTCGGGATTTGAACAGCCAGAGATAGCATACAACTGACAATAAAAAATGCTGACAGGTTGGCGCGGATCAGGTTGGCCTGTTCATGCTGAAGCAGTAGGGCCATGGGCGGCCCGCCGATTGACGTACTTGTTCCCATAAAACCCGACAGGAATCCGGCAACCGCCATCCGTGGCGGCGTCGGCGCGAAGCGTACCGGCAACAAACTGACCAGCACGGCCGAAATCACGCTGATACCCAGCCAAAGCGACAGAGATTTGGCATCCATCCAGAGTAACAGGCCACCACCGGCCAGAGAGCCAGGTACACGCCCGGCTACTGCCGCACCAAGACCTTTCAAAGAAACGTTAGTCCGATAACGGTAAGTGTTCGCGAACGACAGCACCAGCGCAACCGCCGTAATTGGGCCCGGGACATAGTCCGGTGACAGTAAAAACATCAGGGGCGCGGCGACAATGGCGAGCCCAAAGCCAATGGCGCTTTGCACAAAGGAGCCAATAAGAATAAGTAATGCTGCTAAGAACGTGTCGATGGGGGCTTTACTCGGGGGTCCGATGTTGGCGATAGTGGGTTCAGATACTTTGCCAGTTCCTGCTGGCGAACAGGGCGACACCGGCTGGTGAGCAGCCGGTGTCGCCGACAGTATTAAAGCACATAAGTTTGCATTCAATGAGCTTGCGGGCGACGCAGCCAGATGTTGTTATGTCGGTGCAATGAAATGGGCGCGATGAGATAGAATATGCCCAAACATTGGATTCAATTATTAACACGGGAGGTTGTGTGCAGCCGAGTCGCTTTTCGTTAAAAAACTTTGGTGCTCGCCTGGGCGCTGCCATAGGCCTGGTATTCGCTACGTATAACGCCACCGGACTGTCCTATTACCATTGGGCGCTCACCTCTTTGGCTGACGTGACGGCGTTTCAGGCCACAGTTGGCCTCGCACTAATTATCAGTTGGGTTGTTTTTATACGCGCCACTGTGCGCTCGCTTGGGCCGGTTGGGATTGCTCTGATCGCGGCATTATTTGCGGCCATCTTCTGGATGATTGTCAGCTGGGGTATTATCTCTGCAGACAACATGACCTCCGTTGTTTTCATGACGCAGATTGTTTTGTGCTTTATTTTAGCCATCGGGATGTCCTGGTCTCATGTGCGCCGCCGATTAAGCGGTCAGGTGGACGGTGATGATATTGGCGACTAGACATCGACGACTAGACATTAACGACTACGAGCAGCAGGTATCAGCGCATATCAGTACCAGCGAATAACGACAACAGCTGTAACAATAAAGAACGTGTAACGCTAAACCGTATAATGCTAACGAGAGTGGAAAAACCCGATGGATAAACTCGCGCTACCCACAAGAAATCGTGTTTACCAGGAATTCCTGATGGAAAGTAGCCGTTGGGATAATTTTGTACCCCGCGACCAGGATATTGTTATTTGTACGCCAGCGAAATGCGGTACTACCTGGACGCAGATGATTTGTGCCTTGCTCATCTTCCAGAAAACTGAGTTTGAAAAACCGCTCACCGAATACTCACCCTGGCTGGATGTATTGTTTGTGCCCGTTGATCGGGTGCTGAAGCAATTGAACGAACAGAATCATCGGCGCTTTATTAAAACTCATACCCCGCTAGACGGCATACCCTATTTTGAAAAATCACGGTACATCTGCGTGGGGCGGGACCCCCGTGATGCTTTCCTGTCGTTGAAGAACCACATGGAAAACATGAAGATGGAAGCGCTTGCGACATTGCAGCAAAATGCCACCGGAGAATGGAAACCGCCGCGACCTTCCCCGCAGGATCTTAAAGAATGGTTCAGGCGCTGGATCGACTCCAGTTGTAGCACAGATCCTGATCATGCCGCTCATGCCGATGTATTAAACTACGTAAAAACGTTCTGGGAATATCGGCATCTTCCGAATATCCTGATGCTTCACTACAGCGATTTACAGGCCGATCTGGATGGCGAAATGAGGCGTATCGCGAAGTTTCTGGAGATCGAAGTGCCAGAGCATGTGTGGCCCAAGCTGGTCGCTGCAGCAGGATTTGAAAATATGAAGAAAAATGCCGATCGTCTGGCGCCCCAGGTCACGGACGATGTTTGGAAAGACACTAGCCAGTTTTTCAACAAAGGTTCCAGTGGGCAATGGCGGGACATTCTCGGTGAGGAAGAATTAAGTGTTTATCGGCGAGTAATGGCAGAGCGACTTGAACCGGAGCTGGCCAGCTGGTTGGAAAACGGACGCCTGGCGAGAGGCTAGCCTGACTATAACGAGTAACAGATTTGCGGACTTCGGTTGGCGGGTTTCTGTTTATGTGCGCCCAGGGCATACAGTTTGCGAGGCCTGGGCCCCAGGAATCCGGGCGCTGGCACTATTCATAAGCCACCAACGTAGCATTGGTTAAGATGTGTTTACCAGGCCGCTCGGCGTGAGCGGATTCGAGTAAAGCTCGAGCGACTGTACTGGCCTGAACAGCCCGTAACGGCCTGGGCATTAACCAGCTTACCCGTTTGGCCCATTCTTCCCCACGTCGGCGGTCGTCGTTGCGCTTACCGAGTAACAACGACGGTCGTGCGATGGTCAGTGAGCGATAATCGAGGGCCCCCGCAGCTTCTTCCAGATCACCTTTAACCCGATTATAGAAAAAATGGGAATTAGCGTTTGCGCCAAGGGCGCTGACCAGTAATAAGTTCCGGGCTCCGCGTGCAAAACCCATTTGTGCAATTTTTAATGGGTAATCAAAATCGATCACGCGAAAGGCCTGACGAGAACCCGCTTTTTTCATCGTCGTGCCGAGCGCACATATCACCCAGTCGACATCAAAAAGCTGCACATGCTTGTCCAGGCAATCGAAATCGACCAGGCATTGTTGCACCCCGGCGGGTAACGTCGGGGACAGAGGTCGGCGTGTCAACGCGCGAATCTCGGTTACCGTCGGATCATCGGCCAGCAACCGCAGGATTTCGCCACCCACCAATCCGGTCGCGCCTGCAAGCAGCACTTTGTACTTCTGTTTGCCAGGGGTAGAGGCGACCTCCGGCGCTCTTGGCTCGGCGTGAATATCTCTCGAAAACTTCATACCAGATACCACCTCAATAGATGTCCAGGAAGTGACTATACTGGAACATCAGAGCTGGAATACCAGAACTGGAATAGCGCGGTCCATGAGGGGGTTTTGCAGGGAGACGTTGCCGAGTTTACCTTGCCGCCAGGACGTCGTGAACCAGAACTAATCCTCGTTATGCGAGAGCTATTTCTCTTTGTGATAGTCTGGCAGTGGTATTACAGAAATCACATAACAGCACACTGAGTGCTGCTAGCCAAATCAGTAGAGTGATGAATATGGCAAAAATCATGATAGAAGCAGCCATCAACGGCAATGCTGCGAAAGCATCAAATCCAAATATTCCCTATAGCCCAGACGACATAGCCGATGACGCCATAGCCACCTGCAAAGCGGGTGCGGCCTTGATACATTTCCATGTCCGCGACCCCGTTACGGGGGCCTGGGTTCACGATATTCCGTATTACAGCGAGGTGTTCAAAAAAACTCGCCGCGCGTGTCAGCCGTTGATGTGGCCGACGTTCCCCATCACTGGGGACCGCGAATCCCGGCTCGCGCATTTTCTGGAGCTTGCTCGTGATCCAGATACCAAACCTGATCTTGGTGCTGGCGATATGGCGTCCGTGAACCTGTTCTCTTACGATCCGAAACGCCACGAGGTCACCAACGGTGGTGGTTTTATATACAAAAACTGCTACGACGATATCCGCTATTTTCTGCAGATTTCAAATGAGTTGGGGCTAACGCCAACCTTGCAGATATTTGACGCCAGCGGTGTTCGCGCGGCGTTAATTTTTCTTGAGCAAGGCCTGTTGAAGGAGCCGCTGCTGCTAAAGTTTTACTTTGGTGGTGCCGAACTCCCCTTTGGTCTACCGCCGACGCTGAAAAGTCTGGAGGCCTATCTCGACATGCTACAAGGTGTCCGGTGCAACTGGTTTTCTGCCTGTCTGGGTGGCGATATCTTTCCCCTTGTGCCGACTACCATTAGCCTGGGTGGGCACGTCCGTCTCGGACTTGAAGACTACGCTTACACCGATGATGGGCAGCCGACCAACGTAGACCTGGTGAAAAGAGCGGTTGCAGTGATTGAGAGCATGGGCCACCAGGTGGCATCACCACAGGACGCTCGGTCTCTAATCGGCGTGTGACGGAACCTGCGCCCTGACTGAAAGTACTCAGTGACTGCAAGCGATCAAAATTACCTAATGTTTCATCAACTTTCGTCCGATAAGGTAACAGGCTTATGCGGTTGGTATACAAAAGCGTAAATGCTAATGGCCCGGCTACATTCATTGCAAACAACACCACATTGCAAACAACACCACATTACACACAACACCACATTGCAAACAACACCACATTACACACAACACCACATTGCAAACAACACCACATTACACACAACACCACATTGCAAACAACGCCATATTCAACTAGGTTCACCGCTTGGGATAGCCATTGACAACAGGTTTTTCATGAAACAACTAGTCGCTGCACTGTTCGCTTTGACGATTTCGTTTGTGGTCGCCGCAGAACCAACAAAAGTGGTCTATCAAATCGACGAGGCCTCGAAAGTTCCGCTCTTGATTAACAGCATCAATGAGTTAATGAAATCGGTGCAAGAGGCAGACGTCTACGTGGTGTTTCACGGCCCAGCCATCACCAGACTGGCTGAAATCAGTCCGGCGAAACAGGCGATAACGCAGTTGCTGGGCCTGGGGGTGAGGATAGGCGCATGCAGTACGTCGATGTCGAATAACCGGTTAAAGCGCAACATGCTCATAGATGGTATTGAATATATCGAAGATGGCGGGATATTGCGCATTTTAACCCTGCAAAAGCAGGGCTACGGTTACATAAAAATATAGATATTTGGCCACTGGACAATCAATAGGACAGCTAATCAGATAACTAATCAGACAATCAACTAGACAACCAATCAAACGACCAATCAGAACGCCCCGGATCACCATTGTTGCATTGGCGCGCTTTAATCGAGGTTAGTAGGCGGTCAACAGCGCGACAGGCGTTTGTTTTTTAGCGAACAACTCAGCCTATCAAGACCAGATTGACCAGATAACACCAGATTGGTTTCCAGAGAGACTGTCTTTTAGACAGTAGACAGATCGGGCGTACGCAGGACATTAATCAGCGGGGTTTTCTTGCCGATTCAGCTTGGTTCCGTTCTGGTGCTATAGCCCAGACCCAGGAACCTGCCGCCTGATTTTGTCGATACCGGGCTTGTGGCTTAGTAACTCACGTCTGTTAATGCCGCATAATTCATGGGGGAAGACTAGCCAGGCATTGGTGGTGCGCAGGTAGTAGTGCGGGATAAGATCTGTTTTGTTGCGCTGGGGCTTGTACCAGGGAGTCGCGATACGTACTTCGGGCGGTTTGCTCTGCTTATAAAGGCCGTAAAGTGTCTCAATCAGGGTGAGCATCGTGGTGCCGGTGTCGAAGACGTCATCGACAATTAGTAGCCGATTGAATTGGTCGGTACGCGTGGCGACGTATTCCAGGCCAACTATTTCGACATTACTGTTGCGTTGGTCAAGGCCAGTGTAGAGCTGGGTGCGAACAGGGATATGATCCACCACGATGCCGGACCAGCTCAGTAGTTCGTGGATGGCAATGGCCACTGTCGAACCACCCCGCCACAGACCGATAACAAGGTCAGGTCGAAAACCGCTGTCGAGCACCCGATTGCCCAAGTCAAATGCATCATCAAGCAATTCGTTGGCACTGATAAATATTTTGTTAGTCAAGGGGGTTAACCTGTTTGGCTGATCTAACACTATGTCAGGAGGTGGATGAATATGGCTATAATACGCGCCTTAAATTGCCAAGCCACCCTGACTGACGGAGTCTTACTTATGAAACAATTGAAACTGGCTACTTTATCCGCGGTGTTTGTTGCCGCCCTTACGCTGGTAGCCTGCGGCGGCGAGAAGGAAGAAGTGAAACTAACCGGACAACAGGAAGCAGAGATGTCGGAGCGTCTCGCGCCGGCAGGTGAAGTGGCGATGGCCAGTGAGGTTGGTGGGACGCCGACTGCCGGCGGCAGCGGTGGTCGAAGTGGCGAAGAGGTGTACAACACCAAGTGCATGTCCTGTCATGCGTCGGGTGCGGCGGGTGCTCCGAAGGTTGGCGCTGCTGTGGAGTGGGCCCCGCGTGTTGAAAAGGGTATCGAGGCATTGTATACCAGTGCCATCAGTGGTTTTAACGGTATGCCACCAAAAGGCCTGTGCTTTGATTGCGGCGATGACGAATTAAAAGCAGCGGTAGATTACATGGTAGAGCACAGTAAATAAGCACAGTCGATACGTGGTGATAAAAAACCGCACCGGCCTGGTGCGGTTTTTTTTGCCTGCGTTATTGGTCGTTCCTATATCGTTTGATTGATAACCAGGGCGGTTACCTTGATAAACCGAGTTGTTGCCCAATTGCGGTACAAGGGCTCCTCGGGGAGGACCCAGGTAGGTTCATACCAGGTAATTGTTCAGGGGTGAGACTAATCAAATTGGGGTAATGCCGCGTCGTTTAAACGTATGCCCCTGCCTGCGGTTTTTGGCCATTTCCAGTGCTTTGATCAAAACCTTTCTGGTGTCTCTCGGGTCTATCACATCATCGACTACAGCGGCTTCAGCGGCCGGTAGAATTGTGGTTTTCTGTTCAAACTCTGCGATCAGCTCACGTTTGCGCTCCTCGCCGTCCTCGGCCGCAGCGAGTTGTTTGCCAAACATAATCTGCACCGCATCGTCGGGTGAGATAGCGCTAAACGAGGCCAGAGGCCAGGCAACAATCATATCTGGTTCCATGCCAAGACTGTTCATGCCGTAGTGGGCCAGACCAAAGGCCTTGCGCAGCATCACGGTAAAGCGCGGTACGGTGGTGTGGCCGATTTCGTAAAGCAGACGGGTTGACCAGCGGATAATGCCTTCCAGTTCCGATTGGGGCCCGGGATAGTAGCCAGGCACATCCTGAAGGAATATGAGGGCGATACCAAAACAATCGCAAAAGTTGATGAAGCGGCAGATTTTACGGCATGCCCGGACGTCCAGTGTGCCGGACATATGGGCAGGCTGGTTGGCGATAATACCAACGACACGACCATCCATTCTCGCCAGCGTAGTCACCACGTTCTGAGCAAATGCCGGTTGCATTTCAAAGTGCTGGCCGTCGTCGATAATACTGGTGATGACCTTTTTTATATCGTAGGCGAATCGCAAGTCCGACGGCACTACGTCCATCAGGTTGTCGCAGCGCCGATTGGGATTGTCGCGAGTCTTTTTTAGCGGCGGCGTCTGCTGGCAGTTGTCGGGCAGGTAGCTGAGAAATTCCTTGATTTTATCGATGCACTGTTTATCGTCGGCGACCAGCAAGTCGGCCATGCCACTCTGTTCAACGTGCTTGCGTGCGCCGCCCAACTCCTCAAGGGTGGTTTCAATACCCATTTTCGTACGTAGTAAGGGTGGACCAGCAAGCATCATGGATGAGCCTGCGGTCATTGGCACGAAATCACCAATGGCGGTAATGTTGGCGTGGCCGCCCACGCAGACACCCATCACAGCAACGACAATCGGCACATAACCGCTGAGGGCGACCAGATTGGTGAATTGCGGGTTGTCGTAAGCGCCCTGGCTGCTAACTTCTTCCTCGAGTCGCGCGCCAGTGCCCTCACTGAGTATTACCAGTGGAAAGCCCTGTTCCTGAATTAAGCGTTTGAGGCGGGTAAATTTCCATTCGCAGGTTTTACCCATCGATCCGGCCCGGTATTGAATATCGTAGGCGGCGGCGCCCACCAACCGACCGTTAACTTTACCGTAGCCCACGACAATACCGTCCCTTGGGGTTTCGCCGGGCTTGGTGGCGGCGGCGAGGTCGGACTCCCGAGCCAGCGGCGCCAGTTCCGTGAATGTACCGGTATCGAACAGCAATTCTATGCGCTCGGCCGCAGATAGCAGGCCTTTGGCGTGGCGCTTTGAGTAATCCAGATTTTCCAGCGCCAGTTTTTTATCCAGAAAAGGTTGTAAAGCCTCCGTCATGGTTTTGCTGCGCGTTTTGTCGGTTTGACCGTACACGGTCGGTTTGCTTTTGTCTTCGGACACGTGAGTTTTGACCTTTTTCGCTGCTGGGCAGTGGGGCGTGCAATTTAGCCTGATTTGTCTGCACCCTCAAGTCGCTGATGCTGGCGGTATCAGTAGCCGATCACGATTTTCCGCCTGCTGGTGCTACTTTGTCAGTCGTGTTGCTAGCTTGAGGTGAATCAAGCCATCAGAAGATAAACCGTGATTGGGTTTGTTGCGGGCGCCTGTTGGGTCTATAAGTAACAGGGTAAGCCTTTATAAGGGGCTTTTATGAGCAGGGATTGGGCGGCAGGGAGCTCGCGTTTGCGATCAACTAATACAACGACATGGCGACGGTGTTAAGCGTATGGATTTTAAAATAGTATCGTTGTGGAGATATTGTTTGCCCTGGCTTTTCAGCCTATGTGCTTAGCTGGCCTGTCATTCATACGGCGCGTGGCGTTGCAGTTGTTGGTGCAATGTCTAGGTCTGGCATGTTTGGTGCAGGCCGCCGAGCCGCGGGTGGCGGTGTTGACCGTGGCTGACGCCATCGGCCCCGCCACGCAGGATTATATTGCGCGCTCGTTCGCACAGGCGAAGGCCAGTGATGCGCAACTTATTATCATCCGTATGGATACACCAGGTGGTCTTGATGGTGCCATGCGCGACATTATCCAGATGATCACCGGGTCATCAATCCCGGTGGCGACGTATGTTTCCCCGACCGGGGCCCGCGCTGCCAGCGCCGGTACGTATATTCTCTACGCCAGTCATGTGGCAGCCATGGCTCCCGGCACTAATCTAGGTGCAGCTACGCCGGTACAAATTGGCGGGATATCTTTTCCCGGAACAGACAAGTCCCCGTCCGAACAACCCCAGTCGGAAAAAAAGTCGTCAAAGCGGCCCGATACCGAAAATAAAACGGATGGCTCTGGTCGTAGCCAGAATGGAGCAGAAGATGTTCAGGCTGATAAGGCTGCTGATGAGCGTGTCGGAGAGGGTGTAGAGCAGGGCGATGCGATGCAGCATAAAATGATCAACGACGCATCGGCCTATATTCGCGGCCTTGCCGAGTTACATGGGCGCAACGTCGACTGGGCGGAACGGGCCGTACGACAAGCGGCGAGTTTACCGGCCCGCGAAGCCCTGAAATTGAACGTTATTGATATTGTCGCCAGCGACATTGAGGATTTACTGGCGCAAATCGACGGCCGAGAAACACTTGTGCTGGGTGTTAAGCAAACGTTGCACACTCAGGGTTTAAGCACTTTTGAGATAATGCCCGACTGGCGTAATCGCCTGCTCGGTGTTATTACGAATCCGAATGTTGCCTACATTCTGATGATGTTAGGCATCTATGGATTAATTCTCGAATTTTATAACCCGGGCGGTCTGGTACCCGGTACGGTGGGTGCTATTTGCCTGGTGCTTGCTATGTACTCATTTCAGTTGTTGCCGGTAAATTACGCCGGGATCGCGTTGATTTTGCTGGGCGTCGGTCTCATGGTTGCGGAAGCCTTTCAACCGAGCTTTGGCATGCTCGGCATTGGCGGGGTGACCGCCTTCGTGATCGGTTCCATTATTCTCATGGATACGGACGTTCCCGATTTCAAGATTTATCTGTCGGTAGTCGCCAGCTTTGCGGCGGCAACGTTACTCGTGTTTTTCTTCGTTATTGGCATGGCCGTGCGCGCCCGCGGCAAGCCGGTGGTGAGTGGCGCGGAAGAACTGATTGGCATGACAGCGACGGTGACCGAGCCACTTGACGCCCATCGGGCCTACGTTCGCGTACACGGTGAACTGTGGCGAGCACAGGCCGACACGCCGTTACAAAAAGGCCAACTGCTCAGGGTAACCGCTATTGATGGATTAACCCTTGCAGTAGAACCCTTGCCGGTTGTGATGGCCACCACTGGACCCACTGATTCGTCGTTTGCGGAGCAAAGCCCATGATTGAGTACCCACTGTATATTTTTATTATTTTAATAGTGTTGTTTCTTGCCAGTGCTTTCAAGATTCTCCGTGAATATGAACGGGGTGTGGTATTTTTGCTGGGCCGCTTCTGGAAGGTGAAAGGCCCTGGTTTCATTATCATCGTTCCCGGCATTCAGCAGATGGTACGGGTGGATTTGCGCACCATCGTTATGGATGTGCCCAGTCAGGATGTGATTTCCCGCGATAACGTATCGGTGCAGGTCAATGCCGTCGTGTACTTTCGGGTGATAGACCCGGAAAAGTCTATTATCCAGGTCGAAGATTTTTATACGGCGACCAGCCAGCTGGCACAAACGACTCTGCGTTCCGTGCTTGGGCAACATGAACTGGATGAAATGCTGTCTGAGCGGGATCGGTTAAACGCCGACATTCAGGGTATCCTCGATCAACAGACTGACGCCTGGGGGATCAAGGTTATTAACGTCGAGATTAAGCATGTCGATCTGAACGAAACCATGGTGCGCGCCATCGCGCAGCAGGCGGAAGCAGAGCGGGCGCGACGAGCCAAAGTGATACACGCGGAAGGCGAGTTGCAGGCCTCAGAAAAATTGTTGGCCGCAGCCAATATTCTGTCCCAGCAAAAACAGGCACTGCAGTTGCGCTACCTGCAAACCCTGACTGAAATCGCCAACGAAAAATCCAACACCATTGTGTTTCCTCTACCCATGGACCTGCTTGAACGATTGATCCCTGACAATCAGGGCACGACGCAGAATTAAATGAAAAATAATGGGCATTCTTAGCCGCGTGAAGGTCTTTTAGGGCGCTGAAGAGACCGGCCTGAAAGGGCTTGAGTATCCGTTTTACGATCCGTCCAGGCACTGGTTTTGGCCGGACGGAATACCCCATAAACTGGTCTTCGGCGGCGTCTGTGAAGGTGCTATCGGTAGGGTATGATCGACAGGGTATGATGGTTCCACTGTTCACAAGGAGTACTGGCATGTCATCAACAGATAGTTTCGGGGCCCTGGCTGATTTGCAGGTCGGCGAGCGGACCTATAAATATTACCGCCTGCAGGCGCTGGCAGAGCAGGGTATTGGCAATGTTTCCCGCCTGCCCTATAGCCTTAAAGTACTGCTTGAAAACTTGCTGCGCTATGAAGACGCCAGCACGGTGACCCGCGACGACATCGTTGCGCTGGCGAGCAAGACGGGCACGGGTGTGGTGGACAGGGAAATTGCCTTTCGCCCGGCTCGGGTACTGATGCAGGATTTTACCGGTGTGCCCGGTGTCGTCGACCTGGCGGCGATGCGCGATACCCTGGCGCAACGGGGCAGTGACCCGGCATTGGTCAATCCGTTAACGCAGGTGGATCTGGTTATCGACCACTCGGTGATGGTGGACCGCTTTGCCAGCGACACTGCCTACCGGGATAACGTCGCTATCGAGATGGAACGCAACCGCGAGCGCTATCAGTTTCTGCGCTGGGGGCAGAGTGCCTTTGATAATTTCCGCGTGGTACCACCGGGCACCGGCATTTGCCATCAGGTCAATCTGGAGTATCTGGCAAAAGGTATCTGGACGCGCAACGAGGACGAGTTGACCTGGGCCTATCCCGATTCGCTGGTAGGCACTGACAGCCACACCACCATGATCAATGGCCTGGGTGTGTTGGGTTGGGGCGTCGGTGGCATCGAAGCCGAAGCGGCCATGTTAGGCCAGCCCATTTCCATGCTGATTCCCGATGTGGTGGGTTTCAAACTCAGCGGCGCTCTGACCGAGGGCGTAACGGCGACAGACCTGGTGCTTACTGTGGTTGAAATGTTGCGTAAGCATGGTGTCGTTGGCAAATTTGTCGAATTTTTTGGCCCGGGTCTCAATTACCTGCCGCTGGCTGATCGCGCCACCCTGGCCAATATGGCGCCGGAATACGGCGCAACCTGTGGCTTTTTTACCTTTGACCAGGAAACGCTGAACTACCTGCGTCTGTCGGGCCGGGAGGATGCGACGATCGCGCTGGTAGAAGCCTATGCCAGGGCACAGGGTCTGTGGCGGGACGATGCCATGGAAGCGGACTATAACGCCGTGTTGCAACTGGATCTCGGTACCGTCGTGCCCAGTGTCGCTGGCCCGAAACGGCCGCAGGATCGGGTGGCCCTGCATGATCTGGGCGGGGCAGTCGACGAGCTGGTGGCGCTGAGTGGCCGGGTCGACAGTCCGGGAGTTACTGTCGATGATGCCGATTACCTGCTAACCGATGGCGATGTGGTGATTGCCGCCATTACCTCCTGTACCAATACCTCAAACCCGGCGGTGATGATGGCGGCGGGTTTGGTGGCAAA
>JBFIEE010000052.1:0-20851 GCA_041603535.1 Porticoccaceae bacterium
AAAGGTAAGCAGGTCCGGATCACCCGGCCCACCGCCAACCAGATACACTTCGCCAACGCTGATTTGTTCAGCATTCGCCAGACGACTTTCAAGCATACTTGCCGCCAACGGCATGTTTTCGGCATACACTTGTTCGGGGACTGCATCTTGCAACACTGACTCCCAAAATACGCGCCGTGCGGTGGTGTCTTTCAGGGTTGCCTTTGCTTTGTCTCGATAGCGACCCGCCAGCTCAGCTAATTTACCGAGGCTGGCGGGCAACAGCGCTTCAATCTGGCCCCGCAACAGGCGCGCCAAAACAGGACTGGCACCACCGGTACTGATGGCTACCTGGACCGGCGAGCGATCGACAATCGCCGGGAAAATGACCGTACATAGTTCTGGCTGATCGACGACATTGACATCGATTTTTTGCGCCTGAGCAAGTTTAGAGATGTTCGCATTTAATACTTTGTCGTCAGTCGCGACGATAACCAGCACCGCATCATCTAAATCTGCCGGTGCAAATGGGCGTTCCTGAATATTCAGCTGAACGTATTCGTCCGCCAGGGTCAAAATTGCGCTGTCTACTTGCGGAGCAACCACAGTTATGACGGCACCAGCGTCACAAAGCGTACGCAGCTTACGGAAGGCAACCTGACCGCCGCCGACTATCAGACAACGTCTACCGACTAATTTGTGGAATAACGGCAGATAGTCCATGTTCTATGACTCTACAAAGTAGCTCGCGTCTCAGCTATGTGCCGCGAACTCAGATGTTGCGGGCTTACCCACCTATGCGTGTTAATCCGCCCATTAATGGTTGCAATATTTCGGGTACCACAATAGAACCGTCTGCCTGCTGATAATTTTCCATTATGGCAATCAGCGTACGCCCGACAGCAAGCGCAGATCCGTTGATGGTATGCAAAAGTTCCGGCTTATTGGTGGCGGGATTACGCCAACGTGCCAGCATGCGCCGTGCCTGAAAATCCCGAAAATTACTGCACGAAGAAATCTCACGGTACTGATTTTGTGATGGCAACCAGACTTCAATGTCGTAGGTGCGGGCTGCCGAAAAGCCGATATCCCCGCCGCACAGAATAACGGTCCGAAACGGTAAGTCGAGTTTCTGTAAGATGGTTTCGGCATGCTTGCGCAGTTCCTCCAGCGCAGCAGTGGAATCTTGCGGCCGCACAAATTGCACCAGCTCAACCTTTTCAAACTGGTGCTGGCGAATCATGCCGCGGGTGTCACGACCATAACTGCCAGCTTCGCTGCGAAAGCAGGGACTGTGGCAGACCAGCTTAAACGGCAGTGAGTCGGCGTCGACAATCTCGTTACGCAACAAATTAGTCACCGGAACTTCTGCGGTGGGAATCAAATAAAAAGGTTGCTCGCCGCCAACTTTAAATAAATCTTCTTCAAACTTTGGTAATTGTCCAGTGCCTTTTAGTGACTCGCTGTTGACAATAAAAGGTACGTAGACTTCACCGTAGCCATGTTCCTGGGTATGGGTATTGAGCATAAATTGAATCAGGGCCCGGTGTAACAGGGCAAGCTGGCCATGCATAACGGCAAAGCGCGAACCAGTAATTTTGGCTGCAACTTCAAAATCGAGCATACCGGATGCGGCGCCAAGATCGACATGATCTTTGACCTCAAAGCTAAATTCACGGACATCGCCCCAGCGGAAAATTTCAACATTGTCCCCTTCGCCCTTGCCCTCCGGCACCTCGGCATCGGGGATATTGGGGATGCCCAGCATCACCTCGTCTAGTTTGGCCTGTATAGCCTGTAACTGAGCCTGGGCGGATTCCAGATCGGTTTTGAGTTGCTCGACCTCCGCTAGCAGCGGCGCGATATCCTGCCCGGCTGCCTTGGCCTGACCGATATTTTTTGAGCGGCTATTGCGCTCGGCCTGCAAGGCCTCGGCGCTAACCTGAAGATTTTTGCGTTGACTTTCCAGGGCTTCAATACTGGCGATATCAAGCGCGAAACCTTTCTTTAGCAACGCCTGGGCAATGCCAGCTGGGTCTGTGCGAACAGATTTTGGGTCAAGCATAACTAACGAAATCCGCTTTGGGTTAAAACATCCGGGTTATCAGAATAGCAGCCAGGGCTCCACCGATGCAGAGCACAAGGCTAAGTATGACGTAGGTCAGGGCCAGCGCAATATGGCCATTTTGCCACAAAGCGAGGCTGTCGAGAGAAAAGGCGGAAAAAGTAGTAAAGGCGCCTAGTAAACCCACCAGAACAAATTCACGCCAGGGATCCGGTAACAAAGCACGCTCCACGATTAACACATAAAAGATGCCCATGGCGACTGAGCCCAGCACATTCACGCATAAGGTCCCCAGGGGAAAGCGCCCACCGACCACCGAAAACACCACTGCGTTGACGCCGTAGCGGCCCATTGCACCGAGTGCTCCGCCCAGGGCGACAGCTAACCACTGCACGGCGAGGGATCCTTGTGTGTGCCGCGCTGACGCGTACTTTGCCTGTTGCGCTCGCGAAGCTGGCGCAGTTTTTCAGCTATTTGTATCTCCATACCCCGATCGACTGGAAAGTAATATTGCCTGTCCCCCAGGGCTTCTGGAAAATAATTATCACCGGCTGCAAAACCACCCTCTTCGTCGTGGGCGTAACGATACTCCGCGCCATAATCCAGCTCTTTCATCAGTTGCGTTGGCGCGTTGCGCAGGTGCAGGGGAACCTCATGGCTGGGCATGCTTTTCACGTCCCTGTTTGCCACACCGAAAGCCTTGTAGACTGCGTTGCTTTTCGGCGCTACGGCCATATAGACCAGGGCCTGAGCAATGGCCAGTTCGCCCTCCGGGCTGCCCAGGCGCTCCTGCACGTCCCAGGCATCGAGCGCGATGCGCAGCGCCCGAGGGTCGGCGTTACCAATATCTTCACTGGCCATCCGTACCGCCCTGCGTGCGATATACAACGGGTCGCAGCCACCGTCGAGCATGCGCGCCAGCCAATATAGGGTGGCGTCCGGCGACGAGCCCCTTACCGATTTGTGTAACGCCGAGATCTGGTCGTAAAAATACTCACCGCCCTTGTCGAAACGCCGGTAGTCGCTGACCAGGACCTGTTCTATCAATGGCTGTTCAATAATTGCTTTGCCGTTTGCCTCCTGCTCATCAGGTTCAAGTAGATCACTGGCTATTTCCAGCAGATTAAGTGCTTTTCGCGCATCGCCGTCGGCGGCGTTTATAAGCAGGGCAACAGCATCCGGGGTAATGGTAAAACGGCCGCCAAAGCCACTTTCAGGGTCTTGCAAGGCGCGCTCGATGACGGCACTAATATGCGCACTTTGTAAAGGCTGCAACACGTAAACACGGCAGCGAGACAACAGTGCGTTATTCAGTTCAAACGAAGGATTTTCTGTAGTGGCTCCAATCAACACAATCGTGCCGCTCTCTACAAACGGCAGGAAGGCATCCTGTTGTGATTTGTTAAAGCGATGTACTTCATCGACGAACAATATGGTTTTGCGGTTTTGCATGTCCCGCTTCTGTTCAGCTTCACTAATGGCGGCACGGATCTCTTTCACGCCTGATAAAACGGCTGAAATCGCGATGAAATTCGCCTGCGCGGTATTCGCGATCATCCGCGCCAGCGTGGTTTTGCCGACGCCGGGCGGCCCCCAGAAAATCATTGAATGCAATTGCCCTGAAAGAATAGCCTGACGTAGAGGTTTGCCCTCGCCGAGCAAATGGGTTTGCCCATAAAAGCTGTCGAGATCCCCGGGGCGCATACGGGCGGCCAGCGGCTGATAGAGATTTGCCGTGAACAGGGACTCAGTCATCGCGAATGATGTCGATCCCGGGCGGCACCTGAAAGGAAAACAGCGCGGGGTCAATATGTTCGTTAAGAACAATATCAGTAAAGGTAATCACTGTGCGTTGGCCGAGTGCATCAACAATGGTAATGCCAACTGGCATTGCGCCGTTGAAATCAAACGTCAGGTAATCGTAAAGCGTCTGACCTTTGCTCGGTTTGAGGGTAAAAGTTTGATCTTTCCCCAGGCTTTGCGTGCTGACCTGATAGTTATCTGCCAGCTCCTCAACGCTGCCTGCCAACAGTAAAGCCGGCGTGGCGGTGACATCAGCACTGAAGGGACGGATAATCACTTGCTCAAGATCGGGATCGTACAGCCACAACGTTTCGCCGTCAGAGATCACCCATTGTTCCATCGGCGTATTCATCAGCCAGCGCAGCTTGCCAGGGGTAGCTATCTGCATGCTACCCATGCTGTCCTGAACAAGATAATTGTCAGCCGAATATAACTGTTGCTGAAAGTTAGCCCGCATACTCTGCACCGGTCGCAACAGATCCCTCAGCGTGACGACAGCCGGATTAACATCGGCGTCGGCATAAGCCAACATCGCCAGCAAATACAGCATCGCGCCAGCTATCTTAGTTTTTAACATGAAATAGTTACCGCACGCAGGACTACTGCGCACCTCGATTGGGAACCAGAACTTCGCGACTGCCATTGCTACTCATTTCGGTGACAACGCCGGCCGCTTCCATTGCCTCGATAAGACGCGCCGCCCGGTTATAGCCGATTCTCAACTTTCGCTGCACCGATGAGATAGAAGCACGACGACTTTCGATTACAAAATTTACCGCCTCATCATAAAGCGCATCATCTTCACTGTTTTCACTGGATGATTCATCCCCGCTATACCCGGGCACCGCGATGGAAGATGTGGACTGTTCATCTGTAATGTCTTCCAGGTAATCGGGTGCACCCCGCTTTTTCAAATCTGCGACAACCCGATGCACCTCGTGGTCGTCAACAAATGCGCCGTGTACCCGCACTGGGACGCCACTTCCGGCCGGGAGATACAGCATGTCCCCGTGACCTAGTAACTGTTCAGCGCCGCCCTGGTCAAGGATGGTTCTGGAATCAATTTTTGATGACACCTGAAAAGCAATGCGCGTAGGTATATTGGCTTTGATCAAGCCGGTGATGACGTCCACAGATGGACGTTGCGTGGCAAGAATCAAATGAATACCGGCAGCCCTCGCCTTTTGAGCGATACGTGCGATCAACTGCTCCACCTTCTTGCCGACGATCATCATCATGTCGGCAAATTCGTCAATGACGACAACTATGTAGGGCAGCTTGCCGAGTTCGGGTGGTCCGTCCTGCTCAATACCGGAGAGTTCAAGCGCCGGATCGCTTTCCCATAACGGGTTGGTCAACGGCTTTCCCGCGGCAATGGCATCGAGTACCTTGCGGTTATAACCGACGAGGTTTCTAACACCAAGTGTTGCCATGAGCTTGTAGCGGCGCTCCATTTCGCCAACACACCAACGCAAGCCGCTAGCGGCGTCTTTCATATCCGTAATTACTGGCGTCAACAAATGGGGAATATCGTCATAAACTGACAATTCCAGCATTTTTGGGTCGACCAGGATAAGGCGCACATCTTCCGGGGAAGACTTGAATAGCAGACTCAGCAACATGACATTAATACCGACGGATTTCCCCGCGCCGGTGGTCCCTGCCACTAGTAAATGAGGCATTTTAGCCAGATCAGCAATTACCGGCTGACCGGAAATGTCGTGGCCCAGAGCCAGGGAGAGAGGCGATTTGGCCTCGTCGTAAGCGGCTGATGAGAGGACCTCGCCCAACCTCACCATCTCTCGGTGTTCATTGGGAATCTCGATGCCTATTACGGATTTACCTGGGATCACTTCCACCACCCTGACACTGACTACCGCCAGGGATCGAGCCAGATCCTTGGCAAGACCGGTAATCCTGCTGGCCTTGACACCCGGTGCCGGTTCTACTTCAAAACGCGTAATCACCGGTCCGGGCAGCACTTCTATCACTTCGACGCTAATACCGAAGTCCTGCAGCTTGAGTTCAAGCAGGCGTGACATGGCTTCCAGGGATTCTTTTGAAAAACCTTTACCACTGTTTCCAGCGCTGGGGTCAAGCAAATTAAGGGGCGGCAGTTCATCGCCGTAGCCGCCCTTAAACAGCGGTACCTGCTTTTCCTGCTCGACACGGCTACTGGTATTCTTGCTCACCTCCGGCGTGTTGATAAGCGGCTCCTTGCGCTCACGTATACGACTGGCCTTTTTGTCCACGACTTCCTTGCGTGTCTGCGTGGCTCGCTCGCCGAGTTGCTGCTCTCTGCGCTGAGTTTGCAATTTGATCATCGTCGAACGTATGAATTCGTACAGGGCCAGGGCCAGTTGCCCTACCCTGTCGATAACGGCCAGCCAGGAAAGATCGGTGAATACCGTTACGCCAAACAGAAATACAGCCACCAGGATCAGTGTGCTGCCCAGATAACTAAATACCGCCGCCGCCGCACCGGCGACCGCACTGCCTAGTATCCCGCCGACGCCGTTGGGGAGCGAGGACGGTGTCGCACTGTGGTGTAATTCGGTTAATGCCGTGGCACTAATCATGACCAGCAACAGGCCTACAATACGTAGACAAAAGGTCACCCCATCAAATCCGACATCGGTTACCTTGCGCTGCTGGAATACGTTCCAGGCACGCAACGCCAACAATACTGGAAACAGGTACGACAGCCAGCCAAATACCGAAAAAAAGATGTCAGCGAGCCAGGCGCCAGCCATCCCGGCGGCGTTGTGGGCGCGGCCTGCTGCACCAACATAGGAAAAACTGCTGTCCTGACTAGAGTAAGTACCGAGTGCAATAAGTAAATAAGTGCTAACCGCTAACCACCCGATCAAGGCACCTTCCTGGCGCAACAGACGTCGACGCCAGGAAGGTGTCGCCAGGCTGAACATGCTGGTTTTTCCGCTGCTGACTGACTTTTTCGCGGCTGTTTTACTCAAAATTTTTCCCGTTCGGAGAGAGGGTCAGCTTGCTTTCTGAACCGTTTAACATGACCCGCTCGAATGCCATCCACACGCAGCTATTCGCTGCCACTGCCTTCTTCGCAGCCCACAATAATATACTCTTATCTGCTTTTTTCATTCATCTTTCAAAACCGATAAGTATATTCAGCAACGCTTGGTGTCATGCCCACGTTTCTTTATCATAGCGCCTCGCACCTGTACTCGAACTGTGCGCCCTGCGCTCCGACGCAAAACCCACCCCGGCCTCTATAGCGAGATACCATGCCTGCGCAATACCACCACCGCCTTATTATCCTCGGTTCCGGCCCAGCTGGCTGGACAGCCGCGGTTTACGCCGCGCGAGCCAACCTCAAACCCGTCGTTATCACCGGAACGCAACAAGGCGGCCAGTTAACCACAACCACGGATGTCGATAACTGGCCTGGCGACAACGATGGCGTTCAGGGTCCAGACTTAATGTTAAGAATGCAAAAACATGCCGAACGTTTTGATACTAAAGTGGTTTTAGATCATATAGAAGAAGTGGATTTAACGCAACGGCCGTTTGTCCTAAAAGGCAGTGACCACTACACCTGTGACGCGCTGATCATCGCCACGGGTGCGTCTGCGCAATACCTTGGCTTACCTTCAGAACAGGCATTTATGGGACGCGGCGTGAGTGCCTGCGCCACTTGTGATGGTTTTTTTTACCGCGACCAGAAAGTCGCGGTGATCGGTGGCGGCAATACTGCCGTCGAAGAGGCCTTATACCTGTCCAACATTTGCAGCGAAGTCGTATTAGTGCACCGGCGGGACGCGCTACGCGCGGAAAAAATTCTCCAGGGCAAAGTGCTGGATAAAGCTGCCGGTGGGAATATCACGTTGATGTGGAATCATACTCTCGTCGAAGTGCTGGGCGACGATCGCGGTGTGACCGGCATGCGGGTTGCGCGTACGGATAGGGAAAGCGTTTCGGACATCGCACTGTCTGGGGTCTTTATCGCCATTGGGCACACGCCCAATACTGGCATCTTCGCCGGGCAGGTGGACATGAAAAACAACTACATACTGGTTAATGGAGGGCTTGCCGGCAATGCCACGGCCACCAGTGTCCCCGGGGTGTTTGCCGCTGGCGATGTCGCTGATCATGTCTACCGACAGGCCGTGACTTCAGCCGGCACCGGCTGTATGGCGGCTCTCGACGCCGAGCGCTATCTGGACGCACTCAGTTAAGGGTAGCCGCCATCATCAGCCTGCCATTTCTGGATACCGATAACCCGATATTTCCCGACCCCAGAGAAGCCCTACTTGAGCCCAACGGGTTGCTAGCTGGCGGCGGCAACCTCAAGCCAGCAACCCTGCTTAAGGCTTATCGAACAGGTATTTTCCCGTGGTATGAAAGCCACCAGCCTATACTCTGGTGGAGCCCCAACCCGCGCGCGGTGATTTATCCAGACCAGGTTCACCTGTCGCGAAGCCTGCGCAAGGCCTTGCGTCGCGGCAACTATCAAATCACGACTGACCAGACTTTTGCGGAAGTTATCAGTGGTTGCGCCCGGCGCGGCAAGCCAGAATGCGGCACGTGGATCACCGCCGATATGGCGTACGCCTATGCACGGCTTCATGAAGCTGGCTTTGCCCATTCGGTGGAGTGCTGGATGGACGGCGAACTTGCTGGCGGCCTGTACGGGGTCGCCGTGGGCAGAATATTTTGCGGTGAATCGATGTTCAGTCGGCGTGCTGACGCCTCGAAAATTGCCTTTGCGCATTTAGCCAGGGGCTTGCAGCACGCCGGCTTTTCATTGATCGATTGTCAACTGGGTAACGACCATCTTTATTCGCTGGGCGCGGTACTGATAGATCGTGATCGCTTCCTCGATCTACTTAAACACAACACTGAGTCTGTGTCGCAGTGGCCCGGGCAACAGATATCCGCTAGAGTTATCTCCTGCCCATAAGCTATGGCTACCTAGATGACCCGTGACATCACACCCGACGTCAAAAAAATACGGCTCTATTTAACCGAGGCGCATGCCTGTAGTTATCTGGACGACAGGGAGGCGACTACCGCCTTTGTTGACCCAAAATTCGACATAGATGAGGATAACTACGATTACCTGTCCCGGCTTGGGTTTCGGCGTAGCGGTCGCTATGTTTACACCCCCCGCTGTGCCAGCTGCCACGCCTGTTTGCCGCTACGCCTCCCTGTGGCCAGGTTTACCCCCAGCCGCCAACAGCAGCGCTGTTTTAAAAAGAACACCGACCTGACAATGACACTGGAAACAGAAGTTGATCTGGAAGAGCATTACAGCATTTACGAAAAGTACATTGATGTCAGACATTATGACGGCGACATGTACCCCGCATCCCTCGGTCAATATCGAGATTTTATTGGCACCCCGTGGGATTGCACCCGCTTTATGGAATTTCGCCTTAACGAAAAATTAGTCGGTTGCGCGGTTGTCGACTTGCTGAGCAGCGGGCTATCTGCAATTTATACCTATTTTGATCCGGATTTCGCCAAACGCAGCCTCGGAACTTATGCAATTTTGAAACAGATCGAGCTTACGCATCTGTATGGTCTCGACTACCTCTACCTCGGCTACTGGATTCGAGATAGCGATAAAATGAGGTATAAGGCTAACTTCCATCCGGCGCAGCTCTACATCGATAACCGTTGGCGAGAGGTGGGATAGCTTTGCCAAGCGTCTGTTTATAAGGCACAATGCCGCCCGCATTGACAGACATCAACGGAGTATCCACGCCGTATGGCAAAAGAAGATCAAATAGAAATGGAAGGCGAAGTCATTGATACGCTTCCTAATACCACCTTTCGGGTAAAACTGGAAAATGGCCATGTTATTACTGCCCATATTTCCGGCAAGATGCGTAAAAACTATATCCGCATTCTGACTGGTGATCTTGTTAAGGTGGAATTAACACCCTACGATCTGAGCAAGGGTCGTATCACCTACCGAGCTCGATAGCAACCGCTGCCAGCCTTCTTCATCCGATCACATAAAAATAAGGCGCTGAAGCGATACTTGTAGTGGCAACTCACTGTTGGCCCCACGCCGAGCTCCCAGAGTAGCAGCTCGTAATACCATGATCGGACACAATGAAACTGCCATACGACCTGCGTATGATCTGAAGCTCAGGCCGTTTCGGCGATGTCCACGGATAGCTCCCCTTCACTACTGACACTGACTCTGACCAGGCCACCAGCCGTCGACAATTTACCGAACAACACCTCTTCGGCCAGGGGCTTCTTGAGTTTTTCCTGAATCAGTCGCGCCATAGGTCGGGCGCCCATCTTCTCGTCATAGCCATGCTCAACCAGCCATAGCCGAGCGTCCTCATCCACCTCCAGTGTTACTTTTTTATCGTCAAGCTGAGCCTGTAACTGGATGAGGAACTTGTCTACAACAGTTTTAATAACCTCTTCGTTGAGTGGCCTAAAGTGAATGATGGAATCGAGGCGGTTACGAAACTCCGGCGCGAACATCTTCTTGATGGCTTCTGAGCCATCACCGGAGTGATCCTGCTTGGTAAAACCGATGGATGCCCTGCTCATCTGCTCAGCACCAGCATTGGTGGTCATAATCAAGATGACATTTCGAAAGTCTGCCTTGCGGCCATTGTTATCGGTCAGCGCACCGTGATCCATTACCTGTAACAGCAAGTTGAAAACATCCGGATGCGCCTTTTCCACTTCATCGAGCAACACCACACAATGAGGGTGTTTTGTGACCGCATCGGTGAGCAGGCCGCCCTGATCAAAACCGACATAGCCGGGTGGTGCGCCAATCAGTCGCGAAACCGTATGTCGCTCCATGTATTCAGACATATCAAAACGTAGCAATTCAACACCGAGCACGCTGGCAAGCTGTTTAGAGACCTCTGTTTTCCCGACGCCGGTGGGCCCGGCGAACAGGAACGAACCAACAGGTTTTTCGCCGTCACGCAAGCCAGCCCGCGCCAACTTGATGGCCGCATCCAGGCTATTGATCGCTTCGTCCTGGCCAAAGACGACCAACTTAAGTTTATCGCCGAGGCCGCGAAGCTGCTCCTTATCCGATGCCGACACGCTTTTTGGTGGTATCCTCGCAATTTTCGCCACCACCGCTTCGATATCGCCGGTTGAAATGGTCTTTTTCCGTTTTGACGGAGGTTGCAACTGCTGATACGCGCCCGCTTCATCCAGCACGTCAATAGCTTTGTCGGGCAAAAAGCGGTCGTTGATATGCTTGGCTGCCAGTTCCGCAGCACTCTTTAAGGCTCCCTGGGTATAACGCAGGCCGTGGTGTTCCTCGAACCGCGATTTCAGGCCCTTAAGAATTTCATAAGTCTCTTCAACAGATGGTTCCGGTATATCAATTTTCTGGAAGCGGCGAGAAAGTGCCCGATCCTTCTCGAAAATACCTCGATACTCCTGGTAGGTGGTCGAACCAATACAGCGTATTTTCCCCGAGGTAAGGAGCGGCTTAAGTAAATTGGACGCATCCATGACCCCGCCAGATGCCGCGCCCGCACCAATGATGGTATGAATTTCGTCAATAAATAGCACTGCGTGCTTCTTACCCTCCAATTCGGCCAGCAGGCCCTTGAAGCGCTTTTCAAAATCCCCTCGGTACTTTGTCCCGGCCAGCAATGCCCCCATGTCCAGCGAATAAACAACACTCCCTTTTAGAGGCCCGGGAACTTTGTCCTCGACAATCAACTTGGCAAGCCCCTCAGCAATGGCGGTTTTGCCAACACCCGATTCACCGACTAATAAAGGGTTGTTTTTTCTACGCCTGACCAGAATCTGAGCAACTCGTTCCAGCTCGCCAGCTCGGCCAATCAACGGATCAATATAGCCCTTCTCAGCCTGGCTATTAAGGTTTGTCGCAAACTGTTCTAGCGGGGAGGCTTCTTTTTCACCACCGTCCGCCGGCGATCCTTCTGCCGCTGCACCACGTCCATCGCTATCGCTGCGTTCCGACTCATTTGCGTACTTGGCGATACCGTGGGCGATGTAGTTAACCAGGTCAATACGCGAAATATTTTGCAAGCGCAGAAAATAAACGGCCTGGCTTTCCTGCTCACTAAATATTGCGACCAGAACGTTTGAGCCCTGCACCTCATTTTTGCCCGATGACTGGACATGAAAAATGGCCCGCTGAATGACCCGCTGAAATGCCAGGGTCGGCTGAGTTTCCTGATCGCGTTCCGCACTGGGGAAGACGGGTGTAGTGGACTCAATGAATTCGTTGAGGTCGCGACGCAAGGTATCGAGATCGGCGCCGCAGGCCTTCAGCACATCAACGGCCGAGGCATTATCCAGCAGCGCCAATAGCAGATGCTCGACTGTCATAAATTCGTGACGCTTTGATGTTGCACTTTGAAAGGCAATGTTCAAGGTCATTTCCAAATCGCGGCTTAACATGGATATATCCTGCTAGTTGTCATCGTCCCGGTCATCACAGGGCTCTATTTCACACAACAAGGGATGCTCGTTCTCCCTCGCGAACTGAGTCACCTGAGCAGCCTTGGTCTCAGCAACTTCACGAGTGAACACTCCGCATACACCCTTACCTTCGGTATGGACCTTCAGCATCACCTGAACGGCAAGCTCCCGCTCCATGGCGAAGAAACACTCCAGCACCTCAACAACGAACTCCATTGGCGTGTAGTCATCGTTAAGCAAAACCACCTTGAAGAGTGACGGCTTTTTCAGCTGCGGGGGCGCCTCTTCGACAACTGAATCGGTGGAGCGCCGGATGTCATCATCTTCAGACCCCATAAATACACCAGTCCATGAATCTAAATTTTTGCTCATGCGGATAGGATAACGCGAGCGGCGTTTTGTTGCATCATAATCCCTGCAACCAACGGCACCCGCGCTCTGGATCTGGTCGCAAGGGCACCGCCGAATGCTTGACTTTACCGCTATTTAGCGTTAGAAAACAGTTCTGCGCCAGACGAGGCATCTCTACAATAAGCGAAACTTGCCCGTTTGCTGCACAAACTGATTTTAAATCAATAATTAATATAAGAGCATAATCAGGAGGCAATTCCGATGCCGAAAGGAACGGTTAAGTGGTTCAATAACGCTAAAGGCTACGGGTTTATCTTATCCGAAGAGAGCGGCGGTGATATTTTTGCCCATTACTCAGCCATTGAGATGGATGGCTATAAGACGTTGAAAGCCGGACAGGTTGTTAGTTTCGAGCTCATCGAAGGTGCCAAGGGCGTTCATGCGGCGCATATTCGGGCCGACGGTGCCGCGGTCAATGAGCATGCGCCCGGGGCCACTGAAATAAATGGGCATCATAGATCTACTACTGAAGTTCTCGACCCAATATCGGCTGCCGAAAACTTCAACCACTGACAAACCCTTCAGGCTCCTACCTTCTGGCTCCTATACGGCACTGTAGCGGACGGCGACTCTGAATCGAGACGCGGGCGAACTGCGGGCGCATTACATATGGGAAATCATCGCGTCGCCGAATGCGGAACATGACAACAATTGTGAATCATCCATAAGCCGCTCAAAATCATAGGTGACCGTTTTTGCAGCAATTGCAGCTTCGATACCCTTGATAATTAAGTCCGCGGCCTCGTGCCACCCGATATGTCGTAACATCATTTCTGCCGACAGAATCAGCGATCCTGGGTTGACCTTATCCTGCCCCGCGTACTTCGGGGCAGTGCCGTGCGTCGCCTCAAACAGAGCAACGTCATCAGAGAGATTGGCTCCGGGCGCAATGCCGATACCGCCGACTTCGGCAGCCAATGCGTCAGACAGGTAGTCGCCATTCAGGTTCAGGGTAGCGATGACGCTATACTCGGCTGGCCGTAACAGGATCTGCTGCAACATCGCATCGGCAATGACATCTTTAATAACGATGTCTTTCCCTGTTATGGGGTTCTTCACTACCTGCCACGGACCACCATCCAGCGGTGTCGCGCCGAACTCATCCCTGGCCAGCTGATAGCCCCAGTCGGCAAATGCCCCCTCGGTAAACTTCATGATATTGCCTTTATGTACCAGGGTAACTGATGGTTTACGCTGGTCAATGGCATATTGAATGGCCCTGCGTACCAGACGCTTGGTGCCCGCTTCAGAGACTGGTTTGACGCCAATGCCACAATTTTCAGGAAAGCGAATTTTAGTAACACCCATTTCCTCACGCAGAAACTTGATAACTTTATCTGCCTCAGCAGATCCGGCCTGCCATTCAATGCCCGCGTAAATATCTTCAGAGTTTTCGCGGAAAATACACATATCTACATTGCCCGGCTCCTTGACTGGCGAGGGTACGCCGCTAAACCAGCGTACCGGACGCTGGCAAACATAAAGATCTAACTCCTGACGCAGCGCAACGTTTAATGAGCGAAAACCGCCACCCACCGGGGTGGTCAATGGGCCTTTAATGGACACACTGTATGCCTTCAGGGCTTCCAGCGTTTCGGCGGGAAACCAGTCCCCATCATAAAGTTCAGCCGACTTTTCGCCGCAGTAAACTTCCATCCAGGCGATAGATCTTTTGCCGCCATAAGCTTTCTTTATCGCGGCATTAGCAACTTTTAGCATAACAGGTGTGATATCGACGCCCGTGCCATCGCCTTCAATGTAGGGGATAATGGGACAATCCGGTACGTTCAGGGAGTAGTCGCTGTTAACCGTTATTTTCTCGCCGTTCGCTGGTACCTGGATATGTTGATAACCCATTGTGGAGCCTCCATTAGAATGTTCAGTTGCGCCATCGAAACAGGGCGAATTTTAACACACGACCATTGTGGCTTGTAGTTAAATTACATTTTGGGGCATCCGGTGGCAACACTCATACTATTCAACAAACCCTTTGATGTACTGTGTCAATTTACGGCCCAACCAGGTAGCAAATGCCTGGCCGATTATCTTGATATCAGGAGCGTCTATCCCGCAGGCCGCCTTGATCGTGACTCCGAAGGCTTGTTGCTGCTTACCGACGAGGGTCGCCTGCAGGCCCAAATTGCCGAGCCACGTTTCAAAATGCCCAAGACGTACCAGGTTCAGGTGGAGGGTGAAATCTCTATGCAGGCGCTCGCCTTGCTTAGTCGTGGCCTGGAACTTAATGACGGCTTGACCCGGCCGGCCCGGGTAAAGGTTATTCCTGAGCCTGCGCTGTGGCCTAGAAGTCCACCTGTCAGGGAACGCCACAGCATCCCTACCAGCTGGCTGGAAATAACCATCAAAGAGGGCCGAAACCGGCAGGTTCGTCGCATGCTGGCCGCAACCGGCTTCCCTGTCCTGCGCCTTGTCCGCCAACAGATCGGCGACTGGTCCCTGAGCGCTCTTCAACCTGGCGAGTATCAAACCTTGTCGATCCATCTGCCCGTCCAGCAAGTAGCAAAGAACAGCGGCTGCACCACCACCTTGCGTCGCGCAAAAAAGCCAGGTCACTCTACGAAACGGGGGCGGGACGGTAATTAAGGAATGGATCATGCCTGACAAAATTCACCTCACGGTGGCATCTGTGGTCTGCATCGGCGGAAAGTTCTTGCTGGTCCGCGAACGGGATGGTGACACTATCGTGATCAATCAACCTGCCGGCCATGTTGAACCCGGGGAGTCACCCCTGGGTGCCGTGAAGCGTGAAACCCTGGAAGAAACCGGCTGGCTCGTCAAGCCGCAGGCGCTACTCGGGTTTAGCGTTTTTAGGTCCCCGGAGAACGGCGTTACCTACTACCGATTTGGTATTCTTTGTGAGGCTCTGGAACGTCGGTCAACAGCGCTACTGGATCCTGACATTATTGATGTACTGTGGCTTTCCACAGACGAACTTGCCTTACCTGGCAATCGGCTACGCAGCCCAATGGTGATTCAGACGATCGAAGACTATTTGGCCGGCGTTCATTATCCATTAGAGTTTATTCGTGATTATCGTTAGAATCCGCCGCTGCACGAAGTAGCCCTACTTATGTCTGTTAAAAAACAGCCTCCTATCTCCAGTCTGGTTCCCGCTGACACCAAAGTTATTGTCGGCATGTCTGGCGGTGTCGATTCATCGGTGAGCGCCCTGTTACTTCAGGAGCAGGGCTATCAGGTCGAAGGCCTGTTTATGAAAAACTGGGATGAGGATGATGGCAGCGAATACTGCACGGCAAAGGCGGATCTGGAAGATGCTCGTCAGGTCTGTGGCAAATTAGGCATCGCTCTTCACACGGCTAATTTTGCGGCAGAATACTGGGATGAGGTATTCGAGTATTTCCTTGCTGAGTATCGCGTCGGCCGTACCCCGAACCCTGATATCCTCTGCAACAGGGAAATCAAATTTAAGGTATTCCTTGAATACGCCGAGCTGCTCGGCGCCAATGGCATTGCCACTGGCCACTACGCCAGAATTCGCAGTAACGGCGGCACTTCATTATTGCGAGGTACTGACGGCAACAAGGATCAGAGCTATTTTCTTTATGCAGTATCGGAACAGGCGCTTGCCAACACCCTGTTTCCCATCGGCAATATGGATAAATCAGATGTGCGTGAACTGGCCCAGCAACACGACCTCATTACCCATGACAAAAAAGACAGTACCGGTATTTGCTTTATCGGGGAGCGGCGATTCAGCGACTTTCTTGAGCGCTATATCCCGGCTCAGCCCGGCAACATCGCAACGCCAGAGGGCACGATTATCGGACAGCATCAGGGTTTGATGTTCCACACGCTTGGCCAACGTCAGGGGCTCGGCATTGGTGGCAGGAAAGATGCCTCCGATGCCCCCTGGTACGTTGCCAAAAAGGACTTGACTAACAACGTACTCGTTGTCGTTCAGGGCAATGATCACCCGTTGCTGTTTGACAGCAACCTGGCCGCCGAACAGGTTCACTGGATTAATGGCCGACCAGACAGCGCCTTGTTCAGTTGTACCGCAAAAATTCGTTATCGGCAGGCCGACCAGCAGTGTCGCGTGACGTTAACTGACGATACAAGTTGCAGCGTCGCCTTCGACAAACCGCAGCGCGCAGTGACACCAGGGCAATCGGTGGTGTTTTACGATGGCCAGATTTGCCTGGGGGGTGGCGTGATCACCAGTAGCTGGAGCCAGCCATAATGGGCGCGCCTACTCGAGATCAGGTGATTGCTCTGGCCGCCGTATTCCAGGCCTGTCAGTTGGTTGACACCCTCGCGCGCACTGGCAATGTGCTGCCGGAATCCCTACACACGGCCATGACCAGCCTGCTCGAACAAAATCCGTCGTCCTGCGAAACCGTGTTTGGATCTGTCGCCAATCTGGCCTATGGCTTTGACACCATGGCGGAGCTTCTGACGCTCGGCAGACAGGGCAAGCCTCCCGATGCGCTGCGTTATGTCTTAGGCGTGTTGTATCTGCACCGGAAATTATTAAAAAGTCCAACCTTGCTGGCCAGGGTGGGCGCGGGCATTGCAAGGGCCAGTAATCAGGCGCAACATTTTTCACCGACTCACGAAAACGTGATAAATAACCTTGCTGATCTGTATCAGAATACCATCAGCACCTTCCGCTTTCGTGTCCAGGTTAATGGCCAGAGTGGATTTTTGCGACAGACCAACGTTGCCAATCGCGTCCGCTGCCTGTTGTTTGCCGGTATTCGCGCCGGTATTCTCTGGCATCAACTTGGCGGCAGGCGATGGCACTTCATCTTCTACCGCAAGCAGATGATTGAACAACTAAATTTGATACGCCGAGAACTTTGACTTATCCAGAAGTGAGGTGCAAAACGCCTGAGCGACAACCAGTGCGTAGACACATCCCCGGATAAGAAACTGCAGCCGGATAAAGCGCGGTCTATCAGTTAAAATATGCGATTATCTTGTCAGCGCGCTTTTAACCTCAACCGCATTTTTAACCTCAACATTGTGAACTTCGTTATGGATCTGTCATCGCTCAGTGCTGTCACCCCTATTGATGGCCGCTACGCCGCCAAAACCGCCGCTTTAAGGACGGTCTTCAGCGAATATGGCCTGATCAAATATCGGGTTCTTGTTGAGGTGCGGTGGTTGGAGTTTTTGGCCCAACATCAGGGTATAAGTGAAGTTCCTGCACTGACTGCTGCTGCGCGCCAATTCCTTGAGCAGTTAGTCAGTGATTTTGATGAACAGCAGGCCCAACGCATCAAAACCATTGAACACACCACCAACCACGACGTTAAGGCCGTCGAATATTACCTCAAAGAGCGGTTTGCGGATGTCCCGGAGCTAGCCGCCGTGAGTGAGTTTGTACATTTCGCCTGTACATCGGAGGATATCAACAACCTCGCCCACGGTCTGATGTTGAGGGATGGTCGGGATCAGGTTCTGATACCCGAGCTGCTGGGTGTCACGGACAAGCTCGCTGAACTGGCCCGCCGATACGGCAACGCAGCCATGTTATCGAGAACTCATGGGCAAACCGCCTCACCCACCACCATGGGCAAGGAGCTAGCCAATGTTGTCGCCCGCTTACGTCGCCAGATAGAACAGGTCGGAGGGATCGCATTGCTCGGCAAAATCAATGGTGCTGTCGGCAACTACAACGCCCACAGTGTCGCCTACCCCGACCTTGATTGGCCAGCGGCCACCCAGAGCTTCGTGAAAAGTCTGGGTCTGACATGGAATCCCTACACGACTCAGATCGAACCACACGATTACATGGCTGAGTTATTTGATGCGCTGAGCCGAAGCAACACCATTCTGATCGATTTAAACCGCGACATCTGGGCATATATATCGCTGGGTTATTTTAAACAGAGCACCGTTGCTGGTGAGGTGGGCTCGTCGACCATGCCCCACAAAGTGAATCCAATCGACTTTGAGAACGCCGAAGGTAATCTCGGCATGGCCAACGCGATATTTCAACACCTGAGCTATAAACTGCCGATTTCTCGTTGGCAGCGCGACCTCACCGATTCGACGGTATTGCGCAACATGGGGGTTGGCTTTGCCTACAGCGTGATCGCCTGCCAGTCGCTGGCCAAAGGACTGGGCAAACTCGAACTGAATAGCGCCCGTCTGGAACAGGATCTGGACTCGGCCTGGGAAGTACTGGCCGAGCCGATTCAAACAGTGATGCGCCGCTACGGAATTCCGGAACCCTATGAAAAACTTAAGGCATTGACCCGCGGCCAACAGATTACCCAGCAAACCCTGCACGCTTTTATCGAGACTTTAGCGCTGCCAGCACAGGCCAGGGCTGATTTGCTCGCACTGACACCGGCAACTTATATAGGTCTCGCGGCAAATCTCGCCAGCAACATCTGATCGTGACGAACAACCCACAGATTCTCGGCGGTCTCACAGCCGAAGAGTTTTTCAATGACTACTGGCAACAACAACCGCTGGTTATTCGTAACGCCCTGTCCAACCTGCCTGAGCTGTCGGCAGATGAGCTGGCGGGCCTTGCGCTCGAAACAGAAATTGAATCCCGATTAATTATTGAGCACTCCGCCACCACCACCTGGGAGCTGTTCCATGGCCCGCTGACTGTACAACAATTACAGACCCTGCCATCCAGTCACTGGACCCTGCTGGTGCAGGCGGTAGATCACTGGGAGCCAGCGGTTCACGCATTACTCGATCACTTTGATTTTTTACCCCGGTGGCGACTGGACGACATCATGGTCAGTTTTGCCGCGGATCAGGGTGGCGTTGGTCCCCATTACGATAATTACGATGTGTTCTTGCTACAAACGCTTGGGCGACGACGGTGGCGCATCGGCCAGCACTGTGATGACAGCACTGAGCTTGTCACCGATGCACCCTTGCGCCTGTTAAAAGATTTTGAACAGCACGTTGAATATCTGCTCGAACCAGGCGACATACTCTATTTACCTCCGAGGGTCGCCCACTGGGGCATCGCCGAAGGAGACTGCATGACCTACTCCATCGGCTTTCGCGCACCGACAGCAATAGAGCTACTGGACGATCTGGCGACTGAATTACTCGCCGATGCGGACCTGAAAACAACACCCTTCACTGATCCCCCGCTAGACACCCGTTCGGCCAATGGTGCCATTGCGCCAGCCTACGTCGACGCTGTAAAAAACATGTTAATCGCGCAGTTGTCGGACAATACATTACTCGCCAACTGGTTTGCCCGGTTTATGACGGCGCGAAAATACCCGGAGCTTGAATTGCCTGGTTTTGACTCAAAGGATTCAGATACCACAACTCAAAACACTCCGGCACAAGATTGGCGGGCCGCTCTCACCCGTGGCCAATTGTTAGGCTGGCACCCCGCTTCTCGGTGCGCCGTGCTTAACCCGCAGGCAACCCCCGCCCCTGGCGGCAGTGCTACCTTATTGGGTGCACCAATGACGACCGTGCTGGCTGTCGATGGAGAGCTTTACCAGGCCAGCCCCCGGCTGGCAGGCCTGATGAGTAAACAGCGGCAATTCTCCGCCCGCGATCTAATAGACCTGACGGCATCGGAAACAGCGCTGCTAGAGCAGCTGTTGACGCAGGGTAGTTTAGAGATGGTGGACAGCAACCGGTGAGTTTTCGGCGGGACCTTCAGTCTACTCCCGGTCTATTCCCGATCTACTCCCAGCCTGCTCCACACGATCAGGCAGCGCCAATAAAATGGTGACGTTTCAGTTCTGTCAACTGATCGCGCAAAAGCGCTGCCTCTTCGAACTCAAGGTTGCGCGCATGGTCGTACATCTGCTTTTCGAGCATATCTATCTGCCTGGCCTGCTCTGCCGATGACAGACCTGAAAACGGGGAATCAGCTTGATAAGCGCCTCGTTGCTCGGCAACTTTCCTGGTTTGCGCCCTGCGCCCCGCAGCTGAACTCATGGCGCCTTCGAGAATGTCGCTGACGGTCTTAACAATGCCCTTGGGCACCAGATTATGTAGTGTGTTAAACGCCTGCTGTTTTTCACGTCGCCGCGCTGTCTCGTCAATGGCCCGCTGCATTGATCCCGTCACCTTATCGCCATACAGGATAGCCTTGCCGTTGATATGCCTTGCCGCTCGGCCAATAGTCTGTATCAACGACTGTTCGGATCGTAAAAACCCTTCCTTATCCGCGTCGAGTATCGC
>JBFIEE010000053.1:0-19590 GCA_041603535.1 Porticoccaceae bacterium
GGATTAGCAGCCTGTACGTCGGGATTTTCCAGATCATGCCATTTTTCAAGAACCACACCGCAACGCGCCCAAGCCCGATCGCGTGCGTACGCCATAAAAGCGTAGTCAAAGCTGATCAGATAGCACTGGCTGGTCACCGTTTGCAAACAATCAGTCACTGCGGCATAGGTCGCCGGGATTCCCGCATGAGCGATGGCTTCTTTTTTGATCTCCACATAGGCGGTGACCTGTGGGTGCATTGTTAATAATTGCGCCAGCGCGGACAGGGGCGCAATAGTTTCACTGAGGAACTGCCCGCCGAGTCGCCCTGGTTCATAAGCGGGCAACTGACACAACTGGGCCAGGCTCAGTTCGCAGACTTTACCGCGCTTACCGCTAACGCGCTTTAAGGTGGGGTCGTGATACAGCACCGGTTGCAGATCTGCACTTAACAGGATGTCTGTTTCTATATTTAAGGCGCCCGCCGCAATGGCTTGCTGGTAGGCGACGATGGTGTTTTCGGGATAACGCTGCTGGTATCCCCGATGTGCCACTAAACGGTTCTGGTATGTCATGTTAGTTGCCGGGACTTATATAGCCGAAGCCTATATTGCCCGAGCTTATATCTCATCAGGCAAAGTATGGCCCTTCTTGCGTTTGGAGCGGATGTAGCGAATGTTGTATTCGGTTAAGCCGGTCACGAGCGGCGCCACGTCGGATACCTGTTGGCCACCGCGTTCCAGATCCTTGCGTTTGTTGGGGTTATTGGATAACAGGCGCAGTGGGCGCTGTGCGAGCAGATAGCGCAGCACCACGGCCGCATCGGAAAAATCTCTGGAGTCTTCCGGCAGGCCCAGCGATACATTGGCTTCAAAGGTATCTTGCCCGGCATCCTGAAGCAGATAGGTAATGGCCTTGGCCCAGAGGCCAATGCCGCGACCTTCATGGCCAGACATGTAGACTACGGCACCGCCGCCTTCTGCTTTCATCTGACGAAAGGCTGCTGACAACTGAGGGCCGCAATCGCAGCGCATTGAGCCGAAGATATCGCCGGTCAAACAGCAGGAGTGGACACGTACGAGGGGATTGACCTGATCGCGAAAACCAGGCAGTGCAAACACGGAATTAACTGACATATTTGCTTGCAACAGTTCACGGAACGCCTCGCTCTTGCCGTCGCCAACATCGCTTGCTGCTTCGAGTACGTGAGCGAGCTCGACACGTCGCACAAACGGGAACCACTCCAGTGGTATTTCGTCGCCATCGATCATCCTTGGAATCGTTACTGGTCCCAAAATCGAAATAAAGGGCGTGGCGTCGCCGTGTATCTCGTAGCCCTGGGCGTCGAGGTCAACCAGTTGGTGGTTTCTGAGCAGCTGCTCGCGGATGGATTTGTCTACGTAACTGAACACGATGGGTACCCTTGTCTACAGTTGACTTTATTAGCATGGAGTTGATATCGGCATGCCCGACTTGCCTGAGCGCTGCTGGCGCGCAATTCTCTGGGTGTGGTGCATTGTAGCGCTTGCGCACAGGTAAACAGGTATATGGTGCGCGGGCAGCATGGCGATCTAGCGCCGTTGGGCCGCTTCTGCGGCCTCCAGGGTTTGCATGATCAGGGTGTTAATGGTCATGGGGCCGACGCCTCCTGGCACCGGGGTATAGGCGCTGGCGCGGTCGCTGATGGCTGATAATTCGATATCGCCAACGCCGCCGGGGTGGTAACCGGCGTCGATAACCACGGCACCGCTCTTGATCCACGCGCCCTTGATGAATTCGGGCTTGCCGACGGCTCCGACGATGATATCCGCCTGACCAACAAGGCCTGGCAGGTCGTTGGTGCGGGAGTGGCAGATAGTGACGGTGGCGTGTTGATTAAGCAGCATCATTGCCATGGGTTTACCGAGGATTGGACTGCGTCCAACAACGACTGCGTGCTTGCCCTGTAGTGGAATCTGGTAGGCGGCGAGCAACCGCATGATGCCCTGGGGCGTGGCTGACCCAAATGCGGTTTCCGCCATGGCCATGCGGCCAAAGCCGTGGCAGGTCACGCCGTCGACATCTTTGCTGAGATTGATAGCATCAAAACATAGTCGCTCATCAATCTGCTCAGGCACCGGGTGCTGGAGCAATATGCCGTGGCAGTCAGGATTGCCATTTAATTCGTTAATTTTTCCCAGCAACTCTGCAGTGGTCGTTGTGCCTGGCATTTCAACAGCGACAGAGTCCATGCCGACTCGCCGACAGGCGTTTTGCTTCATGCGCACATAAGTTGCCGATGCCGGATCATCGCCGACCAGTATGGTGGCGAGGATGGGTGGGCGACCCTGATTGCTCGCCACCAATGCGTTCACACGCTGGCTAAATTCAGCTTCGCTTTGCTGCGCTAACGACTTGCCGTCGAGGATAATGGCTGTCATGGGACTCCGGTTAGTTACGCGATCCTGGTGAGGCCGTCCATTTTCTCACGCTCGCACGATCAAGAGAAGGTCGCGGTGCAGACTTGCTGGATTGACCGTGTAGACAGCGAGCGGTATTATGCGCGCCTTCCTGCAGGGTCAGGATTCGGGGAATAGCGCAGTCTGGTAGCGCGCCTGCTTTGGGAGCAGGATGTCGGGGGTTCGAATCCCTCTTCCCCGACCAGTTTTATGGCGTCCGCGCAGACAAACGAATAGATACGTGTTGGCTTAAGCGATACGTGTTGGACTAAGAGTTGTGCGCCCGTAGCTCAGCCGGATAGAGCAACGGCCTTCTAAGCCGTGGGTCGCAGGTTCGAATCCTGCCGGGCGCGCCAGCATAAAATACTGCTTTGTTACGGACTCCTGGTCTGCACGCAGGGCTCTTCCAGTAGTAATATCCGCATCAGGCGGACGCAATAGAATCGATGGTGGCTGTAGCTCAATCGGTAGAGCACAGGATTGTGATTCCTGAGGTCGCGGGTTCGATCCCCGTCAGCCACCCCATATCATTCAATTAGTTAGATCAATTATCTTATCTATTAGGTGGGCTGCTAGGTGAGCTATCAGGCGAAGCATTAGGCGCGACCAGCCGTGTGATTTTTCGACGGGTGTCGTTCACTCGAACGCTATTCGCTGGACGTAAAGTGACAAAAAAGGCTGACATACCCTGTCAGCCTTTTTTGTCAGATGGGGCTCATTCTTTGATTACGTGATTGGCGTAGACGTGTCGCACCGGTTCAGGGTGAACCGCTGGCCGCAACGTCAACATAAGCTGTTTCGATTCGTGACGCGGCTTTGCCTTTGCCGATATCCTGAATGGAGCCCTGATAGGTGAGTCCGAACAGAGTGCGGCCATCGGGGCCACCCAGTGTACAGGCGACCGGGAAGCGATCCACCACTTTGACCCGGTGTGTCACTTCGCCACCTTCGAGAACCCGAATAAAATTATCCTGATTAAAGACAGCCACCCACACGGCGCCTTCTGCATCAAGGCAAATGCCATCCGGGGCCGCATCGCCAAGATCGGCGAATACCCGGCGATGGTGGAGTGAGCCGTCCGCCTTAATATCGAAAGCGGTGAGCCTTTTGGCCCAGGATTCCGCAACGATCAGGGTTTTGCCATCAGGGGTGATTACCGGGCCGTTAGGTACAGCGAGGTCTCTGGCGACTTCACGTGCTTTCCCATCAGGCGTAACCAGTACGAAGTTGGTAGTTTTGAATTTTTCTTTTTTGAACAGATCGAAGCCGATATTGCCAACATACGCGTTACCCCTGTTATCCACCACCATATCGTTGATTTCATAGGGACAAAGCGCGGATAAATCACTGTGAACCTCCAGCTTGCCATCGATCAGCTTCATCAGCTTGCGATCATGCATGGAGACGATCAGCGGGGTACCATCCGGCAGGAACCCGATGCCCGATGGCTGGCCGGGTACTTCGACGACTTTCTCCCGCTTGCCATCCATGGTCAGTGTATAAACGACGTGACCGTGCATATCCGACGTCCATAGCTTATCTTCCCGCCAGCGTGGGCCTTCGAGGAAAACAAAGTCGTCTGCAAATACAGTCGTGGAGAGTTCTTTCATGGCGCCTCCTATAGGCTATTTTTTAGCGGTTTAGCGGTTTAGCGGTTTAGCGGTTTAGCGGTTTAGCGGTTTAGCGGTTTAGCGGTTTAGCGAGTTAGTGGTGTCGTTAGCGTTAGCAATTCCTGACAGCGTAGCACCGCTTCGCACTGCCGTCTGTGCGCTGCCGTCCCTGCAAAGCTAAATGCCGGTAGTCATATCTCAATGAATTGGGCAGTGGTAAACTCTCGCCCGGCTTTGCAATCCCCATTTTTACAGGCAACTGGAGACGATTAAATGAGAAAGATGAAGGCAGTGGTCGCGCGTGGACTGAATGATTATGCAGTTGAGGAGGTCACCCTCGATCCACCCAAGGCCCATGAAGTACTGATAAAAATGAAAGCAACGGGCATTTGCCATTCCGACCTTTCGGTTATCAATGGCACAATTCCGGTCGCTTTTCCCATGGTCCTTGGCCACGAGGGCGCAGGTGTGGTCGAAGAAGTGGGCGAGGGCGTAACCAACGTTAAACCCGGTGATGCGGTGGCTCTCTCCTTTGTTCCCAATTGCGGGGAGTGTTACCACTGTCTACGCAGTGAACCCTACCTTTGTCTGAAAAGTACCCCAGACGGAAAAATGATGGATGGCACTACGCGAGTCCACAAAGACGGCAAAGACATTAACGTGATGCAGTTTCTTGGCAATATGGCCGAATATGCCGTAGTGCCGTCGATGTGTCTGGCAAAAATTGACGACGATGTCGACATGAAAGTGGCGGCTCTGGTCGGTTGCGGTGTGACCACCGGCGTTGGCGCCGCCATCAAAACCGCACAGGTAAAACCGGGCAGTACGGTGGCGGTATTTGGCGCAGGCGGTGTTGGCCTGTCGATTATCCAGGGGTCGCGGGTCGCCGGCGCGGCGCAAATTATCGCGGTGGATTTGTCTGACGAAAAACTCGCCCTGGCGAAGGAAATGGGAGCGACCGATGTCATTAATGCCAGTGACGACCCGGTCAAGGCAATTATGAAGCTAACCGGTGGTATCGGCGTCGATTATGGATTTGAGGCGATTGGTATTCCTGCGGTGGTCGATCAGGCGCAAAAAGCGACACGTCGGGGCGGTACGATGACGGTGGTCGGAGTTGGTAAAGTGACGCAGAAACTTGAACTCAATGCCCTGATGTTTCCACTTACCTCGAAAACTTTCAAAGGCTCGATGTATGGCAGCGCCGAATTTAAGGTGGATTTCCCCAAATACCTTCAGCTCTACAAACAGGGCAAGCTGGACCTCGATCGAATGATTACCCATGTTTATTCAATTGATGAAGCAGTTCAGGCGTTTGAAGACCTGGAAGCCGGTAAAAACGCCCGTGGCGTTATCGTTTATAAATAGCAACCGATAAACACTGGGGGCGGCGCAGCGATGCTTGACGCCTGTCCCCTGTGTTTTACTGGTCCGTCTCAGCACTTTTTTACCGATGCCAGACGTGATTATCTTCGGTGTACGCAATGCGCACTGATATTTGTGCCAAAGGCTTTCCATCTTAGTTCAGCGAATGAAAAAGCCCATTACGACCTTCATCAAAACGACCCTTGCGATATCCGCTATCGGCGTTTTCTGAGCCGACTTTTTAACCCACTAAACGAAAAGTTACCGGCGCATAGTCACGGTCTCGACTTTGGTAGTGGTCCGGGTCCAACGTTGTCAGTGATGCTGGCTGAAGCTGGCCACAAAACCGATATCTACGACGTTTATTACGCGAACGATCCGACAGTGCTGGCGCATGACTTCGATTTTATTACCGCGACAGAAGTGGTGGAACATCTTTCGGCGCCAGGTCAAGTGCTCGAAATGTTATGGGGGCGACTAAACAAAAATGGCTGGCTGGGCATAATGACCAGGCTTGTTGACGGCTCCGAGGCCTTCGCCAGGTGGCATTACATCAACGACCCCACGCATATTGCATTTTTCAGTCGCGAAACTTTTCTCAGTCTGGGCAGAAGATGGGCAACGTCGGTAGAGTTTGTTGGCAATGACGTGATCATCTTCGGCAAAAAATAATCGGATTTTCATGGTTCCAGCATCGCTAAAAGTGACACTGGAGAATTTCACGACGCAACCCCGTCTCACTGTATTTGTTTTGACCAGTTTCTAAATCACGCCACTTGCAGGAAGACGCAGTACGAGTTCTTTGGATTGGCAACCCCGGTGTAATAAGTCTGGAAAAATAAGGCTCCCACCCGTTGTAACAATTGTTCACTAAATCCCTATTGTTCCGTTGACACTATTGCGCCACCATTCACGCTCACTGAAAGCGGCGTTTTTCTACGTCGCAGTCGATTGCTACTATTCCCCGAAAGTATATTTATTTTTAGGCGAAAACCAGGCAATTGATCACACAGCAGGCTCAGATTCTCTCCCGACAGCGATATTGCGACATTGCGACATTGCGACGTCAGCTCGCTAATGACGTCGGCCAGAGGCGAAGCTGTGCCGGAGGATCGTAGTATGGAATTAATTGACGAACTGGTTGTGACGCTAAATATCACGGAGCGGCAGGCGGCGGGTGGCGTGGGCGCAATTCTACGGTTAGCCAGAGATCATCTTCGGGAGGAAGACTTTGGTTGCTTACAGCGGGCCATGCCGGAAATGGATCACTTTGTCGCAACGTCTGCTGCCGAGGATTATATGATGGGAGCGTTCGGAGAACTGACCACCCAGCACAATCGGCATCGGGTGCGCCGAAGGGCTATTCTAGGTTCCCGCTTTAGTCGACTGGGGCTTGAAAGCGCAATGATTGAAAAATTCTTCCCCGTTATGAGCGAGAGTTTGTGTCGGGATTGCGATGCGGGAATCGCCGATATTATGGATAAAATTCTCCGCTAGAGCTTTCTTAGTTACGGTCATTTCTGGTTAGAACATCAGGGGCAAGCCGCCCAGCCGGGTCGGCTGTGGCGGCTTTAATCGTTATCAAGTCCAAAAATTAGCAGTTAGTAACCAGCAATCGTTAGTCTGTCGCTAAGGATCAGTAGTTAATTGATTGCTACGCCGCACCCAGGTTATTCATGTCCCGCGCCGGGTAACCGGCCAGTATCGCCTGGGGATCATGTGCCACGCCCGCCCGATAAACCCTTTCGAGGGACCTCAGTGAACGCACGTCCTTCGAGGGATCCTGACCAAGTATCAGAATATCCGCGTAGCAACCTGGCGCGATAGTACCCAGTTCGTCTTCCATGCGCAGTGCCGACGCGGCTGCGGCGGTAACGGCTTTAAGGGCAGCCATATTGCCAATGGCATCGGCAAGTAATTCCACTTCACGTAGCAGAGCAAAGCCCGGCGGCGGGTAGGCGACGCCACAACAGTCTGTGCCGCCGACTACCACGCCACCGGCCTCATGGAGAATGCGCACAGCTTCTTTTTGTTTGTCCAGCGCCTTGTCGCCTTTGCCGGGTGGGAAGCCGGTGTGGATATCCCATTCTTCCCCAGCCTTGACGATCTTCGCCAGCGTGCGCTGGCGGTTAAGGCACGCTTTGGGTATATAAATACGGTCGGTGTCTGCCAGGGCCGCTTCCAGACCAATATTCGCCAGCCACAGTAAATCGAGGGTAGTGCCCATCTTCACCTGTTTTTCGACCATTGCACCGAACAGAGCCTGCGCCCCCGGTCCGTGTAAATCGGCTTCCTCCCAGCCCTTGAAAGTGGTTTTCGAAAACAGCGGGCTGGACATCGAAATCTCTGGACCAAGGCGCATTTCAATCGGGCAGATATCGTTGTAGGGCGTAATCCACATGTGCTCCAGGCCATCAATACCCAGATTAACGGCCTCCAGTGCTGTGGTGCGCCCGAGGTGAGCGGTGACCGGCACGCGTTTGTCTACGGCGTTGATGCACGCTTCGACAATGTCCGGCGTCATGGAAAAATAGAGCTTGATACCGTCCACGCCAGCGTCCAGTAGCTCCTTTATTTTGCCGGGGGCGGCAGCGACGGTGGGTACGTTGTCGAGCATGATGCCGAATTCGCCGTGGTGATCAAAGCTGTCGCCCCTGCCATCCAGCAGTGGGCCACAAACAAACAGCCGTGGGCCGAGCACCTTGCCGCTGTTGACACGACCGCGCAGGGCGATGACTTTTTCCAGTTTGCCACCGACATCGCGAGCAGTAGTCACCCCTGCGCCTAGAAATAGCTGTAGGTCAATTTCGTCCACCATCGTGGCGTGCACATGAGTGTCAATCAGCCCCGGCATCAACGTTTTGCCGCTGCAGTCGATCACTTCAGCCTGGGCGCTGGCTTTGCTGAGGTGTTGTGCCACCTCGACAATACGGTCATCGCGAATCAGTACGGACATGCCATCCCGGGGTTGTTTGCTAATACAGTCAATCAGTCTTGCATTACGTAATACAGTTTCCTGTGTCATTGGTTTTCTCCTGTTATTTTTAAATTATAATTTCTATAAAGCGTGTGCGAGCCGCAAATCAGGTCTCCGTCGCAGTGCTTCCAGGCGCCGGGTCAGGACGCCTTCTTATCCGGGCCGCTGACGACGCCCTGGGCGTGATAGTCAGTAATTTGTGTGCTGGAGAAACCCCATTCGGCGAGGATTTCATCGGTATGTTCGCCTCGCTGCGCCGGCGCACGGGAAACCGCGCAGGGTGTAGCGCTAAAGCGCGGCGCTGGTGCTGGTTGCACCACGCCGTCGATTTCGATAAAGGCGTTGCGCGCTTTGTTGTGTGGGTGTTCCGGTGCCTCCGCAAAGCGCAACACCGGGGCGAAGCAAATATCGCTGTCCTGCAGCAAGTCGCACCACTGGTCGCGTGTTTTAGTTAAAAATATCGCACCTAATTTTGCTTTTTGATCAGGCCAGCGTTTCGGATTCATCTGTTCGCCAAAATCGGCTTCGCTGAGCTTGAGTAACTGTTTTAACTCTGCATAGAATTGCGGTTCGGCGGAAGCGATAGAGATGTACTCACCATCGGCGCAGGCGTAGGCGTCGTAGTAATGGCTGGCGCCGTTTAAGGGATGATTGCCACGACCCTCCCGCAGTCTACCTTCCGCCAGTTGACCAAAAAACGAGGTGCTGAGAATAGCGGCGCCATCCACCATGGCCGCATCCACCACCTGGCCGGTGCCCGACATTTTGGCTTTGAGAATGGCGCTGACCATGCCGAAGGCGAGCAGCATGCCGCCGCCACCGAAATCGCCCACCAGGTTGAGAGGTGGTGCTGGTGGGCCATCTTTGGTGCCTATATTAAATAGCGCGCCCGACAGGGCAATATAGTTGATGTCGTGGCCGGAGATGTGTGAAATCGGGCCTGTCTGCCCCCAGCCGGTCATCCGACCAATGACTAAAGCGGGATTTTTTTCGAGTAATACGTCTGGACCAAGACCGAGTCTTTCGATAACGCCGGGTCTGAATCCTTCGATAAGTCCGTCGGCGCGTTCGATCATGCGCATCAGTATTTCGACACCCTGAGGGCTCTTTAAGTTGAGACGTATGGAGCGTCGACCGCGGGCCAGTAGATCATATCGCTCGGCACGTGGCAGCCCCCCGGCAGCGCCGGTGCGATCCACACGGATCACTTCTGCGCCCATGTCGGCCAGCATCATGGCGCAAAATGGCCCCGGGCCGATACCCTGTAACTCGATTATGCATAAGCCTTCCAGTGGACCCATAATTATTTTCCTGTCAGTGGCGGCGATTGTTTTTCTGTGGGTAGTGAGAGCCTTTTAATTCGCCAAAAAACTGTTCTACCTGAGGGTGGTTGACCGGCTTACCGCTGGTGTCAGGGAGTAGATTTTGTTCGGACACATAGGCGACATAGTAGGACTCGGCGTTTTCTGCGAGCAAGTGATAAAAGGGTTGATCCCGCCGCGGTCGAATCTTTTCGGGGATCGCGTTCAGCCATTCTTCGGTGTTGTTGAAGGTAGGGTCAACGTCGAAAATAACGCCACGAAAGGGGAAGAGGCGATGCTTCACCACCTGGCCGATTTCGAATTTGGCTGTCCGATTAACTTCTTCGATCATAATTCTTGTCGACCATGTTGGTTTTGGTGTTGGTACTCGTTGCGTGGTCGTTCGTTGGGGGACACCGGTTAGCGCATGGCCCCGTCAATCTGAATAGTTTCGCCGTTGAGCATACGGTTTTGACAGATGTGTTTGACCAGCTCGCCAATTTCTCGCGGATCCCCCCAGCGTTTCGGAAACGGCACCATTGCGATCAATTTGTCGGTGTGTTTCTGGTCAACGGTCTCGGCGAGGGGCGTTTTAAAAAATCCGGGTGCGATGGTCATCACCCGGATGCCATAAGGCGCGAGGTCGCGGGCCAGGGGCAAGGTGGCGCCGACAACAGCCCGTTTTGAGGCTGCATAGGCAGCCTGTCCAGGCGGGCCGTTAAACGCCGCGCCGGAGGCGATATTGATCAGCACGCCGCGCTCGCCGTCTTCGAAGGGTTCCAGATCCATCATGCGCTCTGCAAATAATGCGCAACCGTCAAGGGTGCCAATGACATTGATATTAATTTCACGCTGCATTGACTCGATAGGGTGGGGGCCCTGGGAGCGGCTGGCAATTTTGCGGCTGACATCAATGCCCGCAAAGTTGATGGCAATACGCGGCGGGCCAATGGCTGCGCAGGCTTGCTCAACGGCAGCCCTGAGTGATTCGTGGTCGGCAACATCGCATTCGATGGCAACACCACCAAGTTCTTTCGCCAGGGGTTCAGCCAACGCCATGTCTCGGTCAAGCAGGGCGACAATCGCACCGGCTTCGGCGAGGACTCTTGCACTGGCCGCGCCGAGTCCAGATGCGCCGCCGGTTAAAAATGCTGCTACGCCTTCAAGTTTCATGATTGCTCCCCTGTTAATCGACTACTAACCCGATGGGTAATGCTGTTTTTGATCGGGCTCGTAAGCCAGAGTGTTGGGTAGGTTATCAGCGCTTTTGTTGCGCCTGATACAGAAAGTGAGGGATTTTCCATCAGAAGAACCCCGCGTCAATACGTATTGTCGAGGCGTTAAGCATCTGGTTTTCGCAGATATGCTGCACCAGGGCGCCAATCTCGTCCGGTCGGCCTTTACGCTTGGGGAACAATGCGCGGCGCAGCAACTGGCCGGTCAGCTTGTCATCCATGGTGCCCGCCAGTGGTGTATCAAATAGCCCTGGGGCAATGGTCATCACGCGAATGCCATAGCGCGCAAGATCCCGCGCCATGGGTAGCGCGGCCCCGACCACACCGGCCTTGGAAGCAGCATAGACAGACTGCCCATTGGGTGCGTTAAAGGCGGCGATGGAGGCGATATTGATGAGCACGCCACGCTCGCCATCGTCATTAAGCGGCTCAAGATTGAGCATGGCGTAGGAAGCATGGGCACAGCAACTCAGTGTCCCCACCAGGTTGACATCAACGACTCGCTGCATGGGACCGATAGGGTGAGCTCCCGATTTATGACTGGCGATCTTGCGCGCAGTATCAATGCCGGCGCAGTTGACCAGAATCCGCGCCGCGCCGTGGGCCTCCTGCGCCTGGGCAATGGCTTTTTGAACCGATTCGTCATTGGCGACATCGCAAACCACAGCTACACCGCCCACTTCCTCCGCCACGGTCTGCGCCAGATCGGCGTTTCTGTCGAGTATCGCCACTTTTGCTCCGGCCTTCGCCAGCACCCGCACGACGCCAGCGCCGATGCCGGATGCGCCGCCGGTAACGACGGCCGCTATTCCATCAATGTTCATAATCTTCCTCTGGTTGTGAAGTCAAATTGGTAATCGTCATCATTCATAAAGTCGCGGGCCGCGCGTCGAGCTGATCCCCGGCGGGGATTTTAATCAGCAATACCAGCAAGGTGCCCAACAACAAACAACCCGAAAATATAAAAAACACTTCTTTATACCCGCCGAATACATCGCCGCCGTAACCGGTGAGTACAATGCCGATCGCACCCAGCATCGTGCTGAGTAGAATACGGTAGGACAGTAGCGTAGGGGTGTTGGCCGCGCCGTAGTAATTGGCCAGCATGGCCGTGGAGCCGACCAGGCCGAGGCCAAAACCCAGGCCGAACAAGACTACCGCGCTGTACAGCAGCAAAGGGTTGTGGGCATTGGTGAGAATAAACATGCCGAGAAACTCCGCAGCCATGCCGAGCAAGAACAAGGTGCGCGGCTCTACCGCGCGGTCACCGAGCAGGCCAGAGGTAAAACGCCCGGCCGTGGTAAACGCACCCTGTACGCCCAGCGCGGTGGCGGCCAGCGCGGCGCTCATGCCCATATCCCGGGCATGCAGCACCAGTTGGCTGTTAACAATCATTTGCCCGGTGACCGCCAGCGAGCCCGATATCAGAATGATCCAGTAGGCTTTATCCATAAAGGCTTCACGCACCGTCCAGTTGCGACTGGTTTTGTAGACTGCGAGTTTTTTTGCCGTGGTTTTTTGCTGGTTTTGATCAGCGTCGGCAGCGCGACCATCCATTTGCTGGCCGACGTCTGCTGGCAGGTTTCGCACCAGCAGCCAGCTCAGTGCCGAAGCGGTGAGTGAGACAAAACCCACAAACAGCCACACCGGTCGCCAGTCTTCATAGACACCGATCAGCCAGTTAAAGGTGGGTGCGCCCACCACGCCACCCAGGCCGCCCGCCGCCATAAAAATACCGAGGGCCATGGAGCGCCGTTGATTAAACCACTGGGTGACCAGTTGGGTGCCGGGCAGCACCGCCTGCATGGTCATGCCGCAGCCGAGTATGACGGTACAGGCGTAATAAACGTACAGGGAATGATAGCGGCTGAGTATTGCCGCGGCAGTGGCGGTGACAAAGCCGCCGAGCACAATCATCAGGCGCGGATTAATGCGTTTCATCAGCGCCGTGACCACTGGGCCAGCAACACCAATCACCAGCGACAAAATGGCAAACCCGGTCGTGGCCTGGGCGCGGGTCCAGCCCAGGTCGTCGATCATAGCTGGCATCATCACACTCAGCCCATAAAACACCGCGCCGACGCACATCATGTAGATGACGCTGATCGTGCCTAATAAAATCCAGCCGTAATACATAGAGGGTTTCCGCAGAGACTAGTCTGGCCGTCGAGCTTAAATAGCAAAGTGACGACCAGCTTACTTTAAATGCTGCTAAATTTATCAGTGTGGATTTGTCTCAACAGCCCGATATCAAAACAGGGTGCTGAAAAACTGTCCTAAAAGACAGACCCAAGAACCGCACTTCAAAAAATTTCCTCGAGGAAATTAATTAGCGTTACCCATGATCTGCGATCGGCGACCACATTGTATTTTATGCCCATCTCCGGCATATCCGCCTCTGGATTAGTAAAGCCGTGGAGCGTGCCGCCGTAGGTATGCAGTTGCCAGTCGACACCGGCATCGGTGAGCTCCTTTTGCAGGGCGACCACCTTGTCGTTGGGCGTCATCGGGTCGTCGTGGCCATCCAGGCACAGCACTTTGGCTTTGATGGCGGGCTGATCGAGATTGCCCGGCGCATCGAATAAACCGTGGAAACTGACCGCGCCTTTCAGGTCGGCGCCGGTGCGAGCCAGGTCGAGGGCGCACAGACCACCCAGGCAATAACCCATCACCGCCATATTGCTGGCATCCACTTCCGCCTGCTCGCGGGCCACGGCCAGCGCAGTCGCCATGCGATTTTGCAGGAGGGCGCGGTCGTCCATGAGGGGTTGCATCATCGGTGTATTTTCTGTCGGGCTGTTGCCGAGTTTGCCCTTGCCATACATGTCCAGGGCAAACCCCACGTAACCTGCCTTTGCCAGTTGGTCGGCGCGGGCACATTCCAGGGGGCTGCGGCCGCGCCAGGTGTGGGCGATAATGACGCCGGGGCGAGGGCCGCTGGCGCTGTCGTCCCAGGCCAGGTAACCCTCCAACAGGGTGCCGCCGTGGTGGTATTCCACCAACCGGTGTTGAATGCTCATGGCTATTCCTCGTAGGTGTGCGAATGTGTTAGCAAGCGAAAAAATTGAGCGTGCACTATGACAATCCCGGCCACTGCAAGTCAACGCGCCCGTGCAACTCTGACCGCGGCGAGGGCAGGGGTATCTACAATGCTTATCCGGGAGGTCAATGGGTATAGGTCCTTCAATAACAGCTTAAGCACCGCGAGTACGCTTCAGGCCTCACCGTTATCAATGCTATTCTTGCGGCCTTTGCCAACACAGCCCGTGGTTTATCTGAAGGGCCCGGTGCAATTCACGCTGACTGCCAGCGAACGGCAGTCAATATTAAGGAGGCAGCATGAGTGGGGACGAAAGGCCAGGTGTTGATGATCAATTGCGGGTCCATCTTGGCAAATTTGTGGCGCGTAACTTCGGCGAACTGGCCCGCCTGGAAAATGTTGAGCCCATGCTCGGGGGACACGCCGGTCTAACCTTTGGTTTTGATGTGTTTGATGAAGCCGGTAAAAAACTCGGCGGCTACATCATCAAACTGGCGCCCAGGGGTGTACGCCGCGAGGGCAATACGGATGTTTACCGCACAGCGCCACTGCTAAACACCCTGTATGACGCGGGTCTGCCAGTGCCCGCCGTACCCTTTGCTTCCCCCGACGAGGATGAATTTGACGTGCCCTACGTGGTGATGGAAAAGCTCAGGGGCCGCGAGTTTTTTATCTGGGGGCCTCACGAGTCCTTCGACCTCAGCGACGACAAGGTCGCGCCCATGTGGCGGGAAATGGCCGAGGTGCTGCCCCGCATTCACCGCGTCGACTGGCGCAGCAAATTACCCAACTGGGAAACCCCGCGACCGCTGCTGGAAGAAATCACTCGTTGGCAACCCATCTACGCCAAGGCACTGGAGCCGGAATGGATCGTTGCTGCTGATCGCGCCCGCGAAGCACTACTGGCGTCCATGCCCGACGAGAACCCCATTGGCATCGTCCATGGCGACTATCAGCCCGGTAACGGCCTGTTTCACGATGCTAAACTCACCGGCATTATTGACTGGGAACTGGTGCGTATCGGCTCGGTGCAACTGGATATCGGCTGGTTGATGTTCTGTGCCGACAAATCCTTCTGGACCGACAACATTATGCCCTGCGTGCCCGTGTCGCCCGCCGAGCTGGCGGATATTTACCAGCGGGGCATGGGGCGTCGTTTCGAAGATATCCTCTGGTACCAGGCGCTGGCTGCCTACCAGCTCGGTTCCATTGCTTGCCTGAACGTGCGCTTGCATCGCAAAAAGCAGCGCATAGACCCCATGTGGGAAGAATTCGCCCATACCGTCACGCGCTTTTATGACCGGGCGGTAGAGTTAATTACGTAGATAATAAAATATTAAATTACAGTTAGTTATAAATTTTATTTAAGGTAAATACTATGATAGATTTCAGCTTGCCCGCAGACCTGGTAGTGCTCAAGGAGCGCACCGAAGAGTTTATTCGCAACATCGTCATGCCCTACGAAAAAGACGCGCGGCAGGAATACCACGGCCCCACCGACGAGCTGCGGATAGAGCTGGTGGCTAAAGCCAGAGAGGCCGGTTTGCTGGCCCCCCACGCGCCAAAAGAATACGGCGGCCTGGGGCTGGATCATCGCGGTATGGCTGTGGTTTTTGAAGCGGCGGGTTATTCCACCCTCGGTCCGCTAGCACTCAATATCCAGGCGCCGGACGAAGGCAATACCAACCTGCTGCATCAGGTCGCCACGCCGGTGCAAAAAGACCGCTGGTTGATTCCCATGGTGCAGGGGCATATTCGCTCGGTATTTTCCATGACCGAACCCGATGGCGGCGCAGGCTCCGACCCTTCATTAATGAAGACGACCGCCACCCCCGATGGCGACGACTACATCATCAAGGGCCGCAAGTGGTTTATCACCGGCATGCCCGGTGCCGGTTACCACATCATCATGGCCAAAACCCTCGACCACGACGGCAACGACGTCGGCGCCACTATGTTTATGTGCGATGCCGATACCCCCGGCATCGAAATGGTGCGCATGCTCGACACCATCGACAGCAACTCACCCGGTGGTCACTGCGAGGTGGACTACAACGTGCGCATTCCCGCCAGCCAGATTCTCGGCGAAGTCGGCAAAGGTTTTCGCTACGCCCAGGTGCGCCTCGGTCCCGCGCGCATGACCCATTGCATGCGCTGGCTCGGCGCTGCGCAACGCTGCCACGATATCGCCACCGACTATGCCCGCACCCGTCAGGCCTTCGGCAAAGCCATCATCGAGCACCAGGGTATCGGCTTTCAGCTCGCCGACAATAAGATCGACCTGCAAAGCGCCCGCCTGATGACTTGGCACGGTTGCTGGCTGCTCGACAAGGGTGATAAAGCCCAGACCGAAACCAGTATGTGCAAGGTGCATTGCTCCGAGGCCCTCGGCAGGGTAGTGGATAGGTCTATGCAGGTGCTGGGCGCCAAGGGCATCAGTACCGATACGGTCATCGAGCGGATTTACCGAGATATTCGCGCATTTCGAATTTACGATGGCCCGAGTGAGGTGCATCGGTGGGTGCTGGCGCGGAGTTGAATTGTTGTGCGCCTTAGGGATAGAAGTCGTCATTGATCCCTCGTGCTCAGCTAGCGTCTAGGGTGAGTCAAGGAGTGACAGATGAGTCCAACAGTGTTTCGTGAAAAGGGTTTCCGTTTTTTCTTCTTTTCCAGAGAGGAGTCGCGGATGCACGTGCATATTCATTGTGGCGACGGCGAGGCAAAGTTCTGGCTAAAACCTGGAATCGAACTGGCGCAAAATTATGGGCTTTCTGTTCTACAATTGGCTAAAATTCGGGAAATAATCGAGGGGCACGAAAATGAGCTCATCAACGCATGGAATAAGCACTTCAGAAACTGAGGTGACGCACGTTTCCAGCCACGGCGTCTGGTTGCTGTCCAATGGGCGAGAAATGTTCCTGTCCTACGACGACTTTCCCTGGTTCAAAGATGCGCCCATCGGTCAGGTCATCAACGTAGAACAAGCATCGCCAGGCCATTTTTATTGGCCCGATCTGGATGTCGATGTGGGTATAGAGACCATTGAGCATCCCGAGCGATTTCCACTCCGATATACGTAGTCAGGGCTCAAGGTGCTGACAAAAGCCTATTAAACAAACGGGGCTGCAGTTGGTGTGTGACCGGGTTCGTGGGAGGTTCAGCTCAGTGCGGTTTGGTTTTCAGGCTTTGGGGTGATCCCAAGTTGGGGAGTTATTGGCTTGTTAATCAACGTGGTTGCACATTGATATGTCTTATCGAGTATGAGCCCGTTGATTGAATGGAAGAATGCGTGATTGCAAGACTTGACCCTGTTCTTTTCTTAATTTGTATTTGTCCTGCGGGCAACAAGATCAGTTTCCGTGGCGAGCGGCCCGACGAGAACGGCAATCCAAAAGCGTACTTCGAAGGCAAGCTTCTACAATGTAGACATTGCGGAATAAAAGATAAATGCATGCAAAACCCTGCGGCGGCAGATCACCGCAAAGGTGCAGGTCGGCAAGTCTCCTTCTTGCTGGAGCATAAGCGAGAACCGAATTACACTGACTGGATGAAGCATCGAGTCGACAGCGACAAGGGCAAACAAATATACGGTCATCGCATGTCCGTGGTGGAGCCAGTATTTGGCAACATCACTACAAACAAAAGGCTGAATCGATTTAGTTTGCGTGGGAAGCAGAAAGTAGATGCTCAATGGAAGCTGTTCTGTATGGTACATAACATTGAAAAGCTGATGAATTACGGCAATACCGCAGTTAGATGACGTGGATTTAAAGAATACTTGCTACGATATAAAACATTAAGGTATGGATGATGAAAACTACGATTGCATATCCAATCAATTAAAATTATTGGGCTGACGGGAATCGTATGGTCCAAATACGTTTTCCTACAGCCTCGTTAGGTGTGGCCGTCTTACCTCTCTAGAACACGCAAAATCATTATATTTCTTATGAAAGAAGCCAATAAAAGATGTGTAAAACCTCGTGGCCCACACGGAGCGACTCACCAAGAGTGGGCATATCGCCGTGAGGCTGTTATATGGATTGATCAGCTTCCAGTCGAGCCAAATTTAGTTTCTTTTGCAAACGAAATGAAGCTATGGCTTCAGCAGAAGATTTCGTCTCTTCCGTTACATACTAAGCTTCAGCAGGATATCATAGGGGAGTCTAGCAATCCGTACACCTAGAGCTTAGGGGCTCTGTCCCTCGCAATCGGCGCAATTATAAATGACGCTTTTGTATTTTCTGAATCTATAGAGCCCATGGATCCCGTGGAGGCTGAGATTCAAAGAATTAGGTTTGAATCAGAGTTAATTATATACGCCGCACGATTCTGCGAAGCAGCGATTAAACAGATGCTTTACTGCACTCAGATCCCTGAAAATCTATATAAATTGGCTCCAATGGGAAAATTACTTGCTCAGGAGTGTCAAGATTGCAGAAAAAATGGAAGAGAGAAGCATGATATATCCCATCTTGGTTCCTTAGCCCATCGCTTCTTTCTTTGTCACGTATTGGACGGATGCGTAGTTGACCATCTTCAAATTGTTGCTCGACGCCGCAATCTGGAAGCAGCTCATTCAGAATCACAGTCTATACATCCAAGGACGGCGGATGAGTCGAGGAAGCACCTTACCAAGTCAATAAAAGAAATTGGATATGAATTAGGCCATATGGCAGACCATATCGGTACAATCGAGCAGAAGATGATAGAGGAAACTAAGTTATTTATAAGAAGCTATCCAAACAATCCCCCCCATCAAGAGTTGGCGAGGATACCGGTACGTAACCTCGATCAGTATAGCCAAGAGGCGGGGCGTGCTAGCTAAATTAATATTTAAGAAAAAAATGGTACAGCACCTAATACAGCACCTGACAAGGTTGTAAACCGGAACCAAATTGCTGCGCAGTTTTGTGTTCGCTGCGCTTATAACACAAAACCGCTCCACAATTTGGTCCGGTTACAACAGCGTTAGGCGGCTAGAGACAATGAAAATCAACTTAGAGAAATCCGCCTTGATCGCCGAAATCGTAGGCGGCGCTGCAGTGATTATTTCAGTCATTTATCTCACTTATGAGGTACGTCAAAACACGGCGGCAACCCGGAGCTTAACTCACCAACAACTTTTCGACTCAACGCTTGAACTAAATCAAAGTATTGCCGTCGATCCGGCCCTTGCAGATCTGCTCACACGGTCCAAAAATAATTTCCGCGAACTTTCGGAATCCGAACAAACGCAGCTCTTCATGTTATTTGTAAACTATTTCAATATGTGGGACTCGGCTCACTCGAACCATCAAAAAGAACTGCTCGATGCTAATGCATGGAATGTATGGAATACCGGAATGACTTGGTATATGCGCGAATATGATTCGGCCCGTGAAATATGGAAACGCTCCAACCATTTCTATAACACAGACTTCCGAGCACACGTCTCCGCAATTTTGGCGAAGCGGCTTGAATAGTTCATGAACATCAAGAATTTGTACAAGATCAAGGCAAGATCAAGGGGTCATATATGGACACGCCCCGTAAATCAACTATTGAACTCTTAGATGGTTAATTATTCATCATAAAGTGTAGTAGCTCCGTACTTAATTCTGATGTCGATATTCAAGCTGGCTTAACACAGATAAAGATGAGCA
>JBFIEE010000054.1:0-19441 GCA_041603535.1 Porticoccaceae bacterium
TACCTGCCACGGCCTGTCACTTTCTATAGGCTCACCGTTGAGTCTTGACTGGGATTTACTGAAAAATATCAAACAGTTTCTTGCTGACCACCAGGTTCGCTATTACTCAGAGCATCTCAGCTATTGCAGTGATCACAGCCATTTGTACGATCTGTTGCCAATACCATTTACTGAAAATGCGGTTAACTATGTGACGGATCGCATACGTCAGGTACAGGATTTTCTGGGTCAGCAACTGGTGATTGAAAATGTGTCCTACTACGCTGCTCCCCAGCAGGAAATGAGTGAACTTGATTTTCTATGTGCCGTGCTTGATGAGGCCGACTGTTTGCTATTGCTGGATGTAAATAACATCCACGTGAACAGCATCAATCATCAGTACGACGCTGACACGTTTTTACGAGGAATACCCGGAGATCGCATTGCCTACGGCCATGTGGCAGGGCATTTTGTTGAAGCTGAGGATTTGCGCGTCGATACCCACGGCGCAGCGGTCATCGACCCCGTATGGGCCTTGCTTGACAGGGCTTATGAGCTTTTTGGATCCTTTCCCACGCTGCTGGAGCGTGATTTTAATTTTCCGCCGGTCGGCGAGTTGCTTGATGAGGTCAATGTTATCAAGCGACTTCAGGGGTCCGCAGGTGTGGTCAGGCCGCTGATCGAGGATCAACAGCCGGTATTTCTGGTTAGCGAATGAACACGGCGCCGGGCAACTGCGGATTTCAGGCGACCCAACTGGCATTTGCCGCGCACCTGCGCAACCCGGAAGCGAATCCGCCACCATCTGATATCGAGGATCGGCGACTCGCGATATATCGCGATTTGATATTCAACAACATAGAATCCTTTCTTAGTAGCGGCTTTCCGATATTGCATGGCATTATCGCAGCCGGTGACTGGCAGTTACTGGTGCGTGACTTCATCGCCAGTCACCAAAGCCATTCACCATATTTTTTGGAGATCAGCCAGGAATTTCTGCGTTATCTGAATGAACGGGAGCCTGAGCTGCTGGCCCCTTTGCCCTTTGCCAGGGAGTTGGCCCATTATGAATGGGTTGAGCTGGCGCTGGATGTCTCTGCTGAAGAGTTTCCGGTTGCTGGTGTGAAGCAGAAGGGCGATTTACTGGCAGACAGTCTCGTGGTCTCGCCCCTGGCGTGGCGTCTGTGTTACCAGTTTCCGGTTCATAAAATCGGCGCTGAATATCAGCCTGTTACGCCGCCCGAACAGCCGACCTGTCTGGTTGTTTATCGAAACCGCCAGGAGCAGATTCAATTTCTTGAAACTAACAGCGTGACATTACGACTGTTACAGTTGCTTGAGGATGGCGAATTTAATGGGCGCGAGGCCTTGCGGCAAATCGCTGATGAGCTTGGCCACCCGAGCAGTGATTTTGTGGAGGCGGCGGGTGTCGAAACACTTGGTCAACTGCTGGAGCTTTCAATTCTTTGTGGTTTTAGACATTGACCCCTGGTTCCACGAGCCAAACTGTCATCAAATCGACATAATTAGGTCACCTTGTCGTCATGTAATCTTTCCAGAATATCCCTGCGTAGCAACGCGAGTCGGTTTCACCGGCTGTCACTAGTTAGTATTTACCGTGAGGGGAATAAATATGAAGAAAACAGCAATGATTCTGGTACTTGCTTCGACATGTGCGATGAGCACGCAGGCTGGCACTGTGATAACGGACGGTCCGGATATTATTCTTAAAACCAGGGGTGGACTGGAAGCCAGGACGAGTGATGGTCGATACTCTTTCAAGGTTGGCGGCCGTATCCAGCTCGACTATAACGACTACGACGGTGTAATAAACAAGGCTGGTGATTCCGACGGTAGCGACATCTGGTTTCGTCGAGCACGTCTAGAGCTTAGCGGACATTACGACGACTGGTCATACCTGATGGCCTATAACCTGACCGAGGATGGATCAATTGATCAGCTTAACTTTGGTTACGGTGGATGGGGTGACCTGGCGAATTTGACCTTTGGGCAACAGAAGGAAGACTTTGGTCTGGAAGATACCGGGAGTTCCAAGTGGACGACGGCGATTGAACGCTCACTGCCTGCCAATGCCTTTGATACAGGTAACAATGTCGGTATTAAATTGAGCGGTTCGAATAATTTGCTTACCTACAGCCTCGGTGTATTCAAGCAGGACGTAGATGGTCAAAATGATCTTGATACCGCGACGACAGGACGTTTTGTAATTCGACCCCTTAATAAGGAAAGTGGTTTGCTCCACCTCGGGGTTGGTTACACCCAGCGTGACAGCGACAACGGTTTTGACAGCATTGAGTCTCGTCTCGGTGTCCGCGGCGGTGAAAACAAAACGGCAACCAAAGTGTCAGCTGGCTATCTTGGCGGCCTTGCCGACGAGATGACGGCGATGAACATAGAGCTGGCCGCTTCGTTTGGTCCGGTTCATGTCATGGCTGAGTATTTTGACGGTGAACTATCCGGTGTTGGAGCGACCCCCGATCTTGACGCTGACGGCTATTATGCTCAGGTGGGCTGGATTGTGACCGGTGAGCGTCGTTCCTATAAGAACGAGATAGCGGCTTTTGACAAGGTCAAGCCAGCCGGACCGGGTGGTGCCTGGGAAGTTTTCGCTCGCTACGATGAGCTGGATTTTTCAGACAACGAAGGCGCGCCGCTGATTAAGCTGGCGGGGACAACCGGCAACACGTTGACGGTAGGTGCGAACTGGTATGTCAATGAAGTCGTCAAGGCTTCTCTTAACTACATCAAAGCTGATGTCGATGAGGCCATCAAGGGCGAAGATGACGGTAGCGCCATTGTCGCGCGGCTGCAGTTCGCCTTCTAGTTAACGATCGGTTGTAGTCATTTCGAGGCCCTCCGCTCCTGTAGAGCGGCCTTTGGGTATATCATCGCCTGATTTCTTTGTATAGAATGTGCCGCATAGCCAGCTGGGGCATCAGGGGGGTAACCCGTGGCACTGCATTTATACCGTTCGTTCGTCTGTATTTTTTTCTTATCTCTTGGTGGATCGGTAGTCGCTGAAGAAGGCCGAGGCGACGATCCGCTTGAGCCTTTCAACCGGGCGATGTTTAGCTTCAACGATACGGCTGACCGCTGGGTTTTAAAACCTGTCGCTCAGGGTTATCGCACTGTCACACCTGATCCCGTCGAAAAAGGCATCGCTCGAATGTTTAGCAACGTCGGCGAGGTGGTGAATATTGTCAATGATGTATTCCAGGGGAAAATCGCTCAGGCAGGCAACGATACTGGACGTTTGTTCGTCAACTCCACCGTCGGTGTCGCTGGCTTTTTTGATGTAGCCGATAGCTGGGGTATGCAAAAGTCTTCGGTAGAGGATTTTGGGCAGACGATGGCGGTCTGGGGTGTCCCGCAGGGCGCCTATGTAGTATTGCCGTTTTTTGGGCCAAGCAATTTTAGAGACGCACCCGGGCGCCTGGTTGACAGTTTTCTGAATCCTGTTGGCTACATTGAGCACGTGCCAACCCGAAATCAGATGTATGGGGCTAACGTCTTGTCCGGGCGGGCTGAGTTGCTGGAAGCTGAGAAGCTAATCAGCGGCGATAAATACAGTTTCGTGCGGGATGTCTATTTACAAAGACGCGAACACCTTATCAACGACGGCCAGGTCGAAGATGATTTTGGGGATAGTGACTATCAAGACAGTGACTATCAGTAACCTACTGAATACGCCCGAAGAAACAGCTTTTATCAGGTAATATATGGCGGAGGACAGCAAGCGTGTCTTGATTCTCTCCCGCGATCATCATCGCTGTACCCTTTGGGTGCGCCTTCTGGAATCTGTCGGCTGGCAGGTGAAGACGGTGAACTCCCCTGGTGGCGCCCTGGCCGCCATATCTGAATTTTGTCCCACGCTGATGTTTGCCAACGTTGAAGCTGGTGAACATGTGATAGATATTGACGAAGATTTCGCCCGGCGCTGTCGCGAATCGGGACTCGCCGTCATTCCCATTTTATCCGAGGCCACACCGGCAGATGTGGCAGACAGTTTTCGGCGTGGCGCCATCGATGTGCTTATCGAGCCTTTTACCGATCAGGCGATGTTGAATGCCATCGACCGGGCTGGTTCGTTCAAAGATCTGTATCGAGAAAACAAAAATTACCGTATGCAGATCGAGGACGCCAATCGGGAGTTACGAGAAAGCCTTAACACGCTGAAGATGGACCAAATGGCCGGTCGTCAGATTCAGCTCAATATTTTGCCAGACAAGCCGCTGGTCTATGGTGACTATGAAATAGCCCATAAGATTGTGCCATCGCTTTACCTAAGCGGGGACTTCGTTGGCTATAGCGTTTTACTTGACCGTTTCCTTATTTTCTATGTGGCGGATGTTTCTGGTCACGGCGCGTCCTCTGCGTTCGTGACTATTATGCTGAGCTTTATGGTGCGCCAGTTGTCCTGGCGCCACACCAGTGAGGACGATACAGCCGCGCTGTTGCGCGCTCCCCAGGGGCTCCTCGAGCACATAAACCGGCAGGTTTTGGCGATGAAAATCGACAAGCATCTGACGATGTTGGTCGGGGCAATTGACACAGAACGTCATACCCTGAGGTATGTCACCGGCGCTCAGCTGCCGATGCCGGTCCTGGTTTCGAAATCTCGCCTGGAGTTTTTGCCGGGCAAGGGCAGACCCGTTGGGCTTTTTGAAGATAGCCACTGGACGGTTGAAGAGATCAGTTTGCCAGAAGAATTTTCACTGACGATTATTTCTGACGGTTTACTCGATTGTCAGGCGGGCGATTCGATTGCCGAAAAAGAGCAGTCTTTACTGGAAGCCTGTGGCAGAGCCGGCATGACGCACGAAAGTATTTGCGTTGAGCTGGGCGTTACCGATATTGCCGATGCTCGGGATGACGTTTCGCTCTTGACGGTAGTCAGGAATCCGCATCGTGGATAAGGGTAAAATTCTGGTAGGCGAGAGCGGCGGTAATTATCTAATTAAAATGACAGGTGATGTGCGGGTCACCCTTTGCACGTCGTTGAATCAGTATATCAATTCTATTTTCAAGCGAAACGATGTAAAAAGCGTTCTAATTGATTTACGTGACACCGATGGTCTCGACAGTACGTCGCTGGGGTTGCTGGCCAAGTTGGCACTGTATAGCGAGCGTAAATATGGCATCGTGCCTATTCTTTTCTGTACCAACGAAAGCATCCTCAAAACACTGGAGATCATGGCGCTTGATGAGCTATTTGAGGTCATCTGTAGCGATACAGCAGACGAGGCTGTATTACGGGAGTTGCCCTGCGAGCCGGATGAAGACCGGGCGCGGGAGGATGTTCTGGAGGCACACAGGCTTTTGGTCGAAATCAATCCTGAATGTGAAGCGGAATTTATTGACCTGATTAGGTATCTCGAAGATGAGGTGGGCGTGTAATGGGCGCTTTTCATCTAGCAGGTTAATTCTTTTCTGGCTAAATTTTTTGCCAGGATGTACTGGCTATGTCGAATATGCAGGAGATCGGCCAGTTTTCTAATCAGACTTTCTTCATATTTATCCAGCACGCCATCTGACAGCGCGACCAGCCACAGCTGTTTTAAGAGATCAAGTTTCTGTGAGGCAGAGAAATGTTGATTGACCAGTTGGGTGAACTGGTAAAGAGACGTGGCTTCTGCGACTTCCAGTTGTGCAAGTTCAAACAGCTCCTCGCTTTCTGCAGATGACAGGCCAAATGAAGTGCGGAGTAACGTCTTTATTCTGGACTCTTCTTTGTCGACCGCCTGACCGTCGGTTACCATAATCTCTACCAGTAGCGCCGCGCTGGCGAGACGGATCCCGTCGTGGGCTCCCGCGGTGTCGGCGTGTGGTGCTATATTTAGCCTAAAAAACTCTTTGAATCTGTTTAGCATGGATTTTGCCCGTGGTGATGGTTGGAATAAAATGCGGTCTGAAATACCGCGCTAAGTTGATCGATCGGGTGCGTTACCTGGCGGTGAGGCGTCTGCTAAGGAAGTCGCTCCATTATCTGAACGAAAATGAGAAAATTCATTCATTAAAGCCAGCGCTTCACAGAGTAGCGAGGTGTCGGCTTCAGCTAAACCCGCCCGGGTGCTGAGCAGCTGCCGGAACCTCCGTGCGCCTGGCTGGCCATGAAACAAGCCAAGTATGTGTCTGGTTATCTGGTGGAGGCGTACTCCGTTGCGGAGCTCCATTTCCGCATAGGGGATTAATTGCTCTAACACTGTTAAGCGTTCTATCGTCGATGTAGGTTCGCCGTGAATCATTTGATCGACTTCGGCGAGGATATAAGGGTTGCAATAGGCTTCTCGGCCCATCATCACGCCATCAACCTGCGATAAATGTTGTTTCACTTCGACAAGACTATTGATACCGCCATTAAGAATGAATTCCCGCTCGGGGAAGTCTGCTTTCAACCGGTAAACCAGATTGTAGTCCAGGGGCGGTAATGTTCTGTTTTGCTTTGGGCTGATGCCGTCGAGCCAGGCCGCCCGTGCGTGGACAATAAAAGTATGGCACCCGGCGTCGGCAACGCTACCGACAAAAGTGGCGAGCCGATCGTAACTCGTCTCCCGGTCTATACCGATGCGGTGTTTGATGGTCACCGGGATGCTGACAGCGTCGCGCATAGCCGCAATACAATGGGCAACGAGCTGCGGTTGCTTCATCAGACAGGCGCCAAACTGGCCCTGTTGCACCTTGTTGCTGGGGCAGCCGCAATTGAGATTCACTTCGTCATAACCATAACGCTCAGCAATTCTCGAGCATTGCGCGAGCGCCGTCGGATCATTGCCGCCTAGCTGTAGCGCGAGCGGCTGCTCGATAGCTTCAAATCTGAGGTGATGTTCGCGATCGCCATGGAGTATTGCGCCGACGGTCACCATCTCTGTGTAGAGGAGTGATCGCCTGGTGAGTAAGCGCATAAAGTATCGACAGTGTCGATCAGTCCAGTCGAGCATGGGCGCTACGCTAAACGCTCTGTTCAGGGGCGACGAGATCTGTACGGGGATAGTGCTGGCCGTGTGGGCATTGGGCATGCGGGGCATGGCGAAAGGGTCATCGACGGGTAGTGCCACCATTTTAACGTCTATTTACCCTGCCGGTCGATTGCCGGTCACTGCAGTTCAGCATATTCATGCGAGATCGGTGCAAGCTAACTTTTCGCGGTGCAGTCGTGTTATATTTCGAGGCCTGAAATGGCCCCTAAATTACGCGTTTTGATTGTGCGCTAACACTGATCTTTAAGTGCTGATCTTTAAGTGCTGAACTTTAAATGGTGTCGGCGTCTGCGGCGGGTCAGATAGCTATCTTGAGGAAGTACATTTCTGGTTAAGTACATTCGATCCTATGGAGGACAGCACGTGATTGTTAAAGATAAATTCTACATCAATGGGCAGTGGGTTAAGCCAGTCGGCACTGATTCCGCGGAGATAACCAATCCCGCCACGGAGGAGGTGGTCGCCAGGGTTGCGCTGGGCTCGGAAGCCGACATTGATGCTGCAGTGATGGCGGCTAGAAACGCCTTTGACAGCTGGTCACAAACAGATCCGTCGGTCAGGGCAGACTATCTGGATAAAATTGTAGCAGGCCTGGAAGCCCGAACGGGCGATCTCGCCGACTCGATTACCGCGGAAATGGGTATGCCGGTAATGTTGTGCAAGGGTGCGCAAATAGGTAACCCGGTGTTTACGTTCAAGGAAGCTGCGAAGCTCTGTCGGGAATATCCCTTTGAAATAGATCATGGGAAAACCCGCGTCATAAAAGAAGCGGCGGGTGTCTGCGGTTTGATTACTCCCTGGAATTTCCCGCTCAATCAGATCGGCGGCAAAGTCGCACCAGCACTGGCGGCTGGTTGCACGATGGTGCTAAAACCTAGCGAGCTAGCCCCCCTGGACGCATTTATCCTGGCAGAAATTATTGCCGAGGCGGGTGTACCCGCTGGCGTTTTCAATCTGGTTGTTGGTGCGGGCCCGGTGGTCGGTGAGGCGCTGGCTCGGCATCCTGAAGTCGATGTGGTATCGATTACCGGCTCAACGCGCGCTGGCGCTGCAGTGGCCATGGCCGCTGCGCCAACGATCAAGCGGGTAGGGCAGGAGCTCGGTGGCAAGTCGGCGAATATCATCCTTGAGGATGCCGATTACAGTCGTGCGGTAAAGGGCGGTACTCGGCTGGCGATGTTTAACTCCGGGCAGGCCTGTAATGGCCCCACCAGAATGGTCGTGCCGCGAAAAGACTTAAAGGAGATTGAATCAATTGTTCTACAAGCTATTGATACTATTAAAGTTGGCAATCCTCTAGAAGACGATACATATATGGGGCCTATTGCAAATCAGGCACAATATAGGCGTGTTTTGGCGTTTATAGAGAGAGGCATTAAGGAGGGTGCGAGGCTGCTTACCGGTGGCACTGATAAACCAGCGGGTTGTGATAAAGGCTATTTTGTAGCACCGACCGTATTTACCGATGTTAGCAATGATATGGCGACAGCTCGCGAAGAAGCGTTTGGCCCGGTGTTATGCCTGATCCCCTATGATACGGAAGAAGAGGCCATTGCCATTGCCAATGATAACCCCTACGGTCTGTCTAGTTATGTGCAATCAGGAGATATCGAGCACGCACGGCAAGTGGGTCGCAGAATTCGTGCGGGTCATGTCGAATTAAACGGTGCGAGGTTTGATCAGGGGGCGCCGTTTGGTGGTTATCGGATGTCCGGAAATGGTCGCGAGCACGGTAGCTGGGGGCTGGAGGAATACCTGGAGACCAAGGCGATGATCGGCTACGTGCCTAAGGATGCCAGTTAACTTTAGGTGTATCCGTGCTGAAGGCTGGTTGAGTGTGCGCTAGTTAACACTTCGTGTAAGGGGCGAGATCGTATGAATTAAACGCTTGATATTGGTCTCTGTTTACATGCTAAAATTCTGTGCTCGCAACAAGTTGCGGGCACTTTTGCAAGTAAACTAGAGAATTATAAATGGCGGATAATAATAAAGTCGCGACGGCTCGATCAGACATTTCTGACAATTCGAGCGGCTCTGGCAGCTCCGACGGCACTGATCCCGGCAAACCTGATCCCGGCAAACCTGGTCACGACGATTCACTGGCCAGTGAGTGTTATGCCAGCTTGTTAGATTGTCTGGTCTTGGTATGCAGGCTTGAAGGGCGAGTGGTGTCAACCACGGCCGTTACTGCCGGGTTGCCAATGGAGAACGGCATACTCACCCCGGAGCTATTCGTTCGTGCTGCCAACCGTGCGGGTCTGGCGGCCTTGCCGATGGAACGCTCGCTTCAGGAGATTCCGCAGCATGTTCTGCCGGCGATTTTAATGATAGATACGAATCGGTATGCGGTGGTAACGGATATTGATGTTGGCGCCGGGTTTGCCATGTTGATGTCCCCGGACAGCCAGGCTTTACATCAGGTAAATCTTGCTGAGCTAGCCAGACATTATCAGGGGCATGTGTTTTATGTGCGCCCTTCGCAGCAGTTTGATTCGCGTACACCAAAAATATACAAGAGCCCTGGGGAGCACTGGTTCTGGGGGGTGTTGAGAAGCTCCTCGGGGATTTATCGGGATGTTTTGATTGCGTCGCTGTTGATCAATCTTTTTGTGTTGGCGCAACCACTTTTTGTCATGAACGTGTACGACCGGGTAGTGCCGAATAATGCAATAGAGACGTTGTGGGCACTGGCAATAGGCGTGGCCATCGTTTACGGGTTTGATCTGGGCCTGAAAGCGATACGCAGTTACCTGGTTGAACTCGCGGCCAAGCGGACAGACGTGATTATTTCAGCGAGATTATTTGAACGAGTCCTCAATTTGAAAATGCGCAGTCGGCCGGTGTCGATTGGCGCTTTTACAAACCGCTTGCACGAATTTGACGCTATTCGCAGCTTTATCACCTCGACCACCATTTTGACACTCATCGATCTGCCGTTCCTGGTGTTGTTCCTTGGGTTCATCGCCTATCTCGGAGGTTGGTTGGTCGCGATACCGTTGGTAGTTATCCCGTTATCACTGTTGCTGGCATACCAGGCGCAGGTAAGGCTGCGACCCGCAGTGGAAAACGTGATGCGCGGCTCCGCCAAAAAGAACGCGACACTGGTAGAAAGTATGGTTGGTATTGAAACCATCAAAACGACAGGTGCGGAAAGTGGCGCACAACGGAGTTGGGAGCAGTCCGTCGGCTATGTGTCGCAGTGGAGCCTGCAATCGCGAATGGTGTCAAATTCAGCCCTGCAAAATGTGCAGTTTCTCCAGCAAATTGCGATGGTGGCCATCGTCGTCGCAGGTGTCTATTTGATTGGCGAGCAAGAGCTGACTTTGGGTGGCTTAATCGCATGCGTGATACTCAATGGGCGCGCACTGGCGCCACTGGGGCAAATGGTATCTCTGCTGACGAATTACGATCATGCAGAGGGAACACTTAAATCGCTGGATGAAATTATGTCTATGCCGGTCGAAAGGGCAGAAGACCAGCGGTTTTTGCATCGTAACAAATTGGCGGGAGAAATTTTATTCAAGGATGTGACCTTTTCGTATGCTGATCAACCGACACCAGCCATTGAAAACGTTTCATTTAGCATTAAACCCGGGGAAAAGGTTGGCATTATCGGCAAGATCGGCTCGGGCAAGTCGACCTTGTCCAGGTTGATATTGGCGTTACAGGAAGCAGACAGGGGTTCGGTGCGAATCGATGGTTTTGATATAAAGCAGCTGGATCCCGCCGACTTGCGGTCTAACATAGGCTATGTGTCGCAGGACGTCATGCTGTTCTTCGGCACCATTCGCGAAAATATTGCCCTTGGTCAGGGCGCTGTTGAGGATGCCAGTGTTGTCGCAGCCGCGGAATGCGTCGGTATAGATAAATTTGTTAATAACCATCCCCAGGGGTATGAAATGCCGATTGGTGAGCGTGGTGAGACGCTTTCTGGTGGACAGCGACAGGCTGTTGGTCTGGCGCGGGTATTTTTGCGCGCACCCCCTGTTGTGTTACTGGATGAGCCGACAGCGTCAATGGACCAGGGTAGCGAGAATTTGATAAAGGAGAACTTAAAAAAATTAGTGGAAAAAAAAACCCTGATCTTGATTACACATAAAATGACAATGCTGGATATTGTTGATCGACTTATTGTTCTCGACAACGGCAAGGTTGTCGCTGACGGACCCAGAGACCAGGTTATCGAGTCGTTGCGGCAGGGACAAATCCGGGGGGCTGCGAAATGACCGAACGCCCCGTAACTAGCGAAACGAGAGACAAGTTAAATCGTTGGACCCGATTTAAGCGAGGCCTCGATATTGTTCCGGTAACAGATCTTAAATATATGTCCTATTCGTCCGAGGCCATGTTGCAGCAGGCGCCCGGCTTACAGCGTTTATTGCTGCGTGTCATTTTAGTGTTATTGATTGTTATGCTCACCTGGGCATATTTTGCGCAGGTTGATGAATTTACCCGAGGGCAGGGCCGTATTGTACCTTCGAGCGATGTTCAGGTTGTGCAAAACCTGGAGGGTGGCATTATTGCTAAAATCATGATGTCCGAGGGTGACCTGGTCGAGAAGGATCAGCCCCTGGTCTTGATCGACGACACCATCTTTTCTTCTACTTTGCGCGAGCGTTCGTTACAGGCCGCTCAGCTTCAGGTAAAGGCGGCGCGACTACGGGCTCAGGCCGAGGGCACCAGCTTTGACGAACAGTGGCAGGAGCTGGATAAGCATATCAGCGGCAATGACGCGTTAACGGAAAGTGAGCGAAAACTGTACCGGTCCAGCATATCGGAATTTAATTCTCACTTGGCGGCCCTCAATCAAAGGGTGGAGCAAAAAAAGCAGGAGTTATCTTCGGTACGTTTAAATCGACAAAGTCTTTCCAGCAGTTATGTTTTATTGCAAAAGGAACTGGATTTCACCAAGCCGCTGGTTCAGGCTGGCGCGGTCTCCCATGTGGAATTATTACGTCTCGAGCGACAGGTGAACGACCTGAAAGGGGAGCTGGGCAAAGCAGAGCTAGCCATCCCCCGCTTGCAGTCCGAATATGACGAGGCAAAAAACAACCGCGACACCTTTGCGCAAAATTTCGCTAACGAAGCTCGCCGTGAATTGAACGATGTTAATGCCGAGCTAGCACGTTTACAGGAAGGCAACCAGGCTTACAGCGATCGGGTGGCGCGGACGACGGTGCGATCGCCAGTGCGCGGCACTGTTAAGCTGATCAATGTCAAAACGATTGGCGGCGTTGTGCAACCCGGCATGGATCTGATTGAAATCGTACCGGCTGACGACTCTCTGTTAGTGGATGCCAAAGTCCTGCCGTCAGATATTGCTTTTATTCACCCGGGCCAGCTGGCCACGATTCGATTTACTGCTTATGACTTCTCTATACACGGTGGCCTGCCCGCTCATGTTATAAATATCAGTCCCGATACCATTGTCGATGAAGAAGGTGTTAGTTATTATGGCATCCGCCTGGAAACCGAAAGTAGTGTGTTAGGTGACATGGATAATCCCCTGCCAATCATGCCAGGAATGACTGTGGAAGTAGACATTCTTACCGGCAAGAAATCCATTCTCGATTACATTCTTAAACCAATTTTAAAAACGAAACAGTTGGCCTTTCGGGAACGCTAACCATCGACAAGGGGTGTTGACCGGACGATGAACGGTTGGCGTGGGTCGCAGTGATTCCGCCGTATTTCAAATGGTAGTGATTGGGGGACGAGTGGTAAGGGCTTCGCATACCGAATGTGATAAAAATAGCATTAAAGTGCGCGAAGCTGTGTTTCAGCTATTTGGCTGGGGCAACGGGGAGTTACCATTGAACCCGTAAACTGAAGTGGTAGATCCACCAACAGAGAGTGCAGCAGTGGATTTGTAACAGTAATGCAACGCAACTAAAAAACAGGGAATTTTTATCATGCTAGAAACCAGTAATGTGAACGCCAAAAACTTAGTTATCGGTGCGGCGGTTTTGTCGTTGATAGTAAGTACCCAATCCTTCGCGCTGGATGTCAGGGAGGTTATCACCCAGACATTAACCACCAATCCGAGCGTTCTTGCCGAACTGCGCGAGGCGAATGCGCGGGAGCGACAGGTCAGGCAGGCTCTCGCTGGTTACTACCCTACAGTTGATCTGGTTGGAGGATTTGGTTTTCAGGAGCGTGATCCGACTAACGTAGTGTTTCCAAACAGTCCAGGGAGAACCCGGAACGAGCTGGAACGGCGGGAGGCGCAGTTGAATATCCGTCAACTGGTTTTTGACGGTTTCAGCACTCAGAACGAATACCGCAATCAACAGGCCCGCGAAGAAAGCGCGAAGCAGCGAGCCCGCTCAGTAGGTGAAGACGTTGCTCTTGAGGTAGTCCGTGTTTTCACCGAAGTGCTCAAGCAGCAGGAGATTCTTGAGCTGGCTAAAAGCACACTGGCCTTCCATGAGGAGATCTACGGCAAAATGAAACAACGGTTTGATTCGGGTGTTGGCAGCCGTGCTGACCAGGACCAGATTGCTGGTCGTTTAGCCTTGGCGAAAACCAATTTTGCAGCGGCGGAGGCTAATCTGCGTGATGCCGAAATTAATTACCAGCGCGTTGTCGGTGAGATGCCTAACGTCGGTGATTTGGATGGACCTGGTTCTTATCGAAGCTACTTGCCTACAACTGTTGACGAAGCCGTGACAAAAGCTGGTGACAATCACCCAGTTATGATGGTGGCGAGTGCGGACGTGGATGCGACGACCTTTCTTTATGAGCAGACCAAAAGTACCTTTTATCCTCAGCTTCATGTGGAATTAGAACGTGATTTGAACGACAACATTGACGGTGTCGAACAGCAAGTCGATGACCTGCGGGTGATGTTGCGTATGCGCTACAACCTGTTTCGCGGCGGTGCGGATAAGGCGCGCAAGCAGGAATTTGCTTTTCTCGTTGAAAAGGCAAAGGAAATTCGTAATAACGCGATGCGTCAGGTAGAGCAGGAAGTCCGTTTGTCCTGGGTCGCATATGAAACGCTGCTGAATCAGATGTCGACGCTTGATGCCCATGTGAAGGACTCGCAATCCACTAAGTCGGCCTATCTCGATCAGTTTGATCTGGGGCGCAGAACCCTTCTTGACCTGCTTAATACTGAGACTGAGTCGGTGAATGCGCAGCAGGCATTGATAACGGCGCAATACGACGTGATTTATAACGAGTACCGGATTTTTCACGGTATGGGTGATTTGATGTATATGGTCGGGGCGAAAATTTAAGTTACGTCTCAATACCGAAGAAAGCGCGACGATGAAGTGTGAATCGAGATAGATTCGAACTGATAGAGGAACGAAAGATGAACGATGAAGTGAAACAGGGAAGCCAGATTGAAGCCAGTCAAAAAACACCCGTCGTGGCCGTTTTGAAGGCGTCGTCGGATACAGTCGTTGCGGTTTCAAGTGATGGTTCTATACGAGAGTTACAGCCGGGTGATGCTATTTATGCCGGTGAAATCATCGAGTCGGGTACCTCGGACATCGTCCTAATTACGTTGGCAGATGGTAGCGTGCGCCAACTGAACCAGGGGTTGGCCGTTACCGCTACGCCCGAAGCCCTGGCGCTTTTACCGGTTTATGAAGGCGGTAATCTGGAATTTGATGAGTTGCTGGCGGCGCTTGCTAAAGGTGAGGATATTTCCGAATCACTGGAAGAGACTGCGGCAGGTAGTACTGATGGTAACGCTAACGGTCCTGATGATGAGCAGGGTCAGGGTGCATTGTTTGGTAGAACTATAGAGCGAGTTGAACCGCAAGCGGGATTTGATCCGCATCTGCCGCCGCGACAGCAGGTCGATCCAACCGCTGATACCGAAACAATACTTGGTGGGCCTACGGCAAATCCCGAATTTTTCGGAACACCGCCGGATGGTAACCCTGATAGTGAGCCAGAGGGTGATGCCATCCCAGAAAGCGGCCCGTCTGTGATTGGCAATGTAACGGAGAACGACGACTTCGGACCTGCGGGCCCTGGCGCGGTAAAGGTCGTCGCAGTAAATGGCTTCGCGGGCAACGTAGGTGCCGTCATCACGGGCACTTATGGCGGCACTATTGCCATTAATGGTGATGGTAGCTATACGTATACCCCGCCCCTGGCCGTGGACAATAGCGCGGGTAATCCTGTTGAGGTGTTTAGTTACACCATTCAGGATGCGAATGGTAGAACCGCGCAATCAACGATCAGTATTACGATTTCTGACGGGTCCCCAATCGCTAACGATGATTTAGGCATTGACGTGCCAGAAGACGCACCCATTGTTATTAATGTCGTAGCAAACGATATCGTTGGACCTGATGGTGTAAATTTTGCGGACCCGAGCAAGGTTTTTTATAACAACGACGCCACTCATGGCGCCGTTGTTTACAACAACAACGGGACGTTTACGTACACGCCAAAAGATGGCATTTCAGGCACTGACAGTTTTACCTACACCATTATAGATGGTGATGGCAGTCAGTCCACCGCAAGAGTCACGCTGAATCTCGCCGATGACAGTGAGCCGGTAATTAGCCCAGCTTCTGGCCAGGTCAATGAGTCGGAAATTATCGACACTACGTCCGGCACCTTTTCGATAGTGAGTAACGACGCAATTACCTCATTTAAGGTTGGCGGTGTCGATGTCACCAGCGGAGGAACTGTGAGTGGCGTCTACGGCTCTCTGCAGGTGACAGTAAGCGGCGGTGTTTATAGCTGGCTTTACACCCTGTCGACAAATACCACGGCCCACGGTCCAGGTAATAACGGTGCAAACTCTATACTTGACACGTTTGATACTCAGGTAACTGACAGTGATGGTGACCTCAGTTCAAGCACCCTGACGATTGCCGTCATTGATGATGTGCCTGTTGCCGTCAACGACGCAACCACATGGGACGGCGAATCAGCATCGGTTAGGTATAACGTGCTTAGTAACGACCACCTGGGTGCTGATGGTGGTTCTTTAACGGGGGCGAGCATTACGGCCGGCGGCGGTAGTCTTGGGTTTAGTGCAGCAGGCAATATCACCTATTATCCTTCTGGAGAACAAGAAGGTAGCGTCGTTATCAGATACACCATCACTGACGGTGATGGTGATTCCAGCTCCGCATTTTTGACGATCGGCGTGCCAGATAAGCCGCCGGGGGACGATGCGCCGGTAGCGGTGGACGACACCTTCAACACGGCGGAAGACAACGCGGTGACGATCACCTCGGCGGGCTTGTTTGGTGCTGATGGCACCGGTCCGAACAATGATTCGGACGGTGACAGTGCGAGCTTCAGCTCGATCACAGTAACGGCGCTGGCGACCGATGGGGTTCTGAAACTGGACGATGTTGCGGTGACGCTGAACCAGGTCATCACGGTGTCGGACATTGCGGCGGGCAAGCTGACGTTTGTGCCGGACGGCGATGAGAACGGTAGTCCGTATGCGACGTTCAAGTACAAGGTCAGTGACGGAGCGCTGTTGAGCAACGAAGCGACAGTGACGATCAATGTCACGGCGGGGGACGATGCGCCGGTAGCACTGGCAGACACCAACTGGGCACAGGAAGACACGGTTACGGTTATTAGTGGCAATGTGATTGCGGGCGCTGACCACAATACCCCGGCAGCCCCGGCAGGCACGTTTGCTGATGTGGCGGACACGGATCTGGACGCTGATCCATTGACGGTCGCCTCGGTCGATGGGGCTGCTGTAGCCGCACTCGGTGGCACTGACTTTGCAGGCACCTACGGCACCCTGCATATGAATGCCGATGGCAGCTACACCTACACGTTGTACACCCACGCGGATAATGCGGCGGCTTACGACTTGGTTCAAGCGCTGGATGACGGCGATGCACCACTGACAGATACGTTCAGCTACAAAGCCAATGACGGTGGGATAGATTCTTCAGCGGTAAATCTGACCATAAGCATCTTTGGTACCAACGATGCGCCAACAATCGCTATAACAGATGGTGCGCATACCGTATACGAAGCAGGATTATCACTGGGTTCCAAGGCCGGACCAACGACGAAGGAGGTCTCGGGTACTTTCACACTGACGGATACGGATGGACTTGATGATCTGGTCTCGGTGAAAGTAAATTCCGGCACTTTCACAATGTTGCAATTGGGAGCAGCTACTGCACTACTTCCGCTGTTGGTGGGTGATACGGCCGCTGGTGCCCTATACATCACTAACTACGATGCTGGAACAGGTGTGGTGAGTTACAAGTATGTTCTCGACACGGCAATAACTGACGTGGCGGCCGTGTTGGAACAAGATGTGTTTAATGTCAGTGTTTCGGACGACGGGGTGACATTCTCTACACCTGCGGCCATTACGATTACGATTGTGGACGATTTGCCGTCTTTCATTAACATTAATGATGGCTTTGATGCGGGCACTGCTGTCGATATCTCGACACCCAATCCGGCTGTCAACACAACTTACGTTGGCCAGTTTGCCGACTGGCAATACGGTGCTGACGGTGTGCAAGGTGCGCCTACACTCACTGGTGTAACAGGGAATATCAGTGTTGCTTCCAGTACGAGTGCCAGCGTCGTACTGGACTTAAAGGACAGCAGTGGCAACCTGGCGGCGAAAGTCACATTGAATGCCGATGGCACGGATTCCATAGAAGTCGTTCATCGTGATCCGGTTTTACAAACAGACATCCTGCTAACTGGGGACGTTATCGCTTCAGGTCCTGCGTTGGTCAAGACAATTAATAGCACTATAGGCGGTCTGGTGGTGACGGTAACCGGAAGCGACGGTAACGCGACCCCGGGAGAGGGAAGTGATGAAGTCAATCCGAGCACGCAAGGCTGGGCCGTCGGCAACAACATCATCAATGCGAATGAATCCATCAAGTTCTCGTTTAATCAAAATGTCGAGCGCTTTAGTTTCACGGCTGATGGCTTTACAGGCGGCGGGGGAGCAGCGAAAGTCGTCGGATTGATCGTACGAGTCTTCTACACCAATACGATCTGGGAGGATTTAACAATTAGCACCACGACCGGTCAGGTGGTCCAGGTTGACGGCCTTCCGGACTTTGGTAGGGCCGTTGACGGCACTACCTATACGTCAATTGTCGCAGTCGATGTGCTAAGCGATCCGAATGTACAGAACGCAAATGACGGATTTCGGCTCAATAACGTCACCGTGTCCAAGCTTTCTTCTGAGGCTCCGGCGGATCTCGATTACAAGTTCACCCTGAACGTTATGGATGGGGATGGGGATGTCGCCAGCCAAACTTTCAATGTCCACGTCGACGGTGATGCCACGGGTGGTTTGGTGCTAGAGGCCATCGCAGGAACTTCGGGTGCGGATACACTTGTTGGTACCGCGGGCAGCGACATTTTAATCGGTGGCCAGGGTAACGATATTCTCACCGGCGGCCCTGGTGCGGATACGTTTAAATGGCAGGCTGGTGATACCGGTTTGGACACAGTTATCGATTTTAACCGAGGTGGTGGCGCTGCCTACAACCCGGCTGAAGGTGATGTGTTGAATTTGGCTGATTTATTACAGGGCGAAACCGCCGTGGCGGTAAATTTGACGAGCTTTTTGAATTTTAGCCTGTCGGGTAGTGGTGATACCGTCATTAAAGTTGATGCAGATGGCGGCGGTGTTTTCGGCGCGCCTGATCAGACGATAGTCCTGCAGGGGGTTGATCTGGTGACTGGTGCTATAGATCAAAGTGCTATTATTCAATCCTTACTAACGGGTGGGAATCTGGTAACCGACGCGTAGCTGATAGCCTAAAGTAGCATTACAATGTCGAATAAAACGCCGTCCCCGGACGGCGTTTTATTATTGTTTTATAAATGGTCTTATAAGGGGTGGTGGACTCTTTGCCTAAGTTGGTGTGCGGGCTGCAGTCTACGCTATCCTCTCTGGGATGATGAGAGCTCTAATAGGGGCAGGAAAAATTTTCTGGAGTAGATTTCGAATCAGCTCTCCGCTGAGCCCAGTCATGGTGGGTAACAATTAGCATCAATTGATGATAACTACCGAGATCTATTTCACCGAAGTATCTCTACATTAACTCTTTCGCCATTTTGGCCGTTAGATCGCGCCACAGGCCAAGCTGCCCAGATTTACCGACTTTAAGTTGTTCGTTACGTGAGCGGGCGAGCCAGAGATCGTCCGCGTTGAAACTGTATACCGGCTGCAGATCGCTGCGCTCAGTGGCGGGTTTGATGCGCTTGTTGATATTGTCGAGGATAACCGGGACGGAAGAGGGTGTGGCGTAGTAGGCAAGCACCATGTGGGCCTGGTTTAGAGTTAACGCTTTGACGTAGGTGATACGGAGTTTGTCGACGTCGACGCCCATTTCTTTCAGGGTAAAGTACTTGGCAATGGAAAAATCTTCACAGTCTCCCGCGTCGTTGGCAAGAAACTCTATCGGTGTGGCCCAATAATCGCTCTGGCGCCATTGGTTTTGGTCGTCGACAAACCTGGCGCCGTTGAAAAA
>JBFIEE010000055.1:0-19221 GCA_041603535.1 Porticoccaceae bacterium
CACCACAGGTTACCGAAACCTTGAACGACTCCGCAGTGCGGGTTCTAATCAATCTCCAAATCATCAACAACAGCTATTTATTAAGGCGGCAAGGATATGAAAGTAATGAAATGGGTTGTCGGGGTCGTGTTGCTGGTATCACCCAGCCCCTGCCAGAGATCCACTTGCAAAGCGCCAGTTTAAGCCTGAGCTGGCGCGCACTGCTGAAAAAGCAGATCGCGGTCAGTTCAGTACACATTGATGGCGCCAACATTCGTTTGACCGATCAGCAACAGACGGCAGCGGCGGCGGTTGCGCCACTGGCCACCGCTCCAGGGGCAGCAGGCGAGGACGCCGCCGCATCACTCAGCTTTGCGGTCGCCATCGAAAACCTGAAAATCAGCAACAGTCGCATCACCCTGCCCGTCGACACTGGTAGCACTGGTAGCGCCAGCACTGCGCAGAACAACAAAGCGCTGCGCGTGCTGGACAATTTCTCACTGTCCGGCCAACAACTGAATCTTGTCGGCAAACCCTTTTCGGTCAAGGTCGCTTTCGACTACAGCGATCCGACTGTCACCAATCCAGTAGGCGTCGTGTTGCAGGCTGATGCGAGCGTCAACCAGAGCGAGGAAAAATACGCCCTTAGCGCTGCAACCCTTACGCTGGCGCCGTCCGGTAAACCGGAGATCAACGTCCAGCTGGAGGCACAATTTGATGGCGCTGACGATACCCTCAATCTTCCCCGGCTGGCTGTCAGCAGTGGTGATCTAACCGCAACCGCGAAGCTCAATGGCAGTAAAGTTAGCAGCGCCTTGCAGGTAGACGGCGAGGTCGACATACCACCAGCAAACCTCCGCAAGGTGTTAAGCGCCTGGGGGGTAAACCTGTCGACGCTGCCCGGTGCTGCCCTGCAAGGTGTTTCGTTAAGCACTCGGTTCACGGGCTCTACGCAGGCCTTCACCCTGAGCAAACTTGCGCTCACTCTGGACGACACCGAACTCAAGGGCAGCGCCAAACTAAAACTGGACGCGCCAAAAAACCTGGATCTACAACTAAGCGGCACCAGCCTCGATCTGAACCACTACATAAGTGACGGTGACAACCAGGCGCCTGGCGGAGGTGCTAAAACAGCAGGTAAGGCGCAGACGGCCGCTGTATTCGCGCCACTGGTCGGACCTGTAGCATGGCTTGAAGGCGGCAACGGTGCCATGAACATCAATTTTGAAAAACTCACTGTCGACACGCTGAGCCTCAACAACTTCCAGCTAACGTCGCGTATTAAAGGCGCTGTTGTGGAAATCACCAGGCTATCGGCCAACACCCTGGAAGGCGCTTTCAGCACCACCGCCAATATAAACTTAAAGCCGCGTCAGCCAACGCTGAGCTTCACCCAACGGATCTCCGGGCTATCCCTGGAAAAAGCCGCCGCAGCGTTTGGCAGCGAAAAGGCCGAGGTCACCGGCCAGCTAAACCTCAACCTGGAGGGTCGCACCCAGGGGCTGACGACGGACGAACTGCACAGCAACCTGATCAGCAACGGGGAATTAACCGTGGTGCAGCCGAGGATCACCAGCTTTAACGTTGAACGTTCGTATTGCGAAATCGCCGCGCTGGTTGAGCAGACCCCGGTCACACAACAATGGCCTATGGGCACCCAACTCGAGGATCTTAAGGCCACCATCAACGTCAACGGCCACAAACTCACGCTTAACCCCTACACCACCGCCATCGGCAACCTGAGTGTCCGCGGTGACGCCGTGGTCAATACGCAGGCGATGGCTTTTAATGTGCTCGCGGTTACCCGACTCAGCGGCGAACGCACGAGCGAAAATGGTTGTGTGGTCAAGAGCAAACGGATTCGTGATCGCGACATCCCCATCCGTTGCAAAGACAGCTTCGAGAAAGCTGGCGCGAAAAGCTGTGCGCCTGACGGCGATGTCGTCAAACAGTTATTGCAGGGTGCGGTCATGGACAATATCCGCAAAAACAGCAAAATCGATGAAAAAACCGGAGATGCCGTCGAAAGCCTGCTGAAAGGTATTTTTGGCCGCTAGCTTGTATCCAATGGTTATTGAGACCGGTTTTCCTCAGCTACTCCTCGCCTGGTACGACAGTAACGGTCGCGCCGATCTGCCCTGGCGAAACGATATCACCGCCTACCGGGTTTGGGTGTCCGAAATCATGCTCCAGCAAACCCAGGTAACGACTGTCATCCCCTATTTCAAGCGTTTTGTGGCGGCCTTTCCCAATGTGCGGATCCTGGCCAATGCGCCGCTGGATGAGGTCCTGCATCGATGGACCGGGCTTGGTTACTACGCACGCGGGCGTAATCTGCACAAAGCCGCCGGTATCATTTGCACCAAATTCGCCGCTGAACTCCCAGCCGACCACGCCAAGTTACAACAATTACCCGGCATAGGCCGCTCCACCGCAGGCGCCATTTGCGCCATCGCCTTCAACCAGCCACAGCCAATTCTTGATGGTAACGTCAAGCGGGTGCTAAGCCGTTATTTCCGCGTAGCGGGCTGGCCAGGACAAAGCAGCGTACAAAAAAACCTCTGGCAACTGGCCGCAGCCACCACACCGAAACAACGCTGCGCTGACTACACCCAGGCCATTATGGATCTCGGCGCGACACTGTGTACACGCAGTAAGCCGAACTGCTCCGCGTGCCCACTGCAATCAAATTGCCAGGCTCATGCCAGTGGCACCACCGCCCAGTACCCCGCCAGCAAGCCCCGCAAGAGCCTGCCAGTACAAACCAGATTGTTGCTCATAGTTATCAACGAAGCTGGCGACGTGCTGTTGCAGCAGCGGCCACCCACCGGTCTTTGGGGAGGCCTCTGGAGTTTTCCGGAATGCCCCCACGACGACGACATCACCGCAACCTGTCAACAACTGGGCCTCACCGCAGACAGGTATCGACGGGGGGAACCACGTCGCCACACCTTCAGTCATTACCATCTCGACTACACACCGGTGTACATCGACGCAAGGCCGCAGACCCGTATTGCCGACAGTGGACTGACCTGGATAAATCCCGCCCACCCAGGACAACTCGGCCTGCCGCGACCCGTCCAACAACTACTGTGCGATTTTCCGTTGTAACACGTCGTCGTAATATTGCATCGCAACAATCCGTCACACAGCCTGTCGCAGCCATTTGTACTAACGATTTATAGTAGCGATTTGTCGTCAATGCACTGCAACGCTTGCCAGCTCGTCGCCAAGTTTCTATTCTGTGCGCCCCAACTGAGGACAAGTCATGAGCCGAACCGTTTTATGCCGCAAATACCAGCAGCAACTGGAAGGTCTCAACGCACCGCCCTTTCCCGGCCCCAAAGGTGAGGATATTTTCAACAATGTGTCGGCAAAAGCCTGGCAGGAATGGATCGCTCACCAGACGATGCTCATCAATGAAAAACAACTCAACATGATGGACATGACAGCACGCACCTACCTCGCTGAGCAGCGAGACAAATTCCTCTCCGGCGCCGATTACGACTCGGCAGAAGGCTACATACCACCCAGCCAGTAATCCGTCTGTTGATCCTTGACGGCATCCATACGAAACGGTTTAATACGCGCCTTTCCGCGCTAGCGAAAAAGCCCAGGTAGCTCAGTCGGTAGAGCAGAGGATTGAAAATCCTCGTGTCGGTGGTTCGATTCCGCCCCTGGGCACCACGATTTCCCGCTGCATCAGGCTTCCTCTATCATTTCTGGTCCGATCGCCACACCTCTCCGGCGCGGCCCTTGCCAAACACCCCGACGAAACTGATCACCTACTCTGCCATCTCATAGGCAGCCGTCTCTTAAACGGGCTAGATCCCGTAGCCCAGTACCGCAAAGTAATGGCACACCGTACCGAGGATGACAAACAGGTGCCAGATAAAATGGCCGTACTTAAGCCGATAGTCTGTGGCGAAGAAAATTACCCCGACTGTGTAGAACAGGCCACCAGCAAGCAATAAGAGCAAGCCCGCTGTTGGCATGCTGGCCAGCAACGGTTCAACCACCAGCACCAAGCCATCCCATCACCAAATACAAGCTAGTGAAAAGCACTGGTCGTGTAGCCTGATGGAAAGCCTTTAGCGTCACCCCGGCAATGGCAAGGCTCCAAACCGCACCCAGAAGAGCCCAACCCCAGGGCCCGCGCAGCACCCCGAGGGCGAGCGGAGTGTAGGTGCCGGCAATGAGCACAAAGATCGCACAATGCTCAACAATCCGGAAAACACGTTTAGCCTTGCCCACAACCCAGGCGTGATAGAGCGTAGAAGACAGATATAGAAACAGGATGCTCGCACAAAACACGCTGATGCCAACCACATAATCAGCGCTGCCACTGCTTACTGCGTTAATCACAAGATAGGGCGTGCCGATAAGCGCCGCTATCAGCCCGGCACCGTGGCTAAGGCTGTTCGCCAGCTCTTCACCACTCGATTGCTCCCGCCCATGTCGTGCAGGCAAGTGTTCCGGTAATACAGACACATTGGTGGCGGTCAAAGTCCTGCCTCCGAGGTATCCGCAAGGATTTTCACGTCAGCGAACGTGTGCGGCCTGGGTACTTGCCGCTACAGCCGAAGTCCGGCCGCGCAACAAACCAAAAAGAGTCAGCAATAAAGCCGCCATGATGGTCACAGCGCATAGCTGTAGCAGGCCTGTAACCAACGCGCTATCGACGCCATGAGGTGGTGGGAATTTTTCGTTGAGCGTCGGCATGAGCGGCGATGAGGAGCCGATAAAAGCACCCGCAACACCCGCCGCCCCATTAGCCCAGGTGCCAATCTGCACGGTCACGAACCAGACTTTCAGGGCGACTCGATTCAGCCCGAGCTCGTAGACCAGCAAGCCAAGTACAACCATCAGTATGCCGTTGATGGTTAATTCGATGTGAGCCATGACGATGCCGCGGTACCACTCAACGAGTGTTGGCGGAATAAATCCTACTGCACAGCCAACGGTAATCTGGAGAACCCCCAGCAACAGGGTCCAGCGCCTGATCTTTTCCTGCAGGGTAGAGATATTATTTGACATGCGTTTCTCCTGACCGGATCCTGGATGAAAAAAATAATGGCCGTGACGGCAATACCAACCATATCAGAACGAACGAACTTTACGAGCATTGGGTGACCGAAGGACGCCAACTTAAAGCGCTTTCAGCTCATCGGTTAACACTGGCTGACCCACACGCCGACATCAAGGCTTGAGCCCTGCCCACCACTAAAGGTGCCCTCTATGGGTGGTACCAGCTGGGGCGATCTTGTCACAGCAACAGCGATATGATCAGTACCGACGATTTTGCCAATGGTGGGGTCGAACCCTTTCCAGCCGGCGCCGGGCAGGTAGACTTCGGCCCAGGCATGGGTCGCGCCCGCCTGATCTGACATCAAGGGTGCGTAGAGATAGCCACTGACAAAGCGTGAAGCCAAACCCAGGCAGCGCGCCGCCTCCATAAAAAGCAGAGCAAAATCGCGGCACGACCCAGTCCCACAGGACAAGGTTTGCGTGGCGCTCTGGACGCCGGGCTCCTCTCTAACTCGATACGACAGGGATTCATAAATGTACGCGGTCAGCCGTTGCAATAGCGTGTAACTCTGAATTTTTTCACCGGGACGCCAAAAATTGGTCTGCCATTTATTTAGCTCGTCAATGGTCGCCTGCACGGGAAGTGCCATATACGGGAACAATAAAACGTAGTCATCTGGTTCATAGCTGAACGGGTAATTTATCGCATAATCCGCCACCAAAAAGTCGAGCGGATCTTCATTAAATTGCTGAATTATGATTTCACTCTCAATCAGCAACTGGCTCGTAGGCAAGGTAAAGCTTGCTATCGCGACCGAGTTACCCTCCACATCTCGGTGCCAAAGCAGCGTTGCCGGCGGGGTGATATTCAGCAAAAAAGACTCGATGCGCAGTTCGTGATCTTCCCGCGGACGCAGCAGTAAATTGTGCGGCCCGAGCACCACTTCCGTCGAGTAATTGTAGTAAGTGCGATGAACAATTTTATAGCGCTGCATAGGTTACTCTAAGCAAATCAATTCGTTTTCGGTGAATGGCCATACACCGGTACGCCACGAAGCGGTACGCAATGAACTGCGTTCGCAGAGATAGCCCAACACTGAACGGTCGAGAAACAAAAACCGCCGCAGATCGCAACGATCTGCTGGTAGCTACCATACCGCAGAACAGGTCTTTTTTAACCTTGTGGTCGAATTTTTTAAAACTGCAGTCAGGTCAGATTGAGCCCGGCAATAGATCTGCACTCGGGTCTTAACCTTTGTTTTGACAATATCTTACTCACCGGTAAACTGTCACGGTCACGATTTTAACACCACGTATGTACATCAGGTTCAACTCGCGAGTTTGCTTGTCAGACGCCTGACAGATCACCACTCGCTTTATCGGAATCTGTACCGACGGTGAAATCGGAGAGTTAATTCAACGTATTCAAGGAGATAAACCAATGAGTGACAACACAGCAGAAGACATCGTCATGCACGGCGCGATACGGCTGGATTCCCCCCAGTTTGGCGTGATGGATCCGCTTTCGGAAGAGATCCACCCCCAGGAATATTACGAAGCGATTAAAAAGCGGTTTGCGGAAGAGCGGGAGATCCGCATCAACTATCGGCCGGAGGGCAGCAAGCAATACGACACTGAGCTTCAAGGTGCTCTCGCCAAATATGACGAGGACCCCTACGGCGGCGAAATTATCGCCCGTGAGCCGCTCAACGACACCGTGGAATGCCTGTTTATCGGCGGCGGCTTTTCCGCCCTGCTGACCTCGGCGCGGCTGCGTGAAATTGGCGTGGACAGCATCCGTATTGTCGAGCGCGGCGCCGACGTCGGTGGCACCTGGTACTGGAATCGCTACCCAGGCATCGCCTGTGATGTGCCATCCTACGATTACCTGCCACTGCTGGACGAAATGAAGTATGTGCCCAAACACCGTTACGCCCGAGGCGACGAAATTTTCCAACATTGCCGGGCCATTGCAAAAAAATACGACCTCTACGATTTAGCGGTTTTCCAGACCACCGTCACAGCGACGGTGTGGAACAAGGAAGAACAACTATGGCACATCAAAACCAACCGTGGCGACCACATGAAAGCGCGCTTTGTCATCTGCGCCAACGGCATTTTGTCCAAGCCCAAGCTCACCAAGATCAAGGGGATGGAATCTTTTAAAGGCCATTCTTTCCACACCTCACGGTGGGATTACGCATACACCGGCGACGACCTCTCCAACCTTAAAGACAAACGGGTCGGCATTATCGGTACCGGCGCAACCGCAGTGCAGGCGGTGCCCGGTCTTGGCGCAAACGCAAAGGAGCTGTACGTGTTCCAGCGCACCCCATCGTCAATTGACGTCCGCGATGACTGGGAGACCGATACTCAGTGGGCAAAAAGTCTGCCAGCTGGCTGGCAAGCCCAGCGCCGGGACATAATGCTCCGGCCACCGCAACTAAGCCCCGAGGCCCTGGCCAAAATAAAAGAAATGCCGCGCGAGGAAAAACTGCGCCGACAGGAAAATGCCAACATCGATTCCATGATGCGTATCCACCAGCGCATTGAGGAAATCGTCAAGGACAAGGACACCGCCGAGTCCCTCAAGCCCTGGTACATGATGATGTGCAAGCGACCCTGCTTTCACGAAGATTATCTACCAACATTTAATCGACCCAACGTTCATCTGGTGGATACCCACGGCAAAGGCATTACCGAGATCAACGAGAAGGGCCCCGTCTGCGAAGGCAAACAATACGAACTGGACCTGTTGATTTACGCCACCGGTTTTGAAATACAGAAAACGGGGATCTACAACGAAATTATTGGCGCCAACGGCCTGGAAATTAACGACAAATACAAAGACGGCATTCGTACACTGCTGGGTATTCACTCCAAGGACTACCCCAACCTGTTTATCATGAATGGCTATCAGGCATCCTTCCAGTTTAACCTCACCGACATGATGCAGAGTCAGGGTGGCCACATCGCCGCCTGTATCGACTATGTCCGCAAAAACGGTTATCAGGCGATGGATGTCACCGATGAGTCGGAAGAGTTTTGGGTGCAGGAAGTGATCAAGTTCCGTGGCAAAACCGATCGCAACAAGCAATGCACACCCGGTTATTACAACTTTGAAGGGGAAGACAACCGCCGCCAGGATGGCACCTACAACGGCGGCTTTGTGAAATACATGGCCCACATGGACAGCATTGAGCAAGATCTGGAAAAACATTTCTCGTTTTCAAAGAAGTAGTTTTCTAGCGCGTATCGCAAACGAACATCAAACGGACATGAAGCCCGTGTTTGGTTTGATGTTCGTTTGATTCATTTATTGCCCTTCGTATTGATCCCCCTCCAACACCCCTAGCGATGGCTTTAAGGGTCCCGCTTATATTGATAAATAATAAAATGTTTAATCCAGTGACCATAAACCTGTTCGGTTTTATCGGCCCTGCCGTGTTTTCTGATGTGAAATCGCGATTGATCCATCGTAAGATTCCAGGCTAAGGTCTCGTGACCAATCAATACATACGCGAAGCACTGATTCGTATCACTTTAAGCCTGAACCCGGAAGACAGGGATAAGCCGTGAAAGCCCGGCAATACAAGAGTGTCAATGGGATGAAGATCGTGCATTTAAGCTGCGCTTCAATGCACCCATTACACCAGCCTTAGACCCATCAATTACCCCCACCACACAAAGGGCAACCGAATTGAGCACCGAAAATCCAAGGCCCCCCTTCCGCCATTCAACGCCGAAACCGCCGCGCAGAAAGTCCGTATGGCGGAGGACGCCTGGAACACCCGTGACCCAGAACGAGTCTCACTCGCCTACACTCAGGATAGCGTCTGGCGCAACCGATCTGAGTTTTTATCAGGCCGCGATGCCATCATCCAGTTTCTTACCCGCAAGTGGAACAAAGAACTGGATTACCGACTCATCAAGGAACTTTGGGCCTTTCACGACAACCGCATTGCGGTCCGTTTTGCCTACGAATGGCATGATGACTCCCGGTGACTGGTTTCGCTCCTATGGTAATGAAAACTGGGAGTTTGATAAAAACGGTTTTATGCGCCTGCGTATCGCCAGCATAAACGACCTCTCAATCAAGGAATCAGCAAGAAAATATCATTGGCCGTCGGGTCGCCGTCCTGACGACCATCCAGGTCTTTCCGCGCTCGGCCTGTGACGTCACAGGCCCAGGGGTTCGCGTCAAACAGGGCATGTTCGGCGTTACAACTTTGAAGAATCGGACGACCGTCACCTCAAGCCACTTACAACGGTGACGTTGTAAAGCACACGGCGCTATAGGCTGCACTGGGCACGAACTGGGTATGAATTGAAGAATATCGCTGACTTTCGAAACAATATTCCTACCGGAATTTGTTACGAAGCTCAGCCAGCAAACCCCTGGTACGCAATATATTCTGCGTGCCAGGGGTTATCGTTCTGCTCACCGTGCTTTAAGGTTGCCCCGCCGTTTTCAGGTTTTGTTCACCTACCCTTTTACTCACCAACCTTGCTATGCGTCTCTGCCTTTACTCACCTCGCTTGAAATAGCTGGCACGCATTTGCTCCGCTGCGCCGACCAGATTGATCAGTGCCGGTTTAACCTCATCCCAGGTTCGGGTTTTGAGCCCGCAATCCGGGTTAATCCACAGCTGCTGGGGCGCAATCAGGGCAACGGCCTTGTCCATCCGTGCCGCAATCTCGGCTGCACTGGGCACGTTGGGGGAATGAATGTCGTACACGCCGGGGCCGATCTGGCTCGGATAGGAAAAATCCTCGAAGGCCTTTAGCAACCTCATATCCGAGCGCGAGCTCTCTATGGTGATGACATCTGCATCCATCGCCGCCACCGCCTCGATGATGTCGTTGAATTCCGAATAACACATGTGGGTATGAATCTGAGTGTCATCCCGCACACCCGACGCGGCCACCCTAAAGGCCCGCACCGTCCAGGCCAGATACGCCTGCCAGTGGCGTCGTCTGAGCGGCAGGCCTTCGCGTAACGCGGCTTCATCAATCTGGATAACGTTGATACCCGCTGCCTCCAGATCCCTAACTTCGTCGCGGATAGCCAGTGCAATTTGCAGACAGGTCTCGGATCGGGGCTGATCATCACGCACAAATGACCAGTTAAGTATGGTCACGGGCCCGGTTAGCATACCCTTCACTGGTTTGTCGGTGAGCGATTGCGCGTATCGAATCCAGGCCACGGTCATCGGTGTAGGGCGCGACACATCGCCAATGATGATCGGCGGTTTAACGCAACGCGATCCATAGGACTGCACCCAGCCATTGGCAGTGAACAGAAAACCATCCAGCAGTTCGCCGAAATACTCGACCATGTCATTGCGCTCTGCTTCGCCGTGAACCAGTACATCCAGCCCCACTGCCTCCTGCTCGCGAATGCATTGTGCAATTTCCTCCTTGATCGCCTGAACATAAACTTCCGGTTTGATTTCGCCCTGTTTAAGTTGCCGCCGGACGCCACGAATAGCCGGTGTTTGTGGGAAAGAACCAATGGTAGTCGTGGGAAATAATGGTAGCTTCAGGCGCGCCTGTTGCGATCTTGCCCGTTCCGCGTAGGCGCTGTGACGTTGGATGTGCTCTTCCGCAACGCCCGCCAGTCGCTTACCAACCTCGGGGCGATGCACCCGTGTCGACGCATCACGTGATTGCCGCGCCGATCGGGCCTGGGCAAACAATGCGGTTAGCGTCGGGTTCTCTGCAAGCCCGGATTCGCCTGCTGGGCGCCTATGCTCTGTGCCGAGGCGTCCATCTCGTGTTCTCACCCCAGCGTTGAGTGCGCGGCCCAGCGCGACGACTTCATCTATTTTCTGGCAGGCAAACGCTAGCCAACCACGCACCTCGGCATCCATGGCCAGCTCTCCTTCCAGATCCACGGGTACATGAAGCAATGAGCAGGATGGTGCCAGCCAGAGGCGTTCGCCTAGCAGTGCATGGAGCGGGTATAGCCGGGTCAGGGCCGCATCTAGATCCGTGCGCCAGACGTTGCGGCCATCGACGATACCGGCAGAAAGAATCTTGCCATCGGCTGAACCAGCTTTGGATAACAACTGAGCGGCGGCAAGGATCTCGTCTCCGCCACGCACCGCATCGAGATGGATACCCGCTACCGGCAGGTCGCAGACCAGCTCAAGATTATCCTCAAGGGCACCAAAATACGTCGCCAGCAGGCAGTTCACATCGGCCTTTGCCAAACTCGCATAGGTCGTTTTAAAAGCCGCCCGCCAGGCTTCAGGCAAATCCAGCACCAGAATCGGTTCATCAATCTGGATCCAGTTAACACCCCTGCTTTTGAGCCGCTGCAAAATCGTTTGGTAGACCGGTAGCACACGCTCAAGCAGGCTCAGCCTGTCAAAATCACGGCCTTTTACTTTGCCGAGCCACAACCAGGTCAAGGGGCCAATCAGCACAGGTTTGGTGGAGACACCCTGACGCTGGGCTTCGTCCAACTCATCGAAAAGCCGGGTGGATGACAGTTGAAACTGCTGATCGTGACGTAACTCCGGCACCAGGAAATGGTAGTTGGTATCGAACCATTTGGTCATTTCGCAGGCTTCAACCGCTGCCCCCGACGGGGCTCGACCGCGCGCCATGCGAAAATAAAGGTCGATATCAACCTCGGGGGACCAGGTCAACTCAGCGGCATCAGGTGAACCGGTAGTCAGCCAGCCGAAGCGTTCGGGAATGGCACCGAGCATGGTCGTCATATCCAGCACCTGGTCATAATAGGAAAAATCGCCAACCGGCAGCAGATCCAGGCCTTTATCATGCTGCAAACGCCAATGTCGTTGGCGCAGAGCCCGGCCCGTGTCTCGTAATGAGTCCTCATCGACTTCCTTACGCCAGTAAGCTTCCAGTGACTTTTTTAACTCTCTTGCCACGCCAATACGTGGAAAGCCCAGGTTGTGTGTCCTGACCATTACCCTCTCCAATACATCAATATAAATCGATACGTATTGTAATAACGGGCACTTATAAATAAAATCTCATGATATTCATGCTTATAGTGAAAATAATATGATTCTCGAACGTCGACACCTGCATAATCTTCTGGCCATCGACGCCGCAGGCAGTCTTGCCAGGGCCGCCCTGCGCCTGCACATTACCCAGTCCGCCCTGTCCCACCAGATCAAAATGCTCGAGAACCACTACGGCATTGCCCTGTTCCACCGCCACACCAAACCTCTGCGGTTAACGGCAGCGGGACACCGGCTACTTAAACTGGCAGAGCAGACCCTGCCGCTGTTTTTACAGGCCGAGCAGGAGCTGGAACGGATGGCCAGCGGGGATGCCGGACGACTGTATCTGTCCATTGAATGTCACGCCTGCTTTGAATGGCTGATGCCGGTAATCAGGCGCTTTAAGGAAACGTGGCCAGCGGTTGATATGGATATTCGCCTGGGCCTGGCTTTCAACTCCTTACCGGCGCTCAGGGCGGGCGACATAGACCTGGTAATCACGTCCGATCCGCTCGATACCAGTGCGTTACACTTTGACCCCCTGTTTCGCTACGAAGGTCGCCTGGTTATGCCCGCGACTCACGCACTGGCAAGTAAACAGCATATCGAACCCGCTGACCTGCGGGACCAAAGTCTGATTACCTATCCGGTTGAGCGAGACAGGATGGACGTATTCAAATATTTTTTGCAACCCGCTGGCATCGAACCGAAACAGGTTCGCCAAACGGAATTGACAGCCATTATCCTGTTGCTGGTGGCCAGCAATCAGGGTGTCGCCGCGCTGCCGGACTGGGTGATGCGCTACGCGGGCCACAACGACGGTTTGTTAACCAGACCCCTTGGCGATAAGGGCCTCCATCGCACCTTGTTCGCGGCCTATCGCACGGTTGACGCTGACAAAACATACCTGACCGACTTTAACACCCTCTGTCGCCAGGCAGATTCGCTGAATAGGCCGACCATTCAAACAATGCCGGATTGATAATCCCTTGCGGCACCGTCGCTATACGTCAAGGTCGCGGAAGCCAAAAACCCAACAGCTGACTATGACGATTCCGCCCAATTCACCGACGAGCCCTTGCCAGACTGTACTGCCTGTGCCTGAATACAGGGCACACAGTACTCGCCTCCTCCAAAATTAAATGCCATAAGGATAAATGATGAGCGGAGCATCCCGCGTTGCACAAATCAAAGATAAACTTGATCACCCGGTGATTGACGCCGACGGCCACACTGTAGAATTTACTCCCGTGTTTCTTGATTACCTCAAAGATATCGGCGGCCCGGAAATAGCCGAGCGCTTCGCCAAACGGCAGGTGAACTGGTACAAGTTAAATCCTCAGGAACGCATGGATAAACAGCGCACACGACCTGCCTGGTGGGCGCTGCCTACCACCAATACGCTGGACCGCGCGACGGCTATGTTGCCGCGCCTGTTAAGCACCCGCCTCGACGACATGGGTATCGACTTTGCCATTGTCTACCCGACACTGGGGCTGATTTTCCCAGGCGACCCGGCCGAAGACATGCGCCGCGCTTGCTGCCGCGCAATCAACACCTATCATGCAGAACTGTTCCGTCCCCATGCCCAACGTATGACCCCGGTCGCGGTCATTCCCCTCACCACGCCAGAGGAAGGCATCGAAGAACTGGACTACGCGGTAAACACCCTGGGGCTAAAAGCAATCATGACCCCCAGCCTGATTCGTCGCCCGGTCGCCGAAGCCGCCCGTATCGCGCCCGATGCGAGCCCTTATGCTACCCGGCTCGACACCCTGGCTTTTGAGTCCGATTATGATTATGACCCCTTCTGGGCCCGCTGCCGGGAACTAAAGGTCGCCGTCACGGTTCACTCTGGCGGCAGCGGCTGGGGGACACGGAATTCGGTAAACAACTACATGTTCAATCACATGGGCAACTTCGCTGCAGCAGGTGAGGGATTTTGCCGCTCGCTGATTATGGGGGGCGTAACGCGGCGCTTCCCGGACCTTAAGTTCGCGTTTCTCGAAGGCGGTGTGGGCTGGGCTACAGCACTGTATGCAGGCATCGTGGCTCACTGGGAAAAGCGTAACCGCCAGGCGCTGGAACTGTACAACCCGGCTGCGCTGAATCATCAGCTATTGGCTAACCTGTTTACTGAATACGGCGAGGATATGATCAGGGAGCGTGTCAAGCGGACTGATTTTGAACAGGATTTTCTGACCAAAAATTCGGAAGATCCCGCCATGCTTGATGAATTCGCCCACTGTGGATTTGGTCGCGTTGAAGACATCCGCGATCAGTTTCAACCCAACTTTTATTTCGGCTGTGAAGCCGATGATCCGCAGACGGCATTGGCATTTAACCGCCAGCTCAACCCGCTACAAACCACCCTCAAGGCTATATTCGGCTCCGATATTGGCCACTGGGATGTGCCGGATATGACCACCGTACTAGCTGAAGCCTACGAGCTGGTGGAACATAACATTCTTGGCAACGAAGACTTTCGCGCCTTCACCTTCGCCAATGCCGTAACATTACATGGCGGCATGAATCCCAATTTTTTCAGGGGGACAGTAGTTGAGCGCGCAGCAGCGGCTGTTATCGAGCAACAAAACTAGCTCTACTGTCGGCTTTATCCCCGTGGCGGACAACTGTCAAACGAATAGATATAGGTCAAACGTCCAGCCATGCCGCTATCAGCACTATCGCCAACACTTGTCACCAACACTTATCACCAATAAAAGCGAGAATTTGTGTAATGTCAGCAATTGAACATGGAATCTGGAGTATTTTGCGCGGCGAAACATCCCCTGCACCCTGCAGCAAGTTACTGGGCATGAGCATCGTTGAGGTCACCCCCGAGGGCGGCAGGATAAAGTTTCAATACCAGCCTTCTGAGGCGATGACCAACCCTAAAGGCTTTGTACAGGGCGGTTTTATTACCGCTATGCTAGACGATGTTATGGCGCCAGCGCTGCTCAGCACCTGTGAACCGGAAACAGCCATACCGACACTGGAAATAAAAACCTGCTATATAAAAGGTGTTAAGCCCGGCCCGGTACTGGCCGAAGGCTGGATAGTTAAAAAAACCCGCACCATCGCCTTTATGGCTGCGGAATTAAGCTCACTGGATGGAGATTTACTGGCGACGGCTTCAGCTACGTTTCGCGTTATTACGCCAGAATAAATCCTGGCAGACATCTAGCGCAGCAGGTATGTATCGCAGAAGACAGCTAGCGCAGCAGAAAATACCGGTACGCTGCAAGTGCAACCACCGCTACGAGGGGCGATATGACAGGTACAAATACAGACAGCGTTGCGGGGTATGCCACCCGCCTGAAGGCATTGCTCGACAGCTGCAAAAAGGCCGTCGTGTTCACCGGCGCGGGCATCAGTACGGAATCGGGCATTCCGGATTTCCGCAGTCCTGGCGGCTTCTGGAGCAAGCATAAGCCCGTTGATTTCAGCGAATTTCTAGGCTCCGCTCAGGCTCGGCGAGACTCCTGGCGGCTTAAATTTATGTTTGACGAAGACATGAAAAAGGCTGAGCCCAATCGCGGCCACCGAGCTATTGCCGAGCTGTTCGCCAGAGGCATCGTTAGTCACGTGATCACTCAAAACGTCGATGGTCTTCATCAGCAGGCCGGTGTGCCCGATGCATCCGTTATCGAATTGCACGGCAACGCAACCTATGCCCATTGCCTGAACTGCGGACAACGCTACGATCTGGGCCTGATAAAAACCAATTTCGAACGAGACGAAACACTACCGGTTTGCGATCACTGCGATGGCCTGGTGAAAAGCGCGACGATTTCCTTTGGGCAAACCATGCCGCAGGATGCCATGCTCAAAGCACAGGCAGCGACTATGGCCTGCGATCTTTTCCTCGCGATCGGTTCATCGCTGCTCGTCTATCCGGCAGCTGGTTTTCCGGCAGTGGCCAAGCGCAACAACGCGCAGCTGGTTATTCTCAACCGAGATCCAACAGACCTGGACGGCATTGCCGATCTTGTCATCAATGCGGAAATTGGGCCTGTCCTGGGCTTGGCTGCGGCAATCGTGTAGTACCGGGTCAGTCATGAAGTACCGTGCCAATCGAGTACTACCGCGCCAATCAAATAACATTGCACTCAAAATCACTGCCAAAAAAAAGGCCCCTCATGTTGCCATGGGGGCCCAAATGCTTGCTCCTACAATTTTTGCCGCGTCTACCGACCTGTTCGATCAACACCCTCGATAAACGCTCTCGATAAACACTGTCTGTCGTAAAGATATCCACTATAAAAACGTCTGTTTAGACGTCAGCAGGATCGGGCTTTTTCAATAAAAAGCGCTGCGGCGGAAGGCCTTATCGGTCAATGACCCTTATCGATCAATGACCGTTGCGAACTTCAATCAATAACGGCGGGTTAGGATGATCAGAATTCTGACAGACAAAAATCAATAGTCATAGCGCCGGGTGGCTGATGTAACAATCGTTAACATTCCTCGACCTGAGCTGTGTTTATAGAAATGGTGGGGTTATTAACACGCCTCTCATTCCAGACAAAACTGCTATCACCACAACCGATGGCAAGCGTGACCAGCATTGGCTCTTCAATTCGGTTGGGGCAGAAGGGTGTTTATTAGAGCGAGGACCGCAAGACAATCTTTCTGTCAAGTGTACATCTACCTATCCCTGCAGCACATCCCTGGGCCGTGCTTAAGACCTTAGTCCAATATTTTCCAGACGGTAGCCGTGATGATAAACCGACACCAATCGCCAACCACTTTCCGACCGAAAACCCAATTTATTGCGTATACGACTAATGTGGGTATCGACGGTGCGGGTATTGAGGTCAACGCGAGTTCCCCAGACCTTCTCCATCACATAACTGCGCGATAACAGACGTCCAACGTTATGAAATAACAGTAACGCCAACTCATATTCCTTGTTGGTAAGCTGAACGACATCGCCGTTTAATTTTATTTGACGACCAGCCGCGTCAATCTCGTAGGGTGACGCCGCCTCCACCACCTCGGTTTCAGCTTTGATGGTGGCCCGCCGGTTTAAGGCCCGCAGTCGCGCTAGCACCTCCGTCCGTTGCACGGGTTTAGTCATATAATCGTCGGCTCCCGCATCGAGAGCAGTGACTACATCCTCTTCAAGGTCGCGGCCAGTGATAAACAGCACCGGGATTTCCCAGTCTATGGTGTCACGCACCCAACGCACAATTTCTATGCCTGTTGTGTCCGGCAAATTCCAGTCGATCACCAGAAGATCAAAAGTATCGTTACTCAGGGCGTCCTTTAAGGCCCCGCCCGTCATAAAACCGTAACAGTGGTGGCCCGCGTCTTCGCCCCAGCACTGCATCAACTCCAATTGTGGTGGATCGTCCTCGAGAAAAGCGATTCGCATATTCGTACTCCTTCCCTGTACTCATGCAATATACCCATGCAATGTACGCATACAACATACCCATACAACACACTGGCGCAACGTCATTTGTACACCATTTTAACCACTAGACGCCAGAATCAAACCCGTAATATCAACGTAAGGGAAAGATATGGGAAACACACGCGAGGTGTTCTATTATCTGAACATACAATTTCCGGTTAAAAAGTACTGGTCACTCAAACAGGCCTGCAGGGAAAGAACCGTCTTTTGCAGCCCCTGGCCAATCCTCACATGAACATTCAGCAAAATAAATTTGCAGGCACGCTAACGTTAATCCTGCTGGCGGCCTGTACGATTCGGGTGCAGGCAAGCCCCGGCACTGACTTACCAGACGGGGAGAGTCCGACTGCGGACTACCGCGTAGAAACCGTCGCCGAAGGCCACGGCGTCATCTGGGGCATGGCATTTATAGCGTCGGACAGACTCCTTTTCACAGAACGCGATGGCCAGATTAAAGCGCTCAATATCACAACAAAAGCCATCGACACACTGCAAGGCAGCCCCAGGGTATGGGCGCACGGACAGGGCGGTCTCCTGGATATCGCCGTGCCCCCCGACTATAAACCTGGCGGCTGGCTATATGTTACCTACAGCAAAGAGCAACGAGGGCAAGGTGTCACGGCCCTTGCACGCGTCCAGCTGGCGGGGCTGCGCCTGCAAAATTGGCAAGACCTGCTAGTGACTAATTCAGGCAGCGATGCCAACCATCACTTCGGCAGTCGTATCGCATTTGATAACGAAGGGCACCTGTTTTTTACCGTGGGCGACCGGGGTTCTCGCGGCAACAGCCAGGATCTCAGCAACCACGCGGGAACCGTGTTACGCGTCAATCTCAACGGCAGCGCACCGGGCGACAATCCGTTTATTGCCACCAAAAGCGCCATGCCCGAAATATGGAGTTACGGCCATCGCAACCCGCAGGGCATCGCGTACGATAATGTTCAAAAACGGCTCTGGATCAACGAACACGGTCCCCGCGGCGGCGACGAAATCAACCTGGTCCTGCCGGGCCGCAATTACGGCTGGCCCATCGTATCCCACGGCAAGGAATACTGGGGGCCTGTTGCCGTCGGTGAAGGCACGGAAAGCCCCGGCATCGAAGCACCGCAAAAGGTTTATATACCGTCCATCGCGCCTGCTAGTCTGCTGCTGTACACCGGCGAAGCGTTTCCGCTCTGGCGCGGCAACCTGTTCTCTGGTGCGCTCAAACTAACGCACCTGAATCGGGTCTCCGTGGACATAGCAGGGAAGCCAGTGGCAGAAGAAAGATTACTGGAGTCGCTCGGAGAACGTCTTCGCCAGGTCATACAAAGCCCCGAAGGCTGGTTATACATCTCTACCGATAGTGGAAAAATTTTGCGGGTCAGCCCCTCGGCAGCGACAGACTAGCCGAGATCCCAGTCTGCTAATCACCGAACTCCATCCGGCGCTAACACGTAAGGATCATTTCGCCTGTTATTTGCTGACTGGCTCGCTGAGCCGCAGGCAGATTACCGATCAAAGAAAACCAGTGTTCTAACTTCTATACTCTCGCGGTCGGGTGCATCCGCTGGGCTACGAGGGTCTTCAAAGGCCGTGTGTGCGGTATAGCGGGCACGGCCATCCAGCGCTGAGTCATAGCACTTGAGTAACATCACCTCGTCGGCGCCCATTGCCGAGACGTAAAACCAGCGGTGTTGCTGGCGATGCCGGACAGTATAAATTTCGCCCTGACGATCGCGATAGAGCAGCGCTGTTTTAACGAAATCCTGCTCAGCCATAGTCGTTGCATCGCATACCGCCAACGGCGATTTACGTACCGGCCCGACGATA
>JBFIEE010000056.1:0-18574 GCA_041603535.1 Porticoccaceae bacterium
AATGGCTTCTATGCCCTTGCGCAACAACGTCCGTTCATCACTGAGAAAGAAGTTCTTTACCAGTTGTTGCGTGATGGTACTGCCGCCCTGGGTAATCTGCCCACTGCGTATATTGCCGAGCATCGCCCTGGCGATGCCGCGCAGGGATATGCCCCGGTGCTGATAAAATTCTCGATCCTCAACGGCAATCAGGCTTTCCACCAGGTAGGGTGGCAAAGCCTCCAGACGCACCGGCTCCCGGTCTTCCTGATGCTCGGGATAAATACCGCCGATCAACAAAGGTTCCAGACGCAATAGCGGCAATGTCTTGCCCTGGCTGTTTTCCACCCGGCTAACGCCATTGCGGTCAAACTGCAATTGAATGCGTTGGGAGGGTTGCTCACCATCCCAGAATCGGAAAGTACGTGACAGAATCTCGACCTGCCCGCCATTGACCCGATACTGTCCTGGGGAATTTAGCCTCGTAACGCGCCGATAACCAAGCTGCTCGATCTCCCACAGCAACTGTGCCTGACTCAGTGCCAGACCTTCATACAATTCCAGGGCTCGACTATAAACATGGGACGGCAGGGACCACTTGGCACCAGAAAACTTGGCTCTTACTGTCACGTCCAGAGCCGCCACCAGAACAATGCCGGCCACCACGGAAAGTCCGAGAATCACGTTTACCAGACGGCGTGTGAATCCGGCGGTTTTCCGGGCCGGTTTCCTGCTGCGCCGTCGCTGTTTCTTTTTTGCCAAGCTCAAATCCTGCTGCTGGTGGCTGCTGTTTATCGCGGCAGCATCATAACAGGCGACAAGGGTTTTTACTCCGCACCGATCGCGGCGATAATAGCGGCCTTTAGCAATTGGAAGTAGTGATGAAAAAATACCATGTTTATGGCATTGGGGCAGCGCTGGTAGACACCGAGATCGAAGTGGAAGACCACGAACTGGCCAGTTTTGGCATTGAAAAAGGCCTGATGACGCTGGTCGATGAGGCTCGGCAACAAATGCTGATTGCGCACCTGGAGGATCATCTTACTGTGGCGCGGCTGACCAGCGGGGGATCAGCCGCCAATAGCATTATTGCTCTGAGCTGCTTTGGCGGCAAAGCGTTCTATTCCTGCAAAGTTGCGGACGACGAAAACGGGCGCTTCTATCTGGCCGATCTGGCCGCGGCAGGGGTGCATTATCCGCGGCATCACGAGCTCCCCGTCGGCACCACCGGCAAATGTCTGGTACTGATAACGCCCGACGCGGAACGTACCATGAATACCTATCTCGGCATCAGCGAAAGCCTCAGCGTGGAGAATCTCGACCTTCAGGCGCTGGCGGATTCGCAGTTCCTGTACGTGGAGGGATATCTGGTAACCTCGCCCACCGGCCGGGCGGCGGCGATCTCCGCATGCCAACACGCGAGAGAGAATGGCATCAAAGTCGCGTTCAGTCTGTCTGACCCAGGCATTGTGGAACACTTCCGCGACGGGCTCGGCGAAATAATTGGCGGTGGCATTGATTTACTGTTCTGCAATCGCGAAGAAGCCATGAGCTGGACCGGCCAGCGCACCATGGAACGTGTGATCGAAAACATGAAAGCTACCGCCGCAACGTTTGCCATCACACTCGGCGCAGAAGGCGCATTGATCTACGACGGCGAGACGCTACACACCATTGCACCAACCCGCGTCACCGCAATCGATACCAACGGCGCTGGCGATATGTTCGCAGGGGCGTTTTTATACGGCATTACGCATGCCATGAGCTATGCTCAGGCGGGCAAACTGGCCAGTACCGCCGCTGCCGCCGTGGTCGCACAATTCGGTCCGCGCCTGCACATCAGCCAGCACCGCGGGATCGTCGACGCAGCACAGACTGCCTAGCTTCCCATGCGGATTTCTGTTTAGCCGATGAAGCTCTTCATCGGTTGCGGTCGGGCCAGGAAGAAACCTTGCGCGTAATCGACACCGATTTCCTCAAGCATTGTCAATTGCGCCTGATTTTCAACGCATTCGGCAATCGTGGCGATACCCATGATATGGGCCAGGTGATTGACGGTGCTAACCATGGAAAAATCGACATCGCTCATTTCCATATTGCGGACAAAGCCGCCATCAATTTTGAGAAAATCCACCGGCAGTTGTTTCAGATAGCCAAAAGACGACAAACCACTGCCGAAATCATCCAGGGAGAAATAACAACCTTTAGCCTTGAGCGCATAGATTAAATCCAGCGCGCGATCAAATTGCCTGATCGCTGCGGTTTCCGTGATCTCAAACTGCAACTGATGCGGATCAATTTTCGACTCATCAATCAGATCCAGCAGATAACGCTTAAACTTTTCATCGCCGACGGTCGCCCCCGAAAGGTTTATCGATATCCTCAATGCCGACTTTTTCCTCCGCTTCAGTGCGCCAAGTTCGGCAATCACAGTGCGCACGGTCCATCGATCAATATCGTCGATAAGACCGTACAGCTCAGCGGCCGGAACAAACTGACCGGGGGCGATCAGCTGACCTGTCTCATCGATCATGCGAATCAGCGCTTCATAGTGATTATCTTCCCTGGCGTCGCCTCCGAGCGGTCTTATCGGCTGGTAATGCAAACAGAAACGATCCTGCTCCAACGCTTCGCTAATTTTTGGAATCCATTCAGCGATTCTCTTACGAACCGGTGTTTCCCCGTCATGGTGCCGCTGGAAAAACAGCCTGTTGCGGCCACTCTCCTTGGCGTAACTACACGACGCAGCGGCCGCGACCAACACGTCGATTTCTGAACCGGTATTGCGGTCAATTACTTCAGCACCGATATTGGCGCCTATTTTTAATCGCCGCTCCTGCCAGGGAAAGCTGAAAGACTTGATCTGCTCCAGTATCTCTTCAGCAATTTCCCGAGCGTCTTTTGCCGGGCAGTTGAGTAGCAATACGGCAAACTCGTCGTTGCCGATCCGTGCCACGACATGATCAACGCCAACCACGTGTTGCAGCAACTTGCCACATTCCCGTAGCAGCGTGTCCCCGGCAGCGCGGCCGCCGGTATCATTCACCAACGAGAAGTTGTACAGGTCTATGTACAGCAATACATGGGTCTGGCTACCGTTACGCGTCGCGTCGATTGCCTTGACCAGCTGATCTTCCAGAAAGCGGCGATTCGGCAATTGTGTCAGCGGATCATGGTCAACCTGCCAGGACAGACGGTTTGATACCCGCCGAGACTCCTCAACCGTTCGAAATACCAGAACGCAACCATTCAGGCGATTGTGACGATCTCTCAACGGCGTCGCCGTGCCGGTGATATTTGCAGGCTCTCGACCTGCAACCAGCAAACGCGTATTTTCAGGCGTCGTACACACCGAGCCTCGATTGAGCGCCTCACGGCAGGGATTGACGCCCCGTCCCTTATCATCGCTCATGCTGACGACCGACTCGACGGGCTGACTTTGGCCCTGTCCGGCGCGCAGACCTAACATTTCCAGTCCAACCGGATTAATCTGTTCGACGAGCCCGTCTCCGTCTAGCAACGCAATGCCATCGGCAACCTGACTGTAGACAGTGGCCAGCAGCTCCCGCTGTCGCAGCAAAGTATCCTGCGTGCCCAGTTGCCGTGAAACATCCCGGCAGACGAGCACAATCAATCCCTGTTGACGCACCGAAGGATAGACCGACACTTTTAAGGCCCGCGTCTCACCAGCGACCGTAACCGCCTCCAGCACCCCCTCGACATTCTGTTTTTGTCGAACTTCCAGCAATGCTCGGTAATCTTCTATATCGCAGGTGTCACTCAGCGCGGGAAATACCATCCGCACCGGCGTATTGATTAGCTGGTGACGCTCATACCCGGACAGCGCCAACAGGTGTTCGTTGACATCCTGAATAATCCCGAAGCCGTCTACACTCAGCACCCCGGCTTCACTGGATTCAAGGTAAACAGGAAAACGATCCAGATCGACTACAGGACTAATAATGGGCGCCAATACATCCTGGGTCCGCTGAGGAATAGGGGTAAACGGGGCCTCTACAAACTCTAGTAAACAGCCCTGGCTGCCCTTTACCGCCAATGGCACCACGCTCACTCGCGAGAGGGGCAGCAATCTATCGCCACGGGTCATCGCCGCTTCGATCGTATCGAGCCGCTGCGGGTCAACCTCCAGCGACCAGGCGATGGATTTGTCGGATTCAATCGCTCGCTTGATAACCCTGGCGTACTCTCCGCCGATGAGCGCAGGCACCAGGGTTTCGAATGGCTTGCCCAGGGCTCTGATACCGTCGATACCTGTCCAGTCCGACATCCAGTCATTCCAGACAACGACGACACCTCGATTATCCAGGACAACGACACCCAGGGTTTGATTGTTAATCGTAGCAAGCAACAGGTTCTGGGAGCTTTCCACCCCAATATCGCCTGGATTGTCCGCTGAACCTGCTCTCAAATCCCCTTACCTGTCAATATATTTGACTGCCCATCAGCGCCGTCAGGCGTATCAAGTTCGCGCGGCAGCAACAAACAACCCACTGCGCACAAGGTTACGCATGCTGACGCCAGTAAACACGCCACAAGAAAGGCTAACCCTGCGCCAGCAGCTCTCGCAGATCAATAATAGCGGCATTTGCGCGACTAATATACGACACCATCGTCAACGAATGGTTTGCCAACAAACCGAATCCGCTACCGTTGAGAATCACCGGACTCCACAACGGTTCTTGCGTCGCCTCGAGCTCGCGAATAATTTGTCGCACGCTGATTTTCGCATTCTTTTTTTCCAGCACATCGGCGAAATCAATCTCGACAGCCCGCAAAAACTGCACCAGCGCCCAGGTGGTACCACGCGCCTCATAGAAAACATCATCCAGTTCAAGCCACGGCGTTTGCAGATACTTCTCGCTGGGGGAGGGTGTCGCCTGTTTGGCGGCGCTGTCCCCCGCCAGATCTGTGTTGACGCGCCGCTGCCCAACACTGGCACCGAGCCGCTGGGACAAGCTGCCTAATCGAGATTCAACCGTGCTCAGCCAATAACGGAGATTGTCAGCGCGTGTATAAAACTGCGCGTTGTACTGATCCTCGTCAACCAGCCGCTGCAGGTAATTATGCAAATACTTGCTCCCAGCGCGATACTCAGCTTCCGTGGCGGGCAGAGCCCAGCTCTCGTGGTCGAAATTAAATTTTGGCTCGGCCTGCGCCAGATCGCCATCTTCGGTGGATTGCGACTGCGATCTGGCAAACGATTCACGTAGCGCCTTGGCCAGATCACGGACCTGAATGACGACACCGTACTCCCAGCTAGGTATGTTATCCAGCAAGATGCCTGGCGGCATGATGTCGTTACTAAGATAACCACCCGGCTTGTCCAGTAAAACGTCAACAACATGAATAAGCGCCGTCGTCGTGGCAACACCGTGCACCGGTTTTGCCAGCGGTGCAGGCGTTGCGATAGAGGGCTCGCGACTCCAGAACCAGCCCAGCCCCACGCATACCACCGCGACGATAATACTGAGCCTCATTATCCAGCGGCCAGCACCAGCCGGATCCCTGTCGCGATCCGCTCGAAAATCGGCAGTACGCCCCCTGGGGGCGGCCCCCGTAATGCGGTTTTTCCAGTCCTCAATAATCATTCGACTCTCTTTTTAACCATGTCCCGAGTGAATTACCTGCATAAGTCAGGCAAAGTATTTTGTCCGCAATCTGCAGCGCCATTGCTCAGTGTGTTCGCAAGGCAGGTCTACCTAATACCTTCTCGCTCCTCTAGCGCCCGTTATCTCACAGCTTCACGCAGCCTTGCAAAAACACCGACACCTTTTATTGCGCCTTTCGAGCAGCATCATTAACCGTTATTATTCGACGGCTTAGCTGTCTCATGATAGCTGAAAACATTTTCATATTCTGCGGGTTCAGGCTGCGGTAGCAGGAGACTTAATATAGTGATTGGCAAACACGGCCGTCCTGGCCGGCTTTTTACCGTTCTGCTAGGGATATTCCTGCTGGTCTGCCCAGCTGCCTCGTGGGCGGCGCCCACCGCTACGGATGCGGAGCTGACGTCAAGCAGCCCTATACCGCGTAATATCTTGCTCAACGAACCCACCCAGTTTCTGCCCGTGGAGGATGCCTACCGACTCACACCCAGTGTCACCAACGGTACACTTGCGACTGACTGGTTTATTGCGCCAGGCTATTACCTTTACCAACACCGCTTCAGCGTTAGCCTGATTCGCGGTGGCAGGCAACCCGAACGATTAACCTCCCAATACCAGCCGGGGCAGCATCTTTACGACGACTATTACCAAAAAGAACTTGAGGTCTATTACGGTGCCACGCGCGTGCTCACTGCGCTACCTGCTACCACCGCGGCGTCTCTGGTATTGGCTGTCGAATCCCAGGGTTGTGCCGATGCAGGGCTATGCTATCCGCCCCGCACCCAGTATGTGAGCGTCAACCTGAAGGACGGCACGGCGAATCTGATCGACGCGCCACCCAGGGCGGCGAACGCGACCCAGCCACCCAGTACAATGTCGAGCACATACGCCTTCGCTACTCTCGTGGCGTTCGCACTGCTGGGCGGCATGATCCTCAATCTGATGCCCTGCGTATTCCCAGTGCTGTCCATAAAAGTACTGAGCACTACCGCTGCACACCTGAGCGCGCACAGTAAACACCTGCACGGTATTGCCTATAGCGGCGGGATCATTCTATCGTTTGTCGCCATTGCCGCCGTGATGTTAGCCCTAAGGTCTGCGGGGCAGGCCGTTGGATGGGGATTTCAGCTGCAATCGCCGACCTTTGTCGCGCTGCTGGCTGGCCTGTTTTTTATCATTGCACAGAGTTTTTCGGGTCATCTCAGTCTTGGCGGTCGCTGGATGAGCCTTGGGCAAAACCTCACTGCCAGCAGCAGTATGACTGGCTCCTTCATGACCGGTGTGTTGGCAACAATCGTGGCCAGCCCGTGTACCGCACCCTTCATGGGAACTGCCCTTGGGGTCGCCCTGACACAGCCACCGCTCACCAGTCTGGCGATTTTTGCTACGCTCGGTCTGGGCATGGCGTTGCCTTTCCTGGCATTGTCATGGATCCCCGGTCTCATGGAAAAGCTACCAGCACCTGGCCCCTGGATGAACACCTTCAGTCAACTGCTGGCCTTCCCACTCTATGCAACAGTCATCTGGTTGCTCTGGGTATTGGGCCGTCAGACCAGCATCGATCATGCGATTGCTGTAAGCCTGGGTATTCTACTGCTGGGTTTCGCCATCTGGCTCCACAACCAGTCCAATAATGTTTTCGCGAAAGCCATTGTCATACTGGCCGTCGCCGGGGCCATTAGTCTCTCTCTGGCGCCGAAACCCGATGACCAACCACGGACATGGCAACCCTACAGCGCGGCGCGCCTAGAAGCGCTGCGGGCTGCCGGCAAGCCGGTATTTGTAAACCTCGGCGCAGACTGGTGCATCACCTGCCTGGCCAATGAAAAAATAGCCCTCGATAGCGACACGTTCCGAACTGCACTGACAGCTCACGGCATCACCTATCTGAAAGGCGACTGGACACACTACGATGCAGAAATCACCCAATTGCTAAACAGTTATGGCCGCAGCGGCGTGCCCCTGTACCTGTATTACGACGACGCAGGCAACCCCGCTCGCATCCTGCCACAACTACTATCGGAAGCGATGGTGTTGCGGATTTTTGCCGAGCGCGAAGTCGCCTCGAAATCCGACCGCCAGCGATAGGGCGAAGCTCAGAAGACACGAAATGTGCTTAATATCAGCTAACCCCTAGAAAAATAGCGCAAACGTCGCTAAAAAAACATAAAACTGGACAAGATCCGACGCCTCGGGCACACTGCGCTTCAACGGCAAGAACCATAACAGCCGCCATAAAAATCAAGGGAAAAATGGCTACCATCCTCGTATTGCACGGGCCAAACCTTAACTTGCTCGGCACCAGAGAGCCCAGCGTCTACGGCACAACCACTCTGGAAGACATCAATCGGCAGCTAACAGAGCGCTGCGTTGCTGCGGGCCACCATCTGCTGGCCCTGCAAAGTAATGCTGAATACGAACTGATTGAACGCGTGCACGATGCACGCCGCGAAGGGGTTAACTTTATTCTGCTCAACCCGGCCGCATTCACACATACCAGCATCGCTTTGCGCGATGCCTTACTGGCTGTCGGCATACCTTTTATTGAAGTGCACCTGTCCAATGTGTACAGTCGCGAAGCCTTCAGACACCATTCCCATTTCGCTGATATTGCCCTGGGCACCATCGGCGGGTTTGGCGCAAAAAGTTATGATCTGGCCCTGAGTGCAGCGCTCGATTTGATCGATCGGGACAAAAAATAACCTGTTGTTTGATATTTGGGAAGACATGCATGGATATACGTAAAGTCAAAAAGCTTATTGAGTTGCTGGAAGAGTCAGGTATCGACGAACTGGAGATCAAGGAAGGCGAAGAATCCGTACGCATCAGTCGTCACAAGCCTGTAACGCAAATGCCGCAACAGCCCTACGGCGTTGCGCCACCGATGCAAACCAGCGCAGCTCCTGCTCCCGTTACCACGAGCGTCGAGGCTGACCCTGCAGAGCTCGACGGGCATGTCATCAGATCGCCAATGGTTGGCACTTTCTATCGAGCCCCGGCGCCAGGCTCCGCGCCCTTTGTGCAGCCGGGCCAGGCTGTCAAGGCCGGTGACGTGCTGTGTATCGTTGAAGCCATGAAAATGATGAATCAGATTGAAGCGGACAGATCAGGCACCATCGGCGTAATTGTTGCGGAAGATGGTGAGCCGGTCGAGTTCGACCAGCCCATGATGACTATTATTTGAATTTAGCCGGGTAAAGGAAATAGTCCATGCTGGAAAAAGTATTGATCGCCAATCGTGGCGAAATTGCCCTGCGAATATTGCGTGCCTGCAAGGAGCTCGGCATCAGGACAGTGGCCGTGCATTCCAAAGTCGATGCCGACCTGAAGCATGTACGTCTGGCCGACGAGTCGGTCTGCATCGGGCCCAATTCGCCATCTGGCAGCTACCTGAACATCCCTGCCATCATCAGTGCCATGGAGGTGACTGACTCGGTGGCCGTTCATCCGGGCTACGGTTTCCTTGCCGAAAACGCCGACTTTGCTGAGCAGGTTGAACGCAGCGGCTTTATTTTTATCGGACCCAGCGCTGAAGTCATTCGCCTGATGGGCGACAAAGTTTCCGCGATAGAGACTATGCGTAGCGCAGGCGTCCCTACAGTACCAGGATCCAATGGAGCCCTGACAGATGATCACAGCCTGACGGTAAAAATCGCAAGGTCAATTGGCTACCCGGTCATTATCAAAGCCGCGTCAGGTGGCGGCGGGCGCGGGATGCGTGTCGTACGCACCGAAGCTCACCTGCTCAACGCCATTTCTGTGACCCGCTCCGAAGCCCTGGCGGCGTTTGGTGATAGCACCGTCTACATGGAGAAGTTTCTGGAAACGCCGCGGCATGTTGAGGTGCAGATACTGGCGGATAACCACGGCAATGTGATTCATTTGGGAGATCGTGACTGCTCCCTGCAGCGTCGTCATCAGAAGGTGCTAGAAGAGGCACCCGCGCCCGGTATTGATAAAGAAGCGCGCGAAGCTGTGCTGGCCGCCTGCGTCAAGGCTTGCAAGGACATTGGTTATCGTGGCGCAGGTACATTTGAGTTTCTTTACGAAAACGGCCATTTCTATTTTATAGAAATGAATACCCGCGTTCAGGTAGAACACCCCGTCAGCGAGATGATTACCGGCGTCGACATTGTTAAGGAACAGCTGTTGATTGCCAGTGGCCAGCCGCTGAGCTTTACCCAGGATGAAATCATTTTTCGAGGTCATGCGCTTGAATGCCGCATAAACGCCGAACACCCCCGCACCTTTATGCCAAGCCCGGGCAAGGTAACGTCTTTCCACCCGCCGGGTGGTAATGGCGTCCGGGTTGATTCGCACCTGTATAGCGGCTACACAGTACCGCCCGATTACGACTCTCTGATCGCCAAAATCATTACCTACGGCAAGGATCGAGACTCCGCGCTGGCGCGCATGCGTAACGCCCTCGACGAATTGTTTATTTTGGGCATCAACACCAATACTGATATGCATCGGGATCTGGTTACCGATGCCACCTTCCAACGCGGCTGCGTGAATATTCATTACCTTGAGAAAAAACTCGGTCTATAAACAAGCCACGGCATCGCCGTTCAGTCGATGAGCTGGCTACAATTACACCTCCAAACTAACCGTGACCAAACGGAAATACTGGAAGACGTTCTGCTGGCCTGCGGTGCGGTTTCAGTAACGCTTGCAGACAACGCCGACCAGCCAATACTCGAACCAGGCGTCGGCGAAACCCCGTTGTGGTCGGCAGTTAAGCTAAGTGCTTTGTTTGAAGCTGATACCGACACCGATATGGTGCTGGTTCTCCTGAGTGCCAATATCGACCGACTGCCCCGCTGGCGCTGGGAAATTCTCGAAGATCAACCCTGGGAGAGGGCGTGGATGGAAAACTTCCACCCTGTCCGCTGCGGTGAGCGCCTGTGGATTTGCCCCAGCTGGTGTGAACCACCGCGACCTGACGCAGTAAACCTCATGCTTGATCCCGGCCTGGCCTTTGGCTCTGGCAGCCATGCAACCACGTTCATGTGCCTGCAATGGCTTGACGGCCTGCCAATACAGGGTAAAACCGTCATTGATTATGGTTGTGGGTCCGGTATTCTGGGCATCGCTGCGGCACTGCTCGGTGCGCGCCACGTTATCGCTGTTGATAACGATCCGCAGGCCTTACTGGCAACGCAGGAAAATGCCTCTCGCAATGGCATAGGTCCTGATCGGCTGATGATTTACCAACCTGGCGAACAACCCGCACGACCGGCCGACTACCTGGTTGCCAATATTCTCGCCGCACCTTTAATTGATCTGGCTGAACATATTACCGAGTCAACCAAAGTTGGCGGACAACTCTGCCTGTCCGGTATCGTTAAGTCACAGATCGACGCCGTATGCCAGGCCTACAATAAAAGCTTCCATTTCCAGATTTTGGCCGGTCAGGATGACTGGGTTCGCTTAAGCGCGGCAAAAATTGGTCTGGATCCGTGATTGTCCCAATCGACCAACGCCGTCAGATCTTCGAGCATGCCTGAACTGCTGGCCACCCGGTGCCCACTCTGCAAGGTCGCGTTTTACGTTACCAGAGCTCAGCTTGCGGCGGCCCAGGGCAAAGTACGCTGCGGCATCTGCCTGCACATTTTCAACGGCAACAAGCACGCTATCGATTATGGCGATGAAACTGTTCCGGAGACGGGCTCCGGCCAACGCCAGGATCCGGACAATGCAGCTGTCATCGACGATAACTACGACATCGAGTCGCAATTAGAACGCGACAGCGCAGCCGACGACATCCACCAGGCCGCCGAGGCAGGTGTAGTAGCCCCCGAGCAATCAGCGGGCGCAGGAGAGCACGCGGGGCAGGACCGCGAATTACGCCCGACGCCAGAACAGGTCATGGCCAGCCAGCCAGATCCTGGCCCTATGGACGCCAACGCACAAAGCCCTCTTAGCACGGACAACGCCCCCCCCGTGCTCGTCGCTATCGAGCACCCCAGTCAACAGCGACTGGGTATGTTGGCCGACACCTGGCGGGCGGACCAACAATCAACCCTCGCGGCGCACAAGCCTGTATCTTCGCCCATTAAACGCCTGGTGCCACTTGCGCTGATTGCGGCGGGTATCGGCGCATTGGCCATACAGCTCCTCCACCAGGCCTCACCGGCACTGAGCACGGATTCCCGCTATCGACCAGCGCTAGCGCTAATCTGCGAGGTACTGGGCTGCCCAATTACAGAACAGCGTGATCTCAACCTTATTAAAAGCGACCGCCTGATGGTGCAGGCCCACCCTGATGTCCACCAGGCCCTGCTGGTTGACCTGGTACTAACCAACCACGCCCCATTTCCACAGGCATTCCCCGATCTGCGCCTACAGTTCACCAACCTTCAGGGCAGCACGCTTGCCCAGCGCCAATTCAAACCTGAAGAATATCTGCAGGGCACAATGGCAAACATCCCCGCAATGGCCGCAGAAAAAGCCTATCGGATAACCCTTGAGATTGTCGATCCAGGACCGGCCGCGACATCTTTTTCATTAACCGTCACCGATTAGTCGTTTTTTTTTGCCCTGCGACTACCGAGCGAGGCGAGGGGCGAGTATCATGTTCGCCCGCTTACAAAAACCACATATAACCGGCTTGAGAGGCCTCATTTGATTCAGATTGGCGACTATACGCTGAGTGGCTCCGCTGTGCTGGCGCCCATGGCCGGCATTACCGATGCCCCATTCAGGAGCATTTGTCGGCACCACGGCGCAGCTGCAGCAACTGCGGAAATGCTGACCGCCAATAGCCAATTGTGGCACTCGCGCAAATCCAGCAATCGCCTCCCGGACGCTGCCTGGCCAGAACCAAGAATTGTGCAAATCGCGGGCTCCGAAGCGAAACAAATGGCCGACGCCGCGCTGCGGTGTGCCGATTCCGGCGCGCAGATTATCGACATCAACATGGGTTGTCCCGCCAAGAAAGTATGCCGGAAAGCCGCAGGCTCTGCGCTCTTAAAGCATGAAGCACTGGTGGCTGAGATATTGACCAGCGTGGTCAGGGCGGTATCAATTCCTGTTACCCTGAAAATTCGCACGGGCTGGGATCTGGCCCACCGTAACGCAGTGACCATTGCTGCGATTGCGCAGAGTGCCGGCATTCAGGCGCTGGTGATTCACGGCCGTACTCGAGCCTGCCTTTTCAACGGGGACGCCGAATACGACACAATCGCGGAGGTAGTAGACCGGGTTCAAATACCGGTTTTTGCCAATGGCGATATTGAATCGCCCACTCAGGCTAAAAGAATTTTGAAATACACCGGGGCAGCGGGCATCATGATCGGGCGCGGTGCACAGGGCCAACCCTGGTTGTTCGGCCAGATTAACCAGCTGCTTCGCACCGGCCAGGTGCCGCCAGCACCCGGCATTGATGAAGTGCGCACCTGTATAACCCAACACTTCGCTGCAATGCGGGATCACTACCCCGAAAACTTAGTCGTCCGCCTGGCCCGCAAGCACGTTAACGCCTATTTTCACAGGCTCGGCTGGCCTCGCCTGATGAGCAGGGAATTCAACATCTTGACCAGCGCCGATGAACAAGAACAATTTATTGCGACATACGTCACGACACAAAATAACAATAAATGGGACCAGGCTGCATGAACTCCAAAAGCACGTTTACCTTTGAGCAAGACCTCGCGCACAATCACGATAATGAAACCCGACATAACCATCGCTCCCTCCGCCGCTGCGTGGAAAGTGCGATGGAAGATTATTTCGTTGATCTCGATGGCCAACACGCGACCGATTTGTATCAAATGGTTTTACAGGAAGTTGAAGCGCCCCTGCTGGCGGCCGTGATGAAATATGCACGTTACAACCAGAGCAAAGCCTCGGAGATGCTCTCCATGAACCGTGGAACGCTGCGTAAAAAACTCAAACAGTACGATCTTCTGTAGTACCTTAGACTCGATGGAGCCAGCATGACTGCCCAACTCGTCCCTGTTCGATGCGCATTGATCAGTGTATCGGACAAAACCGACATCGTTGAATTTGCCCGAGCCCTGGTGGTTAAAGGGGTCAAAATCCTCTCCACTGGCGGCACCTTTCGACTGCTTTCTGAGCACGGCATCCCGGTAATAGAGGTCTCCGATTACACGGGCTTTCCGGAAATGATGGATGGGCGGGTTAAAACTCTGCACCCGAAAATTCACGGCGGCATCCTCGGACGACGCGGTCAGGATGACGAAGTCATGGCTCAACATGGCATACAGGCCATCGATATGGTCGTCGTGAACCTCTACCCCTTCCGACAAACCGTTGCCCAACCCGACTGCTCGCTCATCGATGCCGTTGAAAATATTGATATCGGTGGCCCAACCATGCTGCGCGCCGCCGCCAAAAACTACGCGAACGTCGCCGTCGTGGTTAATGCTGATAATTACCAAACCGTCCTCGCGGAAATGAATGCCAACGACAATGCGCTCACCGGCGCGACCCGTTTCGATCTGGCGGTCAGCGCGTTTGAGCATACCGCCGCCTATGATGGCGCAATAGCAAACTACCTGGGTACTCGTCTGCCAGCACCGACGGTTAAACAAGTCGGCGATGACGCCAGCGACAAGATCGACCCCGTATTCCCGCGCACCTGGAACCTGCAGTTTAAAAAATCCCAGGTGATGCGCTACGGCGAAAACCCCCACCAACGCTCGGCTTTTTATGTCGAAGACGATGCCGCCCAGGCATGCATCGCGACGGCTGCGCAGCTACAGGGTAAAGCCCTGTCCTACAACAACATTGCCGATACCGACGCAGCCCTGGAATGTATCAAACAATTCGATGAACCGGCCTGCGTGATAGTTAAACACGCCAACCCTTGCGGCGTCGCTGTCGCTGCAACACTCGCAGAGGCTTACCACAAAGCCTTCGCCACAGACTCAGAATCTGCTTTCGGCGGCATCATCGCCTTCAACCGAGAGCTTGATGGTGAGACGACCCAGGCCATCGTTGACCAGCAGTTTGTCGAAGTCATCATTGCACCCAGTGTCAGCACCGCTGCAATACAAATTGCTGCCGCCAAAAAGAATGTACGCTTGCTTGCCTGCGGGCAGTGGCAGGCTATAACCCGCGACGGCTGGGATTACAAACGGGTCACGGGCGGCCTGCTGGTTCAGGATCGTGACTGCGTATTAATGGCCAGGGACAACCTCAAAGTTGTTAGCAAAAGGGCGCCGACGGAAGCAGAAATCACTGATCTTCTGTTTGCCTGGCGAGTGGCAAAATTTGTCAAATCCAACGCCATCGTCTACGCAAAAAATTTACAGACCATTGGCGTTGGCGCCGGTCAGATGAGCAGGGTCAATTCTGCGCGAATTGCCGCCATCAAGGCAGAGCAGGCCGGTCTTGACGTCACCAACTCAGTGATGGCATCCGATGCCTTCTTCCCCTTCCGCGACGGCATAGACAACGCCGCCAATGTGGGCATTACGGCCGTTATCCAGCCCGGCGGTTCTATCCGCGACGACGAAGTCATTGCCGCTGCCGACGCACACAATATAGCCATGGTTTTTACCGGCGTGCGCCATTTTCGCCACTGATCTGCTGCTCTGTCGCCCCGACACCGTGCGCTCTTGACCCGGGTGCAACAGCCCCGGCCCGACCGCCCTGACACATTGGCCTGCTAATGGTTCTGTCAAATCGCTGAAGCCAACATCACGTGCTGCGATATTTATTCTTCCGCGGCGCTTAGCCAGGTGAAACGAGCAACCCGTTGACCATCCCGCTCTATCACCTCAGTAAACATTGCCAACGGGCGAACCCACAAACCACGATCACCGTACAAAGCCCGATAGACGACGAACGCCTCGCCGTTTTCGCTATGACGCGCGACATCCAGCACCTCGTAACGAGTGCCCTTAAAATGCTGATACACGCCCTTTTGCACTTCGCTCGACAACACTGCCCCCTTACTTATCTGGTGTGACTATGAAGCCATACTGCCTGAGGTCGCGTTGCCCGCTCGCTGTCATCAGGTTGCTATTCGACCTGACAGACAACCTGACACCCGCGACCCTTCATAAATATCTCCATACTACCCCAATCGTTTTGCGACACCGAAGCGCGCCCGGTACAATCGCCTCCTTTCTTTTTAGCTCCAATAAAAAACACGGTACCCCATGAATATTCTGATAATTGGCTCCGGCGGGCGCGAACATGCATTGGCCTGGAAAGCGGCACAAAGCGACAGCGTGACATGCGTCTACGTGGCACCCGGAAATGGTGGCACTGCGCTCGAACCCGGGCTGCGCAATATTGATATACAGATTGATGAGTTCGCTGCGCTTGCTGATTTTGCCACACAAAAACAGTGTGCCCTGACAATTGTCGGCCCTGAAATGCCCCTGGTAGACGGTATCGTCGATTATTTTCAGAATCGTGGTCTGCGGATTTTTGGTCCCAGTCAGGGTGCGGCGCAGCTCGAAGGCTCGAAAACTTTTACCAAGGATTTCCTCGCCCGTCACAATATTCCGACGGCGGACTACCAGGCATTCACTGATCTCGAACCGGCGCTGAGCTACGTGCGCCAACGCGGTGCGCCAATTGTCATCAAGGCCGACGGCCTCGCCGCCGGCAAGGGTGTGGTTGTCGCCATGACGCTCCGCGAAGCCGAAACCGCGCTTACTGACATGCTGGCAGCCAATGCTTTTGGCGAAGCAGGGCATCGCGTCGTGGTCGAAGACTTTCTGGAAGGCGAAGAAGCCAGCTTTATTGTTATTGCCGATGGCCGCCATGCGTTGCCGATGGCAACCAGCCAGGATCACAAACGTGTCGGCGATGGCGATACCGGTCTCAATACCGGTGGCATGGGCGCCTACTCGCCCGCGCCCGTGGTCACCGAAACCGTTTATCAGCGCATAATGGACGAGGTGATCATGCCGACCATTAACGGCATGGCTGCCGAGGGCAACCCCTACACGGGATTTCTTTACGCCGGGCTGATGATTACACCGGATGGTAGCCCGCGCGTCATTGAGTACAACTGTCGTTTTGGTGACCCGGAAACCCAGCCCATCATGATGCGCCTGCAATCGGACCTGATTTCGCTATGTACTGCTGCGCTCGATCACCGCCTGACTGATGTTGATGTCACATGGGATCCGCGTAAAGCCGTCGGCGTTGTCATGGCTGCCGGAGGCTATCCCGAAAACTACGCCAAAGGCCTGGAGATTAGCGGTCTGCCGGAAGCAACCGCCACGCTGAAGGTATTTCACGCCGGAACCGTTCTGCGTGACAACGCGGTGATAACATCCGGCGGGCGTGTACTGTGCGTCACTGCGCTGGGGGACACTGTCAACGCGGCGCAGCAGGAAGCTTACCGTTGCGTTGAAAAAATACACTGGACGGGCGCCTTTTATCGCAGCGACATTGGCTACCGCGCGATTAGCCGAGAGCTGCAATCCACCTAAAGGTAACAGCCTAACTCAAGCGAGCACCACATTGCGCTGTTGCGCCCAGGCGCGCAACTCAGCAATACGCTCGCCCATCACCACGGCCAGAGGGCTGGTTGACAATATTTCTTCCAGCAAAAGGTCAGTGGTCAGGTTAGTCTCACGGGCGAGCGCGCTATACAAACCAGACACTATAGCCTGTTCAATTTCAGCGCCAGAAAAACTTTCCGAGGCCATCACCAACTCTGCCAGTGCAAACCGCTCGGGCTGAAGACCACGCTTTGTAAGGTGGATGGAAAATATCATATCGCGGGTATCCGCATCGGGCAGATCGACAAAAAACAATTCGTCAAAGCGACCTTTACGAACCAACTCGGGGGGCAAACGGGATATATCGTTCGACGTTGCCACCAGGAAGACGCCGCCCCGGCGTTCCGCCATCCACGTCAACAACGTCCCCAGGACACGGCCGGATGTGCCATTGTCATCACCATCCCCCCCCAAACCTTTTTCGATTTCATCCAGCCACAGTACGCATGGCGCCATTTTTTCAGCCAGGAGTAACGACTCCCGCAAATTCCGCTCGGTCTCACCAAAGAACTTGTTGTACAAGGCCCCCATATCCAGCTTCAACAGCGGTGCAGACCAGACACCCGCAATCGCCTTGGCCGCCAGGCTTTTACCACCACCCTGAACACCGAGCAACAGGATGCCTTTCGGCGCATCCAGGCCGGTAACCAAACCGGAAAATACCGCTTTACGCTTGTCAAGCCACGACCTGAGATTTTTCATGCCGCCAACGTTGGCAAACTGTTCGGTGCTGTAGTCAAAGCTCAGCACACCGTCCATGTTCATAAGTCGAAACTTGGCCTGATTTACCTCAGGTAGATCGGCGTCGGTGATCGCGCCATCATCAACAATGGCGCCACGCACCAGCCGCCGTACTTCGCCATGGGTTAGTCCGCGCAGACCGCTGACCAGCTGCTCCAGGGTTGCGTTATCGCTTTTGACCCGCACGGCGCCATTACCCTCGCTCCAATTTTTAGCCTCCTCCCGCACCACCTTCATGATTTGTTCCTTGCTGGGCAGAGACACATCAAAACGTGCACTTAGTCGTGCTAATTCCTCCGGCAGTTTGATGCGATGACTAACCAGAACTATGGTGACGGCACCATTGTCATTGCGCAGGGCCATGTCTTTCAGCTGGCGAATCTGCCTGGGCATATCAGCACCCAACCAGGGATGGAAATCACACAGAGCATAGATACCAGGCTCGGCGCGGTGCTTAAGTTGCTCAAGCAGGGCTTCGGGTTCGGAATATTGACCGGGCTGTTGAACCTGCAAGCCAAATCCAACCCGCTTTAAACCGTCCGTGACGGTCCATTGATACAGCGCGGTATCTCGCTGTCGAGCAACCCGTAACAGCAGGTCGATAGCTTTGGGTTCGTCATAGCTCTCCAGCGCAATAAGGGGCACCCCAGCGGCGATAACCAGACTTAGATCATGGGCGTCCTGCATCTGTAACTCCTGATAACAAAGCTGGTACGGCGACCCTTAACAGCT
>JBFIEE010000057.1:0-18411 GCA_041603535.1 Porticoccaceae bacterium
GCGGCAAAGGTTAGCGCGTCACACAGAATAAGCCGACCTTCCGCGTCGGTATTAAGCACCTCGATAGTTTTACCTGACATCGACCTGACGACGTCGCCGGGTTTGGTGGCGTTACCGCTGGGCATGTTTTCAACCGCGGGCACCAATCCCACAACGTTGATGCCAAGCTTAATAGAGGCGAGTGCCTCGATAACGCCGAACACGCTGGCGGCACCGCACATGTCATATTTCATTTCATCCATTTTGGCGCCCGGTTTCAGGCTTATGCCGCCGGAGTCAAAAGTCACGCCTTTGCCCACCAGGACGACGGGCTTTTTGTTTTTTCCGGCGCCGTTGTATTCCATGGCAATCAGATGGGCCGGTTGTTGCGAGCCAGCAGTGACGGACAACAGGGCGCCCATGCCCAGTTCGCGCATTTGTTTTTCGGATAAAACTCGGGTGCTGACGGTGGGAAACTTTCTGCCGAGGGCGCGGGCCTGACTGGCCAGATAGGCTGGCGTGCAGGTATTGCCGGGCAGGTCGCCCAGCAGTCGCGCTCGATTGACGCCGTCGGCGATGGCACTGCCCAACGCCAGGCCACTTTTGGTGGCCGGCAGGCTTTGGCGATCTTTACAGATTACCGTGACCCGCTTTAACCTGGTTTTTCGGGGCCGGTCACTGCTGGCTTTTTTGTAGTCGTAGCTGGCTTCACCAAACTGCTGACTCAATTGTCTGGCAGCCCAGTGCATATCATGGTCGGCCACTGGAATTTCTGTGAGCGTAGTCGCCGCAGAGGTAATGCTATCTGCACAGACGACTTTGGCCGCCACCTGACAAATTTTTAAAAATTGCTGCACGGTGACGGAGCCTTTACCGACACCTACCAGCAACAATCGCCTGGCTGATACGCCGGTCGGTTCATGTAGCAGCAGCGTGGAGCCACACTTGCCGTCGATATCCCCGTTTGCCAGCCGTCTTGAAATTAACCCTCCGGTTGCCCGGTCGATGGCGGCGGTCATCCCGGGTAAAGCCTTGTTCTCACCCACCGGTACCACGAGGCAATCTGTTTTAAGGCTGATTGGGTCAGGTGTGCGAGCTGATAATTCCATGGAGTCCCCCGAGACAAAGCTGATTGAATGCTGGATAATCGCAACCCGGTAGTGTATGCGATGCCGCGACGCTTACCAAATAGCCTGAGCGTTTAATCGGCCGATTTATAGCTCTGGCGACGTACGCCAGGGCATATCCGAGAGAGACACGCTCCGCCACCAGATAGACAAAATCTACCTTTACAGGGATGGCTCATTTTGCGTTTATGCGTACGAAGGGATTGCTTTGATGCCAGGTAATTGACGGTCAGATCCCTTGCGTGCACTCAACAGGAATACGGATTTAAGTGATTATTTTCCGCTACATCGCCAGAGATATTCTGGCCACAACTGCTGCGGTCAGTCTGGTGCTGATGCTGGTTATCATCAGCGGTCGTTTCGTCAAATACCTTGCTCTGGCCGCAGCGGGTCAGCTTGACCCCAATATACTTTTCGCCGTTATCGGCTATCGCGTGCCCGGTTTTCTCGAACTGATTTTGCCACTGGGGTTTTTTCTGGCCATTTTGCTGGTCTATGGGCGTATGTACATAGACAGTGAAATGACGGTATTACATGCCTGCGGCCTGGGACCAAACACGTTGACCCTGTATGCCATGGCGGTGGGCGTTGTTGTCGCGCTACTGGTGGCATGGCTAAGCCTGTCAGTCAGCCCCGGCGGTTTAGCCAGAGCCGATGCCCTGTTGAGCGCACAAAAAACTCGAGGTGAACTGGAATCGGCGGAAGGCGGAAAATTCTACCCGCTTAACGAAGGACGGGGCGTCACCTACAGCGAAAAAATTGGCGAAGATGGCCTGATGCGCAATGTTTTTTTCGCTGAACCGGGCAACGAAAACAGCAAGGATCCTACGCGAGTCATTGTGTTGGCTAAAAGTGGTCGTACCCAGCAGGATAGCGAAAATGGCGAACGCTATCTGGTGCTTGAAAACGGCTACCGTGTACAGGGTGTGCCGGGTCGCGCAGATTTTCAAATCACTTCTTTTGAGCAGTATGGACAACGTTTGGCGAAGCCAGTGGAGGCACTGGGCAGGCGAGAGAGGGCGGCAGCACTGTCGACCGGCGTATTACTGGCATCCTCCGAGCCCGCTCATCGCGCCTCTTTGCAATGGCGATTGTCCGTGCCGATCCTGGTGCTGGTTGTAACGCTGATCGCGGTGCCGCTGAGTCGTACCAGTCCGCGTCAGGGTCGGTTTGTGAAAATATTTCCGGCGGTTATCCTTTATATTCTTTATCTGATTACACTAAATGGCGCGCGCGGTGCTGTTGAAGAACAGAGCCAAATGGCAGGGCTCGGGGTGTGGTGGGTGCACGGGGTATTTCTGAGCATCGCCGGTGTCCTTGTTGCCTGGAATTCCGGTTGGCGACCAGCACTGCCAGGCAAAGTTATCCCCGGCGGAGCGCAGTCCAAATGAAGCAACTGTCGCGTTATGTTGGTACCTTTGTGCTCGGTGCGATTGCCCTGGTGTTGATGGTGGTGCTGAGTATCGACGTGATCGCCGCTATTGTTGATGGAATCGGCGACATTCGTAAAGATTATCATTTTAGTGACGTTCTTTATGGTGTCTGGTTAACGCTGCCTTCGCGGATCCACTCGAATATTCCTTTTGCAGCGTTGATCGGTTGTCTGGTAGGACTGGGCGCACTGGCTGGCAATAGCGAACTGGTGGTGATGCGCGCGGCTGGTGTGTCCTTGTTGCGGGTGACTGGTTTTGTGGTTCGGCCGGTCTTACTGGTGATAGTTATTGGCGCAGCGCTGGGGAACTTCGTTGCGCCCTATACGGATCAACTGGCTGAAAGTCGCAGAATGTTACTGCGTGGCGAACAGGATAATCTGACCTCGACGTCTGGTGTGTGGAATCATGAGGGCAACGAATTTATCCATTTCAATGCGGTACACCCGGATGGTCGTCTGTTTGGTGTGACTCGCTATCGCTTTGATGATGAGCTAAAAATTATCGAAGCGAGCTATGCGGCCCAGGGAACATTTTACGAAGATTACTGGCTTGAAGAGCGGGGGGTTGTCACTCGCTTTAACGATAATGGCACAGAGGTTGACAGCTTTGAGGAACGCCGTTGGGAGTCTGGATTATCCCCGGATTTACTCAACCTGGTGGTCATGCCCGCCGAGTCACTATCGATGAAGAGCCTTTATGATTATGGGCGTTATCTGGATGTGCAGGGTCAGCATTCAGCCACCTACTGGCTGGCGTTTTGGGCGAAGGTCCTGCAACCGGTGACCGTGCTTGCGTTGGTGCTCATCGCCATATCATTTATCTTTGGCCCTTTGCGCGAAGCCACCATGGGCTATCGTATTTTCGCTGGTGTGGTGGTGAGTATAGCGTTTCAAACCAGCCAGGAGTTGTTGGGACCCTCCAGTATTGTGTTTGGTTTTTCGCCGTTCTGGGCAGTAATGGCGCCAACATTGGTGGGTATCCTGGTCGGCCTCGTACTGCTCCGTCGCGCCGCCTAGTTTTTATTCTTCCTGGGCAGTTCGACCACGCGGGTGCTGGTCCACAGATCGTGCAGAGCGTCACCTGATCCAGTCAGGCACCACCAATAACCGATGCCCCCCGCTAGCAATGACAGAGGTGCCAGCAGGCTGCGCAGCCAGCACTGCCGCCAGGTCGGCCTGGCGCCGCTGGATTGCTGCAGTTGCAGACGCCAGGTTTTCATCCCTAATGTTTGACCGCTACGCCGCCAGCACCAGCAGTAAAATAGCGCCAGGCAGAACCACAATCCCGCCAGAAACAGTACTCCGGGCAGGCCTGAATAGGGTGTTTGGGCGGTTTCTGGGCCAGTTATCCCCACGCGAATCGCTAACACCAGGCCCGCATAGGCGAGCATGATCGCGAACAGCAAAAAGCTATCATAGACCAGCGCTGCAAGACGACGGATCAGACCTGCTGATGGATCAGTCACGCGTGTTTCAGACAAGCCTGGCTCCGGAGGAAAAGAGCGCCATGTTAGCAAAATTCAGAGCTACGTCGAACCTGGATATGGCCATTGCTCGTTGGTAAATGGTTAGCTGTAATGTGGCCTCGCTGTATTACAATGTTCGCCTGTAACACGATTGATTGGGGCAAAGCCTGTTAATGAAACTGCCAACCGGAAAAGAGCTTACCGCGCCCTGGGAAAAGGCCTTCGATCGAATCCTCACACCGCTTGAAGACTTTATTCACCGCCAGACTACGAGTGGCGTGCTGCTTATGGTTTGCGCAATAGTCGCGCTTTACCTGGCAAATAGCCGCTGGAGTGAGGGGTATCACCACCTCTTGCAGGTGCCCTTTACCATCGGTGTCGAAGGGTTCCAGTTGTCTAAATCACTTCATCACTGGATAAATGACGGTTTGATGGCGGTGTTTTTTTTCGTTATTGGCCTGGAACTTAAGCGCGAAATACTGGTGGGTGAATTAGCTGAGTTCAGGCAGGCTGTACTACCCATCGTTGCCGCGTTGGGTGGAATGTTAATGCCGGTGGTGTTTTACATCACGATAAATCCGCAAGGGCATACTTTTGATGGTTGGGGTGTGCCGATGGCCACTGATATTGCGTTTGCTCTGGGAGCTCTCGCACTGCTCGGCAAGCGAGTGCCGAAAAATCTGTTGACCTTCCTGGTCGCCCTGGCAATTGTTGATGACCTTGGCGCAGTGATGGTCATTGCACTGTTCTATACAGAGGCAATAAACTTCGTCGCGCTGGCTACGGCAGGCGGCATGTTAATACTATTGGTGACCTTGAATCTGGGCGGCATTCGCCAACCACTGCCCTACGTTTTATTAGGCATAGTGCTGTGGATCGCCATGCTGAAGAGTGGCGTGCATGCGACCCTTGCCGGCATTTTGTTGGCTTTTACGATCCCCATGCGCCCGAAATATGACCCCGTTCGCTTCCTGACACAAATTAGCGAAATGTTTGAACAGATCAAACAGGCCTACCAGCATGAAAGTAATATCATCAAGAATGATGAGTTGCGTTCAAGGGTAAAGGCCCTCGGGGAGGGGGTGCAGCTGGTACAGGCGCCGGCGCAGATCCTGGAAAGCAAAATGCATTTGCCGTCGGCCTACCTGGTGATTCCCATTTTTTCGCTGGCCAATGCGGGCATTCCTGTTGATTGGTCATCACTTGGCAGTATCATTACGCACCCGGTATCGATGGGCATCACCCTGGGTTTGGTGCTTGGTAAATTGCTGGGCATCGCGGGGTTTTCCTGGGTTGTCGTTAAGCTTGGTTTGGCTGCGTTGCCGCAGGGGCTGAATTTCAAACACATTGTCGGCGCAGCCCTGATGGGGGGTATCGGCTTTACAATGTCGATCTTTATCGCAGAACTGGGTTTCGCCCATCATCCGGAAGATCTGTTGATGGCCAAGACGGGGGTTCTTATCGCTTCTGTTCTGGCCGGCATTTCGGGTTTTGCCTGGTTGTATTTAACCGCTGAAAAAGATGTGCAATAGGCGTCTTGTGTCAAGTTTATGGTGTCCGGCGAGAGACGGGTTGTATCCGCGCTGATTGCGGTCTCGGCGGGTTCTGGAGGGTTTGCAATGGCGATAAAAATTATTTATTAACTAATCGGACTAGCGCGATGCCTTCTTTCGATATGGTTTCCGAAGTAGAAAATGAGGAGATTCGCAATGCCGCCGAAAACGCCCAGCGGGAATTGGCGACGCGGTTTGATTTTCGCGGCGTAAATGCCAGCGTCGAACTAAAAGACAGCGTGATTACCCTGTCTGCAGATGCTGATTTTCAGTGCCACCAGTTGTTAGATATCCTCGTCAAGAACGTGGTGAAACGCAATATTGATCCTTATTGTATTGATGCAGATGAAGAGACCACTCATAGCGGCAAAACATTTTCTCTGCAGGTGCGCTTTAAGCAAGGTATTGAGCAGGCTATGGCGAAAAAGCTTGTTAAGCTCATCAAGGACTCAAAGCTGAAGGTTCAGGCGGCCATACAGGGAGACAAAATCAGAGTGACCGGTAAAAAGCGTGATGATCTCCAGGCCGTCATGGCGCTGGTTCGCGATGCCGATCTGGGGCAGCCCTTTCAGTTTGAAAATTTCAGGGAGTAAATCTGGTTGGTAGCACCTTATAGATGATCTGCTACTGTCACTCCAGCACTCCAGCACTCCAGCACTCCAGCACTCCAGCACTCCAGCACTCCAGCACTCCAGCAAGGGCAGTATCTCTCCAGAGCCATGTTCATCCCACTCGCGCCGGCACGCACATGACGTACAGGGCTACCATCGACTAACGGGCAAATTTTCCACGAGTACAGTCATTCATATCAGCCACTGTATGTTAGCCGTTGCGGCGAGGACCGGGGGTTGCTGAGGTTGACGTCAGCGTGGCTTGATGATCCCGGCTGCGAGGTGGGTGGCATAAGGATTGACTAAGACATTAGGATGGTCTAGCATCTAAATAATTCGATACATTTAATTTTCGGTGAAGAGCGTTGCCCTTATGTATGGCAGGAGAATGACAATGAAACTATGCGCCAAAGTACCGCAGATATCTCCCCGTCGTTTTCGGACGGCTGGGCTGGTGATGCTGGTGGGCAGTTTGTTCTGGCTGCCAGTATGGTCACATGCAACCGAAGATCAAAGCTACCAGGCCCTCATGGATTGGCTTAATACGCCTCCAGGTGGCGACTCCGTAGCCCCCGGACAACACCTCACATTGAGTGACCGGGAAACTGTGCTGGAAGCACTTATCCCCCAGTCGGCATGGGAATACTATTTTTTCGATGACATGGATATGGAGATTGCGGCGACCAGGCACTATCCCGCACCGGATACCTGGGGCAAGGAAGTAGCCACCGATTACAGTATGGATGAAGAGGGTACGCTGGTGGGGTTTACCGGTGGCGGTTTTCCTTTTTCGGAGATCCGTGATGATGATCCCTTTGCCGGCCAGAAGGTCATCTGGAATATGCTGTGGCGACCAGGGACGAATGACTATGACATGCCCATGACCACCTGGCTCCGCAGCGAAGGCGGTAAGCTTGACCGTATTATGGAATATACGTCCACAAATGCGACCTATGCCCGCGGCCAGAAAAGTCTTGTGCCAGGCTACGAAGAGGTTAAGAGCAAACGGGTGATGGAGTTTCGTTCGCCGCGGGATATGGCTGGCGCCAAAGACTTGTCCATCGAATATGTCGATCACCACAAAGAGAATTCGGGTTGGTTGTATATGCCAGAACAGCGTAAGCCCCGGCGTACGCTTGCCTCGGAGCGCACTGGTGAGTTAATGGGTATGGATATGATCCGCGAAGACTCAAATGGTTTTGGCGGCAAAGTTTATGAGAATAGCTGGACTTATCTGGGCAAACGCAAAGTGCTTGCGACCACGAATGTCAGCACTAATCCCGAATTTGGTGGCCCCCACCTGTGGGTGCCCCACAAGGCACGTTGGGAGGTGCGGGACACCCATGTGGTCCTTATGAAGCCAAAAGTCAAGGGGCATCCTTACAGTGCGCGGGTAGTTTTTATCGATGCTGAAACATACTGGACTCACTGGATGTTCGCTTTTGATCGGCAGGACGACAAGTTGCTGCGCATGAATCAGCACTTCCTTAAATACTCCGAGGATTACGCTACCGAGCCACCTGACCAGGCGCCCTATATCAAGCAGGACTTTTCCAAAAGTGTTGGCCACCAGGTGTTTATCCATCTCGGTGAATCGGATATCAACGCTAAGAAACCGCACGCGACAATGACGCATTGCTACACCAATAAACGTGACTTTACCGCGGCCAGGGCTAAACAGTTTTATTCTCTGCGCAATATGATTAGTGGCCGGCGCTAATACCTGATTCGCGAGTGTATTTGCTACCCAAGGCGGCTTTCGGATAGGCTGCCTTTCTATATCAAAATAGTCGAATTCTGAGGCAAAACCATGACTGATTGGCGTAACTCTCTGGCTGCAAATCTGGCATTTCTGTGCGCAATACTATTTCCGACGCTGTCCTGGGGCATTGTCAATATTGGGGATGATCTTGAGCTAGAGGGTTTTATAAGAGCGCACAATATTATGAAGACGGGTGCCAGGCCGTTCAGTGATGGAGAGCTTACTCACCAGCGCAACACCGCCCAACTGGAAGGTAAGTACTATTTTCTGCGCGACAGTAAAGCGTTTAATCGTTTTTCAACCGGGCCTGTTGAAGAAGCGACTTTTACTTTCCTTGGTCGTGCCGATTACGATGCGGCGTTTGATCTGCGGGATAAATACGATGTGTTGGATGGGCGGGGTCAGCAGCAGTATAAAATACGGGAGGCCTTTATCGATTTCGTCATGCCGCCCTTTTCATTACGCCTCGGTCGTCAACAGGTTGTATGGGGTGAAACCGATAATTTTCGTGCTCTGGATGTTATCAATCCGCTGGATCAGACCTGGCACGGTACCCGAGAGTCATGGGAGGACATTCGCGTTCCGCTGTGGATGGCCAGGGGGGTATGGGACATTGGCAAGATTGGCGAACTCGAGGAAACATTTCTGGAAGTGATAGTAATCCCCGATGACTTCCAGGCTAATAAAGCAGCCACCGATTACCCTCGACCCTGGGCATTTAGAGGCATCGGGTTGCAGGATGAGAGCGCGAATTCTGTGCTCATCGGTAATACCTTGCATGACCTGAACGTCACCGTCATAGACGGTTCACCGGAGAAAAGGCAATTAAATAATGTGCAGGGGGGCTTTCGGTTTAAAGGAATCTGGAGCGATATTGATTTTAGTCTCAATTATTTTTATGGCTTCTCACAAACTACGGGCGTTAAAGTCCTTTCCGCAGGTCTCGACAACCTGGGTACTTTCCAAACTGTGGTTGAAACCGTTAATCCCCGCATCAACGTGTTTGGCGCAACGGCCAGTTACTCGGAAGAAAAATACACTCAGTCGGTTATTCGTCTCGAAACCACCATTACTAAAGGTATCCCAGTATCTATTGCGCCAGGTGCGCCACACCGCGCTGATCCAGACGGGGATGGTTTTGATACGGCTCATCAGTCGGTGGTGATGCTAGGGCTTGATCGACCCACCTGGATTCGCGCGCTGAATGAGTTGCGAACATTTTTCATTTCCACGCAGTTTTTCTGGCGGCGCTATCTCGACTACAACAACTATTACAGGGGTAATTTTTACGACGTTAGGCCAGCTGTCGCGAACGGATCTGTGATCCCGAATCGCTTTGTAAGTGACAACAATGATCAAATTGATCAGGATGAATTTGTGATTACTTTTTCCGCGTCCACCAGCTATGGCCGAGCTGGTCTTTGGAAGCCTCAATTTGTCTTTGCATATGATCCTCGTTCCACCGGTGCCTATAACAAGATCCAGATGGAATATCTGTATTCAAAAAATCTGGTGTTCCGCGCTGAGCAGCATCTCTACTGGCGGGAGAGTGGGAGTGACCAGGGTCCCTGGGGGCTTGGTGATTACCTCGGCGAACCCGGTATACGCCGCAATGAAACCGTTTTTACGGCTACTTATCAGTTCTAAGCGCCGTCAACCAGGCAGGTTAGCGGATTCTATAGCGTGACCACGGTCGTTCAGGTATTGACAGGCTGGGGGGCGGGTTTGTCACAGGGCGGTGGCGTCGGCGAGCATTAACGCTGCGATACTGTCGCGGCTTATCGACCCCGGTGTTGGCTGGCATTCAGACCCGCTAACATTAGTTCCGGATAAAACCGCGATCCAGCTTGTTCAGTTGCGCCCGACCTGACAGGATCATCGCTCTTTCGATTTCATTCCTTAGCAACTCAAGGACGCGTTCGACCCCCGGCTGTCCGCCTGCCGCCAGCCCATAGAGATAGGGGCGGCCCATCATGCAGGCGGTGGCGCCCATGGCCAGGGCCTTGAGCACGTGGGTGCCACGGCGTACGCCACCGTCGAGGATGATATCCATTTTGCCGCCCACGGCGTCGGCAATATCGGCGACCAGCTCAATCGGTGCAGGGGTGGTGTCCAGTTGTCGACCGCCGTGATTCGAAATGATGACCGCAGTCGCGCCGATATCCAGCGCACGTCGGGCATCTGCTGCCGACATGATGCCCTTGATGGCAAAGGCACCCTGCCAGCGCTGGGCAATTTGTTCGGCCGCGCGCCAGTTGAGGGCGCGATCAAATTGCCCGTTGATATATTGCCCCAGAGAGCTAACCCTGGAGCTGCCTTCTGCGATGCGGTGCGAGAGGTTGGCCATTTCGAGGGCGGAGGTAGTGAAATAGCGGTAACACCATTGAGGGCGCATGGCGAAAGCCAGTAGACTGCTGAGTGTGGGTTTCGGTGGGACGGTCATGCCGGTACGCAGGTCCCGTTCGCGATTGCCCTGCACCACGGTATCGACGGTGAGGCACAGGGCATCGTATTTCGCGAGACGGCAGCGGTCGATCAGCTCTTCATTGATAGCGGGATCGCGCAACACGTAGAGCTGAAACATTTTCGGCCCGCTGGTACAGGCAGCGACATCTTCGATGGTGGTTGTCGACAGGGTGGATAGCGAATACATGGTGTTGAACCGCTTTGCGGCTCGTGCTACCGCCCGCTCACCTTCATGGTGGAAGAAGCGAGTCATCCCGGTCGGTGCCAGCAGTACTGGCATATCTATATGACAACCCAGCACCTGCGTCGTCATATCTATACGAGTTACGTCCTCGAGGCAGCGTGGCATGATCTGGTAGAGGTCGAACGCATCGGTGTTGTGATAGCGAGTGATTTCGTCATCGGCACCACCGTCAATATAATGAAACAGGGGCGCAGGGAGTTTGCGTTGCGCCGCCCTGGCAAAATCTTCTAGATTGAAACAGCGGTTTATGCGTGATAGTGACATGATGAGCATTCTCACTGAAACTGGAAACCGTATCCTAGCGATTTTGCTCCTGCAATGGCAGTTAACTGTCCAACGACAAACAACACATACAGATAGCGCAAGTGAGGGAATGAATGAGTGACGGTTATCAACACAAGTCCACAGTAGCGCAGATTCGAGAGCGCTTTGATGCGGATGTCGAGCGTTTTTCGAATCTTGAAACAGGGCAGACCTCTACCGTAGATGCACCCCTGGTGATGGAGTTGATCACCCGGGCGGCAGTCAGCGCTTCACCGAACATTCGACGCGTACTCGATATTGGCTGCGGCGCGGGCAATAATACCTTGCGCTTGTTGCAGATGGCCGGGCCCTTTGATTGCGACCTGCTTGATCTCAGCGCGCCCATGCTGGCACGGGCGGCCGCGCGGGTCAGCGCTGCTAACGCTGGCAATGTGCGAATCGTTGAGGGCGACTTTCGCGATATCGAACTGGCTGCTGACAGTTACGACGTGATCATCGCAGCGGCCGTACTACATCATTTGCGCGATGATGATGACTGGTGGCAAACCTTCAAAAAAATATACCAAATCACCGCGCCGGGGGGCAGCGTCTGGATTAGCGACCTGGTTAGCCACGAGGTACCAGCTGTGCAGGCCATGATGTGGCAACGTTATGGCGACTATCTGAGCCAGCTTGATGGTGAAGCCTATAAAAATAAGGTTTTTAGCTACATTGAACAAGAAGATTCACCGAGACCAGTGACCTATCAGCTGGATCTGCTTCGACAGGTGGGCTTCGAGCAGGTGGAGTTGCTACATAAGAATAGCAGTTTTGCGGCATTCGGCGCGATCAAAGCCGCTGCGGACGCTAGCCAGTGACGAGTTCAGATAAAATGTATCGAGGCAACCTGGTGGGCTCACCCCGCTTATTGGCCAGTTGCTGTTAACAGATGAACTGTTGGCTGTGTGATATCTTTAAAAGTGCCGCGCTGGTGCTCGTGTTTTCGCTGGCTGGTTGTGGCGACCCAGTGACGCTGGAGCCTCTCAGCACCAATGCTACCGTGCTGGCCTTTGGTGACAGCCTGACTTCTGGCGTCGGCGCTGGGGCTGAACAAAGCTATCCGGCGGTGCTGGCGCGCCAGCTCGGGCTCAATGTTGTAAACGCTGGTCTGCCGGGGGAAATCAGTGCGGATGGCCGGCTCAGACTGTCGGCCATGCTAGAGCAGTACAAACCGAATCTGGTGTTACTCTGCCACGGTGGCAATGACTTCCTGCGTGGCCTGCCGCTGGGAGAGACAGAGAAAAATTTGCGCCATATGGTGGCTCAGGCCCAGTCTCATGGTGTCGGGGTGGTGTTAATCGGTGTCCCGAAACTCGGCATATGGGGTAAAACGCCGGATATTTATGTGCGCATTGCTGAGGATTTCAAAATACCCCTGGATGATGAAATCCTGGGCGAGCTGGAAACCGATCCGACGATGAAATCCGACCCGGTCCACCTCAATGAGCAGGGTTATCAAAAATTGGCCGAGGCCATAACGGTGTTACTAGAAAAATCAGGCGCTATTGCGCAGTAAGGTATAGCGTGGCAAATAACCAGGCTTGAGGAGCAGACATGAATACCATTGAAAAACGCATGCGGGTATATCAATTTACCGCGATACTCAGCATTTTATTGGCATTGGTTGGCTTCAGTTATAACGTGTGGCGACTGGAAACACTGGAACAAAACAATAGTCGTCGTACAGTGAGCTTTGAGATTTTGATAATCCTCGGTGAACTGGAGCAGTTAGTCTACGCCACTCATTATGACAGGGAGCGGGCAGCCAGCAATCCACGTATTGGGTGGGTGGAGGTGGGTTTGATCGCTGACCTAAGTTCCCTGGCGTCACCGCTAGCCCAGCGGCGTGCAACTGTGCTGCGTCAGGTCTGGCAGGACAACTGGACGGCATTACCGGCAAACCGTGAATCCGCAGACGCGCTGATTGCGGCAATAGGACACGTCCGAAATGAAATTACCAGACTGTTGGTCACACCGAAATAGTCTGGTTTTGCCTGTTATGTTCTGGCAGGTTTTTGATTCAAACCGCAACGCCGCCTGCAAGTTTAATGAATATCCCCGCCTGGTGATTACACCAACGAACGCTGACCACCGTCAATTACCAGGGTTTCGCCGGTAACAAAACCAGCTTTGCTGGTGGCCAGAAAAGCCACAAAACGGCCGATCTCTTCGGCCTCGCCAAAACGTTTCATAGGTATGCGAGATACCACCAGTTTTTCTACCTCGGTGTTGCCAAAGGCGTCGCCGACCATGTCGGTGCGAACGAAACCAGGCGCGACACAAAGCACCCGGATATGGTCTTTTACCCATTCCCTGGCCAGCGCCCGAGTCAGGCCTTCCAGACCAGCCTTGGACGTGCAGTAGGGGGCGTTGTTGGCCACTCCCTGCGACCCATATACCGAGCCGATGTTGATGATTACGCCGCCACCCTGATCCTTCATATGCAGGTGTACCTGGCGAGACAGCACGTAGGGTGCGATCAAGTTGATTTCCAAAACTTCGCGAAACCGCGCTGGCGAGATTTTACGTACCGGTGCGCCTTCAGTAATGCCGGCATTGTTGACCAGGACATCGATACGGCCGTGCGTCTGGATCACTTCCGCGACCAGGTTTTCAATGTCCTGCTCGATGCCGACATCGCCGAGGTGGAGACTGGCTTTGCCGCCACTTGCTTCGATCAGCGTTACCGTGTCTTTAAGCTTCTCGCGATCACGCGCAAAGCAGGCGATGTCGAAACCTTCGCCAGCCAGTGCTACGGCAATGGCGCGACCAATACCGCGGCTCGCGCCGGTAACCAGTGCAACTTGACGCATTGTATTGTTCCTTAAACTGTCGGCTTAATTTTTGCCCTGTGCCGACTCAGGGATGACTTCGTTGACGAGGATGCCCTGTTGGGTCAGCTCGATAATGCGCTTCGCGTCCATACCAAGGAGTCGACCAAGAACATCCTCGTTATGTTCGCCAAGATAGGGTGCGTCGAGTGGCAGATTGTTCTGGTACGCGGAGAAGCGCAGTGGCATGCCGGGCATCTGAAACGCACCGGCCCCGCGGTCGCTGACGGTACGCACCGTGCCACGTTCCAGCATATGTGGGTGATTCATGACCTGTTCGATAGACAGGATGGGCGCTACTGGAATGTGCCGTTCACCGAGCTTTTTGATAGTTGCCGCGTCGCTCTCCTGCGCCTGGAGCCACTCTTCTATAATCGGTGTAAGTGCGTCGCGATTCGTACCTCGGGAGGCGTCGTCTTTAAAACGCGGGTCATCTAACAGCTCTGGTTTGCCCATGACGTCGACAAAATCTTTCCAGCGGCCCAGTATTGCTATCAAAATAATGTAACCGTCCTTGCTCTTGAACACGCCCAGCGGCCCGATGACGGCGTGGTGGCGGCCGGGTAAGTAGGGGCTGTACTCGCCTTTACTCGCACTGATGGCGCCGACATTCATCTCGTGGCAGTGAAAATAACAGTCGACCAGTGAAACGTCTATGAACTGCCCCTCGCCACCAGTTGCCCGGTGATAAAGCGCCGCATTGATTGCTGCCAGGGCATGGGCCGCTGTCATCGTGTCACCCAGCGCAGCTATGGGAATATAAGGCCCGTTATCCATATCGCCGATCATACTGGTGACGCCAGCGTATGCCTGGCCGATAAAATCATAACCGGGCAGCGTCGACAGGGGACCTTTTTGCCCGAAGGTGGAAACCGAACACATGATGCATTGCGGGTTGAGCTCATGGACTTTTTCCCAACTGACACCGAGACGACCGATGGCACCAGGCGCAAAATTTTCCAGCACAATATCGACCTTTTTTATCAGGTCGTAGACGATCTGTTTACCTTCCTCAGTCCTCATGTCGACACAGAGACTCTTTTTCCCCCGGTTTTGCTGAATAAAGTAGACGCTTCGCTCATTTATCTTTAAGCCGACGGCGCGAATCTGTTCACCTCTCGGCGCGAGCTCAAGCTTGATTATTTCGGCCCCCATCTCGGCCATCATTTTGGTGACGCCGGGGCCGGCAACGTGCTGTGAAAAGTCGAGTACCCGAATACCGTCGAGAATATGTTTCTTTTGAATCGTCATGGTCTGGTCCTGTATTTATGGTTGTGGCCCACCCTGTAATTGGTGACGGTGTTGGCTGGATGCCGCCAGTATTGGGTGTGGCATTGGACGTCGTTACATCAATAGCTAAGTGACGATATAAATCCGTGCTGTAGCAGATAATAGAGACTTGTCGATGCGGTGACAACGCGACCTGCTGGGGCAGCGCGACCTGCGAGTTGATAGCGGGCTGACGCACCGGCGCTTGCCCGTTGGTAAGCAGAATTTTTTGGAGACTGGTTAGAGCGCGGCTAGAGAAGATTGTCCCCCTGAAGGAATGCGTCTTACAATGCGGCTATTCAATTTCTATCATCCTTAAGTACGCTTCATCGTTATTTCATCACTAATTTATCGTTACTTTACTCACAGAGGACTGAACTATGGCAAACCTATTAAGCGGACAGGTCGCAATTGTTACCGGTGCAGGTCGAGGTATGGGGCGTGCCCACGCCCTGGCGCTGGCAGCAGAAGGCGCAAAAATCGTCGTGAATGATCTTGGCGGGTCGATTATTGGTGAAGGTGGGGATGCCAGTCCAGCTGACGATGTGGTCAAAGAAATCATCGCTGGCGGTGGCGCAGCTGTCGCCAATTACGGCAACGTCACGAGTGTCGCTGACGGCAATGCCATGGTCGAACAGGCTATGGATGAATTTGGCCGTCTTGATATTGTTGTTAACAACGCCGGTAACATACGCAACCAACTGTTCGTTAAAATGACGGAGGAAGAGTGGGATAGCGTTATCGCGGTGCATTTGAAGGCACTTTACAGCGTAACCCGGCAAGCCGCGCAGATTTTTGCCAAACAGAACAGTGGGAGGATTGTCAATACGGCTTCTGAAGCGGGGCTGGGCGGTTATGCGGCGTCTAATTATGCAGCGGCTAAAGAAGGCATTGTTGGCTTCACTCGCACCCTCGCGCTGGAACTCGGACCATACAATGTTACGACCAACGCAATTCGTCCTCGTGCCGGTACCCGTATGGCGGGTGCAGTGGATATGAAGAAAGCGCTGGATATGGCGCGCGCCGGCAAATTGCCCTTGCCAGAATTCATGTTTGAAATTGAAGACATGCTGGAGGGCTCGGAAACATTCAGCCCTGACCAGGTGGCGCCACTAGTGGTCTTCCTCTGCACAGAGGCGGCCTCGCATATCAATGGCCGTGATTTTATCGTCGGTGGCGGCGAAATCTCTCTGGTATCCCTGCCCGTTAAGGAGCGCAGCATTTTCAGCGACAGTCCATGGACGCAGGAGCGATTACAGAGCCTGATGCCAAAAACCCTGGCGAAAGGTCTGAAAAACCCTGCCGCGCCGCGCCAAATGTAACCTGTTTTACTGTGTCAAATGTGTCCCGCGTCAAATGTAAGTGGCTGAATATCGGTAAGCGGGTAACCAGGGGCATTGCCACCTTAGGCCGTGCCCGTAGTTACCCTTGTCGTGACGGTTTTATATGGGGATGCAGGGGATTCGCCGAGACAGCGCGCTAATCCCCTGTCCCTTAACCAACCCCGGGCAAATTAAAGGCCGACGCTACGTTGTCGTGAACCACGGCATTCTTCTGGTCTTCGGTCAAATGCGCCATTTGCTGCGCCAGTATTTTCTGGGATCGCGGATAAGTGGAGTCAGTATGAGGGTAATCACTGGCCCAGATCAGCTTGTTATTGTTGATCAGCTTTTTTGACTCATAAGCCGTTTCGTCGTCCTGAAAGGTAAACCAGATATTGTCCCGAACATAGTTGCTGGGCGGTTTGGATATAATGCCTTCCAGTCCCGTACCCAGACGCTCCGCGCCGTGGTCGGCGCGATACATGTAGTGAGGAACCCATCCTGCGTCGCCCTCTGCTACCACCATTTTCAGTTTGGGGTGACGCTCAAACACACCACCAAATATAAACACGCCCATAATATCCTGCACACCGCGAATGATGTTCATAAAGCCGTTGGCCGAATGGCCTCGCGCCGGCTTGAATGCGGAGGAAACATCATGGCCTTTCATCGTCAGGATATGAAAGCAGACCGGCATATCGAGGTCGACGGCGCATTGCCATAGCGGATCATAATCGCGGTGATCGTAATCTTCATGTTGCGGGTTGCCAGTCATCATCATGCCGCACATACCCATTTCTTTGGCGCGGCGAAAGTCTTCAATGGTTTCATCGACAGATGCCACCGCGGTTTGTGCGAGTCCGAACAGGCGGGTCGGTGCTTCACCGCAAAAAGTTTGTAGCCAGCGGTTATAGGCGTTGAAACAGGCGGATTTGTAAGCGTAATCCTCAAGCCCGCAGAGCACCATGCCCACCGAGGCGTAAATGAGTTCAGCGCATATTTTCTCCTCATCCTGAATAGCCAGGCGAGCACGCGGATTCCAGCTGGCTGGCGCCAGCTCGTCAAAACTGAGGCGGCGCTGTTTAACTAAATCCGCCGCAGGCACCCCTGCGCCAGCCAGCAAACCCAGCGGCAGGGCCGTTGTCATGCCTTCAACAACAAAGGCATCGACGCCGTATTTGTTCTTCTCTATGCGCGGTGCCCTGCTGCGAAATTTCGGATCGATAAAGTCCACGTAGCAATGGGGTGGTTCAACGATATGGGAGTCTGCTGATATACAGGGTTTCATGGGGGTTCTCCAAATGAGTAATTAAAAGTGAGTAGTTAAAAGTGGATAATTAAATGATGGAACCATCGCAGTAAATTAATAAATTTGTATTGCTTTAGATCAAGGCAGTGATAACAAAACGGTGTCCTTGCGGTGAGTATAGGCCAGTTGAGGCCTGGTTGATGTGAAGTCTTAACTTGTCGTCGCTACTATTCCATGGGATGATTTTTGCGCACCGTGAGGCTCACGCTTATGAATTCACGGGGGTGCAAAAGAAGTACGAGCAAAAAAGTTGCTTTCAGGACACATGGTGGGCGCTTGCAAAGGAGGTGAGCATGGAAAAGTGGCAGGTAATTGCATTATTGGTCGGTGGGGGGGGGGTACTGCTCATCCTGGCTGTTTTAGTCAGGGCGAGGTTCGGTGACAGGTACGAGCTTAAAGCGATTGATCTGGTATTGCTGCTGCCCCTGCTATTTGTCCCACTGGTAAGCGGCAAGTTGAAAGTGCTTGACGCGTTTGGAGTGAAGGCTGATTTTTCAGAATTATTCAGCGGCGCGGCCCAAACAAAGATCGAGTACCAGGTTGTTGACACTGCCTCGCCGCCAGTCGACGAAGTAGTGCGGATGCTGGAAATGGCGTCGAAGGGTGGGGTTCGGCAAATTCCGGATCTGGTGGCCCGCAAAACTGAAGCACTGGTTTTTCGCCTGGGTCACGGTGGATACTACGGCCCCGCGATCAACAGCTATGTGAATGCTCTGTATGCCAGCTCTTTTTTACAA
>JBFIEE010000058.1:0-17325 GCA_041603535.1 Porticoccaceae bacterium
AACAACGCCATGCAGCACCTAAAAAGCACCTCAATTTTTACCTAAAGCAACCCACAGATTATAAAAAAGGTAACAACTTTCTTTAAAATCCAGCACCCACTATGCCTATAATCAACACTCTTAATTTTTTCCCCGACCGGCTTGTCCCGCCTGTTAAGGGCAACTCAAACACAAGCCTGGGTAGCCTGGGTTTTCAATCACTGCTATCTAGCTAGTATTGGATATCCATTTTGTAGCATCGCCTGCTGCCAGGTTATAGCTACATCATAGGAAAGCTTCAGGTAGATCGTCAGGACCCTGCGTGCCGGTTCCGAGACCAGACATTCACTAGTAAGGAGCATAAAAATATGTCACAGCAGCAACTCGAAAAATTATTAAGCCTTTTTGCCAGGCAACCCACGTTGGGCACGCTGACCCTTGAGCAGGAACGCGCCAACCTCGACGAAGGAGGCGCGCGTTTCAGAGTTCCAGAAGACGTTACGCTACAACCCATAGACGTAGATGGTGTGCCGGGGGAATTCCTTATCGCGCCAGGCGCCAGCGACAACAAGGTTGTGCTCTATTTGCACGGCGGCGGCTACGCGATCGGCTCCATCAAAAGTCATCGCTATTTGATGCAGAACATATCGCGGCATGCCGGTGCCAGAACGCTCGGCATCAACTATCGTCTGGCTCCAGAGCATCCCTTTCCGGCAGCTCTTGATGATGCCACCACCGCTTACCGCTGGTTATTGGCTCAGGGCTATGAGCCAAAGAATATCGCCATCGCCGGTGACTCCGCCGGTGGCGGCTTGACCCTCGCAACACTGGTCAACCTGCGTGACCAGGGCGACCCCCTCCCTGCAGCAGGCGTGTTGATATCACCCTGGACAGACCTCACCGGAAATGCCGGTTCAGTCGCGGCACGGGCTGACTCCGACCCCATGGTCAAACCCGATGGTCTTTACTCGCTAGGTGCGCACTACCTGAACGGTATTGATTCACAAACACCACTGGCTTCTCCAGTTTTTGCCAATATGAAAGGCCTGCCACCCCTGTGTATCCATGTCGGTGGGCGAGAGATCCTTTATGACGACGCCATCACCGTGGCGAACCGCGCCCGCGCCGCAGGCGTACCAGTAGAACTCGTTGACGAACCGGAACTGTTTCATGTCTGGCATGTCTTTGCGCCGATGCTCGAAGAAGGCCAACACGCCGTGGAACAAATTGGCGCTTTTCTGAGGAAAGCCCTGCAGTAATCGTCCGTATTCTCACAGCCGATTCAACGAAGCAGAGCTCTTCGAAACACAAATTATTAAAGGAACACGATTATGGCCAGTCCCGAGAATAAAAAACTGATTGATCTGCTTTGGAAAAATTATCCAGGCCCCTCTGACTACGAAAAAATGAAGAACAAGGTCGGCAAAATGCGCGATAACTTCGTGCTGGCCACCAAAAACTTTACCACGCCACCAGCAGATACCCGCATCGACCCTGTAGATGTTGACGGCATACCTGCAGAGTGGTTGGCAGCTCCCGGTGTCGATGTCGACCGTGTACTGCTTTATCTACACGGTGGCGGCTACGTTATTGGCTCCATCGCCACTCATCGCGGTTTGACCGCGGCGCTGTCCAGTGCGGCCAATTGCCGTGTACTGGCGCTGGATTATCGCCTCGCCCCGGAACACCCGTATCCGGCCGCCGTAGAAGATGCCACCAGAGCCTATCGCTGGTTACTGAAGCAAGGTGTCAAGGCCAATAAAATCGCCATCTCAGGTGACTCCGCTGGTGGCGGTCTGACCCTGGCCACGCTACTCAATCTGAAAGCCTGCGGCGACCAGTTACCTGCCGCCGCCGCGCCTATCTCTCCATGGACTGATATGGAGGGCACCGGTGAATCCATGAAAACCAAAGTCGATCTGGATCCCATGGTGGAGCCGGGCGGACTGATGGGCATGGCGAAGCTCTACATGGCCGACGGAGATTATCGGGCGCCAACGGCTTCGCCACTGCACGGCGACTATTCAGGTCTACCGCCGCTGCTGATTCAGGTGGGCGCACTGGAAACCCTTCATGACGACGCGACCCGTGTAGCAGAAAAAGCCAAAGCCGCGGGGGTCGATGTCACCCTGGAAGTCTGGGACGACATGATTCACGTTTGGCACCTGTTTGCACCCATGTTGCCGGAAGGTCGCCAGGCAATCGCCCGAATCGGTGAGTATATTCGGGAAAAAACATCTTAATATTTTATTAATATCAATATATTATATAAGTATATTTATATTTAACATTAACTGTGGAGTAGCACTATGGCGGGACGAGTTGAAGGCAGGGTTGCATTAATCACCGGGGGTGGCTCAGGCATTGGCGAGGCGACGGCCATGCGTTTTTCTGAAGAAGGCGCCAAAGTCGTTGTTGTGGATATAAACGCTGCCAGCGCGCAAAGGGTTGCCGATAACATAAATGCCAGTGGCGGGCAGGCTTCGGCGTTTACCGCCGACGTTGCGGATGAAGCCGCGACAAAGGCTATGATAAAGCACGCCGTTGATACCTACGGGCGGCTGGATATCCTTCACAACAACGCCACAGCACTGGAAGTGGGTGCAGTCAAAGACCTCACCCTGGAAGGCTGGAACAAAACGTTAGCGGTAAATGTGACGGCGCCCTTCCTGGCGACCAAGCACGCGCTACCAATAATGATTGCCCAGGGCGGCGGTGCCATCGTTAATACCGCCTCCATTTCCGGCACCGGCGGCGATTACGGCATGTCGGCTTACAATGCCGGCAAGGCCGCTGTGATTAACTTTACCCGCTCCGCAGCAATTGAAAACGCCCGTTTTGGTGTGCGCATGAATTGTGTCTGCCCCGGTGCCATCGACACCCCAGCTATCCAGAGCATGACTGGCAGCGGCAAAGCACCCCTGCCCCACGTGTCTCTTGCGGGCAAAGGAGAGCTGCCCAAAGTATCCGCTGAAATCAGCCAGCAGATCCGTGAAAGAATGATGAATGCCCATCCCATTGGCCGTCTTGGACTACCGATAGAAATCGCTAACACGGTATTGTTTCTGGCCTCTGATGAAGCCTCCTTTATTACCGGGGCGGCCTACATAGTCGATGGCGGACTAACCGCCCACACCGGATTGCCGGCGATGATGTAAAGTGCCCACAGTGGGTCATTGAGGTAGATATTGCGGCTATGCGAAGAGGCCCCGGCCAGGGGCCGCTTCCTTTATAAGACTTGATTTCAACCGTTAAATCATTTCAACTAGGGCGATACCAGATTCTTTTGTCAAGCTTTCACACCAAATTCAGCGTTAGGAGGAAGAACATCATGGCTGCTCCCGTCGTTTCAGCAGATTCACATATCGTCGAACCACCAGAGGCCTATTCAAAATATGTCGACCCAAAGTTTCGTGATCGCGTGCCGCACATCGTAGACGATGGCAAAGGTGGTGACGGCTATTTGTGGGAAGGCATAAAACGCCCGCTAGACCTTGGCCTGATGTCAGCGGCCGGTATTCCCGCCGAAATAATGCCTAAAGAAGGACCAAACCGCAGATTTTACGATATGCATCGCAGCGGCTGGGATCCAAAGTTCAGAGTCGAAGATCAAAAGCAGGACGGTGTCGACGCAGAAATCATCTACGCCTCAGTTGGCATGGTCCTTTGCAACGCCAAAGATCCACTGTTTAAGGACGCCATGTTCCGATCTTACAATCGCTGGCTGGAGGCTTACTGTAAAGAAGTCCCGGACCGTATATTTGGACTTGGTCAAACTGCGATTCTTGACGTCGACTCGGCGATAGAAGATTTTCGCCGCATCAAAGATGCTGGTTTCGTCGGCGTCATGATGCCCGGCACGCCAATCCAGGAAGATTACGACCACGTTATGTACGATGCCCTCTGGGAATGTGCCGTTGATCTTGAGCTACCGCTTTGCTTCCATATCCTTACCTCCAAGGAAAGTGCCGCCAGTATTGCCCAATACCGTGGGCACAAACTCAACGGCTTCATGAAACTGATAAGAGCCATCCAGGATCTGATTGGGTTGTACACCCTGGGTGGGGTGTTTGAGCGTCACCCCAGGCTTCGCTTTGTTGGCGCGGAAGGCGACGCGGGCTGGCTCCCCCACTACATGGCGCGCATGGATCATGCTGTTGAGCGACACGGCTATGGCAAAAATGGTCGCCTGCTGCCCCGCCTGCCCAGCGAATATATCCGCGAAAATGTCTGGTTGACCTTTCAGGACGACTGGGAAGCCTTTGGTTGTTCACATCGGATGAACCACGAACGTCTGCTGTGGGCAAATGACTTTCCACACAGCGACTCGACCTGGCCGCACTCCCAGGCCATGCTCAAAGAACACGCAACGCTCGTCACCAATGAGGTCAAAGATCAAATTCTGGGCTTGAACTGCGTTAACCTGTTTAACCTGCCACTGAATAATACCGGTGCTGCAGCAAAATCAGCCTGACCTTGAGCGCGATGCCTGGCTAACAGAACTATCATAAAAACAAAAAAGCCGGCGAGGAGCTGATCCCCGCCGGTTTTTTTATTACTGACTATTTGCTTTGCCTGTCACTCGGGAACGTATAAAACCGTCGGCCTTCTGTACTGCCGCCATTCGGCATCATCCCGCACCCACTGGCCGCCACTAACCAATCTCTGCTAGCAGAGATTTGGCAACAATCGGCTCAAGCGGCCGATGCTTCGGATTCATTCCAACTGTGGAATTCAGGAATACATTTCTGACCAAACAATTTTATGCTTTTTTCGACATAGTCATAGGGCATCCCGGAAAAGCTGAATGATCCATTAAACTCGAAATCGCCGAGCAGCTTTCTGCGCGCTTCTGCTTTTTCAATTATCTGTTGCGGCGTGCCCCATATTTGCAAGTCAACAAACACATTAGCGACCGCTTCAAGCCCCAGCTCTTTAAGCATCTTAGCCGAGTCTCCATACGCTGCGTAACCTTTGGTCTCAGCAAAATGATCACCGGCCATTTCGTAGTGTTGCGCGGCGCTAAGAAAATATGCCGCCGTATATTTTCGAGCCATTTCTTCAGCTCTGTCCGCACTTTCATCACAAATAACAAAATCAATGCAAAGTGGTGGTGGCGGTGTTTTACCTGGATGTTGCTCCCGGTATATCTTCCGATAACGATCTACTTCCGGAACGATATCGGCCATGGGCTTTTGCATGAACAACATGATCTGCGAACCGAGGACAGCACCGGCATCGACCGAATCTGGTGACATGGCGACAGAATATGTCCTGTTCTCAAAAGAATATCTGGGACGTGGCCGAATCTCCACTCGAGGCTGCTTAATCAACTCACCATCGTACTCGGCAAAACCGGTTTTCAGAGCCTCTACAATCATCCGCGAACTTTCGTCAAACCTGACACGGCTTTCATTCATATTTACGCGGAAGCCCTCGTATTCAACCCGAGCCAGCCCGCGCCCCATACCCAGCAGTGTGCGGCCATTAGAATAATAATCCAGCAAAGCAATTTCTTCAGCGACACGCAAGGGGTCGTGCCAGGGCAGAATAACAGCGCCCGTTCCGAGTTTTATTGTCCTGGTCACGCCCGCCATATAGCTTAAAAACTGGGTAACATCCGGACACATCGTATAATCAGTAAAGTGATGCTCTACACACCACAGCGAGTCAAAACCCGTAGGCTCTGCCAACTTGGCTATCTTTAATTCAGCATCATAAACCTCGGCATCGCTAAGGTTACCGGGGTTCTGAAACAGCATCTGAATACCACATTGCATAACAAACTCCTCTCAGATCACATCATTGGTCGGCCGACATAAGGGTAATTACTGTCCACTGTCAGATTTAAATCCGCGCGTAACTTAACGTAAATCGCTTGACATTACCACTCATAGGCAAAGAACTCTACTTATGCCAAACATAGCCGACACGTCATCGGCTGTGGTTTAATCTGCGCGAAGTTAGCAGCTCCTAAATTATTCACTCAAGAGGTTAAATATCATGAAACCAGTTCGCAGGATCGTCACCGGCGTCAATGCAAAAGGCCAGTCAATTTTTTCCCAGGACACTGATATGCCGGACATTTTTGGTGGTAGCGGCATGGAAGGCTTCGAAGCCCAAGGTCAACTCGCGATGGCTGAACTGTGGTTGGGCACCCTGCCCTCTGATAACGCTGAAAGCAACTATGGCGAGCGCCCCGGCGCATATGACCTGAACCCGGATCCCGGCACACTGATGGTTCGCATCGCCGAGTTTCCACCCGAGCCGGAAGGCGTCGCAAAACCCGGCCAGGGACTGGAGTCGCATCCAGGCTTTCATATTACAAACACCACCGATGTCATTATCGTGCTCGAGGGTGAGGTCTATTCAATGATGGAAACCGGTGAAAAGCTGCTGAAACAGGGCGACGTCCTGATCCAGCGCGGCACCAATCACGCGTGGTCTAATCGTTCCGGCAAAACCGTTAAAATAGCCGCCATAATGCTCAGCACAGAACCCGTCGATATCAGTCCGGCGCTCTAACGCATTAATTATTAGTCAACGGATGCAGAATCCTTGTTGTTCAAATCCGCAGACGAGTGTACAGATGCATACTACTGACACGGCGGCGTCAGCTTCGACATTGCATCAGCGAAATCAATTGCGGCAATTCTCAGCGCGGCTCAGGGATAGAGAATCAAGACATATTTACAGTGATGCAGCGGCGCTGCGGCAGGCCAACGATCAGCCCGATTATTTGCGACTAATAATCGACCTTCTGCGAACAAATGTTACAAAACTGTGCTTCCGTGGCCACTTGCGTTAGGGTGGCTGATTTCGGATCAGTAAAGACCGTATAAATGCGCAGCAAAGGGCAAGCAGTATGAATAAAAACCCCATTGAAAATATTCTGATCGGGGGTACCGGCAGTGGCCACATTGGCATTAATCCACGCTTCGCCAATCGCCACGGCTTGATCGCTGGCGCCACGGGTACGGGAAAAACTGTCACATTACAGGGCCTTGCGGAAGGCTTTTCGGCCATTGGCGTCCCCGTTTTTATGGCTGACATAAAAGGCGATTTATCGGGCATTAGTCAGTCAGGGACACCCCATCCGAAAATTGACGAACGCGTAAAATATATTGGCATCAATGACTTTGAATTACGCGGCTCCCCGGTAACATACTGGGATGTCTTCGGAAAACTGGGCACACCTGTACGGGCAACGGTGGCAGACATGGGCCCACAACTTTTGTCACGCCTGCTCGATCTTAACGAAACACAGGAAAGTGTCTTAACGCTGGTTTTTGAATATGCTGACAAGGAAGGTCTATTGCTATTAGATCTTAAAGATCTACGCACCAGCCTCGAACACATCAGCGAAATCGGTAAGGAACTTGGCGTAGGCTATCAGGTATCGAAAGCATCGGTAAATGCCATTTTGCGTCGTCTATTAATGCTGGAACGTGAAGGTGGCGACGTTTTTTTCGGGGAGCCCAGCTTGCAGTTGAGCGATTTTATCGCCCACGACAAAAATGGCTGCGGGGTGATAAATGTTCTCGCCGCACAATCATTAATCATGACACCACGGGTTTATACAACATTTCTTCTGTGGCTGATTTCAGAGCTGTTCGAAAACCTGCCGGAGGTAGGTGATCCTGAAAAGCCCGTACTGGTCTTCTTCTTCGATGAGGCTCACCTGCTGTTCAGTAATACCTCAAAAGTTTTACTTGAAAAAATTGAGCAGGTAGTCAGACTCATTCGTTCAAAGGGTGTCGGCCTCTACTTTGTTACACAAAGCCCGGCTGATCTGCCAGATACTGTCCTTGGTCAACTGGGTAACAGAATTCAGCACGGCCTCAGAGCCTATACGCCAAAAGATCAAAAAGCCGTAAGAGTTGCCGCACAGACTTTCCGAGCGAATCCGAAGCTCAATACTGAACAGGTCATTTCAGAACTCGGTGTCGGTGAAGCACTGGTATCGGTACTGGCTGACAAGGGCGTACCAACACCCGTTGAACGGGTACTCATCCGCCCGCCCTGTTCTCGTATGGGGCCGGTTAACGAGGAAGAACGCCAGCGCTTAATAACGACAAGTTATCTCCACAAGCGGTATGCCGAGACCTACGACCCTCACTCCGCCCATGAAGAATTGTTAGCCAGAGCCAGCGCGGCGATGCAGGCACAAGCACCCCGACACGACAGCTCTCTTGAGCATGCGGCAACCAGAGGGCAAAAGCCCGACTCGCCCTCGGGTAAAGCGGCCCGCCCGGCAAGTCGAAACAACCGCCAGACCCTTGGTGAAGCCTTTGCGAAAAGTATAGCCCGCAGTATTGGCAGTACCCTGGGGCGACGCATCCTCAGAGGCATACTCGGATCCATTATGAAAAAATAGCCGTCTGCTGAAAACACGTACGGCCGCCACACCGAGTAACGACTGCGCATAAAAAAACCGGGAATCTCCCGGTTTTTTTAAAACGAAAAAATATAAGCCCTCAGGGTGAACCAGCGCCTGCTATGTCGACAGTCGCTGTTTCGATTTTGGCATTGAGCGCACCTTTGGGAATATCGTCAAGATTACCGTCATAAATCAGACAGAACAGCGTTTTACCATCGGCGCCGCCAAGATTACAGGCAACCGCCCTACGTCCGCCTGTAGTAATCTTGTGGGTGATTTCACCGCCATCCAGCACACGAATAAATTCGCCCTGTTCAAATGCTGACACCCAGATCGCACCTTCCTGGTCTAGACAAATACCGTCTGGCGTATAGGGTGCCAGCTCGGCAAATACCCTGCGGTTAGTCAACGAACCATCCGCTTCAATATCGAATGCTGTCAGCTTGCAGACGAAGGTTTCGGCAATAATCAATGTTTTCCCGTTATTACCGATAACTGCGCCATTAGGAAAGTGAATATCTTCTGCAACAGTTTTTATCGTGCCGTCCGGCTTTACCAGGGTCAGCGTAGCGGGCTTGGGGTCTTCATGAGCAAAGACATCATAACCAAATGTGCCAACATAGATATTGCCATTGGGCGCGCAAACCGAATCGTTTATGTCGTAGGGCAGGTTTGCCGACAGGTCAGCATACTCGGACAGCACACCGTTATGCAGCCGCATCAGTTTACGGTCACTCATGGAAACGATCACCACCGATCCGTCTGGCATAAAATTAATGCCTGACGGGCGGTTCGGCAATTTCACCACCGCCTCTTTTTTACCCGCTGGCGTCACGGTATAAACCGTCAGACCAAACATGTCAGACACCCAAAGCTTACCGTCGTGCCAGCGTGGCCCTTCAAGGAATACAAAACCGTCCGCCAAAGGCGTTGTTTTAAATTCTTTCATAGTAAAGTCCCCAATTCTTTTTTGTTCAATAACAATCGCCAGAAAATCTGGTTCCACACGAACCGAGGCAAACGCCTAGTCATACATAATGACAGAGCGTGCACCCTCACCACGGCCCATGGCGTCGAATGCATCATTGATATCTTCCAGCTTAATGCGCCTGGTAATCATCTCGTCGAGCTTCAGATCGCCTTTCATGTAATAGTCCACAAACCGCGGCACATCACGGGATGGGACGGAGGTTCCGTAGGCAGACCCTTTGAAGTGTTTCTCACCGAAGAAGCCCAGTACTGGCAAATCAAGAACCGTGTCCATTGATGGCACACCGACAATGACTGCTGTGCCGGTTGCCCGCGGCATGGCCCAGGCTTGCTCGATGGTAGATTTAAGACCCAGCGCTTCAAACGCAAAGTGGACGCCGCCACGGCTAATCGCGCGAACTTCCTTAACTACGTTGGTACCGGTTGGATCAATCGTATGAGTAGCCCCCAGTTCCATCGCCAACTGGCGTTTTTCTGGCACTGGATCGATAGCGATGATGGTGGTGGCTCCGGCAATTCGCGCACCCTGAATAATGGATAGGCCTACACCACCGCAACCGATTACCGCACAACTGTCACCCTTTTCGATTTTTACGGTATTGAGCGCCGCACCGACACCAGTGGTGACACCACAACCAATGAGACAGATCGTTTCGAGGGGAGCTTTCGGATCCACTTTCACCGCCATGCCGGCAGGAATGACGGAACGTTCTGAGAAAGTGCCGACACACACCAGCTGACCGACCTTCTCGCCTTTACTGTTTTTAAAGCGTTTGCTGCCATCCAGCAACGACCCCTGCCAAATCACACTCGACATTTCAGCACAGAGGAAGGGTTTACCTTCCAGACAGAACAGGCACTTGCCGCACGCCGGGGTCAGCGACGCGATGACGTGGTCACCCGGCTTGACATGGGTCACCCCTGGTCCAACTTCCTCCACGATACCTGCACCTTCATGGCCCAACACCGATGGCAGAGCGGTACCGAGCACACCCGCGCGAAACGAATAATCACTGTGACAAATTCCGCTGGCAACATACTTGACCAGCACTTCGTTGGCTTTTGGTCCTTCCAGTTCCAGCTCCTCGATAACCAGAGGGGCGCCTACTTCATACATTACTGCTGCTTTCGTCTTCATTCTTTATTCTCCAAACCAACCTGTTCAGTTGGTCGCAAAAATTTTGGGTTGACTGCTACGTTGGCGTATTAATACATGATGACCGAACGCGCACCTTCGCCCCGACCCATTTCTTCAAAGGCCCGATTGATTTCCTCAATACCGATACGTTGCGTAATCATTTGATCGAGCTTTAATTCACCACTTTTGTACAGCTCGACAAAGTGGGGAATATCCTTGATAGGCGTTGACGATCCGTAACAGGAACCCTGGATTTCATACTCTGCCAGCAGGCCAGCGGCAGATATTTTTACTGATTGATCAAGTGCCGCAACGCCGACGATGATGCAACGACCGGTGGGGCGAATCATATTCCAGGTCTGCGCCATGGTTTCCACCCGGCCCAAAGCTTCAAAAGCATAATGAACGCCTACACCACCAGTCAGTTCCTTCACCCTGGCTTCGGCATCTTCTTCGAAAGGGTTGATCGCATGCGTGGCGCCCAGCTCGAGCGCTAACTGCCGCTTTTCCTCCATGGGATCGATGGCAATAATGATCGGTGAACCGGCGATACGGCAGCCCTGGATGATCGATAGGCCAACACCGCCGCAACCAATCACGGCCGTGGACTCACCCGGCTGCACGTTAGCGGTATTCAACGCGGCACCGGTACCCGTAGTTACTCCGCACCCTATCAAGCAGGTGGTTTCGAGGGGGGTGTCATCAGGTACCTTGATCGCCGAGCCCGCGGGCATAATCATGTATTCGCCAAATGAACCCACGCCACAAAGCGCATAAACATCTTCACCACTGGCCGTTTTATGGCGCGTTGTGCCGTCCAGTTGCGTGCAATCAGTGAGCAACTTGCCCATTTGCGAGCACATGTACTCTTTAGATTCTTTACACATTGAACACGTGCCACAACTGGGGCTCAGTGATGCAATAACCTTGTCGCCCGGTTTGACGTTCGTTACGCCAGGACCGACCGCTTCAACGATGCCAGCGCCTTCATGGCCCAGGACCACCGGGAACGGTGAACGCAGAATACCGTGGGCAACTGAGTAATCGCTGTGACAAATACCACTGGCAATGGTTTTTACCAGCACTTCATTTTCTTTCGGTGGCGCCAGTTCCAGCTCTTCGATTTCGAATGGCTGACCCACTCCGCGTAACACTGCGGCTTTAATTTTCATGTAATCCTCCCGCCCTTACATTTTCAGGGCACGCTTTAATTGAAACCCGGGCCATACTACACAAACTGAGAAGGCCCTGGGAAGTCGAAATGCAACTAGCCTTGATAAGGCTAACTCAGGTAGCCATGTACCCACCGTCCACCGGCAAGGCATGGCCGGTGATGTAAGAAGCCGCATCGGAACATAAGTACACCGCTGCATCGCCAATCTCAGAGGGCTCGCCGAGACGCTTGACCGGTTGCGCCGCTATCATAGCGTCGGCTATCCGAGGACTCTCGTCAAACAAGCGCTCCAACATCGGTGTTCTAATCGGGCCAGGACAAACAGCATTGATGCGAATACTCTTGGTGGCATAGTCCAGCGCTGCTGATTTGGTGAGGCCAATCACAGCGTGCTTCGCAGCAGAGTACTGTCCAAGGTTTTTAACGCCGATCAAACCCGCGTCAGACGCGGTATTGACGATCGCCCCACCGCCCTGTACGAGCATCTGCTTAATCTGATATTTCATGCACAGAAATACGCCGAGGATGTTCACGCGATAGTTCAGCATGAAATTCTCTTCCGTCGCGTCAGCCAGCTTTGATGCGGCTCCTTCGACTCCCGCATTGTTAAACGCACAGTGCAGACCGCCAAAATTCACCACAGCAGCATTGGTCAAGGCCTCGCAATCTGCTGCCAGGGATACGTCACATTTTAGAAAAATCGCCTTACCGCCCGCCTGCTCAATCAAATGTGCAGTTTGTTCGCCCTGTACAACATCGATATCAGCCACCACGACACTGGCGCCTTCTCGGGCAAAAATCAGACTGGCCGCCCGGCCGATACCACCGCCAGCACCGGTGACGACTGCTACTTTACCTTCTACTCTACCGCTCATAATGCTCTCCTGTGGTTTTGAAATATAAAGTTAGTTTCGAATGTAACAATATGAGGCTCATTCGGTTAATGGCCAGTCTTATCTAATTATATGGGCTTAAAGCGTTTTCCTGATCACCGTGAGATTTTGGCGATCAACGCTAAACCCTGTGCTTTGTCTGCAAGTGATCAGCATTGGTCACCAACACCTTGTCGATTACCTGACGCAGGGCAAAATCAAAAGCCGAGGCCCACTTGTCATCATAACGACCGCCTCGTACGCCTTCGCAAAAGCCTTTATAAAGGTCAGTAATAGACCTCTCACTGCTACCGCCAGATTCTCCGCGGGCAACCAGCTTGTTCAGCGCTGCTATCTGCTCTTCGTCCTGTTGCGTGCCAAGCCGCAACTCGCGTTGCACCACGCCCAGGAGGAAGGCCGCGCACAGGGCATCGTAGCGCTCTGCGCCCGCCGATCGACTCGCCACACCTTCAGCAAACTCTTTGACTGTGACAAGGATTTCTTCAATAGTTGGACTGTCCTGACTCAAAGCTGTATTCCCTGGATATGTCGTTGAAAGCTTCGTTAAACTTACTTTTATTGCGTATTTTTTTGTAGACCTGGAGCGATCACAAAGCGGCGCTGTCATTAGCCCTGCGCCTCATGCCTAATGATAGTCGCCCTTGATAGCCATCAACATATCGTATTCAATCATGCTGGTGTTGCGTCCACAGCAGGCGAAGGGCAGTGAACGGCGTACACCACTGGTATGGCCATCGACCTGCATCATATTGATTACCGCCCAGCGCAGGGTGGCAAAAATCTCCCACCACCGAACCTCTTCTTCATCGACGGCCTGTCCGCCATTGGCTTCATAGGCGCTGTAAAGCTCGGACCGAGTACCCATACCACCGACCGGTTTAGTCACATTGCCATAACGCCAGGAGCGCATGCATAACCAGCCAAATTCTTCCATCGCGTTGCCGATATGGGCACACTCCCAGTCCAGCACCGCCCGAATGCCATCGGGCCCAAGTAGCAGGTTACCGTTACGGTATTCGCCGTGAATAAACGTGCGCTGCCCATTCGGGGGTCGGTTGTTCTCTAGCCAGCGGATACCAACATCCAGGCCTGGGTGGTATTCCCCGTAGCTGTCATAGCGCATTATTTGTGCCGCTAACGGGTCGACGCTATCGACGGTCTTCTCGAGAAACGATACCTCTCCCGGATCGATCGCATGAAGTCGCGCGAGAATTTCACCACACTGCGACGCAAAGCGTACGCGCGCGTTTTCAAGACCGGGATCCGTTAGCAGTTTTTTTGGCAAAGTTTCGCCGTCAATGCAGGTGACGACAAACCCGCTGTCCAGCTGATCAATGGGCTCAAGCTCAAAAATCGGCTCAGGAACCGGTAGCCCTTGGCGATGCACAACCTCAAGGAGACGATATTGATCGTGCGTTGAAATGAAAGGGGAGACTTCAGATTTAAGCGTTTCCTGGCGCAATACCAGTCGCTGTCGACTAGCCCCGTCCAGGAGATCAAACAACAGGGTACGGTTAGATGCTCCAAAAGTAGCGACTTCGACGCGCTCGACAGTGGCCTTCTGCCCGAATCGACGCCGCACAACCACACCCAGCTTTTTGACGATGTCGTCAACAATTAACTGATCTGCAACACCGCTCACTTCAACAAGCTCTGCAACAAATCCGCGCCGGATAACACATTAAAGTGGGTATCCAGCGGGTTCGCCATCTTCGATAAATTCAATGTATTCAGTAATCCCGATGCCGGGTCGGCCATCATCCCAGGTCCACTCCGTAAATGCCTCAGCAATGCGAGATTCCAGCCTTTTACCGTTAATTTCCCGATGATTGCGCAGCGGTGCAACAGTTCGTATCTTGCCTTTCATTCGCACCTTACGCTTAGCTGTACGAATACCGAGTTGAACAGCAGCAGGATCTTTGTTTTCGTCCCATTCGGTGAAAACATCCATATCCACTATCTGTTCGTACTGGTTGTCAAACATGAGCACCCCGCGCCGATGCGTCACACCCTGGCGGTCAACACGTTTAAGCATCATCAAGCCACGGTCGTCACCGAAATTGGCAATAAACAGGCGATAAAAGTAAATGTTGGTCCAGTATCGCGGCCCCCAACTGTGGTCCCGCCAGCCGTGACCGTCCAGATTCCAGGTCTGATCACCCACCATAATCTGTCCGACGGTGCGCGTATGCTGATTGAAATGACCCAGTGAAAAATCTCGGCCGTACATGGTCTCAGCGCCAGGGTCAGTTGGCTCACCGCCGTTCATTGGCGACAAACCCCGAGAGGTCAACTCAAACCGACACGGTACCCGTGGCGCACTATTAAACATCACCTTTGGCGTCCGCAAGACCTGCGGGTCATCAAGGATCATAACGTCTCCGGAGTATTTCATGGCAACCGATTTAAAAGGCTCCAGCACTGAATACTCCAACCCCGCCGCCGCATGCTTTTCGTTGCTGGAAATTTCCGGGCGCAAAAATTGGCAGGCGACACGACCGTCGGGCAAATAAATACAAATTGATGTTTCCGCATGACCTTCGTTGATCCGATTACCGATACGCGACCACAAACCTATTTTCTGCTTGATATCCCAACCATTGACGTAAACGCTTTCGTTGAAGTTGGTGTCTGCCGTCGGCTGATGACTGTATTCGTCCACCGCCTCAAGTCGATATTCACCCATGACGCACTCCTGTCAGTAAATCGATTATTACGCAGTAATCTGTTCTCAGAAAGGCTGTTGTATATCAGCCTGTTCGTATTTATCTGTGGTGGTTATAACCCGTTACGGTCGATCAGTAACCGTGATCCGTGCCCGGAATAGCTCCTCGCGTTTCGTGCCTGGTGAGCCGCATTTGCGCCATCAAAACCAGACTTTATTAGCGGGCACCGAACTATACCGTAAAACCTTAAGCCGTAAATAGCACCGTTCTTTTGTGTCTCATCGCGCGAATCTCCGTATCACCCGCCTCGTCACCGACTGTGAGTCCGCTATCGTGACGCCCAATCCTGCTATAGCAATCAGCCCGCAGGCGACATAACAGCGCCAAGCCCGAGCCCACTGTTGCCTGCTTCGCAAATCCGCGATCAGCAGTGCGCATCAGCCCCTAGAGGTAGCGTACCCAGCAGTCAAAAGATGTTGATTGTTTATGAACATTTTTCTGTTCCTGTACCTCACCGCGCAGGAGGTGGCTGCACCGGGGATCCACTGAAGTAATGCCGAGCCCTACTCACTGCAACTTACTCCGTGGGGACCCCGGTCATCCCGATCGCCACCAGGCTGCGGCATTCACCTCACTAGCCTACCCTAAAAAATGCCCCTAACACCTTGATAAGATGAGCCTCACCGGCACCACTAATCGTCGGTTATTACCTCTGGGAGAAGCCAGCCTGTAGACACGGATATACTGCGCTGGCGTGAACCGGGTCTGCAAAGCCGCTGTCATGAATCTGCCCACAGCGCAGGTCTACGCTACGCATACGCCCCGACAGATGTTACCAAAGGGTAATAAACTGTTCCTTTTTTTACCAAATAATGCGATTATCAGCACCCTGTTGACATAAATGAACAGGGTTCGAACTTGTCCCCTGCTGCCAACAGGTGTATCGCGCTCTTCAGCTACTCAAGTAACTACCTGGCAGCCCCACATACAGGTCACCATTGACTGGCCCCGAAGCACGAACAGGGCCAACCATCGGTTCGCCCTGGCCTGGCATAACTAACTGGAGCGGACAACAGGACACTTTCGAGGTTGCGGAGCAGACGCGCAAACACCAACGTCGACAGAGCAAATTCGGGGAGCTTAAGAAAATGAAAATGTTTGATTTGACCGGAAAAGTTGCCATCGTCACTGGCGGGAATGGCGGACTGGGTCTCGGCATTGCCCGCGGTCTTGCCTCGGCAGGTGCATCCGTCGCCATCGTCGGACGCAACCCAGATAAGCTGAAATCAGCCGCCCAGAACCTGACCGAAGCCGGCGCGACAATATTGACTGTGCAGGCCGACGTTTCTGTAGAAGCCGACGTAAATCGCATGGTTGCTGAGACGGTCAAGCGTTTCGGCCGCATCGACATCCTGTTCAACAATGCGGCCATCAGCTATGGCATCGCACCTGAACAAATGACCCTTGAAGAATGGAATAAATTTATTGCCATCGACCTGACCTCATGCTTTCTCACCTGCAAGGCCTGTCACCCCGAGATGGTCAAGGCGGGCGGCGGAAAAATTATCAATATCGGTTCGATCATTACCCAAATAGGGCACCCTAAACTCATCCAGTACGCAGCCGCCAAGGGTGGCATGGATCACATGACGCAAAGCCTGGCGATGGCCTGGGGCAAAGACAACATCCAGGTTAACGCCGTCCTGCCTGGCCTGGTCGACTCCGAAATGATGCCTGTGGGTCCGCCCGGCACCCGCTCGCCAATTATCGATTACGCGATTAATAAATCATTTGTGGGACGTCACGGCACACCGGATGATTTCGCCGGCATTTCTATTTTGCTGGCCAGTGAGGCATCCAGTTTCGTTACTGGCGCGATAATTGTCGTTGACGGCGGCCTGTCCCTGACCATATAGCTCTTTTTACCTACTCTGACTCATACATATCACTAACTTCGAGGTACCCAATGAAATTTTTTGATCTGACTGGCAAAGTCGCCATCATTACCGGCGGCAACGGTGGCCTCGGCCTTGGCATCGCCAAAGGTCTGGCTAAAGAAGGCTGCGCAGTCGCACTGGTCGGTCGCAATCAGGACAAGATCGACA
>JBFIEE010000059.1:0-16566 GCA_041603535.1 Porticoccaceae bacterium
CTGTCGCGGTGTAGTGACCGGCAAGCTGTTAATGTCAGCGGCGATCCTGCCACCGGTGCATCCACTGCCGAAGCACTTAGGCTGACAGAAATAGTTGGGGCGAGCATAGCAGCGGGTTTAGATGGAAATTATTTGGCTGTATAAAATCCGAAATAGAGTATAAAGCCCGGGAAAAGGCCAGCGGCGAAACCAGCAACTAAACTGGTCAATGAACTGGCAACCGGGTTGATAAGTACACGGACCACTGGGCCGGCAAGAATAGTCGTTAATTTGCTTAAACTGATTGTGGAGAAAGACATGAGCGTCTCGACAAAACCCGATTCGCATACCTCGGGTACCGTACTCTACTCAGATACATTGCCCGGCGGTGCCCACTGGTCCTACCGTGCGCGGCGGGGAACGACGCTACACCTGACGGATATTGAAGGCGGCGCCAATGTTGGCATGTTGTTTTATAACCCGGAAAATCTGCTCGAACGGTACAACGCCCCTGATACCCTGAAATGTCAGCATACTTTCAAATTGACCCGTGGCCATTGCCTGTATTCTGATATGGGCCGCATATTTTGCTCTGTTATCGACGATAGCGTCGGTGCCCACGAAACCGTGTGCGGCAATGCCAGTGCGGACTTTGTCAAACAAAAATGGGGCGAGCGCAGTTACCAGGATCATCGTAACGACTGGTATCAGAGTGGGTATAGCAGCTTTTTGGTAGAGCTGGCCAAATATGGTTTGGGTGCTCGGGATATGGCCGCCAACGTCAACTGGTTCAGTGCGGTGCGGATTGACGACAACGGCGATATCAGTTTCCTGGAAGAAAACAGCTCCGCTGGCGCAACTGTTGTGTTGCGTTTTGAAATGGATACGCTGGTATTAATGCACACCTGCCCGCATCCGCTGAATCCTGCCGCGGCGTATCCCCGTCGCCCGGTGCGCTTTCAGCTTGGGCAGGCGATGCCTGTTGGCGGTGATGATCTATGCCTGAATCATTGCGAGGAAAACCAGCGGGGTTTTCATAACAACGCGATTTATCACGGTGAACTGGCGGTGCAGGCCGGATTGGGTGGATTGGGTGGACTTGACGGCCTGGGGAGTACACAGTGATGGGAGAAAAACCATGATCGTTGTGAGTCATCGTCTGCCGGAAGATGCCAGCTTTCGTCAGCAGGTTGGTGCCGGTGACTATTTCCTCAGGGTGATAACGACCGGCCAGAGCCTGAGAATTACCGATTTACACGGTAATCAGGCGGCCGATACCTTGTTTTATGCGGCCGACGATTCCGCCGAACGCTACAGCGCCTCTGACACCGTCCGCGAACAGGGCAACATCTATTTGACTGCCGGAACGGCTTTGCGCTCCAACGAAAACCGAGAGATGCTGAATATAGTGGCGGACACCTGCGGTCGGCACGATACCCTGGGCGGAGCGTGCGCCACAGAGAGTAATACGGTGCGCTACGCCCTGGAAAAACGCTGTATGCACGCCTGCCGGGACAGCTGGATGCTGGCGATTGCGGAGCACCCGGAATTTGCGCTTGGCAAACGTGACATCACCCACAATATTAATTTTTTCATGAATGTGCCAGTGACGGCTGACGGCGGCCTGACGTTCGAGGATGGTATTTCCGCAGCGGGGAAATACGTCGAATTGACCGCCTGCATGGATGTGGTGGTGGTGATATCCAATTGTCCGCAACTTAATAATCCCTGTAACGGCTATAACCCGACACCGATAGAAGTACTGATCTGGGATGATTGATAGCAACACGCCTGTATAAAAGCTTTTGCAGCTGATTGAGCGGGACGACCCGTTTAATCATCGCCAACGGCGGGACGGCTCGCCAGCATTAAACTTATTTGCCTATGTTTACTACAGTCTTAATCGCCAATCGCGGTGCCATCGCGTGCCGAATTATTCGCACCTTGCGACGCATGGGTATCCGCTCGGTGGCAGTATTTTCCGCAGCAGATCGCCAGTCGCTACACGTTCGCCAGGCCGACGAGGCCGTGTGCATCGGTCCGGCTCCAGCAGCCGAAAGTTACCTGAACGGAGCGCGCATTCTTGAGGTAGCCAAACAGACCGGGGCGCAGGCGATTCATCCTGGCTACGGATTTTTGAGCGAAAATGCCGAATTTGCCGAAGCCTGTGCGGCGGCAGGTATTTGTTTTGTTGGGCCAGAACCTGCACAGATGCGGCTGTTTGGTCTCAAACACCAGGCGCGCGAACTGGCCTTGCAGCACAGGGTACCGCTGCTGCCAGGCAGTCCTTTACTCGACAGTCTTGCCGTGGCCCTACAGCAGGCTGAAATTATCGGTTACCCGCTAATGCTGAAAAGCACCGCCGGTGGCGGCGGTATTGGCATGCAGTTATGTGTGGACGCGGCTGGCCTGACAGCGGCTTTCCACAGCGTTGAACGCCTTGCTCGTAGTCATTTCAGTCAGGGCGGAATATTCCTCGAAAAATTTGTCCAGGCGGCGCGTCACATTGAAGTGCAGATCGTTGGCGATGGGGCAGGCCGGGTAGTGCATCTAGGTGAGCGCGATTGCAGTGTGCAGCGCCGCAATCAAAAAGTGATTGAGGAAACACCGGCTCCCCACATTAGCGACGATACCCGTCAAAAATTGTGTGCTGCGGCAACCACGCTCGGCGCTGCCATTAACTACCGTTCCGCTGGCACCGTGGAGTTTCTCTATGACCAGCAAAGCCAGGCATTCTATTTTCTTGAGGTGAATACCAGGTTACAGGTTGAACACGGTGTCACCGAGGCGGTGACTGGCGTCGACCTGGTGGAGTGGATGCTCAATATTGCGGCGCAGGACTTCCGTTGCCTGAGCGACTGGGCACTCTCTGCGCGGGCAAAGCGGCCGGGGGGACATGCCATACAGGTCCGCCTGTACGCTGAAGATCCTGGCAAGAACTTTCAGCCGAGCGCCGGTTTGCTGACAGAAGTAGCTTTCCCCGACAACCTGCGCGTCGATACCTGGGTAGAAACGGGCACTGTGGTCGGCTCTCATTATGATCCGATGCTCGGCAAGATCATCGCCAAGGGACAGAGCCGCAACGAGGCTTTGCAGGCTCTTGTTAGCGGATTAGCCCAGACACGTGTGGCGGGTATAGAAACCAATTTGGCGTACGCCCACCAGATCGTGCTGAGCGAGGATTTTGTTGCTGGCAATCACACCACAGCTTTCCTGAACAATTTTGATTTTAAATCGCGCACTATTGATGTTATTCAACCAGGCACCCAGACGTTGGTGGTCGACTATCCCGGCCGCATCGGCTACTGGAATGTGGGGATACCGCCGTCGGGTCCAATGGACGATTACAGCCATCGCCTGGCCAACCAGCTGTTAGATAATGCGGCTGATGCAGCGGCGCTGGAGATTACCGTGTCCGGCCCGGTGCTGCGCTTTAATACGGCAACCCGATTTGTGCTGGCCGGAGTAAACGTTTCAGCCACGCTGGATGGCGCCGATGTGCCGCTATATTCCACTGTGACTGCGGTTGCAGGTAGCACGCTAACCATCGGGTCGGTTGGTGTCGGTGCTGGTAAAGGCAGCGGTGTGCGGGCATATCTGGCGATATCTGGGGGCTTTGACGTGCCCCGTTATATGGGCAGCAAAACCACTTTCACGCTGGGCCAGTTTGGTGGCCATGGTGGTCGCGCCTTGCACAGTGGTGATGTATTGCACCTGGCATCGCCTGACAATGGTTCTCGCGAAACAATAAACGATGATCGTCAACAACTGGTCAGGACGCTACCCGCCGAAGTCATCCCACGGTACCAGGAAACCTGGCATGTCAGAGTGATGTATGGCCCGCACGGCGCACCGGATTTTTTTACCGCGGCGGATATGGATACTTTTTTTAGCAGCGATTACGAAGTGCATTACAACTCCAGCCGTACCGGTGTCAGGTTGATCGGCCCCCGGCCCGCCTGGGCGCGGAGTGACGGCGGTGAAGCGGGATTGCACCCGTCCAACATCCATGACAACGCTTACGCTATCGGCGCGATTGATTTTACCGGTGACATGCCCATTATCCTCGGTCCTGATGGGCCGAGTCTCGGCGGCTTCGTTTGCCCGGCAACGGTAATCAAGGCTGATTTATGGAAAATCGGTCAGCTTAAACCCGGTGATAAGCTGCGCTTTGTCCAGGTTGAGACCGAGCAGGCCGACGCTGCGCGACTGGCCCAGGAAGCTGTGATAAGCCAACTTGCGCCGCTGATTGTGGATCAATCCCGTACGAGCGCCACCGTGTCACGCGTACGGTTAGACACATCGTGCATTCTGGACCAGGCCGACGCCTGCGATGATAAGCCTGCAATCTGTTACCGACAGGCGGGGGATAGCAATTTGCTCGTCGAGTACGGGCCGTTGGCGCTCGATATTGCCCTGCGCTTTCGGGTCCAGGCGCTGATGAACTGGTTGGGCGCCCGCGACAGTCGCGGAATTATCGATTTAACCCCGGGTATTCGCTCTTTGCAGGTGCATTACGACAGCCAACTCATCTCTCAGCAGACCCTGCTTGTCCTGCTGCAGGAGGCTGAACAGGCACTCGGCTCGATTGGCAACATGGAGGTGTCCAGTCGTATCGTCCACCTGCCACTGTCATGGGACGATCCATCAACACAGCTTGCGATAGCGCGCTACAGCCAATCAGTGCGCGCCGACGCGCCCTGGTGTCCAAGTAATATTGAGTTTATCCGCCGCATCAACGGCCTTGGCTCAGTCGACGAGGTTAAGAAAATCGTTTTTGATGCCAGCTATCTGGTGTTGGGTTTGGGCGACGTTTACCTGGGCGCACCAGTCGCTACCCCGATCGATCCCCGGCATCGTCTGGTGACGACAAAATATAATCCGGCACGTACCTGGACGCCGGAAAATGCGGTGGGTATAGGCGGGGCCTATCTTTGCGTTTACGGCATGGAAGGGCCGGGTGGCTATCAATTTGTTGGGCGCACCATTCAAATGTGGAACCGCTTCCGACAGACCGACAGTTTTATTGATGGCAAACAATGGTTGTTGCGGTTTTTTGATCAAATCCGTTTTCATGAAGTGAGTCATGAAGCGTTGCAGGGGCTTCGCGAGGACTTTCCCCTCGGCCGCTATCGTCCCCGCATCGAGGAAACCAGCTTAAACCTGTGTCAATATCAGCAGTTTCTTGCCGATAATGGCACCGCAATAAATGCATTTAAACAACGCCAACAGCAGGCGTTTGAGGAGGAGCGCAGTCGCTGGGCCTTAAGTGGGCAAGCCAACTTTGCGGCGGAACTGCCCGATGAACTGCCTGCCGAAGATTGTGGCGGGGCCGATATTGCCGTTGCGCTACCAAGGGGCAGTGTGGCGCTGGTGGCAGCGGTGGCGGGTAGCGTCTGGCTGGTCCAGGTGACAGCTGGCGACCAGGTTAATGTTGACGATTCCTTGATTGTTATTGAGGCCATGAAAATGGAAATTCCCGTCAAAGCCAGTGCTGCGGGTGTGGTGACCGAGGTTATTTGCAAGCCCGGCGACACGGTTAAAGCGGGCCAGGTGCTTGCCATTATTCGGCAAAGCGACGACACAAACTCGCCAACGCGGCAGACAACCAGTACAGGGGCAAACCCATGATTCAGCTCACTGACCTGGCAATCGGACAGCTGTTATCCGCCTATCGCCGTGGCGTTACGACACCGCGCGAAGTACTTGCTCAGGTGCGCGCACGAGGGACGGTCTACACCGGTCGCAATATCTGGATTTATCAACTCAGCGATGCTGAACTGGAACCCTATCTGAAGGAGCTTGCCGGACAGTCGCCAGATCCGACAGCCGACAACTACAAACCTTTATACGGGGTGCCTTTTGCCATTAAGGACAATATTGATCTGGCCGCCGTGCCGACCACCGCGGCCTGTCCGGCGTTTGCTTATACGCCCGCCCATAGTGCGGCCGTGGTGGCGCAACTGGTTGCCGCAGGCGCTATCCCCGTCGGTAAGACTAACCTCGATCAATTTGCCACGGGTCTGGTCGGTACTCGCTCACCCTGGGGCGCGGTGGGTAACAGCTTTAATGAACGCTATATTTCGGGAGGCTCCAGTTCAGGCTCGGCCGTGGCGGTGGCTTTGGGGCTGGTCAGTTTTGCGCTGGGTACGGACACCGCCGGTTCCGGCCGCGTACCAGCAGCGTTCAATAACTTGATCGGATTAAAACCGAGTAAGGGTTTGCTGAGTACGCGGGGCGTGGTGCCAGCGTGCCGCAGCCTGGATACAGTATCGATCTTTGCGTTGTCTGCTGGTGATGCGAGTCAGGTACTCGCCAACTGCAACGACTTTGACGGCGAGGACATATATGCTCGGGTGTCGCCCGGGTCAGCGCGGGCTTTTAATATTTCGCAATTTCGCTTTGGTATCCCACGCCCTGAGCAACGGGCGTTTTTTGGTAATTATGAGGGCCGCGCATTATTTGAACAAAGTATCGCCAACCTGCAGGCTCTCGGCGGTGAAGCGGTAGAAATTGATTACGACGTATTCAGACAGGCCGCGCACTTACTCTACGAAGGTCCGTGGCTTAGCGAACGTTATATTGCCGTTGAAACGCTAATTAAAAATAATCCTGAAGCCCTGCTCCCGATCACACTGGATATCATTGCGGCCGGGGAGCAGGGGTCGGCCGTGGATGCTTTTAAGGCCGAGTATCAGCTTGCGGAATTACGTCGCCGTGCAGAGTCAGTCTGGCAGGGCATTGATGTGTTGTTATTACCCACAGCGGGTGGTTGTTACCGCATTGACGAGGTTAATAATGACCCCTTACAGCTGAATACCAACCTGGGCTACTACACGAATTTCGTTAATTTACTTGATCTGTGCGCGGTGGCCGTGCCGGCGGGATTTCAGCAGAACGGTTTACCTTTCGGGATCAGCTTGATCGCCCCGACGTTCACCGAGCATGCACTGCTGGCACTGGCTGCTCGTCTCCATAGACGAAGCACGATAAGTGCGGGCGCAACCCAGCTGCCTTTAACGACTGACAACGAGCTAGCGCCACTACCCGCCGGCTGGATTCGGGTGGCTGTTTGTGGGGCACATCTCAGTGGGCTGCCTTTGAATAGCCAGCTGACTGAACGCGGGGGCTGGCTTCTGGAGTCCACCCTCACCGCGCCCGTGTATAAACTCTATGCGTTACCTGGTGGCCCACCAAAGAAACCTGGACTGATCCGTGTCAGTGAAGGTGGGCAGGCCATTGAAGTAGAGATATGGGCCATGCCACTGAGCGGATACGGCAGTTTTGTCGCGGGTATTCCGGCCCCGCTGGGTATTGGTACACTCGAACTTTGCAATAGCACCACCGTTCAGGGGTTCCTGTGTGAAAGCGTCATCGTCGATACCGCGGAAGACATTACGCGGTACGGCGGTTGGCGAGCTTATCTCGCGTCGTTGTAAGGCGAAACTGCAGGTTTGCCGATGTTGGGTGGCTCAGTAATTTAGGCGCTTAAGAACGCCAGTATCCTGCCGTTCACGTCGTTCGGGCGCTCCAGGTGCATAAAGTGACCGGTGCCTTCGATCACCACCTTTTCGAGGGTATTCGCGTACAGCTTGTCCATGTTTTCAAAGGCATCCAGTCGACCGGGGCGATCCCTGGTGCCGTGGAAGGCCAGGCAGGGCACGGTGGTCGGCGCCATAATTTTTTCGCCTAGCTCTGCCAGTTTGGGGTCCCGACCGGCAGGGTTAAAGGTGTGGCGATAATAGTTGATGGCCGCTTCCAGCGTGCCTTCCTGGCGAAAGGTAGCACGCACGCTTTCGATAATATCTGCCGGAATATCGTACTCCGGTGAGGCGTCGCGCCACCACTTTTCGAGGAATTCGTAGTCGTTATTGGCCACTGCATGCTCAGCGCCGGGCATTTGAAAGAAGTAGGCGTGCCAGCCACCTTTGATCACCTCGTAATTGAGTCCAAGCTTGCCGAACAATGCTGCGGGGTGGGCGATAGCGATCGAAATGATTTTGGCGATCTTTTCTGGCGCGAATGCTGCGGCTGCGTAAGTGGCAAAACCGCCCCAGTCGTGACCGATAACCGCCGCGGCTTTGCCACTGCCCAGTTCATCAATCAGCGCGACGACATCAAGACCCAGCAGGGCAGAATCGTAGCGCCCGTCGGGGGCCGGGCCGGTGGGCGCATAGCCGCGCTGGTAGGGAGCCACCACCCGGTAGCCGGCATCGGCAAGCACAGGCATGAGGTATTGATAAGTTTCTGGGTTATCGGGGAAGCCGTGCATACACAAAATCAGTGGGCCGCTGCCCGTTTCTAGAAAATGGAAGTCTATGCCATTGGCTTGAACCTGATCGGTGCGAATATCTGACATACCCCTGACTCCGTAAATTTGGCTGGATTAAGCAGGTTACTTTAATTGCAGCGGATGCTAGCACATCATCTGGCGAGCGGGACAGAGCGTGTCCCGGCAATCAGCGCGCCAATATTATTTGTGGCGAAAAGCAGGGCTGATGTAGGCTAGCCGACTGGTACGAGGTTATTTGGTGCGATGTTGTTTGGCGCAAGGTTGTTCGGTACGAAAGCTATAACTTTGTACAAGTACTAAAAGGGAATTCCAATGGGGTTTAAATTAAATCACCAGCTACTCAAAGGTCGGGCTGTTGAGCTTCATCCGCTGACCGCGGCGCATGTTGATGGCTTGTTTGCGGTCGGGCAAGAACATAAAGATTGGCAATATATGCCGGTACCCGCTTTTCAGGTGCTCGACGACGCACAGCGCTGGGTTAATCAGGCGCTGGCATTACAGGACAGGGCAGAGCATCTGGTTTATGTGTTGGTCGAGCCAACAAGTCGGCAGGTGATGGGCAGCTCGCGTTATCTGAATATTCGTGAGCGGGACTCGGTACTGGAAATTGGCTACAGCTGGCTTGGCGTAGACTTTCAACGCAGTGCGGTGAATACGGAGGCGAAGTATCTATTGTTAAATCACGCCTTTGCACTGATGGGTGCGCGTCGAGTGGAACTAAAAACAGATGCGCGCAACCTTCGTTCACAGCAGGCCATTGCGCGTATTGGTGCAACCAAAGAAGGGGTGCTGCGCAAGCATATGACAGTGCAGGGCGGCTTTCAGCGCGATTCGGTGATGTACAGCGTCATCGATTGCGAATGGCCGCAGGTTAGAAACGTGCTGGAGCATAAAATGCAGCGGGCTGCCAGCAGCTAAAGCGGGCGCGATAATAAGGTAAGCTGTAAACCACCGGGCGGCGGTGCTGGGTTCAGGATATTAGAAATTCGCTGTAAAAACAGCTTAAAAACACACTCATAAAAATTGGAGACCAACACCATGGCAGTCAAACACGTTCTCGATGGTATTAAAGTTCTCGACTTCACCCAGTACCTGGCCGGGCCGACCACCACCCGCCTGATGGCGGAAATGGGTGCGGAAATTATCAAGGTTGAATGGGGGCCTCACGGTGACCCGGTGCGTGGTGTGGGCTATATCAAGGACAAGCGGAGTGCCTACTATATCCAGCAGAACCGGGGTAAGCAGAGTCTTTGTCTCGATTTCAGCAAGCCCGAGGCCAATGAAATTATCAAGGAGATCGTGCCCCATGTAGACATCATTATGGAGAATTTTTCTCCCGGTGTTATCGGTCGCCTGGGGCTGGACTGGGACACGGTGCATGAGCTGAACCCCCAAGCCATTATGTGTTCCCTGTCAGCTTTCGGTCAGACCGGGCCATTGGCGAGGCTCTCGGGCTTCGATTATATCGCCCAGGCATATTCCGGTGTCACCAGCATGATTGGTGAGGCGAATGGCCCGGCCTATTTGCCCATGCTGGGACTTGGTGATGTGAATACCGGGGTGCATGCGCTGGCGGCCATTAACGCAGCCCTGTTCCATCGGGAGCGAGGGTATGGCGGCCAATATCTCGATATTTCACTGCTGGATTCCTATTTTCACTGCCACGAAATTAACGTTCAAATGTACAGTGCTAGTGAAGGCAAGATCGAACCTTCACGTTCAGGCCAGCATCATTTTGCGGTAGCCCCCCTGGGCTTGTTCCAGGGTAAAACCACACAGATTGTGATTATCGCCATGATTACGCAGTGGAAAAATTTATGTGAGGCGATAGGTAAGCCTGAACTCATCAATGATCCGAAGTTTAAGGATATTCGCGTGCGTGTAGAAAATCGCTTTGAGCTGGTTAAAATTATCGAAGACTGGCTGGCATCAATGCCTAGTGATGAAGAGTCAATCCGCGTGCTTGAGGAACATAGAGTCCCGGTTGCGCCGATGCTGACAGTGCCTCAGGCAATGGCTCACCCTCACCTAAAGGAACGAAATACCGTTCGCACCGTCACCGACCGAACCTTTGGCAAGGTTGAAATCCCCGGCGTACCGCTACGCTTTTCTCAGTTCCCCGACTTTCTGCCTCTGGAAGCTCCATTTTTAGGGGAACACAATGGCAGTGTACTCACCGATATGTTGGGTTATAGCGACGACCGAGTTGCAGGCCTCGCGGAGCAGGGCGTTTTGATTTCCCGAACTAATAACTGATCCGTAAATTTAAATCACGGGGTAAGTTACCTGAAGCGACCCGGCATAACAGAATTATTGCACCGTTGTGCCGGGCCAGGGCGTGGAGGTTTATCTGCGATTTCCGAGATCCTCATCCACCGCTATATCAAGGACTGGATGCAGCTAGTTACATATTTGGATAGTTAGGCCCGCCGCCGCCCTCAGGAGAAACCCAGACGATATTCTGGGTTGGGTCTTTAATGTCACAGGTTTTACAGTGCACACAGTTTTGCGCGTTAATCTGAAAAACTTTCTCGCCCGCATCATTTTCCAGCACTTCGTACACGCCAACAGGGCAGTAGCGCTGAGCTGGCTCGTCAAATAAGGGCAGATTGTGCGCTATTGGTATGGCCGAGTCTTTCAGGGTCAGATGGCAGGGCTGATCTTCCTCATGGTTAGTGTTGGACAAAAACACTGAGGACGGTTTGTCAAAACTTAGTTTGTTATCCGGTCTCGGGTAATCGATTTTTTTGCAATCCTTGGCCGGCTTTAACGTGGCGTGATCAGGCGTGGGATCCTGCAAGGTAAAAGGCAGTTTGCCATTGCAAATATTGATGTCGATAAAAGCAAAGGCCGAACCGAGAATGTTACCCCACTTATGCTGGGCGGGACCAAAGTTACGCTGCATATGCAGTTCTTTCCAAGCCCAGGAGCTTTCATAAGCTGCCGTGTATTCGAGCAATTCGTCGCCGGCGCGTTGTTTTGCCAATGCTTCTGTTACCACTTCAGCAGCAATCATTCCGGACTTCATTGCGGTGTGCGAGCCTTTGATTTTGGCGAAGTTGAGGGTACCTGCGTCATCACCGATTAACAGGCCACCAGGGAATGTCATCCTGGGAAGCGATTGTAAACCGCCCTTAACGATAGCTCTGGCACCGTAGGCCGTGCGCTCGCCGCCAGCCAGGTACTGGCTGATAGTGGGATGGTGTTTGTAGCGTTGAAATTCATCAAACGGACTGAGGTGCGGATTCGTATAGGAGAGGTCAATGATCAATCCCACAGCCACCTGGTTGTTGTCCAGGTGATAGAGAAAGCCACCACCGGCAGATTTACTCTCATCGAGGGGCCAACCAGCGCTGTGGATCACCAATCCTTCTTTATGTTTCTCTTTAGGTATAGACCATAACTCTTTAATTCCTATACCATAATGCTGGGGATCTTTGCCTTCGCTCAGGTTGTATTTTGCTATCAACTGCTTGCCGAGATGGCCTCTACAACCTTCGGCAAACAAGGTGTATTTGCCATGAAGCTCCATGCCCTGTGCGTAGCCAGCTTTATGCTCTCCGGTGGTGCTGACGCCCATGTCGCCGGTTGCAATACCCTTGACGGAGCCGTCCTCGTTGTAGAGGATTTCCGCGGCCGCAAAACCGGGAAATATTTCCACTCCCAGGGCTTCGGCCTGCTCGGCGAGCCAGCGACACACATTACCCAGACTGACAATGTAATTGCCTTCGTTATGCATGGTTTTTGGCACAAACAGACCTGGCACTTTTATGCCCTTGCTGGCGCTGGTGAGGACGTAAATGTCGTCACCCTTCACCGCTGTATGCAAAGGGGCATTTCTGTCTTTCCAGTCGGGAAAGAGTTCGTTCAGAGCGGTCGGCTCAAATACCGCACCGGAAAGAATATGAGCGCCAGCTTCGGAACCTTTTTCGACCACACACACCGTTATTTCAGCGTTCAGTTGGCGTAGACGGCAGGCTGCGGCAAGTCCGGACGGGCCTGCGCCGACAATCACCACGTCGTATTCCATATATTCTCTTTCCACCTGATATAACCTCCGCTACGGTTTTACTACTGAATTCTCGATCGCGAATTCTAACGTTTTCCCCTTTTACCTGCCATGCTATTTGCGAACGGCCAGTCTTTGGCATTGAATCCAGGACCTTGAATTTCCGGGCTTTTGTTGATTTCCTGAGCCCATCACGGCATCATGTCGCCTCCCAAAACAGGGTGATTCACGCCTGGTTTCTGTGCAATCTACGTAAACCAATATTTTTCAATAACTTAGCAAAGGTAATCCATGAAGATACTTGTTGCTGTAAAACGCGTTGCGGATTACAACGTCAAAGTCAGGGCTAAATCTGACAAAACTGGTCCCGATCTGGCTAACGTTAAAATGGCCATTAACCCCTTCTGCGAAATAGCGGTAGAGGAAGCTATACGCCTCAAAGAGAAAGGCGTCGCCACGGAAGTTATCGCTGTTTCTGTCGGCCCTCAGGCTGCCCAGGAGCAAATTCGCACGGCTCTCGCGCTCGGCGCCGATCGCGGCATTCTGGTCTTGACAGAAACTGACCTTGAACCGCTGGCCGTAGCAAAATGCTTTAAAGCCCTTTGTGACAAAGAAAGTCCCGACATCGTGTTACTGGGCAAGCAGGCGATTGATGGTGACAACAATCAGACCGGACAAATGGTTGGCGCGTTGACAGGCTGGGCACAGGCTACCTTTGCTTCAGAGGTCACCGTAGAGGGTGGCGATATTACCGTTATCCGTGAAGTCGATGCCGGCTTGCAAACGGTAAAGCTTAAACTGCCAGCGATTGTTACCGTAGATTTGCGCCTTAACGAGCCCCGGTATGCATCATTGCCGAATATTATGAAAGCCAAGAAGAAGACCATTGACAGCACCACCCCGGCAGAACTTGGCGTCGATACTACTCCGCGAGTGAAGATGCTGAAAGCCGAGCCCCCACCCGAGCGGAAGGCGGGTATCAAGGTTGAAGATGTTGCGCAACTGGTCGACAAACTGAAAAATGAAGCCAAGGTGATTTCATGAGCATTCTGGTTATAGCAGAGCACGACAACAAGTCCATCAAGGCTGCAACGCTGGCTACTGTTGCGGCCGCAGCAGCAATTGGCGGTGACATAGACATTTTGGTTGCGGGCGCCAGTTGCACAGCAGCAGGGGAGGCCGCTGCACGCATTCCCGGTGTTAAAAAAGTACTGGTTGCTGACAACCCGGCCTACGAGTTCTTTTTAACCGAAAATGTTTCGCCTCTGGTTGTCGAGTTGGCGGCGAACTACAGCCACATACTGGCGCCGGCCTCGACCAATGGCAAGAATGTTATCCCGCGGATTGGCGCATTGCTGGATGTTCAGCCAATCTCCGAGATATCCGGTGTTGAGAGCGCTGACACCTTTCAGCGGCCGATTTACGCAGGCAACATTATCGCCACCGTGCAGAGCAGCGACCCTGTTAAGGTCATGACAGTGCGAACGACCGCCTTCGATGGTGTCGCAGAGGAGGGTGGTAGTGCGACTATCGAAGCCGTTGCTGGCGTTCATGATGCCGGTATTTCTCAGTACCTCGGTGAAGAAGTCGCCAAATCTGACCGCCCAGAACTGACTGCCGCCAGTATCGTGATCTCTGGTGGCCGCGGCATGCAAAATGGTGAGAATTTTGAGCTACTCTACAAAGTGGCTGACAAACTCGGAGCCGCAGTGGGCGCGTCACGCGCGGCAGTTGATGCCGGATTTGTCCCCAACGAAATGCAGGTAGGTCAGACTGGCAAGATCGTCGCGCCAGACCTGTACATCGCGGTTGGTATTTCCGGTGCCATCCAGCATCTGGCGGGCATGAAGGACTCCAAGGTTATTGTCGCTATCAACAAAGATGAAGAAGCGCCGATATTCCAGGTGGCCGACTATGGCCTGGTGGCGGATTTGTTCAAGGCATTGCCCGAACTTGATGCAGCACTCTGAGTAATGAGACACCTGCAACAATAGCCTTGTGAGCAAGCGGGGCGATTAAAAAGGCCGCTCATAATGAGCGGCCTTTTTTGTGCCTGCGATTTTTTCAGGTCGACGGATTGATTGGGTCTGTCGTCTGTCTACGCCCGATGATTGCCCTTGAAATCGCCAAGGGAATGGCCGGGTCTTCCTTTCATTTTATTGCGCTGCTCACGGCGCTCTTCTGGGGTCATACTACGCCATTTTTCCCGAAGTTCCTTGCGTTGATCTGATGGCAGGTCACGATAGTGCTCACGGGCTTTTCTAATTTTTTCTTTTTCTTCCGGCGGCAAAGATTCAAATTGTTTGCGCCGTTTATCCAGTTTTGCTCGTTGCTCTGGCGTTAAATTCTCCCAGCGTTTGCCCTTTTTTCCACCACGCTGGTCTCCATCTCTACTTGCGACCACAATAAAGACTGAACCGTCACGACCTCCATGAATACGTCGCTCACCAACCCGGTATTGATCGACGTCGTATCGCAGTAAATCTGGCTGCTCGGCTTTAGCCAGCGCGCCTGACGATATTAATGCGAGCGCCAATAAGAGAACCCGGCTAACGCTGCGCAAGGTCAATTTAGCTTCGTAAATTAGATTCATTTTCGGCAAGCCAGTAGTAAAAATCAAGATTCTCCAATAACTCCAGGCTGTCACTGCCCTGGTTATCTACCGCCAGTTTATCGGGTATTTGATGCGGTGACAGCGGCATAAGTATGACCGTCACCACCAGAGCAGAAGCCAGTACCATCCCCGCCGTGGGCCAGACCGCTTTACGAAATCGGTTCGCCCAGGGATTTGCCGTGGTGTTAAGTGCGCGCTTGCGCGCTGCTGTCAACTGTCCAGCCATTTGCGGATCGATATTTCGCTCCGCACTTAATAAATGTGTTCTTAACTGTACTTCAAATTCAGATTTCATGGCCGGTGTTCCTCTAGTTGGGCCTTAAGGGAAATCATCGCCCTGGAATAATGGGTTTTTACACTGCCTTCACTGCATTGCATGGTGGCAGCAGTTTCCGCGGTAGATAAACCCTCCCAGCACCGCAACATGAAAGCTTCTCGCTGTCGGCGAGGCAAGGCTGTCACCGCAAGCTGAATGTGGTGAATATTTTGCTCTCTCACCAAATGGTTCTCCGGCTCGTCCGTGGCGACACCGGGGACTGCCTGAAAAGGATCTTCCTGGTCGGCATCTTCGTCACCCCTGAACTGGCCCGGTAACCAGCCTTTAACTCTGTTGCGCACCTTGCGGCGCCGATACAGATCATTAATACGATTATGCAGGATACGGTAAAACAACATTCGCCATTCTTCCGGGGTGCGATCACTGTACCGTTTTACCAGCTGCATCATGGCGTCTTGCACCACGTCCAGCGCATCCTCACGATCTCCGGTGGCCGTCGTAGCCATGGCAAAGGCGCGACGTTGCACACTGGCTAGAAAACCTTCCAGGCTAAGGGGTGCCGGCTGCATGGTTTCTTGCTTCGTGGTTTCGATAGCCAGCCCCAGTTGACACGCCGACACGCTGTTATCCTCGCGCATTAACCATGCATCCGGTTAACGGCGCGAGTGGATTATAATTTCGTTGGTCAAAATTTCGGCCCCGAGTTGCCGGTACATGTCGCCTGAACCGCTTTGGTAACTGGATCCTCGGTAATACCGGGTATCAAAAGGACGGTTATAGTATTGGCGGGAGTTATGGTCGTGACGGTTGTAGTCATTTTTTTGCCAATAATGCGACCTGGGAATTTCGTGATATCGATGGTATTTTTTTGGCGCGAAGTAACGTCGCCCGGCGCGCTCATCATAAGCATGTCGATCGTGTCGCCGCTCATGCCTTGCCCGAGCATGTTCATCGCGATGATGCCCGGGGTAATGTTTTTGTGAATGGTGTCTCTGATCTGCTGCGCGACCATGACCTCTGTCTTGACGGTATTCACCGTTGTGGTCTGATCGATGTCTGTCGTGACCCGTCCTGTGTTCATCTCTTGCCCACGTAGGGCCAACCAGAAGCAGAGATAAAAGTGTCGTCGGAATAAGCAGTTTTTTGTTCATCGCTAACCATCCTGTAGATGCATTCGTACAACCTTAAACGCGACGAAGCAACTATCGTTGACAAGCTAACAGCTGTTCCGGTTGCCGAGGGCAAGGCTAGCAGGGCGTAACGAAACTATTTATGATCTCCCTGCCCACCTCCGGTGACAAGCCGTGGCTGGTTTCCTCTGCTGCTTATCTCGATGTAATCAATTAACAGTTGACCGGCCTCACTTAACAAGGGGTCAGCTTTATCCGGTTGAC
>JBFIEE010000060.1:0-16357 GCA_041603535.1 Porticoccaceae bacterium
AAACCGACCGAACTGGTGCTAGACGGTCAGCAACTGGAGCTGCGTGAAATCGCCCTCAATGGCCTGGCGCTGGGCGCGCAGGATTACCGACTCAGCGCTGACAGCCTGGTCATTCACGCTGTCCCGGATAATTTTCAGCTCGAGACCGTAGCGGCCATCACGCCCCAGCATAATACCTCGCTGGAAGGCCTGTATAAATCGAGCAAGATGTACTGTACTCAATGCGAAGCCGAAGGCTTCCGCAAAATTACCTGGTACCTCGACCGCCCCGATGTGATGTCAGAATTCATCACCACTATTGAAGCGGATAAAGCACGCTTTCCGGTATTGCTGTCCAATGGTAACCCGATCGCCCAGGGCGAGTTGAGCAATGGTCGGCACTGGGTGACCTGGCACGATCCCTTTAAAAAGCCTGCGTATCTTTTTGCCATGGTGGGTGGCGATCTGTGTTGTATAGAAGACAGCTTTACGACGATGACGGGGCGCAACATCGCACTGCGCATATTTGTCGAGCAAAAAGATATCGATAAATGCGACCACGCCATGGCCTCACTGAAAAACTCTATGGCATGGGACGAACAGGTCTACGGGCGTGAGTACGACCTGGATATTTTTATGATTGTCGCCGTGGATGACTTCAATATGGGCGCTATGGAGAACAAGGGGCTCAACATTTTCAATACCTCCTGTGTGCTGGCGAAACCCGAAACAACAACAGACGCTGGTTTTCAACGTGTCGAGGCGGTGGTTGCCCACGAATACTTTCATAACTGGAGCGGTAACAGGGTCACCTGTCGCGACTGGTTTCAGCTCAGCCTTAAAGAGGGCTTTACCGTATTTCGCGATTCACAGTTCTCCTCAGATATGGGCTCGCCGACGGTCAAGCGGGTTGATAGCGTCAATGTCCTGCGCACCATGCAGTTTGCAGAAGATGCTGGACCCACTGCGCATCCGGTGCAGCCGGCATCGTTTATGGAAATATCCAATTTTTACACGCTGACCATTTATGAAAAGGGCGCTGAAATTGTTCGTATGATTCATACCCTGCTGGGCGACGAAGCTTTTCGTAAGGGCAGCGATCTTTACTTTGATCGCCACGATGGCGCGGCCGTGACCATCGAGGATTTTGTCGCGGCCATGGCGGATGCCAGTAATCGTGACTTTACTCAGTTTATGAACTGGTATCGGCAGGCGGGCACTCCTCGATTGTCGATCAGCGGCGAATATAACGCTGCACAAAAGACCTATCGCCTGGATATCCGGCAGAGTTGCCCGGCAACGCCTGAGGCCAAAACTAAACAACCTTTCCTTATTCCCCTGCGCATGGGTCTGGTAGGGCGTCGCGGCGACCTGCCACTTTACGCAAAAAATCTTGCTCAGGGTGAAACTGAAATCGTTATTGAACTTGGGCGCGCTGAGCAGAGCATCGTTTTTGAGCAGGTTCCAGAAAACCCCGTGCCTTCACTGCTGCGCGGGTTTTCGGCGCCAGTGAAGCTCGATTTCCCCTACAGCCGCGACGACCTTAACCATCTGATGAGCTTTGATAGCGACGGTTTTAATCGCTGGGAGGCCTGTAATCGACTGGCTCTGGGGATATTGCAGGAACTAATCCAGCGTCATCTCAACAATGAGACATTAACGCTCGATGGCCGGCTGATCGAGGCTTATCGAGGTTTGCTTACCGATGCTTCCCTAGACAAAGCCATGGTGGCCCTGATGCTCGCGCTGCCCGGCGAGGCGTATCTTAGCGAAGTCGCAGACGTGGTAGAAGTGGAGGCCATTCATCAGGTTCGTCAATTTGTTCGCCTGACGCTGGGCGAGGCGCTGGCCCAGGAGCTCACCAGAGTTTATCAGGATAATACTATTGCAGATGTCTATCAGGCCACTGGTGCGCAAATAGCCCAACGCAGCCTGCGGAATATTACACTGGCTTATCTGATGCATGCAGGCAGTGATGCCGCGCTTGAGCTCGCTAGAACGCAGTTCGAGTCAGCCCATAACATGACAGATGCCAGCGCCGCGCTGACCGCACTGGTTAACAGCCCGCTAGCCGTCACACGAGGTTATACCGCAACAGCGCTCAACGCTTTCTACCAGCAGTGGCAGCACGAGCCGCTGGTAGTGAACTTGTGGTTGCAGATACAGGCCTGGTGCCCGCTGCCCAATGGCCTGGATCGGGTGCAGGCATTGATGAAGCATCCCGCTTTCGATATTAAAAATCCCAATAAGGTGCGTTCAGTTATTGGTGCATTTTGTGCGGGTAACGCGGTTAATTTTCACCGGGCCGACGGCGCTGGCTATGTGTTTCTGGCTGACCGCATCATCGAGCTCGACGCGCTCAACCCGCAGGTGGCGTCACGCCTGGTCACGCCGTTCACCCGTTGGCGTAAATACCCGCAGGGCAGATCAGACCTGATGCGGGCCCAGCTCGATCGATTACGTGCGAAACCTACACTGTCGAAGGACGTGTACGAAATTGTTGCCAAAAGTCTCGATTAGTCAGTTACACCGACGACGAATACATTTGTTCGAATAGAACTTTTACCTTGATCTTCATCAACACCGCGTATTAAACGATAGAAGAGAATGAATCCCCACAGGGGCAGAACTGAGGGGAAGAAGGTGCGATTCAAAACAGTGGCGGATGTGCTCAACGTAGTCAAAGATTTTCACGAGGCCCTGGCGCGCCAGTTTGGCGAGCTGGAGCAACTCGCGACCTCAGAGCGCGCGCAGTTAATGCTCGATTACCTTAATCGCCACCAGCATCATCTGGCCGAGGTAATGGAGCAATATGAGGACGATGCCGCGACCGGCCTGCTCAATACCTGGCTACAGTACACCCCCGATGTTCATCCGGAAACGCTAGTTGCGAAAGTACGCGACGTCGATTTAAACGACGTTTACAGCGTTGTTGTGGTGGCCCTTGAAGCCGATGATTACCTCGTCAGCCTCTACCGGGAAGTGGCGGATCATACGGATAGTGATGCAGTGAAGACGTTGTTCAACAATCTGATCCGCCTGGTGGACAACGAGCGTCACAGTGTGTCGCGGGCTGCTTTCAGGCTGAGTGACATTTAGCCGCAGCTGTAGTTGGGGCGTGGTGAAGGCCATTAGATGAAGCGGGCTGTTCGCAATCTCCCCTGGAGTCTTTAAGCTCGATCCGCTCAGCGCCGAGAAAGTTGACGGCCCGTACCTATCCAGTACCTATGACGTATCCTCGTTTTCTTCGGGATGGTGTTGCTTAGGGTGCCGGCTTTGATTGAATTGATTCCAGGTATGCGCTGAGCGCAAAGACCTGCATTCGCGCTTCTGCGTCAGGCTTGTCCCGGCGAAATAATTTACCCCAGACGGGCATCTGTCGAGAACCGTGAGCGGCAATGGTTCGGCTCTCTCCGTCAATTATCTTTGCTATCTTTGCTCGGGGGAAACTGTTCCCGCGCCGGCTGCTTATCTGCGTGAGGTCGGCGGGTGGTATCTTTAAAGCGGTGCCCGCTGGTCCATCACCCTTCCCGTTGGTGCCGTGGCAAGATACACAATGAGTCATAAAAAGATCTTTGCCCCAGGCTACCGTGGGGCTTTCTTCTTCAGCGAGAACAGCCTGAGTCATGGCAAACAGGGCAGCGATAAGGACCCCGGTAACCCTTCGGGGGCGCTTGTCGGATTTGGCTGTATCGAGAGCAATTTTAGCATTTGGCATCACATGTTTTCCTGGTATGCACATAAAAAGTATCCGCTACGACCGCTTTGACTGTGTGCCTCTGACGTTGTTAGGCTTCGCGACAAAGAAGGTCTCACGGCAAAGTAGGCTTGGCGATAAGATAAACTGTCATCAATGATCTCACCCGATTTTGCAATGTTTGCGGAGCCAAGCGTACCAGCAAAAGCGCGACTGTGAAATGCCAGCGATCAGGTTGGAGGTAGTATCCCGCAAACCTAAGCTGAACGCTCAGTGTTCTGTCGTCGCTGTACCCCGATAGACGATCATCCCTTCTGGTAGCGCAACCTGCCTTTTTGAAAGACACAGAACTGGCCTTTGCTCATGTTGTGCCACTGTTCATTGGATGTTAGTGGGCGGGTGGCGATCACGGTAACAACATCGTCGGCCTGGGTTTCCTGGGCAAAATTCACCGTCATATCGGCGTCGATAAGCTGGGCATCGCCAAAGGGCGCCTGCCGCGTTAACCAGGCCAGTCTGGTTGCACAGTGGGTATACAGGGATTGGGAATCGCTCATCAGTATATTTAAAACACCGAGCTGGGCGAGTTGGTGTAGTTGCGCTTCAAGGAATTTCCACAAGGTTTTCTGGGCGCTCGGTTTGTCTGGAAAGGCCTTGCGCACCTGGTCAAGCAACCAGCAAAAGGCATGTTCACTATCGGATCCGCCAACCGGGAAATAATGTTCCAGCGGCCATTTTTTTATGCCTTTAAGCTGGCCATTGTGTGCGAAGGACCAGGTTTGTCCCCACATCTCCCGTGCAAAAGGGTGGGTGTTTTCCAGGCACACTCGGCCCCGATTGGCCTTGCGAATATGACAGATAACGTTGGTGCTTTTTATGGAGTAACCCTGAATAAAACGGGCGATTTCTGAATCGGCGCTAGCCACCGGGTCGTGGAATGCCCGGTAACCCTTGCCTTCATAAAAGGCTATTCCCCAGCCATCCCGGTGCGGGCCGGTGGCGCCGCCACGCCGCATCAGCCCGGCAAAGCTAAAACAGATGTCGGTGGGTACGCTGGCGCTCATGCCGAGAAGTTCGCACATAGGTGGCATCCGGTCTCAACTTGTTGATGAAGCCAGATTATAAGATGTTATGGTCGTAGCAACGAGGGCAGGGTTGGCGCCGAGTAGGGGGATTGCAGCAGAAACCTGGTTGTAAGGCCGAGGGAATACTTGGCAGACGAGTCGATGATGGACGCGATGAGTCAACGACAAAGATCCATCGCGTCTCGCCCAGTCGGCGCGTTTCAGTTTATATTGACGGATCCGGCGAGTACAGATGTGGCCCCGGTGTCATTTAAGTGAAATCGAGGGCCACAGAAAAGCTAGTAACAAGGGGTAAACATAAACGTGATTGATTTTCGAACCTGCCCGGCTGAGTACAGGCACTGGAGACTTTCTTTTGATGGCCCGGTGGCTACATTGCGTATGGACGTTGATCCAGCCGCGACGCTGCTTGAGGGCTACGAGCTGAAACGAAATTCCTACGACCTGGGGGTCGATATTGAGCTATATGATGCGATTCAGCGCCTGCGGTTCGAACATCCAGAAGTCAAAACAGTGGTGTTGGCATCGGCGAACGATAAGGTGTTCTGTGCGGGCGCCAATATCCGCATGCTCGCGGGCGCGTCTCATGCCCATAAAGTGAACTTCTGCAAGTTCACCAACGAAACCCGTAATGCCATTGAAGATGCCAGCACAAACTCCGGGCAACGCTATTTGTGCGCTGTCACCGGTGCCGCTGCTGGCGGCGGGTACGAACTGGCACTGGCCACTGACTACATCATGATGGTGGATGATGGTAACTCCGCAGTTTCTCTGCCAGAAGTGCCTTTGTTGGCTGTGCTGCCCGGGACCGGTGGCCTTACTCGCATCGTCGACAAGCGTAGGGTGCGTCGCGATCGCGCGGACGTATTTTGCACCCTTGAAGAAGGTGTGCGCGGGCAGCGCGCCGTCGACTGGCGGCTTGTCGATGAGGTGGTGCCCGGTTCGAAGTTCGGGGACGCCGTGCGCGAACGGGCTCTTGCCATGGCTGCCGGTTCAGATCGTCCCAGTGATGCCAGGGGCATCGAGTTAGGCACCTTGATGCGACAGGAGAATGAAAGCAGCCTAGTGTATCAATATGTCACGGTCAGTATTAATCGCAATAGCCGCGTTGCCACATTAAGCTTGCGGGCACCGGGCGACAGCGAATTTTCGGATCTGGCAACGGATCCGGCTGCTGGGGCCGACGTCATTGAGTTGGCTGTGCGCCAGGGTGCCGAATTCTGGCCGCTGGCAGTGTGCCGACAACTGGACGACGCCATTTTGCATCTGCGCCTTAATGAACTTGATTTGGGCATATTGATTTTTAAAACCGAGGGTGACGCCAAAATTGTCGCAGCCTATGATGAGTTACTAAATAATCATCAACATAACTGGTTCCTCCGCGAGATTGCCCTGTACTGGCGGCGCACCCTCAAGCGCATAGATTTAACCGCTCGCACCACGCTGGCCTATGTCGAGCCGGGCAGCTGTTTCGTCGGCATGCTGGCGGAATTATTGTTTGCGGTTGACCGTAGCTACATGCTCGACGGGCAGTTTGAAAACGATGACCGACCCGCAGCGGAGGTCGGTTTGAGCGCGGCTAATTTTGGCCTCTACACTATGTCTAATGGCCTTACTCGCCTGGCTACCCGCTTTCTTGGCGAACCGGAAACCATCGAAAAATGTCAGGTGAAAACCGGGCGGGGGCTGGATGCAATTACCTGTGACGAGCTGGGGCTGGTGACTTATATTCTCGATTATATTGACTGGGATGATGAGCTGCGCATGATGATAGAGGAGCGTGGCAGTTTCTCCGGGGACAGCCTCAGCGGAATGGAGGCGAATCTGCGTTTCGCTGGCCCAGAAACCATGGAAACCAAAATCTTTGGTCGCCTGACAGCCTGGCAGAACTGGATATTTCAGCGGCCCAACGCAGTGGGTGAACTGGGCGCGCTGCAACTGTATGGTAGCGGCAGGCGTCCGGATTATGATAACCGGCGTGTCTAGCTGTCGACCCTGCGGTGACGCTGGCCCCACCTGGCAGGTCGATGCCTGACAGCTTGTAGTGAAGAGGAGAGCCATGAGCACCCGAATAACCGATGAGGCTGTCGTAGAAGTTAATTACGACGAACTGATTCCCAACAATGTGGATCTTGCCAGCGATGCGCGGCTGCGCAAGGCGCTAGAAAGCTGGCAGCCGAAATACATTGACTGGTGGAACGCCGCAGGCCCGGTCGACACTCACAATATGGACGTTTATTTGCGCACAGCAGTGGGGGTCGACCCCAAAGGTTGGGCCAAATTCGGCCACGTCAAAATGCCTGACTACCGTTGGGGTATTTTGCTGGCGCCTCAGGAAGAGGGCCGCACCATTCCCTTTGGCCGGCACAGGGGTGAGCCCGTCTGGCAGGAAGTGCCCGGTGAATATCGGGCGTTATTGCGTCGCCTGATGGTGGTGCAGGCGGATACCGAACCCGCTTCGGTTGAGCAGCAACGGCATTTGAGCAGGACCGCGCCGTCTCTCTACGATATGCGTAACCTGTTTCAGGTCAATGTCGAAGAAGGCCGACATCTGTGGGCCATGGTTTATCTCCTGGTGAAATATTTTGGCCGCGACGGGCGGGAAGAGGCTGAGACCCTGCTTGAGCGACGCTCCGCCGATGCGGACAAACCGCGTATTCTGGGTGCATTTAATGAGGCCACCCCGGACTGGTTATCCTTCTTTATGTTTGCTTACTTTACTGACCGCGACGGCAAAATGCAGTTGCAGGCACTTGCGCAATCCGGGTTTGACCCGCTGTCGCGGACCTGCCGTTTTATGTTGACCGAAGAAGCACACCATATGTTTGTTGGCGAAAGCGGTATCGGTCGGGTTATTCAGCGCACCTGTGAAGCGATGAACGACGCGGGTATAAGCGACGTTAATGATATTCTCGGTGTGCGTAAACTAGGGGTGATTGATCTGCCGACGATGCAGAAGAAAATAAATTTTCATTACGCGGTGACGCTGGATTTATTTGGTGCCGAGGTGTCGACCAACGGCGCTACGGCCTTTACCGCGGGCATCAAAGGTCGTTTCCGGGAGAACAAACTTCAGGATGATCATGTGCTGACCAACGACACCTACAGGGTCGCCCGAGTGGTCGACGGCAAGGTGGTCGAAGAGGAAGAGCCCGCATTGAGCGCGATTAATGCACGTCTGCTCGACGATTTTATCAAGGATGCCTCCGGCGGCATTGGCCGCTGGAACAAAATCATCAGCAAGACGGGTATCAAGTTTGAGTTTTCCCTGCCCCACAAGGGTTTTAACCGCAGTATTGGCGAATTTTCCCAGCACTTTATAACGCCGCTTGGCGAGGTGATTAACGAGAGTCAGTGGCAGGCACAGCAAAGCCTGTGGTTATGCTCAAAAGCCGATGCAGAGTATATTCAGTCGCTCATGCACGCCTGTCTTGAACCAGGTCAATACGCCGGCTGGATTGCCGAGCCACGAACGGGCATCAACAATCTGCCCGGCGATTTTGAGTACGTTAAAATCAACCGGGCGTAGGTCTAATATCCGCACCGAATTAAGGCCGGCACAGGTTTGCCGCGATATATAACGCTGCACTTCACGGCGCGGGGCCGGCGCTTACTGCCCCTACTTTTTAGGCACTTCTTCAACAGGCATGCCCGCTTTTAACCATGCTTCAAACCCACCACCGATATGACAAATGGGCTCCAGCCCCATATTTTGTAGCGCCTGAGTGGCCAGAGCTGAGCGATGACTTTTGGCGCAGTACAGCACGAATTTTTTGCCGGAGGAAAAGGTATCCCGGTGATATTCGCTTTCTGGGTCAACCCAGAATTCCAGCATGCCGCGGGGCGCGTGCATGGCACCCGGTATTTTGCCTTCCCGGTTTAGTTCGCGAATATCGCGAATGTCGACAATGACGGTATTTTCATCATTGAGCACGGCTCTGGCCTGGTCCACGGTAATCGTTTCGATGTCCCCCATGGCTTTGTCGACCAGTTGCTTTACGCTGACTTTCATAGTGTTGACCCCTCTGGATTTATGCGCTGCGGATATAAGGTTGTGGATGTAAGGTGCGACAGATATCACCGGTCCCTCGTGTAGACGGCTACTGAGCCGTATAAAAATTTAGTCGATAGATAGCGGCGGTGTGCAGTCAGACCTTACTCGTCTGTTAGCGCATGCTACCAGAATGATAGCCTAAATCACCTGGTTCGTTCTAAAACTGGAACAGATCCGTGTGTTAGCCGTTTAGAATGTTAAGAAGCTGTATGTTAATGGGCTGTGGCAGTTAAGACATGCATGTCGATGCCGGCGATGGGTGAGAAATTTTGTCCTCAGGTCGAGAGCCATTAGACTGTTCGCCAAAGACTGATGACCAATAAAATCATAACCAGTAAGGGGTTCGACAATGGAATACCGTAAACTCGGCAAGACTAATCTCGATGTCAGCGCAATTTGCCTGGGGACAATGACCTGGGGTGAGCAGAATACCCTTGATGATGCGCTGGCGCAGATGGATTACGCCGTTGCCGAGGGGGTTAATTTTTTTGATACCGCGGAGATGTATCCAGTGCCACCGAAAGCCGAGACTCAGGGCAGTACTGAGCGATGCATCGGTGAGTGGTTTGCACGGCGAGGTAGACGAGACAAAGTTATCCTGGCGACCAAGGTGTCTGGGCGCTCCGATGCCACCGGGGACTGGAAGCACCTGCGCGGTGGGCCCCGACTGAGCCGCGCGCATATCCATCAGGCGGTGCGCGATTCTTTAACACGCCTGCAAACCGATTATATTGACCTCTACCAGGTGCACTGGCCCGAGCGCACGACTAATTTTTTTGGCCAGCTGGGTTATCGACACCGGGATCAGGACGATCTGGTTTCTATCGAGGAAACCCTCACTGCCTTGTCCGAGCTGGTAAAGGACGGGCTGGTGCGTCACGTCGGCATCAGCAACGAAAGCCCCTGGGGGGTGATGGAGTACCTGCGTCACGCCCGCGAGAAAAATCTTGCGCGGGTCGCCAGTATTCAAAACCCCTACAACCTGCTCAATCGCAGTTTTGAGGTGGGTTTGGCGGAAATGGCCATTCGAGAACAGATCGGTCTGTTGGCCTATTCGCCCCTGGCGATGGCCATGCTGTCAGGTAAATACATGGGCGGGCAGCGCCCAGACGGCGCGCGGCTGACGCTTTTTAAGCGGTTTCAGCGCTATTCCAGCCCTCACGCAGTGGCGGCGTCCGAGGCTTACGTCAATCTGGCGCTGGAGAATGACCTGGATCCTGCGACCATGGCTCTTGCTTACGTCAACTCGCGGCCTTTTGTTACCAGTAACATTATCGGCGCGACCACCATTGAGCAGTTGCGCAGCAATATCGCCAGCATCAATTGCCGCTTATCGCCGGATGTTGAAGCCGGGATTGATGCTATTCACGCCAGATACTCCAACCCTGCGCCCTGATACTTCTTCAGGGTTGCTCGTTTTTAATGCGCGTTTAATGATCGACCTGCTGAGCGGCCATTAGTGGTCGACAATTTGCTAGAAACCCCGATGTGAGTTATCGGGTTTTAATCATCATGGTCAGGCGGGAAATACAAACAGTGCGCTGCTGTTCGTCGCGAATAATAATTTCCCAGACGTGGGTCGAGCGACCGATGTGCTGGGGTTTGCCGGTGCCGTATACATAGCCGTTCGATACCGAGCGGATATGGTTGGCGTTAATTTCCAGGCCAACGCAGTATTCCTTATCCATATCGATACACAGCGAGGAAGCATGACTGCCGATGGTTTCTGCCAGCAGGCAGGACGCGCCGCCGTGCAGAATGCCGTAGGGCTGACGGGTGCGCTCATCGACCGGCATACGAGCAATCAGGAAGTCATCGCCAAAGTCGACATATTCAATACCCAGGTGATTGGCCGCGCCCATGGGGAAACCGGTATTGAGTGAATGCAAAGAGAGTTCTTGTTGCCAAATACTCATGGATCAGGGTTTCCTCAGTTCTGGGTAAAGGGGTAGCAGATCCTGCTTTACTCGCTTGTTACTACGGTGCCTGGCGTGGTCTGACGGGTGCCGGTGAATGTCTTCGAGTCGCTCGACCAGAGCTTTCAGGTCGGGTTGGTCGGCGACGTCCCGATCTCTGTTATACAAACAGGCATCAAGCGCCTGAAAAAGCGTGTGCAGCCGGTCATTATCTTCTGCACGGGTAGAAATCTGTTCAAGGGTGTGGATACGCGGATCCTGCCAGTGATTGCGCGCCCACTGGATAATCGCTTCGCGCAGAGCCGCATAGTTGTGGTCCGCAGCGGCCACACGAATGTCTTTAAAGTGTTTGTTATGGGCGGACTGTTCGCCTGCGTCTGTATCCTGTGGCGTGTCAGTCGACTGTCTGGCGCGTCGCCACAATACCGCGAAAATAACGGCAATCAGCAGCAGCAGGGCGTTACCGGCAACAAGCACAATGATGAGCCCGCTCTGTTGGGTCCTGGCATCCGTGTCAACCATGCCTGACAGGTCGGCGGTTTCGGGCTCGTTGGTTCCCTGTTTCTGCAAGGTTGGCGGGGCGGCATCAGCGGGCTGGGTGGGCTGCTGGGTGGTGCCGCCTGCACCCGGCAAAACTTCAAATGTTTTGCCCGGCAGTACCGCTTCGCGACGCTGATCAGCGGCGGTGTCCCACCATTGCACACGAATTTCAGGCAATGTCAGTTTGCCAGCCTGTGTCGGTACGATGGCCATTGATTCAATGCGGTTGCCGGTAATGCCCTCGGCGCTGGTATTGTCTTCCAGCTGTGGCTGATCGTGGTAAATCTTGACACCATCGATCTGATCGATTGGTAGCGGCGGTAACTGCGCACCGGTCAAACCCCTGGCGTTCAGGGTGATGGTGCGGGTGATCGGTTCGCCGACCGTCAATGTGGCAGCGTCCTGACTCCAGTGATCGTAGAGCTGCGCCTCAGTAGACGGTAACCAGTCTTTCATTGTCGCGTTGGTGGGTCGTGGCTTGACCGTCAGGACTTTTTCGTCGGTACTGAAGCTCAGTCGTTGACCGCCCTGGTTGAACCAGCCACTGCCGAAACTACGGCGATCATTGACGACGCCGCTGTACCGCATAGCGGGAATGGTCAGTTCGCCGCTGCTATCCGCAAAAATGGCCAGCCGGGTCTCGACAACCGTGTACTCCTTGCCCGCGACCTGTTTCTGGTATTGGTTCTCCGCCACTTTGACCACCTGGGCGCCGGGTACGGCGAGCTCGCTAATTTCGAAATTGCCAAGCGACAGGGTGGTGTAAAACCGCAGTGTTAGCAGAGCCTGCTGCTGCACATAAACGGCGCTTTGATCGAGAACAGCCTCGGTAAAGACCGGGGCGCCAGGATCGACCACCGCCGTTGGTTGACGCACGTCGATCTCGAAAGCATCAGTGACCTCGCCCTCAAAACTGAAGCTGGGAATGAGCAGCTTGCCTTCGCGCTTTGGACTCAGACTGAGTTTCCATTGCGTCAGAGACTCCTTGCTCCCGTTTACAATTGCAATGCGGCTTTGTCGATTTTGGCTGATTATCGTGAAGTCTTTTTCCAGGCTATCGAATTCAGGTTCGCCGAATAAGACCTGCTCGTCGAATGACACTGTCAGCTCCAGCGTTTCACCGCTGTTCATCACCTGTCGGTCGACCTGGGATTGCAGTGTGGCAGCACGCGCCGTCATCGCGACCATTAACAGTACCGCTGTTGTCAGCAGTTTATGAATGCTCACCACCGCTGTTCCTCCCCGTCGTTTGTGTCACCCTGTTGCTGTCGCAGCCATGCTTCGTAGGCGAATTTGCGGCGTAACAAACCGCCGGGATCATCGGGCACTCGGCGCAACCACTGCTCCAGCGCCTGGCGTTGTTCGCTGGACATTTTGTCCTGAGGATTACCCGAGGCGGAAGATTGTGCCCTGGCTTCTGCCTGTTCTGGCGTTTGTTCGTCCGGCTGTTCCCGATGCTCTTCGTCTGTGGATGACTCGGCAGATAAACCATTCTGCACCTGTTGTTCAGGCTTCTTTTGGTCGGAATGTTCGGCGGGATCATAAGGCTCGTCGCCATTACTCCCTTCGGAATTATTAGCCTGTTCGTTTTTTTGCTCCTGCTCCTGGCTACCTTCAGATGCGTCCTGCCCGGATTTATTTTCGGCGGAGGGCTTGTCCTGTTCTTGCTGATCCTGTTGCTGGCCCTGCTGCTGATTTTGATCCGGGTTTTCCTGTCGCTTGTTGAGTAAGTCCTCGACTAATTTTTTGTTAAACGCGGCGTCTTCATGACCAGGTTCTGCGGCCAGCGCCTGGTCATAGGCTTTTAAAGCTTCTTCCAGTTGACCGGCCCTGGCAAGGCTATTGCCGAGGTTGTACCTGCCAGTGGGGCTTTCATTCTCCGCAAACGCCTGTTTCGCGACGTCGAACTGTTCGCTGCGGTACGCGGCGGCACCCTTCCATATCGGACTTTCGAAGCGCTGCGTAGCGGTTTCCATATCCCCGGCGGCAAAGGCTTGTTGGCCCTGCTGGTCTGCTCTTAACCAGAGGTCAGCCCATTCGAACGCCAGACTGTTGTCACTGTGCACCAGCAGCGGCGCGACTAAAAATAGTGCGATCAGGTTGCGGCGAAACGCCAGCAGCAGGATTGGCAGCAACGGCAGTATTAACCAGAAACCGCGGTCCTGCCAGGTATCAAATGTGCGCTCAAGGCGTTTCGACTCGGTGCCCGGCAGGTTGTTACTGGCCGTCAGATAATCAATATCACGGTCGTCGGGCACCAGTTCTACAAACCGTCCCCCACTCTGGCTGGCCAGTTGCTGCAAGGGTTTCACCTGCAAACGCGCGATGACAATTTCACCCTGACGGTTTTTGATAAATCCGCCGCCGCTGGCCGGAATCGGCGCACCTTGCTGGCTGCCGACGGCCAGTATTGAGATGCGGAATCCGGTCAGGTTTTTTAATAAACCTGCCATCGCGGCCTGATCTCCGTCAGCAATACCGTCGGTTACGAGCAACAACTCGCCACTCTGGTGACCCGCCTGCATGGCGAGTTCCAGACCTTTTTGTAGCGCTAATACCGGGCGACTGCCGGCGATGGGCATGATGGTGGGATCCAGCGCTGGAACCAGAGAAATGATCGTGCTGGTGTCGTCCGTGAGCGGTGTGACCACGTGGGCATCGTGGGCAAAGGCGACCAGCGCCGTGGTGCCTTCATGACGTCTGTTCAGCAGGTCGGTGAGCTTCAGGCGGGCGCGTGCCAGGCGGCTGGGTTTGATGTCCTCAGCCAGCATCGAGGGGGACAGTTCAAACAGTATCACTAACGGCGTTTGTTGCTTATGAATGGGCAGGGACGTTTTTGTCCAGCTTGGCCCGGCCAGTGCGATTGTGCCCAGCAGCCAGAGCACCAGAGCCCAGAAAAAATGGCGGTGGCGCCGTTGCTGTGTTTCGTTATCAAGCAAAAAAGGCAGTAAATCTGCAGCGATAACGGACTGCCAGCGGCCAGCCTGCTGTTGTTCGCGAAACAGCAGCAGGGCCATTAATGCCGACGGCAACAGGGCCAGTAACCACCAGGGCCTGAGGAAATGGAAGTCAGCAATATGGTTTAACCACGCGCTCATTTTATACGACTTGCTCTGGTGAACCGCTTTGGTGCGGGAACGACATGTGACCAGCCAACGGCGATAAATCAGTCATTACCGACTCCAGCCCTTTTCAGCAGGGCGAGTAGAAAACTGGCGAGCAAGGTTACACTCAGTGGCCAGTAGAACAGTGCCTGAGTCGGACGGAAAGTTTCTTCATCCTGGGCGATGGGTTCGAGTTGATCCAGTAGTTGATAGATAGTGGCGAGATCGTCGGGATTGCGCGCCCTGAAATATTTGCCGCCAGTCAGTTCGGCGATGGTCGCCAGCGATTCTTCATCGAGATCGGCCGAGGGATTGATGCGGCGTGTGCCAAACAGACTGCGGCGCAGCAGCTCATCGGCACCAATGCCAACAGTATAAATTTTTACGCCCCAGGCTGCCGCCAGTTCCGCCGCCTTGAGGGGCTCCACCTCACCGGCGGTGTTGGCGCCGTCGGTCAACAGAATTACTACCCGGGCATTTTCGGGGCGGTCTTTGAGGCGTTTAACGGCCAGGCCAATGGCGTCGCCAATGGCGGTGCCGTCGCCTGCAAAGCCAATGAGTGCTTCCTGTAACAGTGTGTTGAGAGTTCTGCGGTCAAAGGTCAACGGGGTCTGCAAATAGGCACTACTGCCAAACAGTACCAGGCCCAGGCGATCCCCTGTGCGGCGCTGGACAAAGTCACCGACGACATTTTTTACGACACTGAGACGATCAACGAGATCGTTACCGATACGCATGTCGGCAATTTCCATGCTGGGTGAAATATCAACAGCCAGTAACAGGTCGCGACCGCTGGCGGGCAGCGTAATGGGCTCACCCGTCCATTGCGGGCGGCTTGCCGCCAGCACCGCGGATAGCCACATCAGGATCAACAGGGACAGGGTTAACCAGTGACCCGCGCCGCTAGCATGGCGAGCGTCATCGCTGCTGATGTCGCTATAGGCCGATGCAATTAGTGCGGCGCTCTGGCTAGCTGCGGGGCGCCGCTGCCAGCGATACAGCCAGGGTAGTGGGATGATGAGTAACATCCACGGCCACAATAGCGTCAGCATGGGTGGCCGCCGCGTTTTAACCAGGCGGCGACAGCGGTGTACAACTGCCGGGCCTGCGCTTCGCGTAGGGGCTGGGCCTGACGACGGTAAAGCAGGCTTTCTATATCGGCGCTGGGAATGTGTGTCGAGAGCGCGCCAGCGCAGGCGTCGTCAAGCATCCTGATCAGTTCTGTGGCAGTCATGGCTTCGAGGTGATCGTGCTGGCGTCCAGTCTTGCCGACGCGGCGCACAAGGGTGAGCAAAGTTTCGAGCAGCTGACGGTCGTCGCGATCCTGTTGATAGTTGTCCCAGCTTTGGGCAAGGAGCTGCCTGGCCTGGCGGCGGAAACTGAGCCGACGGCGGCGCGCCAGCAGATAGTTGAGTGCGACAGTTGCCAGGCTGATTGTCAGCACTGCCAGTAGCCACCATCCTGGTGCTGGCGGCCACCAGCCAATGGGTTCGGGCAAGTGAATATCGCGTAATTGGGCGAGTGCGTCCGGGTTCAACGGGATCTCCGCCGCCTGATTTTGTTGCTGTAGGCGTTTTGCAGCAGGGGCATAATCTCATCTGTTGCTCGAACCTGAAGATAGGCCGAGCGTAACCGCGTGGCCGCCTGTTGCAGAGCCTTAAACTGTTTTTGTTTGTGCAACTCAAAAGCCTCTCTGGTTCGCACGTTACGGGTATTTAGTGTAAAGCGACGGCTGCCGTTAGTTACCGGATAATTACCGGGAGGAGGCAGCCGCACTTCGAGGTCGTCGTATATATGGCAAAGGGTTACATCGCTATGGCGGGCCAGCTCAAACAGATGGCGCTCACCATCGCGATCAAAATCATGGAAATCACTGATAAATACTATTGCCGCGCCAGGGTGGGCAATACGTCGGGTGTCTTCGAAAATTTGTGTCAGCGAGAAACGGTCAGTGCGCCGATCAATCAGGGATGCGCTGGTAT
>JBFIEE010000061.1:0-16344 GCA_041603535.1 Porticoccaceae bacterium
TGCAGTACGCCTTCTGCGGTCAAGGCTGCTATCTCTTCAGCGGTCATTGCTAGCAGTTCGCTGAGGATGGCGCCGTTATGCTCCCCGAGAAATGGGGTTTCCAGCGGCAGCTCGTCGGGAAAACCGGAAAAGCGCAGGGGCATACCGGGAATATCTATTTCGCCGTAACAGCGATCAGGCACCTTGCGGACGACGCGCCGTTCGACAAAGTGCGGGTGCGCCATCGCTTCGGGCACGGTCAATACGGGGCCGATGGCGAATCGGGCTGTTTCAAACTTCTCCAGGATGACTTCTCTACTGGGTTGCGCGCGGAGCCAGCCTTCGATGAGATCAACCACGGCCTGATGATTTGCCATGCGCGCGTCGTTGGTACTGAAACGGAGGTCGTCTGCGCATTCCGGTTGGTCTATTAATTCGCAAAACTGGGCCCAACGAACCGGTGGAATGATGATGGAGTAGTATTCGTCATCGCCCCTGCCCTTAAAGATGCCCAGCGGGTGCAATAAAAAATGGTGATGCCCGGAACGCTTTGGCACAAACCCGCCATTGGTGGCGCTGTAGGCCTGCACGGCGACTTCGTGCATGTGAAAGTAAGAATCAATCAGGGAAATATCGATGTACTGTCCCTCGCCGGTTCGTTCCCGATAGGCAAGCGCGCCATTGATGGCCGCCAGCGCGTGAACACCGGTGCTGCCATCGCCTATCGCTAACTGGGGAAACAGGGGCGGCCCGTCGGCATAACCAATGTTATCGAGCACTCCGGCATAGGCGGCGGCGATAAAGTCGTAGCCCGGTTTACTGGATAGCGGCCCGGTTTGGCCAAAACCGGATATGGAGCACATGATAATGGAGGGATTGATCTCTTTGACCCGCTGGTAGGGGAAGCCCATGCGCGCGATCACACCGGCGGCGTAATTCTCGATAAGCACATCGCATTTTTCGATAAGCTTTTCGATAATTTCCTTGCCCTTATCGGTTTTCGGGTCGATGCACAGGCTCTTTTTGCCGCGATTTTGCTGGAGGAAATAGGAGCTTCGGCCCTTTTTCATAAAGGGCAATTGCCGCGTCCCATCGCCGATGGGGCTGATTTCGACCTTGATGATTTCTGCGCCCATTTCCGCCATCAGGCGCGTTGCCGTTGGCCCCGCCACCACCTGGGTGAAATCAAGGACGCGATAGGCTGCCAGTATGTGTTTATTGCTCATTATAGTTTTACTCCCCATACACAGGTTGCCGCTAATAAGAGCAAGGCAACGTGGAGATTACAAGAGTTTTCGGCGAACCCGCGTGGCCGATGGCGGGACTAAGCGCCGAGCGCTGACCTGTAATGCTTACGCGTATGGTCGAGCCAGCGAACCCGGCCTGGTGACAACGCTCGTTTAGCCAGAACCCTGAATACTAGACGGCGAGTCCCCGATGTTTACGGCTGGCCATCCGGCAACGTTCGGCGGGCACAAACAGCTGCTCCAACAGATATTTTTTGAACGCCGGCGCGTAATCCTGCTCATCAACAGCGATTTGCATACAGGTCAGCCAGGCGTCGCGCTCTGCTTCGTTGATGTCGAGGTGGGCATGAGCCTGTGGGATAACAATTGGCCCATACTTTTTGGCAAAGAGCTTTTCACCACCCAGCCAGCCACAGAGAAAGCGGTACAGCTTATCCCGCGACACAGTGAGATCGTCGGGGTGCATGGCGCGGATGGTTTGCGCGGCTGGCAAGGTCTCCATCACCTGGTAAAAGCGGTTAACCAGTTTTTTGATACCGACTGCGCCGCCCGCGGCCTGGAAAGAGCCATCTCCAACACCAAAAGTTTCTGCCATTTCTGCGGCCCTCTGCGTTTTCGGAAACCAATTTTACGCGGTTGACACCCAATTTGGGTGGCTATCAAACGGCTATTGCTTTAAAACGTTAGCATGGGTCGAACAGGGGTCGCTTTAAAATGTTAGCCGGGGTTGCGTATGAGGCACGTTGATCAACCACGAACTAGCGCGCTAATATCCCGGGTTCGTGTAATGTTGCTAACACGGTGGCCCTGACGAATTACTGCGAGGCTAGTCAGCAAAGGTGCTCCCGGAAGCTTTGGGGGCAAGTCCGCACGAGGCCCATTTAAGAGACGGGGGAAGTGCTAAGTCACCGAACGCAGTATACGGAAGTCTGGTCATTACTCGCTTAGAATTGATGACAACTTAGAATTGATGACAATGGACTCCCGGCTAATATATGGTGAGGCCCTTGAGGCGACAGATCGACAATAAGAGTCACGCTGTAACACTAAAAATTTGATCGTTCCAAACTAACCATTCCAGCTCAAACCACAGGGGTAAGCTCATGTCACGCAAGCACGTTCTGGACGGCGTCAAGGTTCTCGACTTCTCACACTATGTTGCTGGGCCACACTGTACCCGGCTAATGGCCGAAGCTGGCGCCGATGTCATTAAGGTGGAAGCGCTGACCGGCGACTCATCCAGACAGCTGCCGGTGATCAGAGAGGGCCGTAGCGGCTATTTTATTCAGCACAACCGGGGCAAGCGCTGCATGAGCCTGGACCTGCGTAAAAAAGAGGCCCAGGACATCTGCCATGAGCTGGCCAAACAGGTTGACGTGGTCATCGAAAACTTTACCCCCGGCGTCATGAAAAAGTACAACCTGGACTGGGCGTCGTTGCAAAAGGTGAATCCCGACCTGGTGATGTGCTCGATTTCCTGCCTCGGCCAGGAAGGCCCACTGTCTAAGTTCCCGGGTTTTGATTATATCGGCCAGGCCTATTCGGGCATTATGGGTATGACTGGACAGATGGACGGCCCGCCGGCGCTCTCAGGCATGGCCTTTGGCGACATCTCAACCGGCGCGCACGCCTATGGAGCCATCGTCAGCGCCCTTTATCACCGGGCTAAAGGCGGTGGCGGTCAGTATCTGGACATGTCGCTGCTCGATTGTCTGTTCAGCTACCATGAGATGAACGTGCAGGTCTACGATGCTTCAGGTGGCGCCATGGTGCCCAGGCGCAGTGGTCATCAACACTCCTTTGTTGCACCGCTGGGCCTGTTTAAATGTGGCGGGCGCTATCTCATCATCGTCGCTATTGGGCCGCAATGGGTTAACCTGGCCAGGCTGCTAGGCAAGGAAGAGTGGCTGGACGACCCCCGTTTTGCCGATCCGGTAAGCCGTAACAACAACCGTGATGAAATTTCCGCAGCCATCGAGGCCTGGCTCGACTCTATTGGTGATGCCGAAAAAGCCGTGAAGATCCTGGTCGAGGACAACCATGTGCCCGCCGCGCCCGTGCTCGATGTACCGGAAGTCATGGAGCACCCCCACATGGTACAGAGAGGCATTGTGCAAACCGTCACAGATCGCAAATTCGGCACCGTGAAAATCCCGGCATCGCCAATGAAATATTCACAGTTCCAGACGCCTCTGGAGCTCCAGGCCAGCTCGCTGGGCGAACACAACGCGCAAGTGCTAAGCGAACAGCTTGGTTACAGCGCTGAGCGCATCGCCAGCCTCACCGCCGCTGGCGTATTGGGTTCGAAAGATATGTAAACCGGGAAAGTAAATTACCTAACCTAACTGCCGTAACCAGCTCGACGGCCCGCTAATGACATGCCGTTCTGCTGAATAATGATAATTATCACAGGAGTGTGCAGTGCCCCCCCAACACATATTAAGCGGCATCAAGGTCGTTGACTTCACCCACTTTGTCGCTGGGCCACATTGCACCAGACTGTTAGCCCAACACGGTGCGGAAGTCATCAAGGTGGAACCCCTCGACGGCGACCCTGCGCGCACTCTACCAGTGGTCAAAGGGGGTAGCAGCGGCTGTTTTGTCCAGCATAACATCGGTAAAAAGAACCTCTGCCTCGACCTGAAAAGACCCGAAGCGCAGCGCATTTGCCATGACCTGATCAGAAACGCGGACGTTGTTGTAGAGAACTTCTCACCGGGCGTCGCAAAACGGCTGAACCTGGACTGGGATACTCTGCAACAAATCAACCCCGAGCTGATTATGTGTTCGATTTCCTGCCTTGGCCAAACCGGGCCGCTCGCGCATCTGCCCGGCTTCGATTATATCGGGCAGGCTTATTCGGGATTGATGTCGATCACCGGCGAGAAAGACGGCTACCCCGCCCTGTCGGGCACGGCTTTTGGCGACGTCTCTACCGGTGCCCATGCCTACGGCGCGATTGTCAGCGCCCTGTTCCACAAGCTCCACGGCGGCGGAGGCCAATACCTCGACATATCCCTGCTCGACTGCCTGTCCAGTTACAACGCTGCCCACGTCCAGATGTACAGCGCCTCCAACGGTGTGGTCAACCCGCCACGCTGTGGACACCACCACGCACTGCTGTCTCCTTTGGGCATATTCAGCTGTCACGGCCATTATGTGGTGATCGTCGCCATTGGCGCCCAATGGCAGAATCTGGTCAGGCTAATAGACCGCGAAGACATGCTTACCGATCCCCGTTTCATCGAATTGTTAGCGCGCGGCGAAAACCAGCAAGCCATCACCGACGCCATTGAAAGCTGGCTGGCATCTACTACCGGGCTTGATGACGCGCTGCGACAGATGCAGGACAACCATGTGCCGTGCGCACCCGTGCTCACCGTACCAGAGGTCATGGCACATCCACACATGGTGGCGCGCGGTATCGTCCAGACCGTCACCGACCGTATTTTTGGTGAAGTAAAAATACCGGCTTCGCCGTTCAGGTATTCTCTTTTTCCTGAACCGCTGAACCTGCAGGCCGGCCTGCTCGGCGAACATAATCATCAAATTCTTGCTGAGCAACTGGGTTTCAGCAGCGAGCAGATACAGGAACTGGAAAACAGTGGTATCTGCGCAGCTCATGATCGATAGCGCCTACATAGGCTCGCGGCCTTCTTGACTAAATAACTGACATACCTCACTAATATTAAATTTTACGGGCGGGAAATTACAATGACTAAACGAATGCTGGAAGGCTTTAAGGTTGTCGACTTCACCCACGTAGTCGCCGGCCCGCATTGCACCAAAATGATGGCCGAGCACGGCGCTGAAGTCATCAAAATTGAGCCCCTGGGTGGCGAGCTGGCCCGCCAGTTACCGATGCACCGCGAAGGTCGCAGCGCCTATTTTATTCAGCACAACGTCGGCAAGAAAACCATGGCCCTCGACATTTCCACCAGGGAGGGCCAGGATATTTGCCATGCGCTTATCAAGCAGGCGGACGTGGTGGTCGAAAACTTCTCTCCCGGCGTCATGAAACAGCACAACATGGACTGGGCAACCCTAAAAACAATTAATCCCAACCTGGTCATGTGTTCCATATCCTGCTTCGGCCAGAACGGCCCCCTGGCACATCTGCCCGGCTACGACTGGATCGCGCAGTCTTACGCTGGCATTATCGATCTGCTCGGCGAACCGGATCGCTCACCCATTTTTGGCGATTTTGCCTTTGGCGACGTTTCCACCGGCGCGCACGCCTATGGCGCCATCGTCACTGCGTTACTGCACCGGATGCGTGATGGCAGGGGTCAGCACATTGATATCTCGCTGGTCGAGGTACTGTTCAGTTATCACGAACTGAGTGCGCAGCTATACGACACCACCGGTGGTCAAATGGTGGCCAGGCGGTCCGGTGCCCATCACGGCATGCTGGCGCCCGTCGGCATCTACAAGTGCAAGGATCGATATCTCTTTTTGCTGGGCGTCAACCACCAGTGGAAAGGCCTGGCGACGGCCATGGGGCGCGAAGATATGTTAAACGACCCGCGATTTACCGATGTGGTCGCCATGGGTCAACACAAAGATGAAATCAATGCCGCGATAGAGGCCTGGCTCGACACGCTCGAAAACGTCGATGAGGCACTGGCATTGCTGCAAAAGCAGCGCGTGCCCTGTGCGCCGATTCTGAGCATCCCTGAAGTCATAGCACATCCCCACACCAGGGAACGCGGCACAATGAGAACCGTCTCCGATCCAATTTTCGGAGATATTCATATACCCCGCACGCCCCTGCGGTTTTCCGAATTCCCGGATACCCCGGATCTCCAGGCCGGCACCCTGGGCCAGTATAACCACGAAATACTGCGGGAGCGGCTGGGTTATACCGAACAACAAATTGCCAACCTCGAGGCGAACAACATCATCGCCTCAAAAAATATTTAGTCTGGCCGGTCGTATATCAACCGCCGGCCTATACTCAGGCCCGACATATCTCCTACCCAATATGTCATTTTTTAGGCATTAATTACAGGTTAGGCATTAACTACAGGACGAGAGCATGGCGGATGACAAAACAGATGCTGGATGATTTTACCGTCATTGACTTCACCCATGTAATTGCCGGGCCCCATTGCACCAAAATGCTGGCGGAATTCGGCGCCGAAGTCATAAAAATTGAGCCCCTTGGCGGCGAGATGGTGCGCCTTTTCCCGACCCAACGCGACGGTAGAAGCGCCCACTTTATTCAACACAACGTCGGCAAAAAAACCATGGCTCTGGATATTTCTTCCCGAAGAGGCCAGGATATTTGCCATGATCTCATCAGGCAGGCCGATGTGGTCGTGGAAAATTTTGCGCCGGGCGTGATGAAAAAACACAACCTCGACTGGGACACACTGAAGCAAATTAATCCCAACCTGGTGATGTGCTCCATCTCGTGCTTTGGCCAATCTGGACCGCTATCGCACCTGCCCGGCTTTGACTATATCGGCCAGGCCTACGCGGGCATTATTGGTCTGACCGGAGAACCGGGGCGTAAACCGGTGTTTGGCGAATATGCCTTCGGTGATATGTCCACTGGCGCCCACGCCTATGCCGCCATCACCTCCGCCCTGATTCATCGTCTGCAAGGCGGCAAAGGGCAGTACCTGGATATTTCCCTGATGGAAGTATTGTTTAGCTACCACGAAATGAATGTTCAGTTGTACGACACCACTAACGGTGAACTCGAGGTAGAAAGGGCTGGCGCCTTCCACCCGCTGTTCTCCCCTATCGGCATTTTTAGCTGTAAGGGTCGCTACATATTCATTGTCGCACTGAACCAGAGCTGGGACGCATTGATGAAAATCATCGGCCGAGAAGAGTTTTTAAGCGACCCTCGATTCATGGATCCTGGTTCGCGGGGCAAGCACGAAAAAGAATTCACCGAAGCCATTGAAAGCTGGCTCGATGCCGTTGGCGATGCCGATAAAGCTGTGGCCTTATTGCAGGCAGAACGCATTCCCTCAGCGCCGATCCTGCGGATACCTGAAGTGATGGAACTGCAACACACCAAAGAAAGGGGCATCGTCAGAACTGTGTCTGATCCGGTATTTGGCCATATAAAAATTCCCCGAACGCCTCTGAGATTTTCTGAGTTTCCGGATACCCCGGATCTCCAGGCCGGTACTCTGGGCCAATATAACCACGAGATTCTTCGCGACAAGCTCGGCTATACCGATCACCAGATCGCTGAGCTGGAAAAAACTGGAGTCATTGCCGCTAAAAACATCTAATGGGAAAATTCGCAGTTTAGGTAAAGTTGATAATTTCAGCAGGCTGACCCGAGTTGATAGGCCCTGCGCCGAATAATCCACCAGCACCGCTTTGCCAGGTTTGCTCAGGAACTACCGCATCACACACCGCGGCAGTTGTAACATATGAATTGCCAGCCAAGCGTTGCGACCAGAAATTTGCGCTGCATCAGTCGCACATGAGCCGCGGACCACTTTATTTGACTGGCAAGTACATCCGGCAGGGTTTTTAGTGCGCGCCGTCCCGCCGACTGTCAGGATCAAGTGTCACCGCGTAGGGCGTCTGCAGTTTGACACGCCACTGCGGTTTACCACGATAGTGCGTCCTGTAGACCCAACCTTCGACCTCCAGCCATTGGCCCGGCCATGCCCGCACTGCGGCCGAATCAAAATGGCTCTGGTACTCCGGATAAATCACCGCAGTAAGGTTGTTATCAAGATTAATCCACCACGCTTTGCCGCTACTTACGGCGACACGCTGAACCCTGGCCTTAACCCGTTGATAACCACCTTCCTTAACGGGGCGAATAGCTGGCAATGCAGAACTACTAGCGCCCCATAAACCGAGCCTGGCACGTCGAGCCTCATTTTCTACTTGTGCAAAACAGCGGGCCATTTGTAGATTGGGCGGTACCGCGACGTGATATGCCAGGCCTTTCGCCAACAGTACCTGTTCAAGATTCTCCGTGATACCAGTGGATGATATTTTCGACAGGTGGGCCAGATACCGCCCGTGCCTGTCTCGAGCTTCGGCATCAAAATAGATTTTTATATTGTCCGCGCCTACCAGAAACTCTTCAACCGCCTGCCTGGCTGCGCGGGCGAAGGCTTCATCGCGTTTAGCACCGCGACCCAATTCCGGCGTATTAACCCCAATCAGCCGCACGCGGCGGCCGTCACTCAGCGCCAATGTATCGCCGTCGTATACGCGCTGCACAGTGACCGTTTGCCCTGACCCGGTCGGCGTGCAGTCCGCCGCCGGTACCCGAGTTACAAATAGCGAGGCAACAAAAAATGCGCCGAGGATAGCGGCCCTCCGCGCATTGTTATTCAGGCTTGCCATTTTACCGTGCTACTGGCTGCTTTAGTAATTAAAGCAATAATTAAAGCGCAACCAGCCTCGGAAAAAGTCTTTTTACTTACTTCTTACCGCCACCAACATTGCCAAAGCGCTTGTTGAAGCGATCGATACGACCCCCGACATCCACACTTTTTTGTTTCCCTGTGTAGAAAGGATGGCACTGCGAGCAAACGTCAAGGTGTATTGTTTCGGGTAATGTTGAACCCACCTCAATGACGTTGCCACAGCTACAGGTAGCGGTTAATTTGCCATAACCGGGATGGATTTCAGCTTTCATATTGGACGCCCTTTCTTTAACACTATTGCTTCTTGCATACCGCCACCCGGTCATTTAACGTGAGCTGCCTGCCGGGCACCGCATGTACTGGTCAGTGAGAGCGCGCATACTACCAGAAAGCAATCAGGTTTCAAGACGTTAGTGAACAAATCAGACAAGTCCGCCGGCCTGATTTACCAGGTGGCTACGCCGTCACCTTTGCGTAGACTATTCGATTATCTGCCGCCGCAAGCAAGCCATGACCCGATCCTGCCCGGCACTCGGGTAATTGTGCCGTTTGGCCGCCGCGAGGTGGTCGGTATCGTGATCGCTACCAAGTCCACCAGTGACGTCACACCAGACCAACTAAAAACCATCACCACAGTACTGGATGGCGCGCCCCTATTTTCGCCGCACATGTTAGAACTCCTGCAGTGGGCGGCCGACTACTACCACAGCCCACTCGGCGAGGTACTGAGCACCGCACTGCCAACGCAGTTGCGACGGGGCAAGGCGCTGCCCGGAGAAAAGTCATGGCGTCTGACCCGACTTGGCAAAGGTCTGCCTGAGGATGCGCTACAACGCGCGCCGCGCCAGCAGCAGGCGCTAAACATACTACAGACAAATCCTGCGGTGAGTCACAACGACCTGCTAGCCAGTGGGGTTTCAGCAGCCACGCTGCGTATCCTCGCGGATAAACAACTGGCCGAATCCTTTAGTAAGCGGCACGGGGCTCGGCCATTCGATAACACCAATGTGTTGCGCGAACCGGCACTGGCGCTGTTGCCGGATCAGGAGAAAGCCATTCTGGCCCAGCAGCAGCACGGTTACCACGCCTACCTGCTGGAGGGTGAAACGGGCAGCGGCAAAACCGAGGTCTATCTGCAGGCCATTGCCAAGGTGCTACGGTACGGACGGCAGGCACTGGTACTGGTCCCGGAAATCAGTCTTACGCCGCAGATGCTCGATCGCTTTCAGCGCCGGTTTCACTGTGCCATCGCCGTCATCCACTCGGGCCTTGGCGATAGCGACAAACTGCTCGCCTGGCAAGGGGCGGCCGACGGCAGTGCCGCCATTGTCATCGGCACCCGCTCAGCCGTGTTCACACCCATGCATAATCTGGGCATCATCATTGTCGATGAAGAACATGATTCATCCTTCAAGCAGCAGGAGGGATTCCGCTACTCCGCCCGTGATATTGCGGTGATGCGCGCGAGCCGCGAGAACATTCCCATCCTGCTTGGCTCGGCCACCCCGTCTCTGGAAAGTTTGGTCAATTGCCTGGAGGGTCGCTATCAACATCAACGGCTGGTTGGACGACCCGGCAGTGCTACTCAACCTGTGTGGCAGCTGATCGATATTCGGAAATTGCGCCTCAATACGGGGTTTTCTCGGCCTGTCATTGAGGCCATCGGTGATGAACTGTCAGCCGGCCACCAGGTGCTGGTGTTTCTAAATCGCCGTGGTTTCGCACCCACATTGATGTGCCACGACTGCGGCTGGGTATCCACCTGTCGTCGCTGCGACGCTCGTTTAACATTCCACCAGAGCGGCCCGCTGTTGCTCTGTCACCATTGCGAATACCGGGAACCGCTACCGAGCGCGTGTCCAGCCTGCAGCGGCCAGCAACTGCAGCATTTAGGTCAGGGAACCGAACGTGGCGAGGCCATTCTCGAAGTGCTGTTTCCCGAAACACCGGTGATACGGGTAGATCGCGATACCACTCGCCGCAAAGACGCCATGGCGGAAGTGATTAGCGCAGTTGGCACCGGCAAACCGTGCATTGTGGTCGGCACTCAAATGCTCGCCAAAGGCCATCATTTCCCCAATGTGACACTGGTGGTAATACTTGATGCGGACAGCGGCCTGTACTCTCCAGATTTCAGAGCAACTGAGCGCATGGGCCAATTGATCACACAGGTGGCAGGGCGTGCCGGGCGTGGCGAAGCACCGGGGCGGGTGATGATTCAAAGCCATAACTGTGACCATCCCCTGCTAAATTTGCTGGCCCGACATGAATATCATGAATTTGCTCAGCAGATTCTAGCCGAGCGCCGCCTGAGCGCCATGCCGCCTTTTGCCAGTATGGCCCTGCTGCGGGCAGATGCACCGCAGCGCGGGAAGGCCCGCACCTTACTCAAAGCCGCGCGCGAGCATTGCGAAACCATCGCGCCCAGCAGGGTCGATGTACGTTACCTGGGGCCATTTGCGGCACCGCTCGAATACCGCAACGGTCGTTACCGCTACCAGTTGTTGATCATTACTGACCGTCGTAAAACCTTGCACTCTCTGCTTGGGCAATTGAATGCATGGCTGGAAAGCGCTCGAGCGGCACGCCAGGTGCGCTGGTCATTGGACGTTGACCCCCAGGATATGGCTTAGAAAAAATCATAATATTCAATTTATTAGGAATTTTTAATCATCTATTATCTAGAAAATATGGCACTGATTGCTGCAAGCGCATACAATGCAAACTTGCTTTCGGCGGCCGCCACCTATGCCACGCGATTACGCTAAAAACTCACCCAGAAAACGCAAACCCTCTGCGCGGGGTAACGTTCGCACCTCTGCTGTCGGGCGTGTTCCTGGCTGGGCGTGGTTGCTTGCCGGCGTCTTCCTTGGCATCCTTTTGATGTCCCTGGTACGTTTTTGGGAGAGTCCCCACGCCGATATATCCAATGCCATCAAAGAAATCACCAACACCAATACCACCAATAAACAAAAACCCCGTTTTGATTTTTATACGTTACTGCGAGAATCAGAAGTCATCGTCCCTGATATGGAGCAAAACCCCTTGCGGGCAAGCGAGGACCTGCCAGTCGTGGCTGACGTAACCGACGAATCACTGTTGCTACAGGCGGGATCCTTTCGAGATGCTGGAGATGCGGATAGCCTCCGTGTCCGTCTCCTATTACTTAACATGAACGTCCGCGTGGAAAGCGCTGGCGTCGGGCCCGGAGACACCTGGCATCGTGTCCTGGTCGGCCCCTTTCAATCTCAGTCAACGCTGGCCAATGCCCGCGCAGCACTATTGCAAAACGGCATTGACAGTATCGTATTAAAACGCAAACACGACAGCTGATCGGACTTATCAAATGACATGGTCGGCGACATCCCTCTGACGGACTAAAACAGGTAGCAACGGCGGACCCTTTTCTGCACACCGGTCAGTAACTGATAGGAAATACTGCCCGCCATCCGCGCTACCTCCTCTACTGGCAAACCGTCCCCCCACAGGATCACTTCATCGCCCGGTGCCGCCGAGGGTAGATCGGTAAGATCAACGGTAATGAAATCCATGGAAACTCGTCCGACCAGAGCTACGCGCTGCCCGCCTATCAGCACCGGTGTGCCGTTAGACGCGTGCCGTGGATAGCCATCGCCGTAACCAGTCGCCACGGTACCAATCCGTGTAGGTCGCTGCGCACGCCACTGTTCACCGTACCCCACTGATTCACCTGCGGCAATATTGTGGATCGCCACCAGACGCGAACGCAGGGTCATCGCTGGCACCAACACCTCATGAGCTTGCAGGGGCCGCAACATCGGGTTCGCGCCATATAACATGATGCCAGGGCGAACCCAGTCGTAATGCGTCTGCGGATACGCCAGCACGGCCGCTGAGTTAGCCAGGCTTTTTTTCCCGGGGAGACCCGCCACCGCTGTCTCGAATACGGCGAGCTGGTGTCCCGTCGTCGCATTGCCAACGTCGTCAGCACAGGCGAGATGGCTCATCAATACCACCTCTTTCACCTTGCCGCTGATTTCCAGCATCCGCCTGATCTCGGCAAAATCCTGCGCCTCAAAACCCAGGCGGTGCATACCGGTATCAATTTTCAGCCATACGACGATCTGTGCACGCAACTCGGCGGCTAACAGGTGGCCAAACTGTTCTCCCGAGTGAACGACTATCTGCAAGCCATATCGCACCACATCGTGCATCTCGTCGCGATCAAACACGCCCCCCAGTAGCACTACGGGCTGGGTGATGCCAGCCTCGCGCAGCTCAACAGCTTCGGCAAGGCTCGCCACGCCGAACGCATCCGCCGCTGCCAGCGCTGTGGCCACGGGCACGGCGCCATGCCCATACGCATTGGCTTTAACAACAGCCATGATGCGAGAGTTTGCTGCCAGTTTCCCGACGAGTGCGAAATTGCTCCGAATATTAGCGAGGTTTACGATAGCTTCGACGGGGCGACTCATGTAGTGCGACTCATTGTTTGTCAGGCTAAACCAACACGGGATTATCAAACTTCTCAGTGGAGAAGCATAGTGTCAGGCTGCCGTTGAGGGCGCAAGCGAGGCGCCGCACGACCTTTGTTTGACGGGACAAGGCAGGTATAGTGCGCGATCCAATTTTCGCATGTATCAGGAGACCGGCATGGCTAGCGACTGGGCCGCATTTAACTGGCAAGACCCCTTTCTAATCGAGCAACTGCTCAGTGACGACGAGCGCATGGTCATGACCAGTGTGCGCCAGTATGCACAGGACAAACTGCTGCCAAGGGTTCAGCAAGCGTTTCGTGACGAACACACGGATCGAGAGATATTTACCGAGATGGGCAGGCTGGGGCTGCTCGGCGCCACCATAGAGGGTTATGGCTGCCCGGGTGTTAACTACGTCAGCTATGGTCTCATTGCACGCGAAGTTGAGCGCGTTGATTCCGGTTACCGCTCGATGATGAGCGTGCAATCGAGCCTGGTCATGTACCCCATATACACCTATGGGAGCGAAGCTCAGCGGCAAAAATACCTGCCAAAACTGGCCAGTGGCGAATGGGTGGGTTGTTTCGGCCTCACCGAACCCGATCACGGCTCAGATCCCGGCGGCATGACCACGCGGGCGCGCTCGGTGAACGGTGGTTACGCTATAACCGGCAACAAAATGTGGATTAGCAACTCACCCATTGCCGACGTATTTGTCGTGTGGGCCAAAACTGACGACGGCATTATTCGCGGCTTTGTGCTTGAAAAAGGTATGAAAGGTTTATCCGCGCCCAAGATCGAAGGCAAACTGGCATTGCGCGCCTCGATTACGGGCGAGATCGTGATGGACGAAGTATTTGTTTCACAGGATCATCTGCTGCCTGACGCAAAAGGTTTGAAAGGCCCCTTCGGCTGCCTCAATAGCGCACGCCTGGGGATCTCCTGGGGAGCGCTCGGTGCCGCCGAGACCTGCTGGCATGCGGCGAGGCAATATGTTCTTGATCGGCAACAATTCAATCGCCCTCTCGCGGCTAATCAACTGATCCAGATGAAACTGGCCAATATGCAGACTGAAATCAGCCTCGGTCTGCTCGGTTCGCTGCAAGCCACGCGCCTCAAGGACCAGGGCCAACTGGCCCCCGAACTGATTTCGATGATGAAACGCAACAACTGCTCCAAGGCCCTCGACATCGCCCGCGTGGCACGGGATATGCTGGGTGGCAACGGGATTTCGGATGAATACCCGATTATGCGGCACATGGTTAATCTGGAAGTGGTCAATACGTATGAGGGCACGGCGGATATCCACGCGCTGATTCTCGGCCGCGCGCAAACCGGTATTCAGGCGTTTTTCTAGAAAGCTCTTTCGCTCGCGGGGCTGGGCAGGTCAAGCGACTATCGCAACCGGCGACCTACTCACAACTGCCCGACGTGATGGCGTCAATACCCGGCGCGCCGGGACCCAACGGTTGCCCGTAGCTGAACTCCACGTAGTTGCCGTTGGGGTCACGCAAGCCGCAATAGTAGCCGACTGGAAACGGCTCCTGCCTCGGCGGCCAGACCAGACAGCCACTGGCGCGACCCGCTGCGGCAACTTTATCCACGGCTTCGCGGCTGTCCAGGGCAAAACCAAAATGCCGATAATCGTTATCCTGCGGTGCCAGGCTATTACCACCAGCCATCATCACAAATATAAAGTCCGTCTCTCGGCCCGGCTCCGCCATCCAGACAATTCGTTGTGGCCCCGCCACGCGCTGATGCACGATTCCCATGCCACAAAAGCGGCTGTAGAAATCGACACACGCATCAATATCTGCGACGTGCAGTGCTACATGGGTCATACGCGGTGTTACGATCATCGTTGCAAGACCTGATTTACTTGCGTACCGAATTAAAGTTGACTCTATCGCGCCACAATGTCGGCACCTGGGATAGTAGCGCGACGACTCAAATAAATAAGACAAGAAAAAAATCGACAGCAGTTTTTAAACGAAAGAAACGTGTCTCCCGAGCTAGCGATTATGGGAATGTTTTGGCGTAGCTCGCGCAAAACAACTCTGAATATACTGAATGTCCGCTTCAGCGTCACCACTGGGTATGAGCACTTCGCCCAAATCTATCACCTTTTTTGCGTAATCCACTGCCGTCACCATCATGACGCTATCCGACATGGTAGTAATACGCAGAAACCCGGTTTTCCATTTAGCAACTCTGCTGCGGGTTCCCTCCGGCGTGATAATCAGCGCCATACTCTCAGCACGACGGATTTTGTCTGCCACTTGTTCAACTACGCCCTGCGGCTGGGAACGATCCACGGGAATACCACCCAGCCAGTTCATTAGCACCGTCAGTGGCTGTCTGAACAAAGTATGTTTACCCAACCAATGGATATTCACATTCATAGCCATTGCTGCCGAAAGCCCATAAACAAAGTCCCAATTTGATGTATGGGGCCCAACGATCAAAATAATCCGCCGCTGCTCAGGCATCCTGCCGGTAACCCGCCAACCGGTCACACGGAGAAAAAATTTGGCCAGATTCCGGCTCAATGCAACACGTTTGCCCAGGTGGTGAAGCGGAACCTCCGGCAATAAAAATTTAGCCATAAGCAACCTGATTATCTAGTAGACACGCTTGTTCATCCGTTTGCCACTGCCGCTAACTGCCGCTAACGGGCACAACGGATACGCCTTAGCAAAACGCATGGATACGGTGTAGATGAGACGAATTTGTCATAACAAAGTAAAGAAATCACCCCCGCCGGAATATCATAGCTGGTTCCCGCCAGGCATTGAACGGGTACGTGTAACTTACTCTCTGCTAAAAGAAAAGCTAGCCCCTGAAGGTGAACGCTGCTTTACTCACATACTCGCACAGCAGGAAAATTACATAACACCGTCATTTGCTACGGCAAATGTCAGTTAGTGCACCATGAAATACTCTACATTAATCTTCCTTCCCAACAGATGCCGGTGCTATATTGGAGAGATCAAAGCAATTATCCAGCCGTTGTTTGCGTACAAGGAGACAACGGAACCTATTAACGGACATACAGTTTTTTATCGATTGGGTGCTGCCGAGAAGATTTTGGAGACCGAGACTTCGACACAGAGTGCCTGAAATTATTCTGACTTAGGAGGATTTACCATGACCAAGATATACGATATTCACATCAAGGGGGGCACCGTTGTTGACGGTACCCGCGCACCGAGGCGTATCGCCGATGTATGGGTTAAGGACGGCAAAATTGCCCGTATTGGCGCTGACCCAGATGGCACTGCTACTCAGGTCATCGAAGCCGAA
>JBFIEE010000062.1:0-16087 GCA_041603535.1 Porticoccaceae bacterium
GACACTTTCTATGCAATGGTTGATCGTGACGACGACAGGAAAATAGGGGTTAAATCCACCGCCATTCTGTTTGACGATATGGATTTAAGCATCATTGGGATGCTCCAGGGGCTCACCGTACTGGCCCTGGTGCTGACCGGGCAAAGTTTTGACCGCGGCGCATGGTTTTTCGTTGGTGTCGGTATCATTGCCATGTTGTTTGTATACCAACAGATGATCGCCAGACACCGGGAACCCGCCGCCTGCTTCAGAGCCTTTCGCAATAACAACTGGGTCGGCGTGGTGCTATTTTTAGCCATCGTGCTGGATACGTCCGCGCCCGCCAAAGCCTACGCTTTGTCGGCGCTCGATATGATGCTGTCACACTAACGTCACACAGCCGTCATCTAATAACCGGCAACGTTTTTGCGAAAGGTTGTTACCAACATGACTGAAGCCACGGTTCTTATTATTGACGACGAATCCGCCATCAGAGATATGGTGTGTACAGCGCTGGAAATGGCCGATTTTCAATGCCTGCAAGCGGACAACGCCCGCGACGCCCACACCCTGGTTATCGATGAAAGCCCCGATATGGTGCTGCTCGACTGGATGATGCCTGGCACCAGCGGACTGGAATTGTTACGCCGTTTGCGACGTGATCAGCTCACCGCCAGAGTCCCGGTTATTATGCTTACCGCCAAAACAGAGGAGCATAACCTGGTGCAGTGTCTCGATGCCGGGGCAGACGACTATATCGCCAAGCCCTTTTCCCCCCGCGAACTGATCGCCCGTATTCGCGCTCTGTTACGACGCAAAGACCCGGTCGAAACCGAAGCGCCTATCCAGGTTGACCAGCTCATCTACGACCCGGTCAGTCACCACGTGAGTATTGCCGATCAAACCGTTGCGATGGGGCCCACCGAATATCGCCTGCTGGGGTTCTTCCTCACCCACCAGGACAGAGTCTATTCCCGCGACCAGATTCTCAATCACGTCTGGGGCGGCAATGTCTACATGGATGAACGCACGGTCGATGTCCACATCCGCCGACTGCGTAAGGCATTGGGCATTGCAGAGCACGACCGCTTTATCCAGACTGTGCGCGGCGCCGGCTACCGGTTTTCGCAGAAATTCATCGAGGCATAGGTTTGCAGCAAGGTTTACGTACTGAGCTATCGCGCATCGCCCTGCTGGCTACAGCGCTATGCATCGCCGGGTTTTTCAATGGTCACATTCTCATCACGCTGCTGGTCGGCGGCGGCCTTTACATGGCCTGGACCCTGCTCAAGATTCTTCGGCTTTACCAGTGGTTAGAACAGGGCGGGGCAGGGCTGCCGCCCGAGGCCAGTGGCGTCTGGGGTGACATATCGGACCAGCTCTATCGCCTGCAAAAACGCAATGACCGCGCCAAAAACAGGTACCGCGCGCTGGTCAGGCGAATCCGCAATCTGACGACGGCTCTTGACGAAGGGTTAATTATTATCAACGCCGAACGCTGCCTCGACTGGTGGAACCCGGCGGCAACAAAACTGCTGGGGCTGCGCGACGAGGATTTGCATCAGCCCATCACCAACCTGGTTCGCGCCCCTGCCTTTGTCAGTTACTTGCACCACGCCGATTTCGCCCTGCCCATCGAACTCCCCGCGCCGCGCAACCAACAACGTATATTGCAGTTTTCCGCCGCTATTTTTGCCCGCGACGAGATCGCCCTGCTGGTGCAGGACGTGACGCGAGTGCGCCAACTGGAGAATATGCGCAAAGATTTTGTCGCCAATATCTCTCACGAGCTGAGAACACCCTTGACGGTGCTAACCGGCTATCTGGAAACCCTGCAGCAAACCAGCGATCTGACAGCGCTGCCGCCTGCCTGGCTGAAGGCGTTAACACAAATGGAGGCGCAGGCAACGCGTATGAACCTGCTCACAGCCGATCTGACGACCCTGTCGCGGCTGGAATCAACCCCGGCATCAAGTCCCGAACCCGTCACGCTGGCCTCCCTGTTCGGGCCGATCATCGACAATGCCAGGGCGCTGAGTCAGGGCAGACATCAGATACGCTGTGATGGCGACAGGTCGCTAACCGTTCAGGGCGACAGCAAGGAGTTACACAGCGCCTTCTCGAATCTTGTATACAACGCTGTCAAACATAACCCCCAGGGCTGCGATATAACCATCAAATTCGCGCATACGGGGGGGGCGGTCTGTGTCGCGGTAAGCGACACCGGCCGGGGTATAGACCCCAAACATATACCCCGGCTAACGGAGCGGTTTTATCGCCCGGACGACGGTCGGGCAACACAGTCCGGCGGCACGGGTCTTGGCCTCGCCATTGTTAAACATGTGCTGATCCGCCACCACGGCAAGCTCGCCATTGAGAGCGCACCCGGCAAAGGCTCTACCTTCACCTGTCAGTTTGAAGCCGCCTGACTGCAATGCTATTGTCCGGGCCGTGACCAACTACCCCTTCATCAAGCCCGCCTTTCTTCAAGCCCTCGCCGACAGCGGTAGTGTCGGTCGCAACACGGGCTGGTTACCGGAACACATCCGTATTGAAAAAGACGGGCAAACCCTGGCCTACATGCCAACCTATCGCAAGGTTCACTCCTGGGGCGAATATGTTTTTGACTGGGCCTGGGCCAATGCCTATCAACGCCATAACCTGCATTACTACCCGAAGCTGGTCTCCGCGATTCCCTTTAGCCCCGCCACCGGGCCCAGGGTTCGTTTTGCCGATGGCGTTGATCAACCCGCCCTGTGTGCACAACTGATCAGCCAGGTTATCGATCACGCTCACCAGATCGATGCATCCAGCTGGCACTTACTGTTTCCCGATGCGTCGACGCTGGCCAATTTTAAACATCCCCAGCTAATGCAACGTGATGGTGTGCAGTTCCACTGGTTCAACCGCGGTTACCAATGTTTTGACGACTTTCTCGCCACCTTTGTATCACGCAAACGCAAAATGGTGCGGCGTGAACGGCAGCGCATTATCGACCAGGACATCGCCGTGCAAATGCTCAAGGGAGCGGACATCGATGCAGAGCTGTGGGCGTTCTTTTTCCACCTGTACCAAACCACCTACCTCAAGCGCAGCGGCGGTGGCGGCTATCTGACCGCCGATTTTTTCGTGCGCCTCGGCCAGACCATGCCCGACGATATTGTTATGGCCGTGGCCAGCAGGGGCGGCAGGCGCATTGCCTGTGCGCTGTATTTTCAGGACACGTCTACCCTGTATGGCCGTTACTGGGGCTGTATAGAGGAATACGACTGCCTGCATTTTGAGCTTTGCTATTACAGCGGTATTGACTACGCCATCGCCAATGGCCTGCAAAAATTTGATGCGGGCGCCCAGGGCGAGCACAAAGTGTTGCGAGGCTTTGAACCCGTTGCAACCCATTCGCTGCACTGGATAAAGCACCCTGGTTTTGCCGAGGCCATCGCAAAATTTGTTGCCGATGAACGGCGCGACAACGCCCGCTATATTGCCAGCGCACGATCGGTGCTACCCTACCGGCAGGATATATCCGCTGGTTCTACTGCCCACATTCCCGCAACAGGGCCCGCGGATTAACCGGCCACAAAATAATAACTGGATGCCAAATAACCAGAGACCAAATAGCCAACCGCACGGAAACCATATGAAAACTCTTTTGTCCCTGACCACGCTGCTGGTGTCCCTGATCACCCTGCCCGCGCTAGCCGCCAGCAAAGAAGAAATCAATGCTTATACGGATCAGGCCCTGACCGAGTTTCGACAACACTCACCAGCGGGGCACAAACTCGCTGCCCGCGCCCGTGGCATTCTGATCTTTCCCAAAGTCTACAAAGCCGGCTTTGGCATCGGTGGTGAATACGGCGAAGGTGTCCTGCGCATCGGCGGCACCAGTGTCGCGTACTACAGTACCGCGGCAGCGTCGATCGGTCTGCAGGTCGGCGCACAGCGCAAGGCCCAGATCATCCTGTTTATGACAGATGAAGCCCTGAACAAATTTCGCAACAGCAAGGGCTGGGAAGCGGGCGTCGATGGCAGTGTCGCCATTGCCAGCCTCGGCGCGGGCGAGGCTATTGACACCAACACCGCGCGACAACCCATTATCGGTTTCATTTTTTCCAACGAAGGCTTGATGTTTAACCTCAACCTGGAGGGTTCGAAGTTTACAAAAATTGATCGCTAACGAGTCCCAGGAGGAGCCGCGAGCGCCTTACGACTTTCACCGAGTTTTAAGCCAGACCAGCAATCGGTTGTTCGCCGGCATCGTATTATCTTCCAGCAGAGCCATCCCGGCGGCACTCGCCTGATCGTTGACAGCGGCAAAGTCCCGGATGCCCTGATGCAGGGCCTGTGCCTTTAACCAGCTATCGAAGCGCACATTACTCTCTGAGGTGTATTGATTGTCATAGTTGAACGGCCCGTAAATCGCTAGCACCCCGCCAACTGCCAGCGTGACAGAAAGGCCTGCAAACATATTCTCGACACTTGACCAGGCCATGATGTGGCAGGTGTTAGCCGTGAAAACCGCGTCAACAACGCCCTCGGTCGGCCATTGCGCCATGTCCACGTCCAGCACCAGCGGAGCACGTAGATTGGCCGCCGGACGTTCCGTTAACCAGGCGTTAATAGCCTGGTGATTGTCGGCCCGATCGCTGGTTTGCCAGATCGCCGGGGCCAGCTGCGGCGCGAAAAATGTCGCATGCTGGCCGGTGCCACTGCCAATTTCCAGTATCTGTCGACGCCCGACAAAAACCCGCTGCAAAACATCCAGTATCGGCTGTTTGTTGTTCTCACAGGCCTGGGAAAACGGAAGATTCATCGCAGCAGATCGGTGCTTAGTAATCGGAAGATGGTCTTCAGGCGCCCTCACAGCTTACGGGTAAACACCCATTGTCGGGCCGAGGACATCGCTGCGTTGTATGCGTAGCCTTCACTATTGAACTGTTTCAGCTGCTCAACATCTTCGACGCGATGGCGAATGACATAACCCACCATCAGGCCACGGGCCTTCTTGGCGTAAAAACTGATAATTTTGTATTTACCGCCCTTCCAGTCCATAAACACCGGGGTGATTACGTCCGCCTTTAGCGCGTCGGTCTGTACAGCCTTGAAGTATTCATTGGACGCCAGATTAATCAGCACGGGTTCCGGCGGCTTGTTCCGAGTCCCACTGGAAGCCTTGCTCAGCGCCGTGTTCAGCCCGTCGGTGATTTTGGTGCCCCAGAACTCATACAGATCCTTGCCACGGTCATTGGCAAAGCGTGTACCCATTTCCAGCCGATAGGGTTTGATCAAGTCGAGCGGGCGCAGCAGGCCATACAGCCCGGATAAAATTCGCAGCCGACTTTGAGCCCATTTCAGATCTTTGCCTGACAACGTATCAGCGTCTATCCCAACGTACACGTCACCCCTGAAAGCCAGTAAAGCCTGTCGGGCGTTGTCAAGGTTGAGGTCTTTGTCCCAGTTCAGGTAACGGCCAAAATTGAGATCACCCAATTTATCGCTGATTTTCATCAACTCAGAGACTTGGGGCGGAGACAGTTCCCGCAACGCCTCTATCAAAACTTCTGCGTCATCAAGATAATCTCCCGTCGTAAAGAACTGCGTGACCGGAGCAGCATCAAAATCCAGTTTTTTTGCAGGAGAAATGACCATTAGCATTTTCTATAATCCTTCGGTGCAAACGCCGTACGTTAGCGTAACATTATACCCATCGTCCCCCTCCAGAAAAGGAACCCTGCATTGAACCGCCTGTTGCGCACACTGTCCTTAGTGATCCTGTTTTCTTCGATAACAAGCTGTACGGTCAACCCCGTTACCGGCCAGCAGCAATTCTCGCTGATTTCTCCCGATCAGGAGGTGGTGATAGGTGCCCAGCAATACCAGTCGGCCCAACAATCTCAGGGCGGCCAGTACTATATGGATCCCGAGCTTCAGACCTACCTTGACGAGGTTGGTCAAAAACTCGCTCGCGTCAGCGATCGCCCCCAGCTACCCTACGAATTTGTTGTGTTGAACAGTTCTGTACCCAACGCCTGGGCGCTACCTGGTGGCAAGATCGCCGTGAACAGAGGCCTGCTGTTCCACCTGGAAGATGAAGCGCAACTGGCTGCCGTGTTATCCCACGAAATAGTCCACGCCGCCGCTCGCCACAGCGCCACCCAAATGACCCGCGGCATGCTGGCCGGTATCGGCCTGCAGGTGCTCGACACCGCCACCGGCGGCAGCCCGCTGGGTGGCCTTGCAGCACAGGTGGGCACATCAGCCTGGATGTCTCGCTACGGTCGCGAAGCTGAACTTGAATCGGACGCTTACGGCATGGAGTACATGGCCCGCGCCGGTTACGACCCCTATGGGGCCGTGGTGTTACAGGAAAAATTTGTGGAGCTGTCCAAAGACCGCCAGCAAGACTTTCTAGCGGGCCTGTTTGCCAGTCATCCACCTTCCCAGGGGCGGGTTAATGCCAATGTCGCGAAAGCTAAAACACTGCCACCCGGCGGCCTCAGAAACCGTGAGATCTTTGCCAGAAAAGTCGCTCGGCTAAAACGTGATCAACCCGCCTATGAGGCCCAGGACAAAGCCATGAAAGCCCTCCAGGATAAAGCCCCCAAGGAGGCTTTGAGTTTGCTGGACGAGGCCATCCGCATCCAGCCTCGGGAAGGTCAGTTCTGGGAGCTGCGCGGCCACGCCTGGAAAATGCTCGGCGACGACAGCAAGGCCATAGAGGCTTATTCCGCCGCGATCAGCAGAAACCCTGATTTTTTTAGCCATCACCTCGCCAGAGGAATTCAGTACTTCCAGCAGAGCAAAAGTAACTCAGCCCATAGTGACCTGCTAAGAAGTCATCAGCTACTGCCAACACCCATTGCCAGCCTGTATCTGGGCGATATAGCTGCGGCGCGCGGCGAGAGGCAAACAGCTATCACCTATTATCAGGAGGCCGCCAATGCGCCGGGCGACATCGGCCAGCAGGCCAGAACGCGGCTCGCTGAGCTACAACTCAGCGAAGCCCCCAGCAAATATATCCGTTCGTCGCTGGCGCTAGGTGCGGGGGGCATGCTGCAGCTAAGCGTTCAAAATCAAAGCGCTACGGCGGTTGACGGCGTCGTTGTACAGATCAGTGAAGCCATCGCCACTTTGTTCAATGGCCCCGCATCGTTCGTCGAAGTCCCCGTTGCTTTGCGGGCGGGGCAACAAATAACGCTATCAACGCACATTGGTCCACTGGATGGTAGTGCCCTGCGGCGGTATCGAGCGGTGGTGGTCAAAGCCGCACCGGTTGTACCCAAAACCTCGCTTGTTGCGCCGAAAACACAGGCCAGTTAGCTATATCGACATGGTCACCACCTCAGTCGCAGGTTGCCGTTTAATCTTGTGGTGGGTTTTGATGTAATGCCAGCAATCTGTCATCCAGGTTCTAGCTGTGCGGAGCCCGGGGCCGCCTAACCATTGCTAACAGGGGTGTATTGACAGGAACGTTCTCGGCACGCCCTTGGTGAACGCCCCGACAAGTATTGCCGGGGCCCCGGCTATACGACACAATTTTCCCTATCACCTGACGAGAGGATTGCCGACATGAAACTTGCTTATTTTACGGAGCGCCCATACCGACACATCGACGAAGATGTCGTCTTGAAAAATAAGGCCTTTTTTGGCTGCCCTAACAGCCTTTACGACGAAAAAAAAGGCGCTCACGACTACAACCAGTTTATCGACGAGTACTGCCTGGCCGAAGAGGTGGGCTTTGACGGGCTCGCCCTTAACGAGCACCACGGCAACCCTTATTGCATGGGCAGTGTTATCAATATCGAGGCCGCTGTGCTGGCGCGCGCCACTAGCAAGGCAAAAATTATTCTTATCGGCAACCCCCTGCCCGTGGTCAAGCATCCGCTACGCGTCGCTGAGGAGCTTGCCACCATCGACAACCTGTCCTATGGCCGTCTCATCTCCGGCTGGGTAAGAGGCGCGGGCAGCGAGCAGTTTTTTAACAACGCCAACCCGGCCTACAACCGGGAAATGTTCAACGAAGCCCACGACTTTATCCTGCAGGCCTGGACCAGAGAAGGACCCTGGCGCTACGAGGGCAAGCATTTCCATTACCGCCACGTAAACCCCTGGGTGCTGCCCTATCAGAAACCCTATCCACAGCAATGGATTCCCGGTGTGCTGTCTCCCGAAACCGTGCTCTGGTGCGCCGAAAAACGTTACCCCTATCTCGGTCTCGGCTCTGCGCTCGGCGCCACCTGCGACCTGTGGGACATGTACGCCGATAAAGCCGCCGAACTGGGCTACCAGGCGGGCTCAGAAAACTTCGGCTATTTACTGCCTTTGTTTGTTTCGGATAACGCAGCCGAAGCCCAGGAGATTGGCCGGGGCTACACTTTCGGCGGTGGACAGAATGGCTTTAGCCGTCCCGAACACACCTTACCCCCCGGTTACAACTCGAAAGGCGCCATTCGCATGATGGCGAAAGCCGCACCCGGCAGTTCATGGCTGGGTATCGGCAAGGAAAAACTCGACGCCTCGCGCAGCGGCAAATGGCAGGAGGAGCAAGATTTCGATATCGTCAAACAAAAACTCCTGTCCTCCTATCAACGGGCTCAGGAAAATTTGCAGATTGTCTGTGGTACACCCGACCAGGTCATTCCCAAAATCAAAGCCATCCTGCGTGTCATTCGTCCCGGTTCCTTTACCGCCTTTGGCGTACAGGGCGTGGCCAGCGACCAGCAGCGCAACCGCTCCATTGAGTTGTTGGGCCGGGAGGTACTACCGGCTATTCGCGAATACGCCAAAGAAATCGGCCTGGTAGATTCGTTTGAGCGGGAGACCGGTTCAGTCAAGCTGGCACACGGCACCCGACGCGCGCCGGTTTGTGATCGTGAAGCGATGCGGGAGCTTGGTATAAAGGCCGCCTGATAGCGGACGTCTCACGCATAATTAAACTCACAAATGGGGTATTACCATACAAAAGCAGGGCTTCAAACCCTGCTTTTGTATGGGGCTTTTTATAGCCTGTAGTACTGAAAGCTGCCGGCGGGGCCACCAGAGCGCCAGTCACGTACAGCTCTAGCTCATCCGTAGCGCTGATGTCAGCTTAGACTCGACGGCTGTGAGGCTTTCGCAACACCTAACTCCCGAGGCTGACACGGCAACCGACCAGAAGTCGAAGTCTGACAGAGTAGACCGCGTGAAAAAGTGAGTTTATGCTCCCGTGACTTCAATCTCTCTGGAACCACCATGGACACAAAAGCAGAACCGGCCTACATCCTCTATGAGACGCCTGAAGATGGCATTGCGCGCATTGTGCTCAATCGACCGGAAACAGCCAATGCACAGGACACGCAATTCCTCTATGAACTGAATGACGCCTTCGATCGCGCTGCTCACGATGAAAATATCCGGGTGATTATCCTCGCGGCCAATGGCAAGCATTTCTCTTCTGGTCACGATCTTGGTGAAAAGAACTGGCACGCGAATATGCACGATTACGCCACTGTCGGCACAATGTGCGGGTTTACCTGCGCGGGCGCCGAAGCGCAGATGAGTCGCGAGGAAGAGATCTATCTGGGTTTTAGCGAGCGCTGGCGCAATATCCCGAAACCGACCATTGCCGCTGTACAGGGCAAATGTATCGCTGGCGGCCTGATGCTGGCCTGGCCCTGCGATCTGATTATCGCGACGGACGACGCGAGCTTCACCGACCCGACAGTTAGCTTCGGCGTCGGCGGCATTGAATTCTTCACGCACTTTTGGGAAGTCGGCGCGCGCAAGGCCAAGGAGATGCTGTTCACTTCCGATTCCGTCAGCGCTCAGGATGCCCTGCGCCTGGGCATGGTCAACCAGGTGGTGCCGCGGCAAGAATTGCAGGAAGCAGCGATGGTGATGGCGCGGAAGATAGCTGCTAAATCGCGGTTTGCCCTCAAGCTTACCAAGAAGGCAATCAATGCCTGTCAGGACGCTCAGGGTCGTGAACTGGCGATGGATAATGCCTTCCATCTGCACCAACTCGCGCACACCCATTGGTTGAAACTTTATAACTCGCTGCTGGATCCCAGCGGCCTGCCCAAAGCGACCCAGAAGGCGCTGGGCATGAAAGACGAGGGGGCGGAAACTTAGGGTTCGCGATGTTCCCCCCCGTGACCCGCCAGGCACATTACCCGGTCAAGGTTTCCTGCTAGATAGCAGGCGGTCACCGTAAACAGGTCGTGAAAACCTCTAGCAAAGGACTGATTCGGCTTTGCAGTACCGACACCTCCCGTCAAGAAGCCTTGTTTTAACAAAGACGTGACCTGTCGAAAATTAACCCTTAGACTTGCCGAGTCTTAGCAAGCAGCTTGCTCTGCCAAATAGCCCGCTATCCAATACCCAGACCAATGCCCAGATATCAAGTCCCATGCCTGGATTGATCGCTCAAGGCAATAGAGCCTCTAGCCACGGTAGCGCAATAGCGCTATTGCTGGCCTTTGCGATATTGGCGTCGGCGATCCATGTCTCACTGCACGATTGGGATGATTCGGGTTCCGGACCAGTTGGCCACCAGGAATGCCAGCTCTCCAAACTGCCTGGGGCTTTGCTACCCACACTGCCACTTCCGCCACTCTCCTGCAGCCTGATACCACTTGTCATTTTCGTCACCCACTCCGCCACATGGACCACAGTTAACTGGTCCCGGCAGGCGCGAGCTCCGCCCCTGTAGTCATTTTCTCTCACATTGTATCTGCCACCGTCGCCGGTAATAGCCTCGGGCTACGACTTGGTGCTGTGGTGTGATTACTAGAAATTGACTTAGGAAATTCATTATGTTCAGCCACATTTATCGATTTGTGCCATTGGTAGTGGCCATTGGTATCCTTATAACTTCCTTACCCGCTAGAGCAGAAGACAACAGCCAGGCCTTGCGACAAGAGCTAACTGAACTAAAAGAACAAACGCGACAAATGCAGCGCCGTTATCAATCCCAGCTTGAACTTCTCGAAGAGCGGTTGAAACTATTGGAAGAGAAAAACGTCCCTACTACTAATAACTCGCTTGCCCGCACGCAAGCACCGTCCAAAGACACCGACAACCCCTTACAAATAGGCTTGTCAGGCTTGTTTGCGGCTGGCGGCTCCAATGCCGATAACGACGAACTAGAAGGCCTGCAAGCCGGTGGTCATGACCCCAACCGCAACGGTTTTACCGTGCAAAATGTGGAGCTGTCACTGGGCGCCACGGTCGATCCCTACTTCGATGCCCAGGCCAACATTATTTTTCTTATCGATAGCGAAGGCGAAACCGAAGTAGAGCTGGAAGAAGCCTTTATGACCACACGCCACCTGCCCTGGGGTTTGCAACTCAAAGGCGGGCAGTATTTCACAGAGTTTGGCCGCCAGAATCCGCAACATCCCCATACCTGGGCCTTTGTCGATCAGCCAGTTGTACTCTCGCGATTTTTTGGTGGTGACGGTTTGCGCAGCCAGGGCGCACGAGTGTCATGGCTGGCGTCAACCCCCTGGTACAGTGAGTTATACCTGGGCGCACAAAATGCCAAGGGTGAAACGGTCACCAGTTTCCTCGCCGAAGGCGCAGGGGGAGACCCGACAGACCCCGAAACCATGGCCGGTCACGCTTTGATCGACCGCGATGGGCGGGACCAAAGCGACCTCCTGTTCTCAGCCCGTTGGCTCAACGGTTTTGATCTCTCTGACACGCTAAGCATGAATCTGGGGTTCTCGGGTTTAATCGGGCCAAATGCCAGCGGTCGCGCCACGGACACCACCATTGTTGGCACCGATGTCTACCTGAAATGGCAACCCGCCTATGTCCAGCGGGGCTTTCCTTTTGTTTCCTGGCACACAGAAGTATTACAGCGGCGCTATGAAGCGGGCGACTCAGCAGATCCAACGCAGGAAACCCTAAAAGATTGGGGACTCTTCAGCCAGGCCCTATGGGGCTTTCGCCCCGGCTGGGTAGCCGGATTAAGAGCGGAGTTCGCCGAAGCCGATGGCGGCGTCAGCACCGATGACGACCCTTTCCGGGACAGGCGCAAACGCCTCTCACCGAACCTCACCTGGTATCCGTCGGAGTACAGTAAGTTCCGCCTGCAATACAATCGCGACTGGGCCGAACACCTCGATGGCGGCAACGCGGATTCGCTGTTTTTACAGATGGAATTCAGTCTCGGCAGCCATTCAGCCCACATATTTTAGGAGATGGCAATGAAACAATTTATCCAACACGCTTTATTGCTGTGTCTTGTGCTGGGGGCGGCCAATAGCCACGCAGCCTTGCGGGTAGTGACCACCACAGAGGATCTGGCCGCCATCGCCCGCGCGATAGGCGGGGCTGCGGTTGACGTCGTGAGCCTGACGCCGGGCACGCGAGACCCGCACTTCGCCGAGGCCAAGCCCAGCATGATCCGCAAGGTATCCCGAGCCGAGCTGCTAATTCTCATCGGTGCCGATATGGAAATCGGCTGGCTGCCGCCCCTGTTACAATCGGCCCGCAATGGGCGCGTACAACGTGGCGCGGCGGGTTATCTGGATCTGTCCCTGGTTGTGTCCCTGCTGGGAAAAATAACTGGCCCGGTCTCGCGGGCGATGGGGGATGTGCACGCAAAAGGCAATCCCCATTACTGGCTTGATCCACGCAACGGAGTGCGCATGGCGCGCGCCATTGCTACCCGGCTCGGCGAACTGGACCCTCCCGGCCAGGCTGATTACCAGGCCCGACTCGCCGCCTTCGAGCAAACCCTGGAGCAAAAGCTCAAAGAATGGCAAACGACCCTGACCCCTATACGAGGTCAGGCCGTGGTCGCCTACCACACTTCTTTTGTTTACCTGGCGGATGCCTTTGGTTTTTCCATCGTCGATGAAGTGGAACCGATGCCCGGCATTGCGCCCAGTGCCGCCCATTTAAGCCAGTTGGTTCAGCGTATTAAATCCGAGCAGATTGATCTGTTGATCATCGAGCCCTATTACGAACGGCGCTCTGGACGCTATCTGCATGATCAAACCGGTATCCAGATCGCGGTGTTGCCCCAGTCCGTAGGGGCCCTACCGCAAATAGAGACCTATGTTGATTTATTTGACCACATCGTGACGATCCTTACTCAAACAGGGAGCTCCTAGGTCATGGACGCCTGGATAATCCTGTTGCCAGCGTTTGCCTTGAGTATCCTGATGATAGGCACCCACACCTATCTAGGCTTACACGTGTTGGCGCGGGGTATTATTTTTGTCGATTTAGCGCTGGCTCAAGTGGCAGCGCTGGGCATTAGCATTGCCTTTTTACTAGGTCAGGAGCCACACGGCATTATGGCTCAGGTCTATGCCTTCGCCGCCACGTTGGTGGCAGCGGCAGGATTTGCCAAATTGCGGCAACTGCCGGGTAAAACCACGCGGGAGGTAACCATCGGTTGTGTCTATGTGGTGGCAACGGCCCTCGCTATTGTGGTCCTAAGTCGCTCTAGTCAGGGCATGGAGGAGCTCAAAGCCTTGTTCAACGGGCATATCCTGTGGGTACGCTGGTCAGAAATCGCCCTGGTCGCGGCAATCTACGCTGGACTCACGGCATTACACCTGTGTTACTACCGGCGTTTTCACGCCCTTTCGTTTAATGAGTCGGATGCGACAACGGGAGTTTTTTTCTGGGAGTTTTTATTTTTCGCTTCCTTTGCCGTGGTGATCACGCTGGCAGTTAACCTTGCCGGCGTGCTCCTGGTGTTCGCTTTTCTGATCATACCAGCCTTCAGCGCGTCCCTGCTCAGTCGGTCGCTACGCAAGCAATTACTGCTTGGATGGTGTTTGGGAATCTGTGGCAGTGCGGTGGGTTTGTGGTTGTCATTTGTCGCGGACCTGCCCACCGGGGCAACGGTGGTTACGGTGATGGGTTGCTTGCCGGTAATAGCGGTTGCTGCCAACTACACGCTCAAGAAGCTGGGATCGGCATTAAAGACCTAGCATATGGATAGCCAGTGTCTCTTGGTAACTGCGTTCGCCGCCTATCAACCCCCTTTTTAATCCATGCGTGCGCTAGCCCGGTTGCTGCCAGGGCGAGAGCAGACTGTATGATTTGATCTGGCCCTGGTATCGGATAGCGTCGTATCAAATTTGATTTACTGCACTTAAAGCTAGCGGGGCCACTGACTTGCTGATACCAACAAGACTCTCATCGTTGCCAACCGAGTATTCAGCATCCGGCAACCTGCAGGTATGGCTGCCTGTCGACGGCTCCTACCGAACTAGTCGTCACCGTATTCACAAATTATCGGCACCGCCCTCGAACCAGGTATTTCGCGGCGCTTCAATCAGGATCGCGCCCGACAGCGCTTTACCAGTTGGTTCAAAGAGACGCGCCCGCGGAAAAGTCGGTAAAACCGTAGGGCGCGTACGGCCCAAGACAGGCATGTTCGAGCACACCCATACCTGTTCGGGTTCCGTCCGTGACCCGAACAACTTGCTGGACGTGCAAATTAGCCGCCTCGTTTGGATCAAGCGTCTCCGGATCAAATACTTCGCCACCAATTTCCATTTCACCTTTCCATACACCCTGACACCAGACCGGATGAAAGTAGCCCAGACCTTTCATCTGGAACTTGAACAGTGGTTCAAAAGAAATGGTGCGAGTATGGCCCTGCAAATTGACCATATCTATCTCGGCCGCAGCAATTAACCGCGAACCTGGCACGTATCGCAGCCGATGCGCCAAACCGGGCATGTGTTCAATGCCGGGGTCATCGCCTTCTGGTACCTCAGCGGTGCTCTTGTAGAGCGGTGCGGTGAGGCCTTCTCGACACAACGCTTCGCCGTTGGAGCCTTCAAAGAATATGGCGAGGGAAACATGGTCCTCCCAAAACAGCGGCGCCCACAGTAAAAAAAACGAAGACGGTGGTTGCGGTGCGCCGACCGGGCCGGATTTGCCCAGGTTGCGCACCCCCCAGGATCGGTCTTTGGTGCCGTGGCACTGCGCCGGTACCACCCGGATATTGCCATCGGGATAATTGACTTCACCAGACCATTCACCAAACTGATCAAAGCGGGTAGCGTCCATGACTCGCCGCGCACCGCTCCATATGGTTTGTCGAGCCTCCTCAATACCGGCAGTGCGCGTCGCAAAAGTGAGGTCACAGCTAATACCGGTTTTATTGTCCTGCAACACAACGCGTGTCCGGCGCATCGGTTCCAGCACCTCAATACTGAAGGGGCCGACCTGCATCACCGTGCGCTCCAGGGGAGCGCGGCAGGAACCAAAGAAACAATGCTGCCGTCCACCTTTCTCTATCACGCTGAAGGCGCAGTCGAGAATGCCCAGATGTGGGTAGATCGCCATCCCAATACCGAAATACCAGCTGCCATCTTTGGCATAGCCGTTGAACCAGGTGCGGTCATAAAAATTGGGATCGCTGGTAGCAGGGTGGGCGATAGGCTCTGCCGTTTGGTGGATTGGGAAATCGTCAAATTTGTTTAGCATGGCACTGGGTCTCCGTTATTTTAGCTTTCGTAACCTGCGTTAGCCGACGCCAGGTGGGCGGATTCAAGCTCAATGGGACTGGGACTATATCAGAGCGTGCGGGGTGATCGCAGCGGAGACGCTCAACTAAGTCACCTTTGTCGCCCTCCGCTACACGATCCGCATTGGCTAACAGCCGAGGCGCACTTTTATGTATAGCCACACTAGAACTAAACAACACCGATCAGGTATCGGTGTTATGAGAAAGTTAACGTTGTTAAGCAACTCGCCTGTCGCAGTATTCGTCCCGCGATTGCTATTTGCTGATTGCCGATTGCTGTAGTGCCATCTCACAGCCGTCATGACGGTCGGACAGGTTGTTAATCAGGGCGTTAACCAGGATGTCTGTGCCAGTTAACCGCCGACTTGCGTCGGCGGTCGTATCGCATGGTGTCATTGGTCGTTAGCGTAGCGCCGTGGCGTTACGCATGACTGCGCTTGCCTTTTCATTTTGCACGGGCTTTTCATTTCAACAGCCGCCGCTAGCAACGGCATGGAACTTTAGCCTTTGCGTGGGCGGAAGAATGGCAGTTTGCCACCGTTTTCCAACGTTTCGAAAACGACCTCCATAGGCAGACCAACTTTCAGGTCCTGGTAATCCATATCCCTTAGGCCAGCGGTAATA
>JBFIEE010000063.1:0-15752 GCA_041603535.1 Porticoccaceae bacterium
CGAGATGGTGATGCCGGGCGACAACATCCAGATGGTGGTGACGCTAATAGCGCCGATTGCGATGGAAGACGGGCTGCGTTTTGCGATACGCGAAGGCGGTCGAACCGTTGGCGCGGGTGTGGTAGCCAGGGTTATTGAGTAGTCGACACATTGATCGTCCTTGTGGCCGGGGCTCGCTGATAGCGATGCTCCGGCTCTGTCGTCTTGATGACTTGGAGTTTAGATCAGCCGTACGCAACAGATAACAGGCCAGTAGTTCAATTGGTAGAGCACCGGTCTCCAAAACCGGTTGTTGGGGGTTCGAGTCCCTCCTGGCCTGCCAGTAAAGAGCCGTTAGGTGCAAACAGGGCAAAGGTGTGCAGTGAGCGAAGACAAGGTTTTTCGGCTTGACGGCGTTAAGTGGGGGCTGGTAGGGCTGCTGGTCGCTGGTGGTGTGTATGGCAATTATTACTTCGGGGCTCATCCGCTTTTGTACCGTGTGCTGGCTCTGCTTGCACTGGGTGCGATGGCAGCAGCGATCGCTATGCAAACAGCCAAGGGGGCGGCTTTTCTGGAACTTGCCAGGGGTGCCAGAGTTGAGGCTGGGCGGGTCGTGTGGCCGAATCGTCAGGAGCGCAATCAAACAACGTTGGTTGTCGTTGGTTTTATCCTGCTGATGGCCTTATTGTTGTGGGGGCTGGATGCCCTGGTTGGTTGGCTCGCAACACTGGTTATAGGCTAGGGGAAGGTCATGTCAAAACGCTGGTATGTAGTCCATGCCTATTCAGGTTATGAGAAAAAGGTCGCGGCTAACCTGCGGGAGCGCATCGAGCTGGCCGGTATGCAGGAAGTTTTTGGTGAAATTCTGGTGCCGACAGAAGAAGTCGTAGAGATGCGCGGTGGTCAAAAACGCAAGAGTGAGCGAAAATTTTTTCCGGGTTACGTGCTGGTGCAGATGGAGCTCACTGACGATAGCTGGCACCTGGTTAAAGAGACGCCTCGGGTTATGGGCTTCATTGGCGGGAAGGCCGACAAACCTGCACCGATTACTGATCGAGAGGCTGACGCCATATTGGCGCGAGTGCATGACGCAGAGGAGGCGCCGCGGCCGAAAACGATTTTCGAGCCCGGTGAAATGGTGCGCATTGTTGACGGGCCATTCAACGATTTTAATGCCGCGGTTGAAGAAGTGAATTATGACAAAAGTAAACTGAAAGTTGCGGTGACGATTTTTGGTCGCTCCACGCCGGTGGAGCTTGATTTTACGCAGGTTGAAAAGGCCTGATTAAACAGGGTTCGTCGTACGACGGGCCGGGTAGCCAGTGAGGGGTGTAACACACCCGGAGGCGTCTAACCCATGAGGAGATAGGAAATGGCAAAGAAGGTAATGGCGTACATCAAGCTTCAGGTGCCAGCGGGGCAGGCAAATCCAAGCCCGCCGGTTGGTCCGGCCCTTGGCCAGCGTGGTGTCAATATCATGGAGTTCTGCAAAGCATTCAATGCGCAGACGCAGAGTCAGGAGCAGGGTTTACCCATACCTGTTGTCATCACCGTTTATAGTGATCGTAGTTTTACGTTCATCATGAAAACGCCCCCGGCGTCTGTCTTGCTCAGGAAGGCGGCGGGCGTGAAGAAAGGCAGTAGTCGTCCCAATACGGACAAAGTGGGTAAAGTGACGAAAGCCCAGATCGAGGAAATTGCGGCTCAAAAAATGCCGGATTTGACCGCCGCAGACCTCGCGTCGGCGGTGCGCACAATTGCAGGCACTGCAAGAAGTGCTGGCCTTGAAGTGGAGGGCCTGTGATGACTAAATTGACAAAGCGTCAGCGCGCCATTCGAGAAATGATAGAGCCGGGCAAGGCCTACGGCATTGATGAGGCGGTTGCGCTTCTGAAAGCGCTGCCCGCAACAAAGTTTATGCAAACAATTGACGTGTCAGTCAATTTGGGCATTGATCCAAAAAAATCTGACCAGGTGGTGCGCGGTGCAACGACCCTGCCTCATGGTTCTGGTAAAGACATTAAGGTGGCGGTTTTTGCTCAGGGGGAGAGCGCAGAGGCGGCTCTGGCGGCTGGCGCTGACCTGGTGGGTATGGAGGATTTGGCTGAAAAGATCAAGGGTGGGGAGCTCGGTTTCGGTGTCGTTATTGCCAGTCCCGATGCGATGCGCGTTGTTGGCCAGCTTGGCCAGATTCTCGGACCTCGCGGACTGATGCCCAATCCAAAGACCGGAACTGTCACGCCTGATGTGGCCACGGCAGTGAAGAATGCCAAGGCTGGTCAGGTCAGGTATCGGGCGGATAAGAATGGCATTATCCACGGTGGGGTCGGCAGTCTTGGTTTTGAGACCGTTGCCATTAAAGAGAACGTGCAGGCCTTGCTTGCAGATTTGAACAAGGCCAAACCAGCGTCGGCTAAAGGTATTTACGTGCGTAAGATCACTTTATCGACGACCATGGGCCCAGGCTTGTTGATCGATCAATCGTCACTGGCTGTGTAATACGATTTCATATGACTTTTGGGGTCAGCGCGATGAACGCATGTATGGGTTTGTCGCGTCGGCCGTTAAAGACCGCAGGTTCCCCTTCTGGTTAGTGAGAAAGGGGTTTAATGGTGTGGCTAAATTGTTGAGTGTTATAAATTTGGCATAGATACCGCCCGCGCAAACGGTGTGACCCGATGCAGTTTGATACTGGATTTGATCACCGAAGAAGGTTCCAGCGTTAGTTGCAAGCTGGAATGAGCAGGAAGTCGTAAGGCTTCCAGTCAAATCTAGGAGATATTCATGTGGCGTTAAATCTCGAAGACAAAAAAGCGATCGTCGCTGCTGTTAACGAGACTGCTGGCAATGCATTGTCGCTGGTAATTGCCGATGCGCGTGGTGTTAACGTAGGGCATATTACCGCTCTGCGCAAGTTGGCCAGGGAGGCCAACGTAGATCTGCGTATCGTCAAGAACTCGCTCGCAAAGCGTGCTTTTCAGGGCACTGATTTCGAATGTGTCGAGGAGTTGCTGGTCGGTCCATCCCTGTTTGGGTTTTCAATGGCGGATCCTGGTGCAGCGGCACGGCTGTTCAAGGATTTTGCTAAAGGCAATGACAACTTTACCGTAAAGGGTTTAGCAATCAGCGGTGAGATGCTCGCCAGCGATCAGCTGGATGTGCTGGCCACCCTGCCGACTCGTGATCAGGCGTTGGCGCAGCTGGTGAGTGTGATGATTGCGCCGGTTGTTAAGTTGGTGCGTACGTTTAATGAAGTGCCGACCAAGGTAACTCGCGCAGTCGCGGCCGTTCGTGATCAAAAACAGGAAGAAGCTGCTTAGGCGGTTTCGTTTTTCTTAAATTATTTGTGAACCAGGAGATCGAGTCATGGCTCTATCGAAAGAAGAAATTTTAGAAGCAATTGCAGAAATGAGTGTTATGGATGTTGTTGGGCTTGTTTCCGCTATGGAGGAAAAGTTCGGTGTTTCTGCGGCCGCTGCCGTAGCAGTTGCTGCAGCGCCCGCTGCCGGAGACGCGGCTGTCGCTGAAGAACAAACCGAATTTGATATCGTTCTGGCTTCCGTTGGTGAAAAGAAAGTCAACGTCATCAAGGCGGTTCGCGCCATAACTGGCCTTGGTCTCAAGGAAGCGAAGGACCTGGTTGATGGTGCTCCTGCCACAGTCAAGGAAGCTGCTTCAAAAGATGAAGCCGCCGCAGCCAAGTCGCAACTTGAAGAAGCTGGCGCTACTGTCGAACTGAAATAAGTTTGCATAACGCAAATCTGGGCGTGTCCGGGTTAACCGGAGGCAAGGCTGGTGAGGTTAACTCGCCAGCCTTTTCCCGCTTGTGGGAAAGACGTATTACGCCGGGCGACTGATTTTGCCGTTGTAACGCGGTGAGGCGGTAGTTACCGCTTCAGGAACATCCGAAAAGCTAACGAGCTGGGGAAGATTAATGGCCTATTCATATACAGAGAAAAAACGGATTCGTAAAGACTTTGGCAAATTGCCGCAGGTGATGGATCAGCCCTACCTTCTCGCGATACAGCTCGATTCCTATCGAAAATTTACCCAGACCGGCGTGGCCCTGGACGATCGCGCGAACACGGGTTTGCACGCGGCATTCAATTCGGTGTTTCCGATCGAGAGTTATTCCGGTAATGCGCGCCTCGAATACGTTGATTATAAGCTCGGCAAGCCAGTGTTTGATGTTCAGGAATGTAAGCTGCGCGGCTCAACCTATGCGGTGCCCCTGCGAGTTCGGGTTCGGTTACTGCTGATTGACAAGGATTCCGCCAATAAAACCATCAAGGATATCAAGGAGCAGGAAGTCTATATGGGGGAGATCCCCCTGATGACGGATCACGGCACATTTATCATTAACGGTACCGAGCGGGTAATAGTATCCCAGTTGCATAGATCGCCAGGCGTATTTTTTGACCATGACAAGGGAAAGACCCACTCTTCGGGGAAGCTGCTCTATTCAGCGCGCATTATTCCTTACCGCGGCTCCTGGCTAGATTTTGAGTTTGACCCCAAGGATCTCGTCTATGTGCGAATCGACCGGCGTCGCAAACTGCCGGCGACCATATTGTTGCGCGCCATGGGCTACAGTACGGAAGAAATGATAGCGATGTTCTTTGAAACATCTACTTTCCGGCTCGACAAGTCTGACCAGTTTGTCTTTGAGCTGGAGCCTTCGCGCCTGCGTGGTGAGCTGGCTGTTTTTGACATTGTAGGTAAAGGTGGCAAGGTTATTGTCGAGGAGGGACGCCGTATTACGGCGCGTCATATTCGCCAGCTTGAGACCGACGGTATTACTGAAATGGTCGTTCCAGAGGAGTACTTGCTAGGCAGGTCGATCGCGCGGGACATGGTTAATGAAGAAACCGGCGAAGTCCTGTTTGAATGTAATACGCTGATTACGGAAGAAGTTATTGCAGGTATTCGCAAGCAGAAACTCGATAAAATTGACACCATTTACACCAACGATCTCGATTGTGGGCCGTTTATCTCGGAGACGCTTCGTATAGACGGAACGCGGACAGAGCTTGATGCGCTGGTAGAAATATACCGAATGATGCGTCCAGGCGAACCGCCCACCAAGGACTCTGCTGAGAATCTTTTTAAAAATCTGTTTTTTAGTGCCGATCGCTATGATCTCTCTGCGGTGGGTCGAATGAAATTCAACCGTCGTCTCGGGCGGGAGGAAGTAGAAGGTGCGGGTATTTTGGCCCGTGAGGATATTGTTGACGTATTCAAGGTGCTTATTGCGATTCGTAATGGTCAGGGCGTCGTTGACGATATTGATCACCTGGGTAACCGTCGCGTCCGTTCGGTCGGTGAAATGGCTGAGAATCAGTTCCGCATTGGCCTGGTGCGTGTTGAGCGAGCGGTTAAGGAACGCTTGTCCGTTGCCGAATCAGAGGGTTTGATGCCCCAGGATATGGTGAACGCCAAACCGGTTGCTGCCGCCATGAAGGAGTTTTTTGGCTCAAGCCAGCTGTCGCAGTTCATGGACCAGAACAACCCCTTGTCTGAAGTGACCCACAAGCGGCGCGTTTCTGCCCTGGGCCCAGGCGGCTTGACACGGGAGCGAGCGGGCTTTGAGGTGCGCGACGTACACCCGACGCATTACGGTCGGGTTTGTCCGATCGAAACCCCGGAAGGGCCAAACATCGGTTTGATTAACTCGCTGGCAAATTATGCGCGGACCAATGATTATGGCTTTCTTGAAACGCCATATCGGCGGGTCGCGGCAGGCCAGGTGACCGATGAAATTGAGTACCTGTCGGCGATTAACGAAGCCGAGTACGTGATCGCGCAAGCTTCGGCCACGGTCGATAAGAAAGGTAAGTTGAGCCAGGAGCTGGTGGCGGTGCGTCATCAGGGTGAATTTACTGTCCGGCAGCCCGAAGATGTCCAGTACATGGATGTTTCGCCGCGCCAGGTCGTCTCGGTGGCCGCTTCTCTTGTACCGTTTCTCGAGCATGATGATGCTAACCGCGCCTTGATGGGTTCCAACATGCAGCGACAGGCGGTGCCTACGCTGAAAACCGATAAGCCTCTGGTCGGTACTGGTATTGAGCGTGTGCTTGCTGGCGATTCCGGGGTCTGTGTTGTGGCGCGTCGGGGTGGCGTCATTGAAAGTGCCGATGCCGCGCGCATAGTTGTGCGTGTTAATGATGACGAAGTTGAGTCGGGCGACGCCGGTGTTGATATCTACAACCTGATCAAGTACACCCGGTCCAATCAGAATACCTGTATTAACCAGCGCGCCATCGTTGGCGGTGGCGATGTAGTAGAGCGCGGTGATATTCTCGCGGACGGGCCCTCTGTGGACCTCGGCGAACTTGCGCTCGGGCAAAACATGCGCATCGCATTTATGCCGTGGAATGGCTACAACTTTGAAGATTCCATACTTGTATCTGAGCGAGTGGTAGAAGAAGACCGGTTTACCACCATCCATATTCAGGAGCTGACCTGTGTTGCCCGTGACACGAAGCTGGGCCCTGAAGAGATTACTGCGGATATTCCCAATGTCGGTGAGTCGGCGTTGGCGCGTCTTGACGAGTCGGGTATCGTATACATTGGCGCCGAAGTAAATTCAGGCGATATTCTGGTCGGTAAGGTGACACCGAAAGGCGAAACACAACTGACGCCAGAAGAAAAGTTGCTGCGGGCGATCTTTGGTGAGAAAGCCAGCGACGTAAAAGACACTTCGCTGCGGGTTCCCGGTAGCACCAAAGGTACGGTTATAGATGTCCAGGTGTTTACGCGGGAAGGTCTGGAAAAGGATGCGCGGTCCAATGAAATTGAAAAAGCTGAGCTCAATCAGTTCCGTAAAGACATAAATGATGAGTACCGCATTATGGAAAATGCCACTTTCGAGCGACTGCGTCGCTCGCTGGTCGGCAAGGGTGTGGTCAAGGCGCCGGAGCTGAAAAAAGGCGACGTATTGAGCGACGAAGTCGTTGATGGTTACGACGCCAGTAAGTGGTTTAAGGTGCGCATGGAGGACGATGTCTGCAATCAGCAGTTGACCCGTGCCGAACAGCAATTGCTCGAGCGCCGGGCCGTTCTGGATGAGCGTTTTGAGGATAAAAAGCGCAAATTGCAATCCGGTGATGATCTGGCGCCCGGCGTACAAAAAATCGTCAAGGTCTATTTGGCTGTTAAGCGGCGTATCCAGTCGGGCGATAAGATGGCGGGTCGGCATGGGAACAAGGGTGTTATTTCCGTAATTATGCCGGTTGAAGATATGCCCTACGATGAGCACGGTGTGCCGGTAGACATTGTGCTCAACCCGCTGGGCGTGCCGTCGCGCATGAATGTGGGCCAAATTCTCGAAACCCACCTCGGACTCGCGGCAAAAGGTCTGGGCGAAAAAATCAACCTTATGCTGAAGGAGGAGCGCAAAACAGCAGAGCTGCGGCAGTTTATGCAGAGCATCTACAGCACGGGCACCAGTGTCAACAAGGTTAATTTGAAAGATTTGACGGATACCGAGGTCCTCGAGCTGGCGGACAATTTGCGCGGTGGCGTACCCATGGCGACCCCGGTATTTGATGGCGCCACGGAAGCCGAGATTAAGGAGTTACTGGCACTTGCCGGATTACCGGAGAGCGGTCAGATGACCCTGTACAATGGGCGCACGGGTGATGCGTTTAGCCGTCCAGTGACGGTTGGCTATATGTACATGCTGAAACTCAACCACCTGGTAGACGACAAAATGCACGCGCGGTCAACCGGCTCCTACAGTCTCGTTACCCAGCAACCACTGGGCGGTAAAGCCCAGTTTGGTGGCCAGCGATTTGGTGAGATGGAGGTGTGGGCGCTGGAGGCTTACGGCGCTGCGTACACCCTGCAGGAAATGCTCACCGTCAAGTCCGATGATGTCAACGGGCGTACCAAGATGTACAAAAATATTGTCGATGGCGATCATCAGATGGACCCAGGTATGCCTGAGTCGTTTAACGTTCTGGTCAAGGAGATCCGTTCGCTTGGTATCAATATCGAGCTGGAATACGAATAAGAGCCACAGCACGTTGTCAACGGCCGGGCGATTAGCCCGGTTAGGTGAACACCCCTTGGAGGACAGGCTTTGAAAGACTTACTAAATTTATTGAAATCCCAAGATCAGCGCAGCGATTTCGAAGGTATTCGTATTGGCCTGACGCCACCGGATCTGGTGCGGTCGTGGTCATTCGGCGAAGTCAAAAAACCGGAAACAATTAATTATCGAACCTTTAAACCTGAGCGTGATGGTTTATTTTGCGCCAAGATCTTCGGCCCGGTAAAGGATTACGAATGCCTGTGTGGTAAATACAAGCGCATGAAACATCGCGGTATCGTCTGCGAAAAATGTGGCGTGGAGGTAACGCTGGCCAAGGTTCGTCGCGAGCGTATGGGCCACATTGAGCTGGCGAGTCCAGTCGCACACATCTGGTTCCTTAAGTCGCTGCCCTCCCGCATCGGTCTTATTCTTGACATGACCCTGCGTGAAATTGAAAGGGTTCTGTATTTTGAATCCTTCGTCGTGATTGACCCGGGTCTTACCACCCTGGAGCGCAGTCAGCTATTGACTGACGATGAATATTTTGAAGCGCTGGAGGAGTTTGGCGACGAATTTGTCGCCTTGATGGGGGCGGAAGCGATTCAGTCGCTAATGAAGGATATTGACCTTGAGCAGGAGGTGGTGCGACTCCGCGAGGAGATACCGAACACGCGCTCGGAAACCAAAATCAAGAAATTATCCAAGCGGCTAAAATTGCTGGAAGCGTTCCTGACCTCCGGCAACAAGCCTGAGTGGATGATACTGGAGGCGCTGCCAATTCTGCCCCCGGACCTGCGGCCGTTGGTGCCGCTGGATGGCGGGCGTTTCGCTACATCTGATCTTAACGATCTGTATCGACGGGTCATCAATCGCAACAACCGGTTGAAAAGGCTGCTGGAACTGAATGCGCCGGACATCATTGTGCGCAACGAAAAGCGCATGCTGCAGGAGGCGGTGGATGCGCTGCTCGATAATGGCCGTCGGGGGCGTGCGATCACGGGTTCCAACAAACGACCACTGAAATCGCTGGCTGACATGATCAAGGGTAAACAGGGGCGTTTTCGGCAAAACCTGCTCGGCAAAAGGGTCGATTACTCGGGTCGTTCAGTGATTGTCGTGGGGCCAACTTTACGCCTGCATCAGTGCGGCCTGCCTAAGCGTATGGCGCTTGAACTGTTCAAGCCCTTCATCTTCTCCAAACTGGAAGGTCGGGGCCTGGCCATGACCATTAAGGCGGCCAAGAAAATGGTCGAGCGAGAAGAGGCCGTCGTGTGGGATATTCTTGACGATGTAATTCGGGAGCATCCGGTACTGCTGAACCGAGCGCCCACGTTGCATCGGCTGGGTATTCAGGCGTTCGAGCCCCTGCTTATCGAAGGTAAGGCAATACAACTTCATCCGTTGGTGTGTGCCGCCTACAACGCCGACTTTGACGGCGACCAGATGGCTGTGCACGTGCCGCTGACTATCGAGGCTCAATTAGAGTCGCGGGCGTTGATGATGTCGACTAACAATATCCTGTCACCGGCCAGTGGTGAGCCGATCATCGTGCCGTCTCAGGATGTGGTGCTGGGTCTGTATTACATGACCCGTGCGCGGGTCAATGTTCTCGGTGAGGGCATGGTGTTTGCTGATTTGAGTGAGTTGTCCCGTGCCTATTACGGTAACCAGGTTGACTTGCAGGCCCGTATAAAGCTGCGCATTAAAGAGGTGGTATTTGCGGAAAACGGCGAGCGCGTTGAATCGGTGGTAGTCAGGGATACTACTGTTGGTCGCGGCCTGCTCTGGGATATCGTTCCCGAAGGGCTGGCCTTTGACATGATCAACCAGGACATGAATAAAAAGGCCATTTCACGGATTGTTAACCAGTGTTATCGCTTGCTCGGGTTGAAGACCACAGTAATTTTTGCCGACCAGCTGATGTACACAGGGTTCGATTTTTCCACCCGGTCGGGTTGTTCTATCGGTGTCGATGATTTTGTTATTCCAGAATCCAAGACGCAGATTATTGACAAGGCTGAAGCCGAGGTGGTTGAGATCGAGGCGCAATTCGCCTCTGGACTGGTTACTCAGGGTGAGAAATATAACAAGGTAATCGATATCTGGTCTCGTGCAAATGATCAGGTCGCCAAGGCGATGATGGAGGTGCTCTCCACTGAAAAAGTGATAAACCGCGAGGACAAAGAGGAGGTGCAGAGCTCCTTTAACTCGGTGTTTATCATGGCCGATTCGGGCGCGCGCGGTTCACCCGCACAGATTCGTCAGCTGGCCGGTATGCGTGGGCTGATGGCGCGGCCGGATGGCTCAATTATCGAGACGCCGATTACCGCTAACTTCCGTGAGGGGTTGAGTGTTCTGCAGTACTTTATTTCCACCCACGGGGCGCGAAAGGGCCTTGCGGACACGGCGCTTAAAACAGCTAACTCCGGTTACCTGACACGGCGCCTGGTGGACGTGTCTCAGGATCTGGTGGTCACCGAGCACGATTGCGGCACCGAAGAAGGCTTGTTGATGACCCCGGTAATCGAAGGCGGGGATATCATTGAAACGTTGGGCGACCGGATCCTCGGACGTGTGCCGGCTGCGGATATATGTCGGCCGGGTACCACAGACGTGGTGATTCCGGCGAATACGATGATCGATGAAAAGCTGGTGCTTGAAATCGAAGCCATGGGTATTGATGAGATGCTGGTGCGCTCGCCGATCACCTGTGCGACTCGTTACGGTATCTGTTCGAGCTGTTACGGGCGCGATCTGGCGCGTGGGCATTTGATTAATATTGGCGAAGCTATCGGCGTCATTGCCGCCCAGTCAATTGGCGAGCCTGGTACCCAGCTGACAATGCGCACCTTCCACATTGGCGGCGCGGCATCTCGAGCTTCCGCAGTAGATAGCATACAGGTAAAGGCTGCCGGTAAGGTGCGGCTGGTTAACGCTAAAGTGGCTGAGCGTCGCAACGGTGAGCTGGTTGCAGTGTCCCGTTCGACAGAAATAGCGCTCGCGGATGTAAACGGGCGCGAGCGTGAGCGCTATAAGTTGCCATTCGGTGCGCTTATCCGTGTTAAAAATGGTGCGGCCGTGGCAGCCGGTGATGTGATTGCCAACTGGGATCCCCACACCCACCCGATTATTACGGAAGTGGAAGGAAAGGTAGCTTTCTCCGGCATGGAGGAAGGTTTGAGTGTGCGTCGACAAACTGACGACATGACCGGGTTGACCAGTATTGTGGTGATCGATCCCAACGAACGACCAGCGGCCGGCAAGGACATGAAGCCGATGGTGAGCCTGGTGGGGCCCAGGGGTGAGGAGTTGTACTTCGCTAACTCCAAGGTGCCTGCCCACTATATGTTGCCACCCAATGCGATTATCACCATAAATGATGAAGATCAGGTTGGTGCAGGCGACATCATTGCCAGGATCCCCCAGGAAAGCTCAAAAACACGTGATATTACCGGTGGTTTGCCTCGCGTTGCAGATTTGTTTGAAGCGCGCAAACCAAAGGATCCGGCCATTCTTGCCGAGATTACTGGCACCGTGAGTTTTGGTAAGGAAACTAAAGGTAAACGTCGGCTGGTTATCACACCGAACAATGACGACGAGGCTTATGAAGCGCTGATTCCGAAGTGGCGACACCTGAGTGTTTACGAGGGGGAGCACGTTGAGAAGGGGGAAATCATTTCCGAAGGAGCGTCAAATTCCCACGATATCCTGCGGCTCAAGGGTGTAGAGCCCCTGGCGAACTACATAGTCAACGAAATTCAGGAAGTGTATCGCTTGCAGGGCGTAAAAATTAACGACAAGCACATTGAGGTTATTGTTCGGCAAATGCTGCGCAAAGTCGAAATTGCGGATATGGGCGATTCACCTTTTGTTAAGGGTGAGCAGGTTGAGTATAACCGTCTGCTGGAAAGTAACGAGTCGTTACTGGCGGAGGATAAAATCCCGGCTAAATTCGAGCGGCTGTTGTTGGGTATCACCAAGGCGTCCTTGGCGACAGAAAGCTTTATCTCGGCAGCATCCTTCCAGGAAACTACCCGCGTACTGACCGAGGCGGCGGTGACGGGCAAGATGGATCCGCTGCGTGGACTAAAAGAGAATGTGGTTGTGGGTCGTCTTATCCCGGCAGGTACCGGTCTCGCCTATCACAAAAAACGGCGCAAGGATAAAGAGGCTGCGCTGAGTGATTACAGTGTGTCTGCGAGTGAAGTTGAAGCGGCGCTCTCGGAAGCGTTGAGCGCGGGAGAAGAAGGCTAAATCAGGGGCTGCCAGCGGCGGTTGCGCTTGACTCGGGTGGGTGCGGTCATTAGAATGCCGCCTCCCTGAGTTGAGGCGACCGCAGTGTTGCGCGGTCAGTCGAGCAGGTTAATTTCGGGCCCTCTTCGTGAAGGCTTTTTGTGATTCGGAGTATTTTATAAATGGCAACCGTCAACCAGCTGGTTCGTAAGCCGAGAAAGCGCAAAATTGTTAAAAGCGACGTGCCAGCCTTGCAGAGCTGCCCGCAGCGGCGTGGGGTTTGTACTCGGGTTTATACGACGACGCCAAAAAAACCAAACTCCGCTATGCGGAAGGTATGCCGAGTGCGTTTAACCAGTGGTTATGAGGTTGCTTCGTATATTGGCGGTGAAGGCCATAACCTCCAGGAGCACAGCGTAGTCCTGATTCGCGGTGGCCGGGTTAAGGATTTGCCGGGTGTGCGTTACCATACGGTTCGAGGTAGCCTTGATACCTCCGGTGTTGACGGTCGTAAGCAGCGCCGCTCCAAATATGGGACGAAGCGCCCGAAAGGTTAGAAGATACATTTGAGTTGAGGGTGGTGCCGACAGGTGCTGCCCTCCAGTAAGGCCGGCCGAGCAATCAAGCTAGCTGTCGGGATACCCTGAAGAGAAGAGAATATGCCAAGAAGACGCGTTGTCGCCAAGCGAGAAATCCTGCCAGATCCAAAGTACGGTAATCGCACCCTCGCCAAGTTTATGAATCACGTCATGGTCAGCGGCAAAAAAGCCATTGCTGAGCGAATCGTATACGGTGCGCTCGCCATTGTTGAGAAGCGGCTCAACAGCGACCCTCTGGTGGCTTTTGAAGAGGCGCTGGAAAATATCGCGCCGATGGTCGAAGTGAAATCCCGCCGTGTCGGTGGTGCTACTTATCAGGTGCCCGTAGAGGTGCGAGCATCTCGGCGGGGCGCGCTGGCGATGCGTTGGCTGGTGGACTACGCCCGCGGCCGTAGCGAGAAGTCAATGGCGCAGCGTTTGGCTGGCGAAATTATGGATGCCTCGCAAAGTAAGGGTGGTGCAGTAAAAAAACGTGAAGATGTACACCGCATGGCCGAGGCGAATAAAGCGTTCTCGCATTACCGGTTCTGATCCGGATAACAGAATCTACACATATTGTTAACAAGGGCGGCCATTCGATGGCTGCCTTTTGCAGTTCTAGATCAATACTTTTTGGGGATTAGATAGTGGCACGTAAAACACCTCTCAGCCGTTACCGAAACATTGGCATTGTTGCGCACGTTGATGCAGGAAAAACAACGACCACCGAGCGAGTCCTCTTCTACACAGGCTTGTCCCACAAGATTGGTGAGGTGCATGACGGCGCGGCGACCATGGATTGGATGGAGCAGGAGCAGGAGCGTGGCATCACGATTACGTCGGCCGCTACCACCTGTTTTTGGCGCGGCATGCAGGGCCAGTTCGATGAGCATCGTGTCAATATTATCGACACGCCTGGCCACGTTGACTTCACCATTGAGGTTGAGCGTTCCTTGCGGGTTCTCGACGGTGCGGTAGTGGTGCTGTGTGGGTCGTCTGGTGTTCAGCCGCAGACCGAAACTGTGTGGCGTCAGGCGAATAAATACGAAGTGCCTCGCATCGTGTTTGTCAACAAGATGGATCGCTCCGGTGCGGATTTTTCGATGGTGGTGGGTCAGTTAAGGGATCGCCTGGGTGCCAATGCGATACCGCTACAGATGAGTATCGGTGCTGAGGAGGAATTCAAGGGTGTTGTCGATCTGATTAAAATGAAAGCCATTTTGTGGAATGAAGCTGATCAGGGGATGACCTTTGAATACGGTGAGATCCCGGAAGGTATGCTGGACGAATGTCGGGTGATGCGTGAGCAGTTGGTAGAGGCAGCCGCTGAAGCTGACGACGAGTTGATGAATAAGTATCTCGAAGGCGAGGAGCTAAGCGAGATTGAGATCAAGCGGGGCATTCGTCAACGGACGCTCGCTAATGAGATTGTGCCGATCCTCAGTGGGTCTGCCTTCAAGAATAAAGGTGTGCAGGCGGTGCTCGATGCGGTGATTGAATATTTGCCGTCGCCGACAGAAGTAAAGCCTATCGAGGGTTTGCTTGAGAATGGCGAGGCCGCCTCCAGATCCGCAGATGATAACGCGCCGTTTTCTGCTCTGGCCTTTAAGATCGCCACAGACCCTTTTGTGGGTACATTGACGTTTATTCGGGTGTATTCAGGTGTAGTTAGCCAGGGTGATGGCGTGTACAACCCGGTTAAGGGCAAGAAGGAGCGTGTTGGCCGCATGGTTCAAATGCACGCTAATCAACGTGAAGAAATTAAGGAGATACGGGCGGGAGACATTGCTGCAGCTATCGGCCTGAAGGACGTTACCACCGGTGATACATTGTGTTCTATCGATGGCATGATAACGCTGGAGCGTATGGAGTTTCCGGAGCCAGTTATTTCCGTCGCGGTGGAACCAAAATCCAAAGCTGATCAGGAGAGGATGGGTGTTGCTCTTGGCAAGCTGGCTCAGGAGGATCCGTCTTTCCGTGTCAGGACTGACGAAGAGAGTGGCCAGACCATTATCTCGGGCATGGGCGAGTTGCACCTCGATGTTCTGGTCGACCGCATGCGCCGTGAATTCAGCGTGGAGGCTAATATTGGTAAGCCTCAGGTTGCCTATCGTGAAGCAATTCGCAACACGTGTGATATCGAAGGAAAATTTGTCCGTCAGTCTGGTGGCCGAGGGCAGTACGGCCATGTCTGGATTAAATTCGAGCCCCGCGAAGATGGCGGTGAAGGTCTTGAGTTTATCAATGGTATCGTTGGCGGTGTGGTGCCAAAAGAATATATTCCGGCTGTCGAAAAGGGCATAGCCGAGCAGATGCAAAACGGCGTGCTCGCCGGATACCCGTTACTGGGCCTAAAGGCGACTCTGTACGACGGTTCTTTCCACGATGTGGATTCTAGTGAGATCGCTTTTAAGATCGCCGGCTCCCTGGCCACCAAGCAGTTGGCGCAGAAGGGTGGCGCGGTATTGCTTGAGCCGACGATGAAGGTTGAAGTGGTGATGCCGGAAGAGAATATGGGTGATGTGGTTGGCGATCTCAACCGCCGTCGCGGTCTGATTCAGGGTATGGAGGAGAGCAAGTCGGGCAAAGTGGTAACCGCTGAGGTGCCATTGGCGGAGATGTTTGGTTATGCCACTGACGTGCGCTCGGCTACCCAGGGGCGTGCGACATTTACGATGGAGTTTCTAAAGTACTCCGAGGCGCCCAATAACATAGCTGAATCGATCATCGCCAAAAACGGTTAAATGCGAGTCAATCATTCTAATTAATTTAAGTTTGAGAGGATTACGGTAGTGTCAAAAGAGAAATTTCAGAGGCTGAAGCCCCACGTAAACGTTGGCACGATAGGTCACGTTGACCACGGTAAGACGACGCTGACAGCGGCGTTAACCCGTGTGTGTTCGGAGACATGGGGAGGCCAGGCTGTC
>JBFIEE010000064.1:0-15039 GCA_041603535.1 Porticoccaceae bacterium
GATGGGAGTCAAACAAAAGGAGCAGGTGCTTGATCGCCTGTTCGCGTGGCTTAATCTGGCTCGGCAGCAGGGGGTTGAGAAATGGCGCTTTGACGAGCTGGCGAACTTGCAGCATACGAAGTTTCGTTTCGCTGAAAAATACGATCCTGCGACTTATGTCCAGCAACTAAGTGCCGGGCTGCGCCATTATCCGCCGGAAGAAGTGTTACGTGGGGGCTACCTGTTAAGCGAGTTTGATAAACGGGTACTGACAGATTTTATGGGCCAGTTAACTGCGGCTAATGCGGTTATCACGCTGGTCGCGCCCGGAACTGATCTAGCCGATAAGCAATCCGGCATCAATCCCGCCACACAGATATCGGCCCGCTATGAAGCGCCTTACCATGTCGTTGCCCTGGCTGATAGCACGCGAGATCGCTGGTTAAAGGCCAAAGACAAGACGTTATCGCTGGCCCCGCCCAATCCTTATCTGGCGCGCACCTACCCAGTGAGCGACAAGGGCGGTCCGAACATTAGTCCGATAAGACTGGAAAATAAAAGCGGCGCGGTTGTCTGGCATTACACGGATCAGCAATTTGGCAGCCCCCGCAGTGTTTTCGAGGCTGAGTTGGCAACGCCTGCGCTGCGCAGTTGCCGCAACGCTGCCGAGGCTGATCTGTATGTTGAAATTGTTAAAAATGCCCTCGACACAAAAACCTATCAGGCTCGCCTGGCCGGCCTTAACTACTCGCTATTCCGTTGGCGTAACGGCCTGAAACTGGGCATCACCGGGTACACTGAGCGGCAGTCGGTACTGTTACAGCAGGTGCTAAGCGCTATGGCCAGTCCGCGGTGGGACGAAGCTGTTTTTGACAGATTGAAAGCGACGTTGATTCGAGAGTGGCGCAACAGCAGCAAACAATGGCCGATTCAGCAGTTGTTCGGCGAGCTTCAGCCGCTGGTTAAAGGTGAGTGTAATGACCGCGTCCTGGCTGACGGCCTGGCGGATGTTACCCTTGAAGATATCCGCAATTTCCATCGTGAGTTGTACAGCGTGGGTCATGCTGAATTCTATGCCGGCGGGGTATTAAATGCTGAAGAGGTGCGGGACATGGTTAGCGCGACAATGACCACGCTAAAGCTGGGTATAAGCGGTGACGCGGCATTGTTTGAAGCGATTGCGAAGTTGCCGGAGCAGGCAATCACACACGGACTGGCCGTTGACCACGATGATAGAAGCGTGTTGCTGTACGTCCAGGGCGATGAGGATACATTGACTGAGCGGGCCCAGATGGCAGTGATCAACGCCATCGTAGAGGCGCCTTTTTATACGGATATGCGCACCGAAAAGCAGCTGGGTTATGCGGTGGGCGCCAGGCTTATGCATATGAACCGAGTACCGGGCATAGTTTTTTTTATTCAGTCGCCGCAGAGTTCAGTATCGGACCTTAAACAGGAAATAAGCAATTTCCTGGTCAGTTTTGAGCAAACGCCAGGTACGCTGAGCGACGCTGATCTCACTCGTTTTAAAAGCGCCTTGCTCGCCAATATAGAAGAGAAGCCCAAAAACCTTGCGGAGCAGGTTGGCCGACATCAGGAATCCACCTATCTCGGTTATGACAATTTTGAGTTTCGTGACCAGTTAGCTGAACAGATAAAGGCGATAACGCCAGCGAGTTTGTTAGCAGCATATCAACGCCTGTTTATAGACGGCAGTCGCCAGTTATGGTTGGTTACGCGACAACCGGATGCTGTTGAGTCAAAATCCGCAGGAGAAAGTCTGCTGGGCGGCGGCGACGGGGTTTACGCATACCCGGAATAGCACCGCGGTTGCGCACGGATATTCACTTAATGTGCGGCTAATGTCGCCCATAACCGGCATCGGTGCTGTCGCTGGGCAGGCTCGCGGGGTGATACTGGTAAGCTGGGATCGGCTTTCAGCGGCTATTTTTGGCCGTAAAAAATCCACCTATGTAATTGATTAATATAAAAATATCTTGTTATTGTAATTTTTCTACAATACTATTGAACGGTCTACATTGTGAGCGTGGATAATATGTTGATCGGTGGTGCGCGGATGCTTTCATTCAAATAACGGGTAGCTTTACTATGAAGGACCTGGATCCAGAAGAAACCAGAGAGTGGCTAGATTCTCTCGACGCCGTAATCAGGCATCAGGGCAGGGAGCGGGCTGCGTACCTGTTGAAGCAGCTGGTAGACCGCGCTGACCAGGTGGATTTGCCCCTGCCGCGGGCGATGACCACACCGTTTCGCAATACTATTCCAGTCACCCGTGAAAAGCGCATGCCCGGCGATTTATTTATGGAGCGCCGCATCCGTTCGCTGATTCGTTGGAATGCCCTGGCCATGGTCATGCGCGCCAACAAAAATGACGAAGGCCTCGGCGGGCATATCGCCACATTTTCTTCTGCGGCGACACTTTATGATGTTGGTTTTAACTATTTTTTCCGAGGCCGTACCGAGTCCCACCTGGGTGATCTAATCTATTTCCAGGGGCACAGTTCGCCAGGTATTTATGCGCGCTCTTATCTGGAAGGGCGGCTCACTGAAAAACAACTGGATAACTTTCGCCGTGAGGTGGATGGCGAGGGGTTGTCGTCCTATCCCCATCCCTGGCTAATGCCTGATTATTGGCAGTTCCCGACGGTTTCCATGGGGCTTGGGCCTATCCAGGCAATCTACCAGGCACATATCATGCGGTATCTATCAGCTCGCGAGCTGGTGCCGCGTGGCGATCGACAGGTGTGGGCTTTCGTGGGCGATGGCGAATGTGACGAGCCGGAAACCCTTGGGGCGATTTCACTGGCGGGTCGGGAGCAGCTGGAAAACCTGACCTTTGTCGTCAATTGCAATCTGCAACGGCTCGACGGTCCGGTGCGCGGCAACGGCAAAATCATCCAGGAACTGGAGGGTGTGTTCCGCGGTGCGGGGTGGAACGTTGTCAAAGTGATCTGGGGTCGCCATTGGGATTCGCTGCTTGAAAAAGACAGCAACGGCATTCTGCAGGCGCGCATGGACGAAGTTTGCGATGGTGAATTGCAGAACTATAAATTTAACGGGGGCGCATATACCCGCGAACATTTCTTTGGCAAAAACCCGGAGTTGCTCGAATTAGTGGCGGATCTTAGCGATAACGACATTATGTGGTTGAATCGCGGCGGGCATGATCCCTACAAGGTTTACGCGGCCTACGCCGAGGCCATGGAGAATAACGGCAAGCCTACGGTGGTGCTGGCGATGACGGTGAAAGGCTATGGCCTCGGCGAAAGTGGCGAGGCAGCCAATGATACTCACTCAGTGAAAAAACTCGATATTGAGAGTCTTAAAAAATTCCGCGACCGTTTTGGCCTGCCTATCCCGGATGATAAATTGGCCGATGTTCCCTACTACCGACCACCGGACGATAGCCCCGAAATTAGCTACCTGCGCAAGCAACGGGAAGGTTTGGGCGGCGCACTGCCCACCCGCCAGGCTGATGCACGTGTGCTTGAGCCGCCAGCTCTGGACGTGTTTGAGAAACAGTTGCACGGGTCCGGGAAGAGGACTATTTCAACCACCATGGCACTGGTGCGTATGTTGTCGACGCTGGTCAAGGATAAGGAGATTGGTCAACGGGTGGTGCCCATTATTCCCGACGAAGCTCGCACTTTTGGTATGGAAGGCATGTTTCGCCAGCTTGGCATTTATTCGTCGGCAGGTCAGCGTTATGTGCCCCATGATTCCGGTCAAATTCTCTTTTATAAAGAGGATAAAAAGGGTCAGATTCTGGAAGAGGGCTTGTCGGAAGCTGGCGCCATGTCGGCCTGGATAGCCCTTGCCAGCGCCTATAGTAATTACGATTGCCCGATGGTGCCCTTCTATATTTTCTACTCCATGTTCGGCTTTCAGCGTATTGGTGATCTGGCCTGGGCCGGGGGCGACATTCAGGCACGCGGTTTTCTGATTGGCGCCACCGCCGGGCGTACGACCCTGAACGGCGAAGGGCTTCAGCACCAGGATGGCCACAGCCATCTGCTGGCCAATACCGTGCCCAATTGCCACAGTTACGACCCGGCCTATGAGTACGAGTTGGTGGTGATTATTCAGGATGGATTGCAAAGGATGTATAAGCAGCGGGAAAACTGTTTTTATTACATCACCACCATGAATGAAAACTACGTCCACCCGGATATGCCCAAAGGTGCGGAAGAAGGTATTGTCAGGGGCATATATCTGTTTGCTGCCGCGACTGCCAAAAAACCAAAGTTAAAGGTTCAGCTAATGGGATCGGGGACCATTTTTAATGAGATCAGAGAGGCGGCGATCATTCTCAGGCAGGATTTTGGTGTTCACGCTGATATCTGGAGCCTGACCAGCGTCAATCAACTGGCGCGGGATGGTCAGAGCTGTACCCGTTGGAACATGCTGCATCCGGGCGCAAAAATTAGGCAGCCGTATATTACGCAGCAACTCACTGGGCACGATGGTCCGGTGATCGCCGCCACGGATTATATGAAAGCCTATACCGAACAGCTGCGCGCATTTATCTCCGATGACTATTACACATTGGGCACCGACGGATTTGGCCGCAGCGATACGCGAGCCAAACTGCGCGACTTTTTTGAGGTAGATCGCCGTTATATCGTGCTGGCCGCCCTGTACGCGCTTTATCATCAGGACCGAATCAAAAAGAGCGTGGTGATTGGAGCGATCAGCTCGCTGGGTATCGATCCGGAAAAAATAGACCCGGTGTTGCTATGAGCGCCTTCACTGTGACTGCGGGTGTGACACTAGCCGGTGCGTCTGTCACCGTTATATCTAAGACCGTTGCATCTAAGACCGCAGCCTCTGAGGGGTATTACCGGGCTAAAATTATGTTGGATGGGCATGCAACAAGCATCTCAAGGAGTGGCCTGTGACCAGCCAAACCATTGTTGTTCCTGATCTTGGTGGCGCTGAGGAAGTAGAAGTCATAGAGGTGTCGGTCGCCGTTGGTGATCAGGTCGCGGTTGACCAGACTCTGGTGGTACTCGAGTCTGACAAAGCAATGATGGAAATTCCCGCCCCGAGCGCGGGCAAAGTCCTCAAGCTTTTCGTGAAGGAAGGTGACAAGATTGCCAAAGCTGGCGACGTACTGGTCGAAATGGAGGTTTCCGCCGAGGATGAGTCGTCTGCTGAACCGTCGGGTGAGCCGTCTGCGGAGTCGACTGCCGCGCCAGCAGCGCGGTCAACGAAGACCCAATCCAGCGGTAGCCCTGATTCAATTGATGGCGAGATCGAAGCGAAATCCACCTCCCCGGGAATAGCGCCACCTGCTGTACCTGAGGATGCCCGAAATAATGTTACTGATGTCGTTCCTGATGTCGTTCCTGAAACTGTGCCTCAGGTTGCCCCCGGGGCTAGTCCCGGCGCCTCAGCAGCGCAGACCAGCGCCGCTGCGCCCCATCAGCAGACCGACCAGACGGATACTGAAGGTAAATCCTCAGGTGATATTTACGCGGGACCCGCTGTGCGGCAACTTGCCCGTGAGCTTGGCGTAAACCTGCTGGCGATTACGGGCACTGGCCCTCGTGGACGCCTGCTCAAGGAAGATGTGCAGGGTTTTGTCAAAACGCGCATGGTGCAATCCCCAGCAGACGGACAGCTGATCGGTGGCCTGGGGATTCCTGCCGTGCCGGACACCGATTTTAGCCAGTTTGGCGAGATCGAACAGGTGGCGATGAGCAAGATCGGCAAGCTCACGGCAGCAAATATGCACCGGAGTTGGCTCAACGTGCCGCATGTCACGCAGTTTGACGATGCCGATATCACTGAGCTGGAACTGTTTCGACAGTCACTCAAAAGCGAGGGTGAATCGCGCAGCGTGAAGATGACACCGGTGCCGATAATTCTTAAAGCCTGCGCTGCAGCACTGGCCAACAATCCTGTGTTAAACCGTTCGCTGGTGAGCGATGGCGAACACTATATACAAAAACACTACATTCACATTGGCATGGCTGTCGATACATCGCGCGGCCTGCTGGTGCCAGTAATACGTGATGTTGATAAAAAGACGCTGTGGCAGCTGGCTGCAGAAGTCGCCGAGCTAGCGATCAAAGCCCGTGACGGTAAGCTGACCGCGAACGAAATGCAGGGTGGTTGCTTCACCGTGTCCAGTCTGGGTGCGATAGGTGGTATGGGGTTTACGCCGGTGGTCAACACGCCGCAGGTGGCAATTCTCGGGGTTTCCAAAGCCCAGATAAAGCCGGTATGGAACGGCTCCGAGTTTGCGCCGCGTAATATGCTGCCCCTGTCATTGTCCTATGATCACCGCATGGTTAATGGCGGTGATGCTGGTCGATTTATGACGGAGCTGGTTAATTCGTTGGGTGATATTCGTCGCTTACTGCTGTGAGGATGCTTATTCGTTGGGGTTTTATTTGAGTATCAACATAACTAAAAACAACATAACTAAAAACAGCATAAATTAGAAAGCAAATTTTGATCAGTAGTGAGTGTGTTTTCTAGTTAAACCGGGAGCCATACATGGCAATATATATCGCCCACTTCTTTGCAGGATTTTTCCTGGTTAACGGTGTTCCGCACTTTGTTCAGGGAGTTTCCGGCAATTCCTTTCAAAGTCCCTTTGCTCGGCCGCCGGGCGTCGGCGAATCATCAGCGGTTGTCAATGTGCTGTGGGGTTTCACCAATTTTGTTGTCGGCTATGTTCTATTGTTTGAAGTAGGCACGTTTAGTGTTGGGTTAAACACAGACACTTTAATTACCGGTTCGGGCGCCCTGCTTACGAGTATCGCCCTGGCCTGGCATTTTGCTCGGGTGCGTCACTGAGCCTGCAGTAGTTAGGTCCGTATTAGGATCTAGATCTGTGGTCCTGCCAGTAAACCTGGAAATGTCGGATGCCTGAGTCATATCCAGACGATCCCGGCACGACCATACGGGCTGTAAAACTTGATCACTGTGCTGGGGGGACGGTAATTAACCCGAATTTGCGGATCACAAGTTAGGACCCACGGGGTCCCAGCAATAACCACAACAGCAGTCCAAGTACGGGAAGCAACAAAATCACTACAATCCAGGTCACTTTGACACCGGTACTTGCCGTGCTATTGACCGTTTTTACGATTGCCCACACATCGGCAATCAGGATCAGCAGTCCGAACAGGCCACCAATTTCAATGACCATAGCTTTCCTCCCTACCTGGATTTCTGCCGTAGTAAAACGACGACAGTTTGTTATACATGACGGTGTGTAGCGCGGCAATGCTACCGACACGACAATAAAACTATCCCGTCGTGCCCGAAATGCCGTCGTACAAAAGTTTGCCGCCGACCACAAAGAGAAAAAAATAGCAGAGGCGATAGATCAGCTGCTCGCTGACCCTGTGTAACAGAAAATAGCCAAGGCGCACCCCGACCGGGGCCAGGGGCATCAGGACTGCGGCTGTTAGCAGATTGGTTTTGTCGAATTGCCCGAGCCAGGTATAGGGAATCAGTTTGACCACATTGACGACCGCAAAGAACACCGCAAAGGTGCCCATCAGGAGAGTTTTTTCCATTTTTTGCGGCAACAGATAAATACTCATCGGTGGACCGCCTGCATGAATGCCAAAGCTGGTAAAGCCGGCGAGGGTGCCCCACAGGCTGCCATGGAATATGCTCGGTTCAGCTTTCCGCTCGAGGGCTGGCTGTAACCAGTAGTTCAGGCAAAACACTACGGCGACAACGCCGATTAAAATCCGGATCGCATCGTCTGACAGGTAGCGAAAGGTAAACGCGCCGACGGCAATGCCGGCTATCGCGCCGGGTAGTGTGAAGCGCAGGTTGATCACGCTCCACTTGCCACGAAAACTCCACACCGCTACGGCATCCATAATCAGTAACAGGGGTAGCATAATAGCTGCCGCTTGCACGGGTGGCAGGGCCAGCGATAGCAGCGGCACGGAGACAACAGCGATACCCCCACCAAAACCACCTTTGGCCATGCCGAAAATCAACACTGCTGGTATAGCGCAGAGGTAAAAAAACGGATCGGTGATCATCGCGGGCCGTTTATCGGACGGTGTTTTTTGGCACCTCGCGAAATGGCCGGTCAACATCGGTACGTGGTTCCTTGGGCATGCCGAGTCCCCGTTCTGAAATAATATTGCGCTGGATTTCATCGGTGCCACCAGCGATGGATTCGGCGGGTACAGATACCAGGATTTCGCTGATCAGCCCGTTCAATGCGCCGTCCTTGCCGGTTAGCATCGCGTCTGTGCCGGCGATTAAGGTGTGTGCCTGGGCCGCAAGTCGTGCCACCTGGCTGCCAGCGAGTTTGCCGAGTGAGCCTTCCGGGCCGGGTGGTCGCCCCAGGGCATGCGCAGCCTTAACCCTGCGGCCCGTCCACTCCGCAGCCTTAGCCATAATGAGCACCCTGGCAATTGCCTGGCGCACTGTTGGGTCTTGAAATTTACCAGTGGTTTTTGCACGCTCAATTAATAAATCGACTCGACCAGCCCGTTGTGGGTACCACTTGTAGGGTTCCATCACGGTGGCGATCTCGGCTTTTTGCTCTTCGAACACGCGGCCACTACCTTTTTCGCCGCGACCCCAGGAGCGAATGCCGTCGGCCAGGCGACGTTCGTGGGCCAGCGTAGTCATCCCTACCTTCCAGCCATTATCCTTTTCGCCGACCATAAACTCAGGTGCAACCCTGGCATCGGTAAAGAATATTTCGTTAAACGACGCGTGGCCGTTCATTTGCCGTAACGGTCGCACCTCCACACCGGGCTGCTCCATCTCTATAAGGAAGTAGGTTATGCCCTGGTGTTTGGGCACGTCCCAGTTTGTGCGCGCCAGTAACATGCCGTACTGAGCGTGGTGAGCGCTGGTAGTCCACACTTTCTGACCGTTAAGAATCCAGTTTTCGCCGTCGAAATCAGCCCGTGTGGTAAGCCCGGCGAGGTCGGAGCCACTGCCTGGCTCGCTGAATAACTGACACCAGGTATCCTCACCAGTGAGCAATCGGCGCAGGAATTTTTCCTTATGCATATCGGAGCCGTGTTCGAGGATGGTCGCGGCCGCCAGCATTCTGACCCCGGTCCTGGCTACACCAACAGCGCCAACGTTGCGAAACTCTTCATCGACGGCATCGGCCAGGCCGATGGTTAATCCGCGTCCGTACCACCTGGTCGGCCACGCGGGACAGCCCCAGCCGGAGTCGATCAGTTTATTGCGCCATTCCAGCAAGGATAAATTCGGATTCCAGTTTTGTTCGAGCCAGGCGCGCACTTCGCTGCGGACGTCCTGCTCGCTGGACTTTGCTGTATTTGTGTCAGTCATGCCTGATCCTCCCAGCGCAGCACTAGCTGATCGCGGTGATAATTTGGGTCGCCGAGCAAGACCTCGGAACTTTTTGCGCGTTTAAAATACAGGTGGGTGTCGTTTTCCCAGGTGAAGCCGATGCCACCGTGAATCTGTATACATTCTGCGGCAGCTTTCATGTAGGTGTCTGAGGCGCAGGCCTTACTTAATGATGCAACCGCCGGTAAGTCTGTGGTGTTGTCCGCCGCTGCCGCGGCCGCATAGTAGGCGGTAGATTTGGCTAGCTCTACCTCTAGTAACATGTCGGCGCACTTGTGTTTTATAGCCTGAAAGGAGCCGATCAGCCGGCCAAACTGCATGCGTAGTTGAGCGTATTCAACCGCCGAATGGAGCATTTTCTGCGCACCGCCAACCATTTCGCTGGCCAGCGCCACGGCGGCAAGGTCGAGTATGTGCGGCAGTGTCGTGCCCGCGCTACTCAGCTCGCCAAGCAAGGTGGCAGGTGCCTGATTAAATTCAATGAGTGCGAGCTTGCGTGTTGGGTCAAGGGTTTGCAGCAGGCGTCGTTTTACACCGTTGCCGTGGCCTGGCAAGGTAAAGAGCGACAGGCCGAAGGCGCCAGAAGTGCCAGGGGTGCGGGCGACAACGATCAACAGGTCGGCGATATGGCCGTCGACCACAAAACTTTTCGCGCCGTTGAGTTCGTAGCCATTATCAACATGTGTGGCGGTCAGCTCTGTGCTGCCCAACTCCCAGCTGCCACTGGCTTCGGTAATGGCTAGGGTAGCCAGCACCTGGCCGGACGCGATATCTGGTAGCAGTGCGTGTTTTTGCTCTTCGCTGCCCGCTTGTATGATGGCGGTTGCCGCCAGGGCAGTGGTCGAAAAGTAGGGTGCGCAGAACAGGGCGCGCCCCATTTCTTCAAGCACAATACATAGCTCAATAAAACTAAAACCCTGTCCGCCATATGCCTCGGGGATGTGGATGCCGGGCAAACCCAGCTCCTGACTTAATTGTTGCCACACCGCTTTATCGTAGCCCTGATCCGTCTCCATGAGTTTGCGGACTTCCGCGGACGGCGATTTCGCTTCCATAAAACGCCTGACAATAAGACGAAACTCTTCCTGTTCATCAGAGAAAGTGAATTGCATAACATGCTCCTCTACACGGTGGGTACGTGAGCTGATCCCACATGATTCTAATTATTGAGTGCCCCTTTATTATGTTAAGCGACTGCTTGGTCAATCTCGTCAATCGTTGCTCAATACTATAGGGTTAGCCCATTCTTGGCACGGGTAACATACAGCGCTCAGGCGCTTTTTCTAAGCCGCCGCAACCGCATTGGTCGCTATTAGCCTGCTCACTTCGTCGTCGCTATAACCAGCTTCGAGCATGACCTGCCGGGTGTCTGCGCCCATGATGGGCGTTGGTCCCTGGATCTCCTGCACAGTGCGGTTAAAGCGTGGTGCCGGGGCCGGTTGTTTCCAGCCATCGACCTCGACAAACAGGTTACGCTCGATATTGTGGGGGTGATCCGGTGCTTCATCCATACCCAGCACAGGGGCGAAGCAAATATCGCTCTGCTGCATGATTTCACACCACTGGTCACGGGTTTTGGTAAGAAAGCGCTCGGTCATGAGTGCCTTGCTGCGTGGCCAGTTCGCCTTGTTGAATTGTTGTTTGAAGACCGGATCTTCGGCATCAAAGCCACCCAGCTGCATGAGTTGAGCGTAAAACTGCGGTTCTATGGAACCGAGGGAAATATATTTGCCATCTGCACATTCGTAGGTGTCGTAAAAGGGCGCGCCGCCATCGGCGAAATTGTTGCCGCGTTCATCATCCCATAGACCCTGTTCGCGAAAGCCGTAAATGGCAGCGGTTAGCACCGCCGCGCCGTCCACCATTGCCGCGTCGACCACCTGACCTTTACCCGATTTCATGGCCTCAATAATGCCGCACAGGACACCACCGAACAGAAACATCCCGCCGCCGCCAAAGTCGCCGACGAGGTTCAAAGGTGGCACCGGCTTGCCGCCCTTGTTACCGATGGCGCTGAGCGAACCCGCCAGGGCGATGTAGTTGATGTCGTGTCCGGCGATATGAGCGATTGGACCGTCCTGTCCCCAGCCGGTCATACGACCGTAAACAATTCTTGGGCAGCGGGCGAGTACCGCGTCGGGGCCGAGCCCCATGCGTTCGGTGACACCTGGGCGGAAGCCTTCGATCAGTGCGTCGGCGGTTTCTAGCAGTCGGTAAACCACTTCGACCCCTTCCGGGTCTTTCAGGTTGACCCGAATAGATTTGCGACCGCGTCCAAGCACATCGTAGGGACGCTCGACAGAAATGCCGCCAATTGCGCCAACCGCGCGATCAACGCGGATAACTTCCGCACCCATGTCGGACAGCATCATGCCGCAGAGTGGCACCGGCCCAATGCCGGCAAGTTCGATAATTTTGACGCCCTGTAGTGGACCCATTGCACCTACCTCATTAATTTTAAGAGATTTTTAGAGTGGCCGTTTTTTCGATATCTGTTCTTGAAGTCGCCTTGATGGGGCTAAGCATGGCACGCTTATGAGCTTTTGTCAGGATACATGGGGCTCGCTATGGTTTGATAAAGTCAGTCTGCCGACAGGGCACCGGGTCGTGCAGGTTGCCGTCGTTGGCCTGTCAATGCGGTAACAGCCAATTTTTACGATTGCAGTTATTTGTCGGCGCGGGTTAGGATGGATTCAAACCAAAATTAATAAACACCTGCTAACAAGCTATTTACTAAAGGGGAAAACAACCATGTCAAAGAGCGAAATCGAAGCCATTGTTACCCAGTTGAAGAGCAGCCCCCTGGGCGGCACTCTCGAAGAAATGCGGGCTCAATTTGATGGTATGGGCGCAGCGCCCGCGGCGGATGTGGAAATCAAAGCCATCACCGCCAACGGTGTGCCCTGTGAGCTACATATGCCCCCTGGTGCTGACGCAGCCCGCATCATTATGTATGTCCATGGTGGCGGCTATGTCATCGGGTCACTAAAGAGCCACCGCGCTACCGTCGCCGAGCTGGCACGGGCCGCCGGTTGCCGGGCGCTTGCGGTTGATTACCGGCTGGCGCCAGAGCATGTTTATCCAGCAGCTGTTGAGGATTCTATCGCCGCCTATAACTGGTTGTGCTCCAGTGGTTATGAGCCAGATAAAATTGTCATTGCCGGCGACTCTGCCGGTGGTGGTCTAACGGTGGGGACCCTGGTTGGCCTGAAAGATGCGGGTTTACCCTTGCCGGCGGCGGGGGTATGTATTTCACCCTGGGTAGATCTTGAAGCAACGGGTGAGTCCTATCAGACCCGCAAAAATATTGATCCGATGGTAACCGAGGCGCTGATTAAGCCCATGGGCCAGACTTACGTAGGCCCGGGCGGCAACCTTCGAGCCAGCACCGCCTGTCCGATCCACGCTGACCTCAGTGGATTACCACCGCTGTTGATACAGGTGGGGTCTGCGGAAGTGCTCTATAGCGATGCAGAAACCCTGGCTAATAATGCCCGCGCTGCTGGCGTGGAAGCGACGCTGGAAGAATGGCCTGACATGGTGCACGTCTGGCATCTGTTTCATCAGAATCTTTCTGAAGGGCGTGATGCCATTGCGAGGATCGGGGAGTTTGTTAAGGCCAAAACCGGTGCTTAGGCTGAGGGAATTGGCATGTCACAGCAACAGTTAGACAAAATACTAAAAATATTCGAGCGGCAAAATACTTCGAGCGGCAGTGGCAAGCAGCCATCTTTGAAACAGTCGAGGGAAGTGCTGGATGAGAATGGCGCTAAATTCAAAGTCCCCGCCGATGTCACCCTGGAGCCAGTCAGCGCCGATGGCGTTGATGCGGAGTTTTTGACGGCACCGGGGTCTGATCCAGAAAAGGTCGTGCTGTATCTGCACGGTGGGGGTTATGCCATCGGCTCGATCAAAAGTCACCGTTATTTAATGCAGAATATATCTCGCGCCAGTAGCGCGCGTACCCTGGGCATTAATTACGCACTGGCGCCGGAAAATCCTTTTCCGGCGGCCATAGAAGACGCCGCTAGCGCCTATCGCTGGTTACTGAAGCGGGGCTTTAAACCGAGAAATATAGCGATTGCCGGCGACTCCGCGGGCGGTGGGCTGACCCTGGCAACCCTGCTCTATCTGCGAGATGCTGGTGATCCGCTACCCGCCGCGGGAGTTGGTATTTCGCCCTGGACCGATATGACCTGTTCGGCTGACTCCTATACAACGCGTCTCGCAATTGATCCCATGGTGCTGGGTAACGGCCTGCAAAAAATGGCTGACTTTTATGTTGGCGATGCCGATAAGAAAAACCCACTAGCATCGCCGGTGTTTGCCGATATGACCGGTATGCCGCCGTTGTTAATTCACGTCGGTGGTCGTGAAGTGCTTTATGACGACGCCATTACAGTCTATGAAAATGCCAAAAAAGCCGGTGTTGATGTCGAATTGCTGGATGAACCGGAAATGTTCCACGTCTGGCACGCCTTCGCGCCCATGCTCGATGAGGCACAGCAAGCGGTTGATAAAATAGGTGTTTATCTGCGCAGGAAGATGGGTTGACGCTGACAGTACGCGAGAGGTGGTCACTCTGACGTGTGCTGACTAAAAGAAGTTTTTGGGAAAACCTTTGAGGCAAACCCCATCACCTAACCCTTATCTTTCTTAAATAGCCCTGAGGTTGGGCTATTGGTTTACATCACCAGTGTATCTATGAAAGCTTCGTAAACAACACAGTCCATTAGAGTAAAACATGGCAGTCGGCATCACGGCTTTACTTGCCTGGTATACGTTGCGAGGGACCGACGATAGTTACAATTGGACGGGATTATTCGCGCTTGTCGCGTCGTTTTCGTATGCGGTGATGTATCTCGTACCGCTTTATTTAATTTATCTGGTGTGCAATCGCTTTGGCGAATCGCGATGGCACGGCCTGGTTTTTGAATTAAAAAAGGAAGCTAACGCAGCTATCTGGGAATTTGCCACAGGAATACTCGTCGAGAAGGAGTTCGGCCGGTGGAGTGGGACTGCCAATTTTTTGTCGCCCAGGGAATGGGGGCCTGACATTCCAGACGAAGTTGAATCAAGGCTCGGTTTGCAGGCCAGATACCGTTATTCTCGTCTGCTGGAACCCGCGATAGAGTTCTATAGTGGGCAAGATACACGAGGTCTGGGGCCGGTTTTCCTCGGTCAGATCAATCTGGGTATAAAGCGCCAGATAAAATGGGAAGCCGGGATCATTTATGGGCTTGACGACAGGAGCCCAAATGAAACCGTGCGGCTGTTGCTTGAACTGGAGTTTTGACACCATCAGTCGTTAGGCTCGAGGGTGTGTTATGTTGCCGTGTAGTATGTCGACAGCATGCAACTACTGTTGCATGCCTGCCCCATGAGCAGAGAGGAGATTATGCTTAGCCATCCAGCAATCGCCAGGGGTCATGTAGCCGTCGTCACCGGCGCGGCAAGCGGCATTGGACTGGCCGCCGCGATGAAGTTTGCCGCCTCAGGTATGAAAGTTTGCATGGCCGACATTGATGGGCCGCGTCTAGAAAGGGCCGCTAAAGATGTAGCGATGGTATGTTCCGGGGGTCGGGATCATGTACTAACGGTACCGACGGACGTGGCTGATTTTTCCGGGGTAGTGAACCTCAAAAACTGTGCTTTAGACACCTTTGGCCAGGTGAACGTCCTAATGAACAACGCAGGTATTGCCTTGCGTGCCAACAC
>JBFIEE010000065.1:0-14328 GCA_041603535.1 Porticoccaceae bacterium
CCTCGATACACCATCAATATGGTCTCTGAACAGAACTAGGATAATGGTAAGGTAGCTATGGAACTAAAATGGGTCGATGTTCACGACATTGCTATTGAGTTGGCTGATTTTCATGCCGATGTAGACCCACAGTACGTCAATTTTGTTGACTTGCGTAGTTGGGTAATGGCCTTGCCGGGTTTTGCTGATGATCCGCATCGCTGCGGTGAAAAAATTCTTGAAGCGATACAAATGGCCTGGATCGAAGAAGTTAGCTAAACTCGCGACCGATAATAAAGGACTGAGGGCCTATGAGCTCTAAAGAAGAGCTTTACAAACTGCTGCTGGAAACTTCTCCGTACGGCACTTTGTTCTTTGTGTATGGGATGTGCGTTGATTGCAACCCTGCAGCACGACACATTCTGGACTGCGACAAGCGGACCCTGTTGGGTACTTCGCTGGATGATGTTGAACTTAGCGAACCCCTCGCTCTCATATCCCTCAAACAACAAATAAATACTGCCCTCGAAGACGGCCTGCCTCATATAGATTGGCGGCTACGGATAGGTGACACTACGGAAAACGTGACGTTACATATCCAGAAGTTACCGGGTGGTGGCAAGGAGCTCATCGTAACGTTGATGCCCAGGCCCGCGGCCGCCGCTGCAGACCGAGATATAGCGCCGGGGAGCGACGCCGAGATACTGCCAGCGAGTGAGCCGACGACGGCCAGGGCTGCTGTGGCGGTGGCTCCTGTTGTAGCGGCTGAGCAGATCGCTGAAAACCAGGGTGCAAACCCGACTGAAGAACAGGATAAAAAGCCGGCTGAAGAATTAGCTTCGCCCCCCGCTGCCAGCAGAGAAACCGTACTGGGTAAGTTGAGTAAGGAGGACGGCAACGGTAGGCGCTATGACCCCGGCCTGGATCGTAAAATTTATTTTGACAGCCTCACTCAGCTGCCCAACCGTCAGCTGCTGATCGACAGTATCCGCAAGTATCAGGAGGCCACTCGGGGTACGGAGGTATGTGCGGCCCTGATGCTGGTAGACCTGGATCACTTCAAGGACATAAACGATTCCTGGGGCCACAATGTTGGTGATCAGGTGCTGTTCAAGGTGGCGCGAGCAATAGAGGCCATGATCGACGACTCGGTGATGGTGGCGCGCATGAGCGGTGACGAATTTATGCTGTTTGTCCCCAAAGCCGGTAGCAATGTTAGTGAGGGCGCGTTGAGCGCCAGCGCGATGGCCGCCAGGGTTAAGGAGGTCATCGCGCATCCGATTTTTTACGACGGCAACGAATTTATTCTCACCGCCAGCGTTGGCATCGCCCTGTTAGTGGATCACGAAACAAGTGCGGAGCGGGCGCTGCAGTATGCCGATACCGCAATGTACGAAGCCAAGCGCAAGGGTCGCAATGGGATTGCCTTTTTTGACCAGAGCATAAGCGATAAAGCGCAACGGCAAATTGGTTTAAATACGCGCTTGCGCAAAGCTGTCGATAATCAGGAGTTTGAGTTATATATTCAACCGCAAATCTCGCTTCGTGATGGCCGCCTGGTGGGTGGTGAAGCGCTGTTGCGTTGGGTAAATTCTGATCGGGTGACCAATATGCCGTCAGAATTCATTCCCCTGCTTGAATCTTCCGGGTTAATTGTCGATGTCGGGCACTGGGTTATCCGGACAGCCTGTGAATATATCCGCAATTTTATGGATGAAGGTATCTGGCACGATCATATGCGGCTGGGTATCAACATCAGCCCGCGGCAGTTCAATGATCCGCAGTTACTGGAGGTGATAGAGCACAGCCTGCGTAGTTATGAAATTGATCCAAAGTACCTCAATTTCGAAGTCACTGAGAGCCTGGTGATCGACGACGTAGAAGACGTGATCAAGAAAATGTTGGCGATTAAGGCTCTCGGCGCCAAGTTTTCCATTGACGATTTCGGTATCGGATATTCGTCGATGATTTATCTAAAGCGTCTACCGTTTGACTGGTTAAAAATCGATCGGGAGTTCATACGTAATATCCACAGAGATGCTGAGAGCCGTGGTGTGGTCGAAGCGATTCTCGCGGTATCCCGTCAATACGGATTGCAGGTGACCGCCGAAGGTGTGGAAGATTTGGCATCTTTGGAGGTGTTGCGCAAAGCCGGTTGTGACACTTATCAGGGCGCCCACTTCAGCATGCCGGTGCCGGTTAACCAGTTTCGAGAATTTCTCGCCGCCTGACGAGCAGCCACTTCCTTGTAAGCCCCAGTTCAGAAGAGTAAAATTTGCGACCCTTGAATTCTGCGGATGTCTGCGGAAAATGTCTTTGGAGTTACGTTTTTATGGCAATTGAGCGCACCCTTTCTATTATCAAGCCTGATGCGGTGGCGAAAAATGTGATCGGCGATATTATCAGCCGCTTCGAAAAAGCCGGCCTTAAGGTGGTTGCGGCGAGGATGTTGCAGCTGTCGGAAGAGCAGGCTGGAGGCTTTTATGCGGAGCATAAAGGCAGAGGTTTTTTTCCTGACCTGATGAGCTTCATGACCTCTGGCCCAGTCGTCGTGCAGGTGCTGGAAGGTGACAATGCCGTCGCTACAAACCGGGCGCTGATGGGCGCTACCAATCCTCGTGATGCAGAACCGGGTACAATTCGCGCGGACTTTGCCGACACCATTGATGCCAATGCCGTTCATGGTTCTGATTCTGAGGCGTCTGCGGAGCGAGAAATCAGTTATTTCTTTGAACCCGGCGACATTTGCTCACGGTAGAAAATGAAACTGTTTACGGGCTATGAATAACCTCCCCCCGGTTGACGTTACCACCGCTCCAGCTGGCAGTACAGATGCTGATGCTGTGGCCGCACAACCCAGAATTAACCTGCTGGGCATGGGTGAGCAAAGACTGGGGGAGTTTTTTGCAAGCCTTGGCGAGCAACCTTTTCGTGTCAAGCAGATCCTGAAATGGATCCACATGCGCGGTGTGACCGATTTTTCGGCAATGACGGATTTGTCGAAGGCGTTGCGTGAACGCCTGACGCGCGTCGCCGAGGTGCGCTTGCCCGAGGTGGTCAGCCAGTCGGATTCACAGGATGGCACGATTAAATGGTTGATTCGCACCGCCGGTGGCAGCTGTGTCGAAAGTGTTTATATCCCCGAAAACGACCGGGGCACATTGTGCGTATCGTCACAAATTGGTTGCGTTCTGGATTGCAGTTTTTGCGCAACCGGTAAGCAGGGTTTTAATCGGGACCTTGATGCCGGAGAAATTATTGCCCAGGTGTGGATAGCGGCGCGCGCGCTGATGGCCGCCGGGCGAGGTGGCCCGGCCAGCGGCGACCGTGCTGTTACCAATGTTGTGCTGATGGGCATGGGGGAGCCGCTGCTCAATTTCGACAATGTGGTAGAAGCAGTCAACCTGATGATGCATGACTGTGCTTACGGTCTTTCAAAACGTCGTGTGACGCTCAGCACGGCGGGTGTCGTGCCGGCTCTCGACAAACTTGGCGACGTGACAGATGTGTCCCTGGCAATTTCGTTGCATGCACCCAACGATGCGCTACGCAATGATTTGGTGCCGCTCAATCGAAAATATCCCATTGCTGCGCTACTCGAATCGGCGCGTAATTACCTGGGTAAAATGCCCGATCAACGCCGTAAAATCACTGTCGAATATACCCTCATGGATCAGGTTAATGACCGCCCGGAGCATGCCCGAGAGCTGGTCGAATTACTGGCCACAACGCCGTGTAAAATCAATCTGATTCCGTTCAACCCGTTCCCGGGCTCTGGGTATCGCCGGGTTTCAAATAATGCCCTGTATCGGTTTAGAGATATTCTGCAGGAAGGCGGGTACACTGTGACTGTCAGGACAACTCGGGGCGATGACATTGCGGCAGCGTGTGGGCAGCTAGCTGGAGAGGTTAACGACCGAACCCGGCGTCGCGCCAGGTATCAGGGTGGACTGATGGAGCTATCCCAGCCGGTGCGCATAATTTCAGGTTGAAACAGGCGATATGATCAGAATACCAACCGCGTGGGTCAGTGTTGTTGTAGTTGTCGCACTCCTTGTGGCCGGGTGTACGACCACCAATACTAGCTCAACCAAGACGATGACATCCGGTACGTCTGATACAGATAAAAAACACCGGCGTAGTGACGCATTGGATAACTATATTAAGCTTGGCCTTGGTTATTTGAGCGAAGGCAATCGGGATGGTGCCCGATTTAATTTCCAAAAAGCGCTGGAAATCAATAGTCGTTCGCCTGGTGCCCACAATGGTTTGGCGCTGCTTTACCAGTTAGATAAAGAGTATCGACTGGCGGAAGAACATTTTCGCAAAGCTTTGCAGTATGACTCGAAATATACCCGCGGTAGAAATAATTTCGGGGTTTTTTTATATAAGCGTAAGCGTTATGACGAAGCGTTCGAGCAGCTTGCCATCGCTTCAGAGGACGTTAACTATTCTCGTCGAGCGAGGGTATTTTTAAGCCTGGGTATGGCGGCAAACCGGCTCGGTAAAGAGGCGGAAGCTAAACAGTCCTGGGAAAAAGCGCTGGCGCTCGATCCTCGCATGTCGACCCCCTATTTCGAGCTCGCAGATATATATTTTCGGGAGCAGGATTTGCCTCGCGCCAAGATCTACCTCGACAGGTATGAAGCAATGGTCGGACCCACCGCGCGGGCCTTATGGCTTGGCGTCAGGCTGGAGCGCGCCTTTGCCAATAAAAATGGCGAGGCCAGCAAGGCGCTGGCGTTGAAAAAAATGTTTCCGTATTCGAAAGAGTACCTTGCATATAAGGAATGGTTAGCAGGCCAGTGACGGTGAAACAGTGAAACAGAAAACGGTGTCTCCCCCCGGTGATATCCTGCCGGGCCTGCAGATGCGAAAGGCGCGGGGCGATTTGGCCATATCACTCGAGGAAGCAGCTGTGTCGCTCGGTCTTAGCGAAAGCTCGTTGCGGGCGTTAGAGAGTGATGATTATGAAAAACTTCCGGCGCTTGTTTATGTTCGAGGTTACGTCCGGCGTTACTGTACGTTATTAGGCATTGATCCAACGCCTGTCTTGGACAATTTAGATGCGCTGACTGAGGGGGAGAGCAAGCAGCAACTCGATGAGAGTTCAACGTCCCTTATAGAAAATCAGCAGGTGCGGATGGCGCTGTATTGTGTGGCGGCGGTATTGTTGCTGTTGGTGACCGTAGTGGTGTTGGCGGATCAGGTGTGTTGCACGTCTGTGCAAGCTGGCCTGACTCTGCGTTAGTTTTATGAATCGGTCCTCATTGTACAAAGTGGTAAGTCATGCTGGGTGAATCCCCTATCAAGCGTCGCCAATGCCGTCAGGTGATGGTCGGTAATGTACCTGTTGGCGGGGGCGCGCCGATTTCGGTGCAAAGTATGACGAATACCGAAACCACGGATGTAGCCGCTACCGTGGCTCAGATCGAGAGGATTCAGGCAGCTGGCGCTGATCTGGTTAGAGTTTCCGTGCCTACCATGGCAGCGGCTGAAGCGTTTAAAGAAATTCGCCGCCAGGTTACCGTGCCTCTGATCGCCGATATTCACTTCGATCATAAGATTGCACTCAAAGTGATGGATTACGGCGTTGACTGTCTGCGTATTAATCCGGGGAACATTGGCAAGGAAGAGCGTGTGCGGGCAGTGATTGAAAAGGCTCGGGAGCGCCAGATCCCCTTGCGTATTGGCGTCAACGCAGGTTCCCTGGAGAAGGAATTACAGCGGAAATATGGTGAGCCAACTGCCGAGGCGATGGTCGAGTCGGCCATGCGGCATGCCGATATTCTTGATCGTATGGACTTTCAGAATTTTAAGCTGAGTCTGAAGGCCTCAGACATATTCATGGCGGTGGCCGCTTATCGCCTCATTGCTAAACAACTGGATAATCCCTTGCATCTGGGTATTACAGAAGCCGGTGGTTTACGTTCAGGTACGGTTAAATCTGCTGTCGGACTGGGCATCCTGCTGATGGAGGGCATCGGCGATACGCTGAGAATTTCGCTTGCAGCAGACCCCGTCGAGGAAGTGAAGGTGGGCTGGGACCTGCTAAAAAGCATGCGCTTGCGCAGTAAGGGAATCAATTTTGTAGCCTGCCCGAGTTGCTCCCGTCAGAACTTTGACGTCATTCGCACGATGAACGAACTGGAAAATCGTCTGGAAGATATTACCGTGCCACTGGATGTAGCGGTGATCGGCTGTGTGGTCAACGGTCCCGGTGAAGCGAAAATGGCGGAAATTGGGCTCACTGGTGGTACACCCAACAATGTATTATTTATCGACGGTAAGCCTGCTGAAAAACTCGCTCAGGGTAATCTGGTGGATGAGCTGGAAAAGCGCATTCGTGCGAAAGCGGCGGAAAAAGGGCGGCTGCTCGAGCAATTGATCGCCAAAGATTGATCAATCACGGAATATATTTTGAATAATATACAGTCACTGCGTGGCATGAACGACCTGTTGCCCGAGCACTCACCCATATGGCGGTATCTCGAAAATAAGGTGCAAAATCTCTTGCAGGGCTACGGATACCAGGAGATTCGCTTCCCCCTGCTTGAAAGCACTGAGCTCTTCAAGCGCTCCATTGGCGAGGTGACTGATATCGTCGAGAAGGAGATGTATACCTGGCTTGATCGCAATGGTGATAGTGTTACGTTGCGACCTGAAGGCACTGCCGGGTGTGTGCGGGCCAGCGAGCAAAACGGATTACTCAGAAATCAGGTGCAGCGGCTTTGGTATAGCGGCCCCATGTTTCGCTATGAGCGGCCACAGAAAGGTCGGTTGCGTCAGTTTCATCAAATTGGTGCCGAGGTTTTTGGTCTGGATGGACCAGACATAGACGCTGAAATGCTGATTATGACAGCACGCCTGTGGCGTGATCTGGGCATTCAGGATCATTTGAAACTGCAGCTCAACACACTGGGCACCGCGAGCAGTCGCGCCGAGTTTCGCAAGGCGCTGGTGAGCTATTTAAGTGGGCACAAAGCGGTTCTGGACGAGGACAGCCAGCGTCGACTGGCGACCAACCCCCTGCGTATTCTCGACAGCAAAAACAGCCAGACACAGGCGCTGCTGGATAACGCACCGCGCTTGCAGGATTATCTCGACGCAGACTCTCAGCGGCACTTTGATACGGTATGCGCGTCGCTTGATAGCGTAGGGGTCAGCTATGAAATCAATCCGCGTTTGGTACGGGGCCTGGACTATTACGGCAAGACTGTCTTCGAGTGGGTGACGGACTCACTGGGCGCGCAGGGCACTGTTTGCGCCGGTGGTCGTTATGACGGTCTGGTTGAACAGTTAGGGGGCAAGCCGACTCCGGCCATTGGGTTTGGCATGGGAGAAGAGCGGCTGGTGCTGTTACTTGACGCCGCGGGGGTGGTGCCGGATAGTGTCGGCCGGCATCTGGATGCTTACCTGGTGGCTGCTGGTGATGTGGCGCAGGCGGCGCTTAAATGCAGCGAAGCAATACGTTCCAGTTGTCCCGGAATCCGTTTGCAGAATCACTGCGGCGGCGGCAGCCTGAAAAAGCAGATAAAAAAGGCCGATCGCAGTGGCGCTGAGATTCTGCTGATTATTGGTGAGGACGAGGCCGCGGTCGGTGCTGTGACTGTCAAGTATCTACGTGAGCAAGGCGAGAAAAATGAGCAGCAAACTATGTCGGTCTCTGAATTAGTGCAACGGCTAAATCAAGCCTGACAGATCCAGAAAGCTAACTTTAATTCTGACGGAAGTAGACAAATTGGCACAACATTTCAGCGACGACGAACAGCTCGAAACCTTAAAGCGATGGTGGAAGGAGAACGGTACACAACTGTTAGTTACGGTAGTCCTCGTGATTGGCGGGTGGTTTGGCTGGCAGCAATGGCAGGGTTATCGAGAGCAACAGGTGGCTGATGCTGCAGCCATCTACGGTGAGCTAATTGAGCTTGCTGATAAAAGTGACATAGAGGACATGTCTGAAAATGACAGAACGCGGTTATCAGAGCTGGCTGGATTGTTGCGGGAGCAACACGAGGGCAGCCAATACGCGCGTTATGCCGACCTGATGATCGCGAGACTGGCGGTAGTCAGAGAAGACTTCGAAACTGCGGCGACTGCTTTGCAGCGGGTAATTGAGAGAAGCGGTGACGATATTGAACTGGCCAGTCTGGCCCGCCTGCGTCTGGCCCGTGTGGAAATGGCGCAGGACAATAATGCGAAAGCGCTAGCACTGTTAGAGTTGGAAGTCCCGCAGGGTATGCGCGCGTTGTTTGCGGAACTGCGCGGCGATATTCATTTCAAAAGCGGCGATTCGATCGCGGCTCGGGCCGCCTACCAGGCGGCGCTTAACAACCTGGCAGAAGCCAGCAGTGGTGCGCGACCCTTGTTGGAATTCAAACTGAACCGCGTGCAAGGTGACGAACCATTGGCAGCCTCGCCATCGAAGGAAGACGCTTCATGAAATATTTTGCCTGTATTTTAGTGTGCCTGGCGACACTGTTGTCTGGTTGTAGTTCTCTCAAGTTTTGGGAGGATGACAAAGCCGAGGCGATTGATGAGGTGGAAGGTGAGCGTTCTACCGAGCCTATGGACCTGGGTAAGTACGATGAAGCGGTAAAAATACACAAGGTGTGGCGCGCTTCGGTCGGCAAAAGCCTGAAGCACTATGAGGCGAGCTTGCAGCCCGCGTTGCTCGACGATCAGGTCTTTGCCGCTGACCGGCGGGGTCTGGTGTCTGCTTTTGGCCGTGCCGATGGTGATCGTGTTTGGCGGACGGAGCTGGACGTAGTGCTGACTGGTGGCGTTGGTGTCGGCGGTGAGCTGGTCGTGGTGGGCAGTCAGGATGGCGAAGTATTTGCCCTGTCTACGGAGACTGGCGAAGAACGGTGGCGCGCCCAGGTGAGCAGCGAAGTGTTGGCTCCTCCCGCTGCGGATGACAGCGTGGTGGTGGTGCAAACGCAGGATGGCAAACTGCACGGTCTGGCAGCGACAAGTGGTGAACAGCTGTGGCGTTATGTCGCCGATATGCCCGTGTTGACTTTACACGCTACCGCCGCACCCGTGTTGGCGGGGAGTATGGTGATAGCAGGGTTCCCCAGTGGCAAGATTGTGGGTCTGGACGCCGGGACGGGTACAGTGCTTTGGGAGAGTAAGCTCGCTACCGGCGAAGGCAAAACTGAGCTGGAGCGAATGGTCGACGTCAATACACCGTTACTCTCGGGTGATTTGATATATGCGACCAGTTATCAGGGCAAGGTGGGCGCGGTAAGCCGTGGTGCGGGTAGGGAATTGTGGGCGCAGCCCAGTTCGAGTCATCTGGCGCCGGGTTATGGTTCGAGTCGGCTGTATGTTGTTGACCTGGAAGATAAGGTGCATGCTTTACGCGCCTCAAGCGGGCAGGAGTTGTGGGTCAATGAAGAATTTTTGCGCCGTAAATTAACATCCCCCCTGGGGGTGGGAGATTATGTTGCGATTGCTGATCGTCAGGGTTATCTGCATGTTCTGGACTCTGAAGATGGAAAAATTATTGGTCGTCTAAAAGTCGATAGTGATGGGATATCAGTACCGATGATTGCCGGTGATGAAACGTTTTATGTGCAGGATAACGGTGGCGATCTGACCGCGTATACACTCAAGGAGAAGTAGCTCGCGGTTGTGCCATGGTCTGCAATAACGGGGCTTGAGGCCTGCGTCCGACCGGCTCGCCCCTTGATGAAATAGAGAATATGGAGAGTATTGAGCACCGAACAGTGTGTTGCCAGTGACATAAAGCTTACTGGCGGTTCTGAATGCCTTTACGATGCATGTCGTTCCTAAAATGATGCCAGCTAATAAGTAACTTTCAACGGGGTGTCCCGACTTTCTTGAGCCCCCCGACACGCTAAGGCCCTTATCGCGGCCCCCTCAAACAAACCCAGATGTAACAGGATTGTTTGCGTTAAAATAGCGCCTCTTTTGTCGATTGTAGTCAGAATATGCTCCCAGTCATCGCCCTCGTCGGGCGGCCCAACGTTGGTAAATCGACCCTCTTTAATCGCCTGACTAAATCACGTGATGCGCTGGTGGCAGACTTTCCGGGGCTGACTCGCGATCGCAAATACGGTGAAGGCGAATATGAAGGGCGGCGCTATATGGTCATCGATACCGGTGGCATACGTGGCGATGAAACCGGTATTGATTCGGCGATGGCGCAGCAGTCAGCGCAGGCCATCTCCGAAGCTGATATGGTTTTCTTTATGGTCGATGCCCGTGATGGCCTGTCTGCTGTCGACGAAAATATTGCCCTGAGCCTGCGACGTCAGGCGCGGCCCGTGATGTTGGTGGTCAATAAAATAGATGGGGTGGATCCTAACGTTGCGCTAGCCGACTTTTACAGGCTTGGTATGGGCGAGGCGTTTGCGATTACGGCCACCCACGGTAAGGGCGTTGCCAACCTGATGGCCCAGGTTTTAACGAAGTTGCCTGATTCAGAAGTCGTCGGTCCCCGCCCGCATAGCGGTATAAAAATCGGGATTGTAGGCCGCCCCAATGTGGGTAAGTCGACACTGGTTAACCGCCTGCTGGGCGAGCAGCGAGTCGTTGTTTTTGATGAACCGGGCACCACCCGCGACAGTATATATATTGATTATGAGCGGGCCGGTAAGCACTTTACACTGATTGACACGGCTGGCGTTCGACGCAGAAAAAGCGTGAAACTAACGGTGGAAAAGTTCTCGATAGTAAAAACGTTGCAGGCGATTGATGATGCTCATGTCGTCGTTCTCCTCGTTGATGCCCACGAAGGTCTGGTTGATCAGGACCTGCACCTGATGGGTTATACCATTGACGCCGGCAGGGCTCTGGTTATCGCCGTCAATAAGTGGGACGGTGTGGAACAGGATGCGCGGGAACGGCTCAAACAGGAGCTTAAGCGACGCCTGCGTTTTGCTGAATTTGCCGATGTGCATTTTATATCTGCGTTACACGGCACGGGTGTCGGGCATTTGTATAAATCAATTCTGGCCGCCTACAGTGCGGCCACGGATAGCCTCAGCACCAACCGACTGACCAGTATCCTTGAAGATGCGGTTAGTGAGCATCCACCGCCCCTGGTGCGTGGTCGCCGTATTAAATTACGGTACGCGCACGCAGGCGGCCGGAATCCGCCGGTCATCGTGATTCATGGCAGTCAGACAAGTGAAGTGCCCAATCATTACAGTCGCTATCTGGAAAAAACCTTTCGACGCGCCCTGGCGTTGCATGGCACACCGATAAAAATAGAGTTTCGCACCGGAGAGAACCCCTATGCTGGGAAAGCCAATAAACTGACTGCACGACAAATAGACAAGAAAAGGCGTTTGATGAAACACGTCAAGCGCTAGCCTCATGCTGTCGCAGGTTGCTCGGTGCGTGGTCTTGCGCCGTGCCAAATTATTGGTAAGGTGCTCACTGTGGAATTGATCAATTCTAAGCTGGATGCCGGTAGGGCGGAGATAAGGTAATGTGTAAAACACCATTCAATAACATGTTTAAAGCCCTTTTTACTGGCATTTCGAGTGTGCCGTCCGGCGTCCGTCGCAGCCCTGCTGTAACCGATGTGTCTGGAGTTTCACACTTTGCAGCTTCACGGCTGACGGCCCCGCTGCTGACAGTCATACTGTTGATAGCCTCGTTGCTGATTTCAGGCTGCTCGCCAGGTGATCAGAGCGACGATTCATCGGCTGCTGGCAGTGACACCTCAGAAGTTGGCTCTGTGGCCGCAGGGCAGCAATTGTTTGAGCAAAACTGTGCGAGCTGTCATCCGCGCAAAGGCCGCGGGAATTATTTGAAGCGCATCCCCGCGACCCTGTTGACGCGACGTACGGAGCAGGACTTGATGAACTGGATTCGTGGCAGTGAAAAACACCGGGAGATGCCAGCCTTCGTTGATCTGTCAGAAACCGAACGCCGTGATCTTTCCGCTTATCTATTGAGTCAGATCAGGAAGTAACCCGGGTAGGCTGGAGAGATTTGGCGGTCGCAGGTAGTTCGCTGCGTTTAACCGGATGCCCTTTCCCGCCTGGACGCTGGCGTGATTCACTTTGTCGATTTCGGCATCTCGTCGGCTTGCTCGATAATACGCTCAATCTCGTCCATCAATTTGTCACAGCGTGTAATGACCGCCTGATAAACCTCGGGCGAAGCCATGTCCACACCAGCTTTGCGCAGTAGCTCATAGGGATAGTCTGAACCCCCGGCTTTGAGTATGGACAGGTATTGCTGTCGTTCCTTCTCGCCGCCGGCGAGTACCTTGTCCATCAAGTAATAGGCTGCCGAAATCGACGTGGCGTATTGATAGACATAGAAGTTGCGATAAAAGTGGGGGATGTAAGCCCATTCAACGGTGTAATTGTCATCGATGTGCATCACCCCGTTCTGGTGACCGTAGTAACGCTTGAGCAGGGCGCCGTACAGGGCATTTAATTTGTCGGCCGAGAGTGCACCACCTTTTTCTATTTCTTCATGTAACTGTAACTCGAATTCGGCAAACTGGGTTTGCCGAAAAAATGTGCCGCGCAGGCCGTCCAGCTCCTGAAGCAAATAAAACAGGCGCTCCTGCGTATCGCTGGCAGCAGCTGTCAGCTGGTTATAAAGCAATACTTCGTGAGCAGTTGAGGCGATTTCAGCGGTGAATGTGGTGTATTCAGCCCTGGCGAAGGGTTGTGTGCGATTGGCCAACAACGAGTGCATGGCGTGGCCCCATTCGTGAGCAAATGTACTCAACGAATCATAATCATCATTGTGGTTCAGCAAAATGTAAGGATGCACATCATAGGCCGCGCCCATTGAATAGGCACCGCTAACCTTGCCCTGCGCGGGGTAGATATGCATCCAGCGTGCGCCTACGGAGTCTCGGTACAGTTGTTGATAATCCTTGCCCAGCGGCGCCAGAGCAGTGTCCAGCAGCCGTTCGGCGTCAGTGATGGGATACGTTTTGTCAATGTTGAGCACATTAGGATAGACGTCGTAATAGCGCGGGTCACTGAGATTTAGCAGCTTCGCGCGCAGCTTTAGATAACGGTGCAACGTGGGGAGGTTATTGTTCACAGTGGTAACCAGCGATCTGTAGACTTGCTCGGGTATATTGTCCAGCGCCAGCGCCTGCTGTAAGGCGGAGGGATAGTTGCGCATACGCGCTTCAAACACATGGGCTCTGACCTGTCCCTCCAGGGTTACTGCCAAAGTTTGCTGATATTTTTGATAGGTACCGAAAAAACTGTTGAATACGGCCCGTCTGTCAGCGCGATTTTGCGTGCCGCGGAATTTAGTATATGCGGCTGGTGTCAGGGTCGCTTGCTGCCCATCGTCGAGAGTAATAGTTGGCCAGGGCAGTTCAGCGTTGGTTAATACACTGTACGTGTCGCCAGCGACACGTAGCGGCGCGCTGGCAGCTGCCAGCATCTGTTCTTCGCGGACCGGCAGGATGTGGGCTGCCTTGCGCTGGGTATTCCGTATATAAAAATCGTAGTCGTCGAGTGCTCGATTATCTCGCTGCCAGCGCTGGAGTGTTACCCGATCGATGGCGAGAAGTTCCGGCTCGATAAAACTGATGGCCTCCCCGTAAGCCGTTAACAGGTCCTCCGCCAAAGAATGTTGTTCACGCAATGTCGAATTGGCCAGCTCAATATCTTTGGCCAGAAAGCTGTAGGAATAGAGCCTGGTCAAGGCTCGATAGATCGCCGAACTCTGTTGCAGGCACCTGGCGAGGGTGTCGGCAGAAGTGGCCAGTGTGCCCCGACATTGCTCAAGCTCAGCGACTTGCTGCTTGATGGTCGAATGCGCTGTTTGCCAGCTAGCAAGATCAGGATAGAGGTCAGTTAAATCCCAGGTGTCGTTGGGCGCGGTCATTGCGGGCAGGGCCAACACCAGCAGGGGGATCGAGCACAGTAGCCTGAGCAAACGACGGGCTTGCGCGCCGCCGGTCTGTTGTTTACGCATGGTTTTTAGCCAGTTTGGGGTTTTTAGTCAGTTTCGAGTTCATTGTTCAGCTCAGTGTGTTCAGCTCAGGCTTGTTAGTTAGACCAGGGTTCCTGATGAGGCCAGCGGTCTGTCAGCTAAGGGTTATTAACTGTGTCAGGGTGAACTTCTTCCACCAGACAATCGAGGGCGCCATCTACCAGGGTGACTTTGATCCGGTCACCCGCTTGCGTATCAGTGGTGTGCGCAATAACCTGCTGACCTTGATCCTGGGCAATGGCATAACCACGCTGCAGGGTGTTGAGCGGGCTCACTGCCTGCAACAGCGCGGCGCTGGTGGCAAACTCGTCATTCTTGCGTTTTATTAAATGGTTCATGGCGGCGTATAAACGTGCTTCCAGATAACTGGCGCGCTGTGCGAAACGCGCGACC
>JBFIEE010000066.1:0-14011 GCA_041603535.1 Porticoccaceae bacterium
AAAGACATTCTCGCGATGCTGCTTAGCGAATGCTCCGCGCACGGGGTTGAAATCAGCACCCATTGTGAGATTGGCAATATCACGGCGTTAACAGGTGGCACCAGCACACACTCGTCTGAAGCCCCGGATCAGGTTCCCCACGAAGCGCCGCGTAAAAGGGCCTCGCCAGATCAATACCGCTACCGGCTGGAATTGCTCAGTGGGCAGAAATATGGCATCGCCAACCAGGCAGTGGGTAGACTCGATCTGCGTTGTCAGTCCCTGGTCATTGCAACAGGCGCGCTGTCTATTCCCTCGCTCGGCGGAAGTGGGGCGGGTTATGACATAGCCAAACAGTTTGGCCTGACTGTCACAGAACGCCAGGCGGGGCTGGTGCCCCTGATGTTCAGCAGCGCGGTCAAGTCGCTGTGTGAACGCCTGGCGGGGTTGTCTGTCGCGGTTGAGGTGAGTTGCGGGCAACAAACATTTAGCGAAAACCTGCTGTTTACCCACCGTGGCATGAGTGGCCCGGTGATCCTGCAAATTTCTAACTACTGGCGGCCCGGTGACGAAATTCGCATCAATCTGCTACCCGATATTGATGCTGCTGACTGGTTACTTCAGGCTAAACAGCGCGTTGGCAAAATTCGCCTGAAAACTCACCTGACAGACAGTCTGCCAAAAGCACTGGTCAACGAACTCCAGACGCTATGGTGGCAAACCGAAGCGGATATTCCTCTGGCCGAGTTCAGTGATAAACAGCTGGTGGCGATTGGCGCACAACTTAACGGATGGCGCCTGAAGCCGTCTGCCAGCGAGGGTTATCGCACCGCTGAAGTGACTCTGGGCGGTATTGATACCGGAGCAATCAGCTCCAAAACCATGGAAACCAAACAACAGCCAGGTCTGTATTTTATTGGCGAGGTGCTGGATGTTACCGGTCACCTGGGGGGCTTTAATTTCCAGTGGGCCTGGTCGTCAGGCTATAGCGCCGGTCTGGTCGTGTAGCCTATGCGCCGGAAGCTCTGTTATGCCCGTTTTATACGGTGCTACGTAGCCACCTCATGCTAAAATCCCTGGCTGCCTGCCGGAGCTGGCCGGCGCTCGCATCCCCCGCTTCATCATCAATTAGTACTACAAAACCATGCTACGACTCAGCGAACTTAGATTGCCCCTCGACCATAGTGACGGTGATCTGCTTGATAAAATTATCAGTAAGCTGACCATTCAACAGGATGATTTACTGAATTTCACTATCGTTAAACGCAGTTATGACGCGCGCAAAAAAACGGACATTCAGCTGATCTATCATCTGGACGTTCTGCTTAGCGAAGCTGCGACAAAAAAAGTACTGGAAAAATTCGCAAGCCAGACATTCATCGGACCCAGCCCCGATACCAGCTATCAATTTGTTGCCAGAGCGAGCGATCAGTTCCCCGCAGCAACTCAGCAGAGACCTCTGGTTATTGGCTTTGGGCCGTGCGGTATGCTGGCCGCGCTTACGCTGGCACAGATGGGCCTGAAACCAATCGTCCTGGAGCGCGGTCAATCCGTCAGGCAACGCACCCAGGATACCTGGGGTTTTTGGCGAAAACGTCAGTTGAATCCTGAGTCAAACGTGCAATTTGGTGAAGGCGGTGCTGGCACTTTTTCCGACGGCAAACTGTATAGCCAGGTCAAGGACAAACGCCATTTAGGCCGCAAGGTATTAACCGAATTTGTCGCCGCCGGTGCGCCCGAAGAAATCTTAACCCTTAGCAAACCCCATATTGGCACGTTCAAGCTGGTCAAGATGGTGGCGAACATGCGCGCAGAAATCGTTCGCCTGGGCGGAGAGATTCGTTTTAACAGCAAAGTTGCAAAGATTCACCGCGAAGCACCATCATCCGACCCTGATCGCTCAGGCGAAGGTTACGGCAGCGTGACTGGGCTGACCCTGGCCAGCGGCGAAACCCTGCACAGCCATCATATTGTTTTAGCCATCGGTCACAGTGCCCGTGACAGCTTCGAGATGTTACTGGAGCAAGGGGTCTACATTGAGGCCAAACCGTTCTCCATCGGGTTGCGCATAGAGCACCCCCAGTCGGTGATCGACAAGGCACGGTTTGGCGCGCAGGCCGGACACCCTGTCCTCGGCGCTGCTGACTATAAACTGGTTCATCACTGCGCCAACGGTCGTAGCGTTTACAGTTTTTGCATGTGCCCTGGGGGCACCGTGGTGGCTTCCAGCTCGGAAGCGGGCCGTGTGGTGACCAACGGCATGTCCCAGTACTCCCGCAACGAACGCAATGCCAACGCCGCTATCGTGGTGGGCATTACGCCTCAGCAGGATTACCCGGGACATGTGTTGGCAGGAATTGACCTGCAACGGCAACTGGAGGAGCTGGCTTATAAACTGGGCGGCGAAAATTACAACGCCCCGGCGCAATTAGTAGGTGATTTCCTGCAGAATAAACCGTCGACAGCAATAGCCAGCGTTATCCCCTCCTACAAACCGGGCGTTACTCTGGGGGACTTATCAGAAGCGCTGCCTGCCTTTGCTGTTGCTGCCATCCGTGAAGCCATCCCTGCTTTCGATAAAAAACTAAAAGGCTTCGCTATGGCGGACGCCATTTTAACGGGCGTTGAAACCCGTACGTCGTCTCCCATCAGCATAAAACGCGGACAAGATTGCCAGAGCATCAACACCAGGGGCTTATACCCCGCTGGCGAAGGCGCTGGTTACGCAGGGGGCATTTTGTCAGCGGGCATCGACGGCATTAAAGTCGCTGAGGCGGTGGCGCTCGATATCCTGAAGTAAGACCACCCGGGATATAGATTCATCTACAAACACCTGACTTACTGTGCTTGCGCGCTCAGCAAACCTGGTTTTTACGCGGTAAAAACTTGACCAGTAACTGGCTGGCGTTGGTCATCGACGCGTGTTATGCCACACTCGCTAGCACAAAAGCCTTTCTACCTGAGGATCGATGAAGAAATCGGCCAAACCCGCAGTGACAGTTGCCATGCCAGCTACCATGATTGTGGCAATGCTTATTGTAGTGCTGGCTGTGCTTGCAGTGGCCTTTCGACAGACATTAGCTGTAACGCTGCTCAATCTGTATTTACACCCTGACGAACTACAGTTGAACTGCCTTGAGTTTGACGTTAACCGGCGTCTGGATGTCAGCATTAAACAAGTCTGCATAGAACACCCCAGTTTCAAGTTCACCGCCAGGAATCTTCACTGGAGACGAGAGTCGAACCAGCTCGCGGTTGAGTTCGCTTCAGTCATCTATGTCAGCGATACAACATCGTCCACATCTCGACAGGTAATGGCATTGAATCTACCCGATGCCCTGCCCCTGCTGGATATTAAACGTTTTGAAATCCACACTGATTTAACCGAGCAACCCCTTGTTTTGACTATCACACAGTCCGCCAGACATCGGGTTGAAATTTCATCCGGCTGGCACGCCAGCCTGGAGTTGCTGAATCAACAGCTGCGTGGCGAAATAAACTGGCAGCTCAGCGACCTGGAGCCGCTGGGTTTCACGCTGGCTATCGACGGTCTGGAGCAGGCAACACTAAAATCAGCTGTTAAAACCAGTTTTAATTTTGATGGGCAAACCATCCGCAGCCAGAGCCAGGTAGATATTGAATACAACGCTGCGGTCGCGGCATGTCCGATACACATGACTGGCACGGGTGAAATCGGTCTGGTAGCAGATCTGCTTACTGATAATGCCGTGGCGGACCTGAGCCTGTTTGCTGTGCGGGGGCAGTGGCAAGATTGTCCTCTGCAACAAGAAATACCCGAATTACTCCGCTTCAAAGAGCTTTATGTGGTCTTCTCTGAACGCCTTGAATTCACACCTGCAGCGCTGACCATGACTGGCGTAAGGGTGTCCAGCCTGCCTGCCAATCAGGCGATAAGTAACCAGCGCACGGCGTTAAATCTGCAGCTGGACAACGTGATTTACGAATTTAATAATGGCGCCAGTGTCGACTTCCAGCTCTGCTTTGATCACGGTCATGAATGGGGGCTTTCTTCAGATGGCAAGGTCAGCACTCAACATGAGGGTCTGCAACTCAACGCCGACACAAAACTAAACGTAGTTAAACTTGAATATCAGGGTATCGTTGCCGAAAACCTGAGCGGCAATTTTTCACTGACTTATGACCTCGCCACCGGCGTGCAGGCGCAGGGCAGAGCGACACTAAAAGCACTACAAAAACAAACACTCAAGGCCCTTGGTCTGGAAACCAACTTTAAGCTGACGGGCGCTGATCTAAACCAGCTTGAAATAGAACTGGATAACAACATAGTTCAGCTGAGCGACAACGACATTAAACTGGCAGCAGTTACCAACCACTCTACGCTCACCTTGCTCGACAAAAACCGCATCGCCGCAAGTGGGAAATCGCAAATCAGCGACATCGTATTCAGGGGAAAATCCCTTGATAAAGCCACCGTTACACACAAGATAAAGGCGGATATCGAGCGACAAAAAACCAGCAGTGAGCACCACCTGTCGCTTGGCAATGAATTTGTGCTCAATGCGCGCACCGACAATCAGCGCGCCAGGGTAGACATAGATAGTCAATCCTTACTTAAGCTCGATGGGTGGCTAGTAAAACTGGCGCCACAACTATCCGTTCAAGCCGGGCACATGGCAGCGACCATCGAAATCGACCTGGATAGTTTGCAGACACAGGGAGCCATCAGCCTGAGTAATACCAACGCGAACTTCGCCGATGTCGCCATCGACGAATTAAACTACGCCCTCGACTTTTCTCTTGACTCAGACGGCCTCCAGCTACAGCCCGCCCAGCTCTCGGTAAAGTCAATGAATGTCGGCGTCCTCATTGAGAATATTATCGCGACAATCGCCGGAGAAAATGGTCGTCTAAGGGCCTATGACATTCGCGGAGATACGCTCGACGGGAAGTTTCGACTGGATAATGTATGGCTAGACAACGCAGAGCAGAAAAGTCTTCTGACCATGCAGGACATCGACATCGCCAGGCTGGTGGCGCTGGAAAAACAGTCAGGGATCGAAATTGCCGGGCATCTGGCAGGTCAGCTGCCTTTGGTGCTCGTTGATGGCAGGGTGTCTATAAAGGATGGTCATTTGTACAATCAGCATGACGGCTCCATCGTCATCAAAAATAACGCTGCTTTTGATGCCCTGAAAGCCCAACAACCTGAAATATCCGGACAGTTGGCGTTGCTAGAGCAACTCAATTTTGAGAAACTCGAGAGTACCGTAAATGTGACCAGTGACGGCCTGCTGAATCTGGACATTGCTATCATCGGGGTTAATCCGATTGCCGGTGAGCGAGTTAATTTCAATTACACCCACGAGGAAAACATTCTGGTATTGTTGAAGGCACTAAGGCTGACAGATTCCATCACGAATGAAATTGAACAACGTTTAGCGCCCTGAATGCAGGTCAAACTGGAGCACTGTGTGAAACTTATCCGCATCAAATTTATCCTGTTCGGTGCCATGGCCCTCTTTTTGGCGGCCTGCACACATAAGGTTCAGGTACAGGCAAAAGAACCCATCACAATTAACCTCAATGTCAAGATTGATCATGAAATACGGGTCAAGGTCGACAAGGAGCTGGACAATGTATTCAGTGCTGACAGTGAACTTTTTTAGGGCCAATAAGATGAAAAAATTGACCGCGATAATAAACGTGCTCCTCCTGCTAATCAGCGCTACCGCACTGGCATTGGATATTGACCAGGCAAAAGCACAGGGCCTGGTCGGCGAAAAACCCGATGGCTATCTCGGTGTCGTCGTCAAGAACGCTGCCGCCGAGGCACTGGTTGATCGAATAAACGCAGAGCGAAAACTGATTTATATGCAATTGGCCAAAAAAAATAACCTTGCCCTGGAGCAGGTGCAAGGCCTGGCGGCAGAAAAAGCTTACAGTAAAACCCTGCCCGGTAATTACCTGTTAAAAAGTGGCGCCTGGGTCAAACAGGTCTCGCCGTAAATTCGGCCATCAGGTCGCGCTATTTGAAAGGTTCAGGGTCAGTATTTTGCGAAGCTGACATTCGCCCATCACCACCGTCGCGAGCATCACGCCAGACATTTTCCACCACCCACTGAGTATCGAGGTACAAAGCCTCGACTTTGCTGCGTGCCCAGGGGGTCTTCCGTAAAAACTTGAGGCTGGAGCTAATACTCGGGTCTGCGGTGAAGCACCTGATGTTAATGCGACGTCCGAGCTCTTCCCAGCCATATCTTTCCTGCAGCCGCGTCACTACCATCTTTAGAGTCACCCCGTGGAGTGGATCCTGTGTAACAGGTTTAGTCATTGGTGCCAGCACCCAGCTGCTTCGCAGCATCGGGTTTCGGTTCAGCTTTTTTGACGCGCATTTTACTGCCCGCGACCTCTTTGCCGTTGAGCACTTTCATCGCGGCCCTGGCGTCACCTGGTCTGGGCATTTCAACAAAACCAAAGCCTTTGGAAAGGCCGGTGGCCTTATCCATAACCAGAGAACAGGATTGCACCCGGCCGTGTACCTCAAACATGGCGCGGAATTCCACCTCGGTGATGGTACGCGCGAGATTACGGACTAATAGCTTCATGACAATACCGATTAACTTATAAGGCAGCGAGGCTATTTAGCAACTGTGTTACTAACTGCTACTGGCTGCTACTAACTGCGCTCGACAGTGACCGCAGCAAAATGAACTATACAGGGTCTTCCCGAGGCCTTCACTTATCGGAGTGCATTCGCACCCCTGGACGGCCTGGGCATAGGTAAGCTCAGCGCGTTCTTCACCCCGCCCCCCAAAGACGCTTTTATCAACGGCCAAACACACCCTTGTCTTTCATCGCCCGAATTTCCGCAGCGGAATAACCCAGTGAACCAGCCACGGTTTCGTTGTCAGCGCCGAGTTGCGGCGCGCTAAAATTAATCGTCCCCGGTTCATCTCTAAATTTAATCGGGATGCCTATGTGCTCGCGTCCCTGCTCATCTTCTACAATCATTTCTCTGGCGCGTATCTGTGGATCATCGGCAGCCTGACGTAAATCGTTAACCGGCGCAAAGGCAGCATCAACGTCCTCAAACCACTCAATCCATTCCGCCTGGGTTTTGCCACGAAAGGTTTCCGTGAAAAATGCTTTTACCGGATTTTGCTTAGGTCCGGGTGGAGGCTCACAAAATTCAATTAGATCAGTGCGCCCCATTTTGGTTAATACAGCAACTGCGAAATGCATTTCGGAGGCGCCAAGCACTATGTACTTACCATCCTTAGTCTCATAGATGTTGTACATGGCGTAGCCGCCCCAGGTCCGCTCCTCCTTGACCACCGGCGGCTTCTTGTCAGCAAACACAGTGCCCATGTTGTTTGGCACGCAGGCGACCAGGGAGTCCATCATCGCCAGATCAATGTAATCGCCCCGCCCGGTGTCCTTGCGACGCAACAATGCCATCAACACGGCAGACAGGCCCATCATTGAGGTCAACATATCGGCATTAGGAATGGCGGGGATGGCTGGCTTGCCATCAAACCCGAGATTAACGCTGAGAATGCCGGCGTAGGCCTCTGTCGCCAGGTCATGCGCAGGCTTTTTGATATAGGGTCCAGTTTGGCCAAACGCCGACAGGGAGGCGTAAACCACACCGGGGTTACGCGCTTTGATATCTTCATAGCTAACACCTAATCGATCAACCACGCCGGGACGAAAGGCCTCGATAACGACGTCGCACGATTCCGCGAGCTTAAGAGCCATCTCCTTGCCCTCCGCCGATTTCAGATTCAGCTGGATACTCTTTTTACCCCTGTGCGTATTGGCGAAATAAACTGATACACCCTCACGTTTGGGCCCAATCTCGCGATTTGGCTCGCCACCGTTGATCGGTTCCAGCTTGATCACCTCGGCGCCGTGATCCGCCATCATTTGGGTGAGCAGTGGACCCGGCAAAAACAATGACAAATCGAGAACTTTAATACCTTCTAATTTCATTCAATACCTTCCTGGGGTTTGCTTTAGCCAGCAGCTTTAACAGCTACACTATTTTTAGTTCAGATATAAACCCGACCTGAGCACGATACGATACCCTTGCGCGCTTGCTAGATATTACGCAATGTTACGCGGATCATTAACCGGTCTCAGGCCGCTAAGCGCAGATTAGCTCCCTGAACGACGTTACCTCGGAGTAGCCCCCTCAGGGTGTTAATGCCACCGAGGCCGAATATGTTCTGCTTTACTCCGACAAGCGCTAACCTTAAAAGCCTGTCACCGGCAAGTCTACCAGTGATGTTAAGTACCAGGCTTTACAGGGAATATCCATTGACTAAGGCATAAACCCGTATATAATGCCCACAGCTTGAAAGTACGCCTGATATTTATGCACACCATTTCGATGTCTCGTCTTTAGTACCTCGTCCTGTAATCCATAAGTAATCGCACCACTTCTAGCAAAAATCCCCTTTTCACAAAGGTTTAAATTACTCTTGAATAAATAGGATATACCCATGGCTACTACTACTGGCACCGTCAAATGGTTCAACGAAGCAAAAGGTTTCGGCTTTATCGAGCAGGAATCCGGCCCCGACGTATTTGCCCACTTCAGCGCCATCTCTGGATCAGGTTTCAAAACCCTGCTGGAAGGTCAAAAAGTTGAGTTTACTGTTACCCAGGGCCAGAAAGGCCCACAGGCAGAAAATATCGTACCGCTTTGATAACTGCTTAATCTTCCCTGAACTCGCGGCTTCATTGCCGGCGAGTTCACGGTAAAAAGGGCTAGACCTCAGGGTCTCGCCCTTTTTTATTGGCGCCAGCGCCGCGCGACTCGTCGCGTCAGATTATTGACCCCAGACTAAGCGCAACGGTGCCAACCCCCTCAACCGCCAGAGGACGAGCTCCTTGAGTAAAACCGCCTTTTCTTCCCTTAATTTAAAACCTGGATTGCGGGACAATCTGTCCTCACTAGACTATCTGAGCATGACCCCCATACAGGCTGAGAGCTTACCCCACATCCTTGCTGGCAAGGATGTCATCGGGCAGAGCAAAACGGGTAGCGGAAAAACCGCCGCGTTCGCACTGGGCATACTACAAAAGCTTGATACAAAGCGTTTTCGCGTCCAGTCATTGGTACTGTGCCCGACTCGCGAACTGGCAGATCAGGTCGCCAAAGAGATCCGCACCCTGGCCCGCGCCATTCATAACATCAAGGTACTGACCCTCTGTGGAGGCACTCCCTTTGGGCCCCAGATCGGCTCACTGGAACATGGCGCACATATTGTCGTGGGTACCCCAGGACGGGTCGAAGAACACCTTCGCAAGGGCAGCCTAAAGCTGAATAATCTCGAAATTCTAGTTCTGGATGAAGCTGATCGCATGCTCGACATGGGTTTCCAGGCCGCGCTCGACATGATCCTCGAGCATATGCCTCAGCAGCGCCAAACCCTCTTATTCAGCGCCACCTACCCGGACCAGATACAGTCCATTGCCAGGCGCGTCATGAATCAACCCATTGTCGTGCAGATTGCCGACAGCCACGACAATGACACGATTGAGCAATATGTCTACAAAGTCGATGACCAAACGCCGCGTGTCACTGCGCTGTGTCTGCTACTGCTGAACTCGCGTCCCGATTCAGCCCTGGTATTCTGCAACACTAAACGTGAAACCCAGGACGTGGCAGATCAGCTGACCGGTCTTGGCTTTAGCGCACTGGCTTTGCACGGTGATCTGGACCAGAAAGTGCGCGACGAAACGCTCATCAGGTTTGCCAATAAAAGTGTATCCATTCTCGTCGCCACCGACCTCGCTGCACGCGGTCTGGATATTAATGAGCTGGATGCCGTCATTAACTATCAATTGGCCCGCGAACTGGAGGTTCACGTTCATCGTGTTGGCCGAACCGGACGGGCGGGCAGCAAGGGCCTCGCCGGCACCTTATTCAGCGACAAGGAGACCTATAAAGTCACCAAACTGGAGACATACCTGGACCAACCGCTGCACATTGCCCCCCTTCCCAGCGCCCATCTGCTCAACAAACCAATCTACAGACCGGCGATGACAACCCTGCAAATTGACGGCGGTAAAAAGCAAAAACTAAGGCCGGGCGATATCCTCGGAGCGCTCACCGGCGACCACGGCATTAGCGGAAGTGACGTAGGGAAAATCCATATTGCTGACAATTGCGCCTATGTCGCTATCCAACGGGAACAGACCCAGGCCGCACTGCAAATCCTCGGACGAGGAAAACTGAAAGGACGTTCATTCCGCGTAAGGTTGGTCGAATAGCGGGAGCTTTTCGTGCACAGCCGCTGCGTAGCATTCAAGGATGGAGGTAGAGATCAAGAATCAGGCCAGATATCTGGATATTACGCGCTTCTACCGCTGTTAAGCCGACATTGCTAAGCAGTCGTCCAGGATACTAAAACCGACCGAATCCAACCTGTCTGGCAACTCTCGGGACATCGCAAAAAAACTCACCAGGAAAATCATCAGGAAAATCACTGGAAAAAATGATTTCCCCTCTCGATAATCCGGCGAATAAGCGGCATGTACTGGACAATGCTATTTTTAGCCAGGGGTTTATCCGCAAGTGACGTAATAAGATTACTGTGCTGTGTCGTACTTTTAAACGGCACCACGATCTTTACTTTATCCGTAATAACACCAATATCGCTCCAGGAACTGACGACAATTTGCCTGCCAGGATCGTGCACAAACAGGTTGCCCCCCATTGAGTAATCGGTTGACGAATTTTTTACACCCAGCGTCGACATAATGGTACCCACAAAATCGAGATGCGAGGTCGGGTAGTCAACCACCGCCGGACTAAGGCCTGGCATTGACACCACCAGCGGCACTTTGACCTGCTCCTCACTGAAATCAGAATTATGCCCCCAACGGCCATTTTCCATAAAAGCCTCGCCGTGATCACCGGTGACAAGCACTATTGTATTGTCCAACTCATTATTCGTCTGCAGGTAATCAAGCAGCCGACCGACTTGCCTGTCAACGTGATGCGCAGCGTTGATATACCTGTTTTTGAAGGCGTCGATGTTCTCGGCAAGGTAATCCGGCGTCAATTTCAGGTAATCCACTTCCTGCAAATAATCTTCCCGGATCACATTTTCTTTCGGAAAAAAATAACGTGCGTGGGTTGATTCAAAGAACATAAACCTGAATTTTGGACGCACGGCCTGTGCCGCGCCCCCCTCCTCACCCTGTAATGACAATATCAGCGCATCGACATTGCGAATATCTCGCCGCCAGGCTGGTCCTTTGTCGTCCTGGTGCAACTCGTTCGGACTGAAGGTTGAGAAAATGGTCTGATCAAATTCTGGATATGTAAACGACGCACTGGTGATCGCTAGACGTTGATAACCGTAGTGGTCAAGGGCTGAAAATAAAACCGGCGATACCCGTTTACCAAGAAACCGATCCCAGTTATTGCCATACAACCCGTAAAACAGCGCGAACATTCCCTGACGCGTACCATTGCCACCACTGTAATGGTTGGTGAAACGGGTACCACTTGTCGAAAAGGCCCACAAATTTGGCATAATTTCGGGTGTCAGCATATCAGCGCGTAAAGACTCCGCGACCAGCATGACGATATTTGGCGGGTTTTTTACCGGTTCTATGTCTATTTTTGCCATCGGATAGCGTATTGCGCCGCTGGAAGCCGGGTCAAATTCCACCAGCCTTTCTTTGCTCCGCTGATAACCCAAACTTTCCATCAAACTGGATGCTTTTGCTGGCTGATGCAATGGCCATTGATTGGCGACGGAGAGGACATCACCGTGGGAGAAAAAATGGTTGACCGCATAGATCCCCCGTTCGGTAATTGTCAGCACGAAAAATAACGCAAAGATATAGCGGAGTTTCGGAAGCCTGACTACAGCGAGTTTGCGTGCCAGCAACCAGAGCAACGAAAAGACAAGGATAACCAGCGCACCTATACCCGCTAACCCATAAATCGATACCTGATCAAAACCAAGCGACGCGATACCACCCCTCGTGGATATGATATTCCACACAAACATATTGATATGGAAACCATAGAGCTTGTACAAAACAAAATCGCTAAAAATCACCAGCGCTGAGAGTGCCGACACGGCTATACCGATAGCTACGTTTAGCCTTTTCCCAGCCAGGAAAATATTACTCGCCACAAAAATCAGTAAGGCCGGAGCGAGGTACATCAACGGGTAGGTAACCAACAACAGCAGGCTATATGCAACCGTACCCGCATTGTTGTGGGAAAATACATTGATGTTATAAACCGCGATAAGCATGACGATGACGCAGCTAAGCAGATAAAACACCGTTATTTTTTTTAAGGGAGCGGGGGCGCCGGTTTGCATAGCTTGATGTTCCTTTACTGGGTATCTACCGGCTTATTGAGACAGAATTTAATAGCTGCTAGTTAGCTGGCGGTCATTGTAAAGTTGCTGGCCGCACCTCCTTTTTGCGGTCACTAATTGCGATCACTAATATCAGTCCAGTCAGACAGTTGGTACCGGCCGACCGCATAACCGATATTTTTTCGTTTCCTGCCAACTTGCCATTTCATAAGTCAATGTGCCCGCTCCAGTGCAACCTGCCTACGCCAGCAACAGCCGCGAGCGGGAAGCAGTGCTATGGTCTAATAAATGAGGAGCTGTGTCCTAAAGAACCGGGGCTTCGACAGCAGGATACGGAGATCGTTCCAGCCCATGCCCCCAGTCAACTAAAACGGGTGAACTATCTAGAGAGAAACAGCAATTATTATCACACAGATGCCGCTCTGGTTTCATCAGTACCATACGAATCCTCACCAAAGATGATCCCCGCACCGGACCATGATGAGGAAGTACTCTCTCAGGGAAAGGTAGTCACACTCAGCTTACATAACCAGTCATGGCAATTTGCTACAAGCCACAGGCGTCTAGCGAGAGATAGCTTTTATCATTTGCTCAATATCTGCACGTTGCAGCGGTTTGCGCCAGGTTCCGACCAGCCTGAGGCCCCTGGCTTTAGCATATTCCGCAATGGGCTCCAAATACTGACTGAACGCTGTAATGAAAATGACGGGCCGCTGGCAATCCTGATTTTTTAGCCAGTCAACCAGTTCAAACGCGTCGTTTTGGGGCATTACAATATCGGCCACAAAAGCGCTGTACTGGCCAACCTGATACGCTTCTTTGAATTCCTTTGATGAGGAGACACCATGAAAGCCGACACCCAGATCCTCCAGGGTCGCGTCAAAAAATCTCAGGATATCGTTGTCATCATCAACCACCAGGAGTGGGCTTTTAACTACCGTACTCATCACATTTCACCTATTCCTTTAGAAAGCTGGCAGTATGAATACTCTTATAAATCCACACAGAGCAACCGGGTAAAGTGATCCAGAGATCCGCTAATATACTGCTCCCAAGCGCTGGCTCAAGTCAACGGTGGTCCTGCTGCATAATCAAGCCCTGGGCGATGCAGCTGCAGCAAGTGTATGCACATTGTTGTAGATGCTGTTAAATTTTCTGGTTATATTCACCAAACTTAGCGGTTTAGCAAGCGGCTGGGCAAACACAGCTATTCCACAATTTCGCTGTATTGATGGCCATGATTGGCACCGGGATATCGCCTCACAGCAACTTGCATATATTTGGCTACCCAAATAGAATTACGCGGATGGACATTACTGACTACGCCACCTTATTCAAAGCGCTCTCTGAACCCGTTCGTTTGCGGGTTCTGCATCTGCTGCTCGACAAAGGCGAGCTGTGCGTTTGCGATATCGTGGATACGCTGGGACTGTCCCAGAGCGTAGTCTCCCGACACCTGGCTTACTTGCGTAATGCCGGGCTACTCAGTACACGTCGGGAAGGTGTCTGGATTTATTATCAGGTCACACCGGTGACATCTTTTGCCGATAGGCTGCTCGCTCTTTTCCATAAGGATGGCAGCAATTCAGCAATGATAAAAAATGACACTGACAACTTTCAGGGCATTGCCCATCGATCGTGCAGTTAGTATCTTGGCGTTTAACATATATGCTTATACGTATATACGTATATAC
>JBFIEE010000067.1:0-13790 GCA_041603535.1 Porticoccaceae bacterium
GCCGGTCGGGGAAAAAATTAAGAGTGTTGATTATAGGCATAGTGGGTGCTGGATTTTAAAGAAAGTTGTTACCTTTTTTATAATCTGTGGGTTGCTTTAGGTAAAAATTGAGGTGCTTTTTAGGTGCTGCATGGCGTTGTTTGTCCTTTGCGACGGCTTGGCGGCCTCAACATTCATTACCGAGCAGTCATTAATGAGCAGTAAAGGCTTTTCGCAACACAGCAGCTGCTTCACGGAGGAATGCTTTGCCCTCATCTAGGGCACCCGCCATGGATATGAAGCCGTGGATTTGTCTTTCGTAGCACACGTAGTCGACGGCAACGCCAGCTTCCCTGAGACGGTCAGCATAAGCTTTGCCTTCGTCGCGGAGCGGGTCAAAACCAGCTGTCATCACGTAGGCCGCTGGCAAGCCAGTTAAATCTGTGGCCAGCAGAGGCGAGGCCTGTGGATCATCCCAGTGAGCGGCTTTGGTCAGATAATGATTAAAGAACCAGTTCATAGCCTTGCCGGTGAGAAAGTAACCTTCATTGAAATCTGTGTAGGACTGAGTGGTCGCGCCCATGCGAGTGGCAGGATAAATTAATAGCTGCAGCGCGATGTCCGGGCCACCCCGGGCTTTGGCCATCTGTGCCACTACTGCGGCTAAATTACCTCCAGCGCTATCACCAGCAAGGGCTATTCTGCTGGCATCACCACCGATACTGGCGGCGTTGGTCGCGGCCCATTCGAGCACGGCATAGCTATCGTTTGGCGCTGCCGGGAAGGGGTGTTCTGGCGCCAGCCGGTAATCGGGAACCACGACGATGCAGTTTGCTTCGTTAGCGTAGAAACAGGTTTCTCCGCTATGAGTTTCCGGGCTTCCGATAACCCAGCCGCCCCCGTGGTAGTAGATCAGAATCGGCAGAGCAGTCGAGGGAGCACTGGCCGGTGTGATAATCCTGGTGCGAATCGGGCCATTGGGCCCCGCAATTTCTACTTCGTCGATGCTTCTAACCTCAGGCTGCGGCAGGCCGAGCAGTGCGGTGGTAGCGGCAAATACTTCGCGGCCTTCCTGCGGCGTGCCTTCACCGAGGCCGGGAGCGCCGCTTTGTTCTGCTCTTTTCAGAATTTCTGCTGCTTGCGGGTCAAGGGCCATGCTTCCTCCGGTTTCTTTAAGTTAGCTACGCTTAATAATACGTCGATATATAGTGCGTCGATTCATAGCGCTGCGAATTCATAGTACTTCGACTTCATAGTACTGGGAATTTATAGCGCTGTGAACTTAACCGGCGCGCAGTAGACGTGTGATGTTACGAGTTTATGATATTGCGAGCGATAGCATTACAAGTGACAGCCTTGCCAATAACAGTGTTATCGCTCAATTCTCTGGGGTAGGGCCTCCTGAGCAGGACTTCGCGCTTGTCGATATCAGGAGTTTCAAGGCACGGGCAGGGGCCAACAGGTGATCGATTGCCGGAGCGAAGCGAGATGATGTGCCCGATCGGTGCCGGGTTTGTCACGCGGCAGCTCGGTTAGCATATTGTGACCTGGCCATTGACAGGGTGTCCTGTTATTCACGCTGGTATAAAGCGCAAGGCGTCATTTGGGACGCGATGACGGATGGTACAGGAAACAACGTTGTTTAGCCGTCTGGATATGTCCGTGGCGGCTGGCCAAAGACCGGTTATGATGGGTGTCTGGCTGCTGGCGATCAACGTATTACTCAGCACTGCGATGCTGAAGGTACTGAAAAGTTCGAGTCAGTTTTTGTGGGTTGAGTGGAGTAAGCTCAGCCCGACTCGTGGCTAATGGTGCATTGGTAGCCACCATTGGTGATTATCTTTTTTAATTAATCAGGAGGTGTAAATTGGGCGTATCTAAGACTGGGTTACCCACGCCTGAACAAGCGTTACCGGGGCGCCGTGAAACCATGCGGGTTCCCGATGCGCATTTTGTCAACGGCAATCCTTTACGTGGGCCTTTCCCCGATCGCCTGGAACAGGCCGTTTTTGCTATGGGTTGTTTCTGGGGTGTAGAACGGCTGTTCTGGCGGCAGGCCGGCGTTTATTCAACTGCAGCAGGGTACGCGGGTGGCGTTACTCCGAACCCTTCCTACGAGGAAGTCTGTAGCGGTATGACCGGGCACACAGAAGTGGTTCTGGTGGTCTATGATCCCGAGGTAATTAGCTATGCGGACCTGCTCAGGCTGTTCTGGGAGTCTCACGACCCCACCCAGGGTATGCGTCAGGGCATGGATATCGGTACTCAGTATCGCTCGGCTATTTATTGCTATGGCGAGGAGCAGCTCCGGCTGGCCCTCGAAACCAGAAAAAATTATCAGGCGGCTCTGAAAGCGCAAAACTACCCAGATGTTAGTACCGAGATTTGTGAGGCGCCCCCGTTTTACTATGCGGAACACTACCATCAACAGTACCTGGCCAAAGTACCCGATGGCTATTGCTCTTTGCGTGGCACGGGCGTTAGCTGCGTCTAAGTGATTTCCGCCGGTGGTGAGCGGTGAGCTGTTCGGCGAGCGGATGAAGGACGATCAGGAACTCCGTTTGCCGACCGATGAAGAGGGCTCGCCGACTCACGAAGCAGCGGTCGTTTACGATGGTGGCTGTCCCTTTTGCTGCTGGTATGTAGAGCATCTTGCCGGTATGAATGGGTTGCAGAAGGTCGACGCGCGACTGCACGTGAATGTCGTGCGGCAGCTGGATCGGGCACATATCGATATTGATCGTGACATGGCCCTGTTCGATCAGGGTCAGCTGTATAAGGGAGCTGAAGCACTTTGTCGACTTGCCCGTCGGCAGACTAATGGCCATGGTGTGAGTCGGGTACTGCGCCAACTCTTTCGTTGGCGTCCCCTGGCATCTCTGTTTTATCCGCTACTGCGTTTGTTACGGATTACCTACCTGAAATTATCTGGTCGCGCCACTGTTCACGCTATCCATGGAGTCGGTGTTGGCCCCGCTCGTGGCGCAGACAATAGTGAGACAGATAATAAGTCCTGAGGATAAAAGTGCCGCGGATGTTGGTATCGTGGGCCCCCTGGGGCGACGCGCGGGCGTGGTTAGGCGAAATACACGGCAAACCCCAGATACTCTAGGGCCAGAATACTCTGGAACCGGGATGTTCTGGAACGCAGAAATAGCATCGAAAATACTGAGATTATCCATGGCGCTAACGTTTGGGTGTGGCCACAAATGAATGGACTTAAGGACACGGGGCTTGATGGCAGTGCTCTGGTATTACTCTCTCTTGGCGTGATATTTCTTCTCGGGCTGGCTACAGACCAGTTGGGCAAGCGAACATTTTTACCTCGTGTTACGTCGTTACTGATACTTGGTACGTTAGTGGGGCCAGCCGTACTCGACCTGATCCCCGACGTTCTCGTCAACCGTTTTGACTTGATTACTGAAATTACCCTGCTGATGATCGGCTTTCTGCTGGGTGGCAGATTGACCGTGGGTTCAATCCGTAAAATGGGTTCGCCCTTGCTGTGGATCTCATTGCTCGCGGCGCTTGGGGCGGCGCTGGCTGTCTTTGCTGGTTTGCTCGTTGCCGGTTTACCTCTGGGACTGGCTCTTCTTTTAGGTTGCATTGCCGCCGCCACCGATCCCGTTGCCACTGTTGATGTGGTCACCGAATCAGCAAGTCGGAGTGCTTTCTCGAAATTATTAATGTCTATCGTCGCGGTGGACGATGCCTGGGCGCTAATTATTTTCAGTCTCGGTCTAACATTTGTGACGTCTGTCAACGGCAGCACGGAAATGTCGCCGTTGTTAAGCGGGTTACAGAATATTGCCAGTGCTCTGGTACTGGGCGTTGTCATTGGACTACCTGGGGCGTATTTGACCGGCCGCGTGCGGCGCGGCGAGCCCATGCTTACCGAGGCACTGGGTCTCGTATTTGTTTGCGGCGGGCTGGCGATGTGGCTAGATGTTTCCTTCCTCCTGGCGTCCATGGCCATGGGCATGACGGTATCTAACCTGGCTAAACATCACCGTTACCCTTTTCACGCCATTGAGGGTGTTGAATGGCCTTTTATGGTGGTTTTTTTTATCCTTGCTGGCGCTTCGCTGGAGTTTTCTTTCCTGGCTGAGATTGGTCTGGTTGGTCTGGTGTACGTGGTTTGCCGGATTGTCGGCAAGGTAGGCGGTGGCAGACTGGGCAGCAAACTGAGCCATGCTGATGAGGTCACTGCGCGCTGGATTGGCCTGGCGCTGTTGCCACAGGCCGGCGCGGCAATGGGTATGGCGCTGGTCGCCGCGAATCAATTCCCTGAATATCGAAATCTGCTCTTAACAGTTATTATCAGTACAACGGTACTGTTTGAACTCGGCGGCCCTGTGTTGACTCGGATGGCTCTGACTGAAGTAGACGGGAAACAGACGTAACAATAAGCAGGCTTTCTCTGACCTCGCCGTTTACCCTAATTGGGATCCACGGCCATAACGTTGACACGTCAACTAAATATCGTTAATCTCCGCAAGCCTATCTACCCCTTTAGCTAGCTTCGTAGAAATCGATTTTTGAGCATAGCTCGAACACCAGCCAGGTTGTATTCGGGTCTTGCTTAGCGATACCGCCATGCTTAGCAGTTTAGCCAATTTATGACAGCAATCACGCCAGCTCAAACAACGCCAGTCACCCGGCTGCCACTGCTGCTGACTGCGCTCGCCATTACCGCCGCCAATTTCATGAACGTGCTGGATCTCACCATCGCAGTGGTTGCGGTACCGTCTATTTCTGGCACATTGGGCGCTTCCCCGTCCCAGGGCACCTGGATATTAACCACTTACAGCGTCTGTTTGGCGATAGTCCTGCCCCTGAGCCCCTGGGTGTGTAAACGCTATGGCGAAGTTCGTACCTTTACCCTGTCTGTGTTGATGTTTTCACTGACCTCCTGGGCCTGCGGTATGAGCACGAATATGGAAATGTTGGTGTTTTTTCGCGCATTGCAGGGCTTGTCCAGCGGACTGATAGTGCCTTTATCGCAAACAGTATTGTTGCGTATATTCCCGCCCGAGAAGCATGGCACGGCTATTGGCCTATGGAGTATCGCCTCGACCATCGCACCTGTGCTTGGCCCGATTCTTGGCGGCCTGATTACGGATAGCATCGGTTGGCCGTGGATTTTCTATATAAATATTCCCATCGGGTTTGTCGCTGCATGGATTGTCTGGACCAGTATGCGCGACATGGAGACGCCGATTAAAAAAATCCCGGTCGACGGTATTGGCATACTTCTCCTGGCCACGACGGTGCTGTTGTTTCAGCTGGTGCTGGATAAAGGTCACGAGCTCGACTGGCTTGGCTCTCCCGATATTCGCCTGATGATCAATATTGCGATTATCACGCTCATTGCTTATGTCTTATGGGAGCGTCGCGAGCCTCATCCGATTATCGACTACAGCCTGTTTAAAATTCCGGTATTTGTGATCGCCTCAATCATGGGCGTGATTTTTAACCTGACCTATTTTGCGAGTACCGTGCTGTACCCAATATGGATGCAATCCGCACTCGGCTATACCGCAACTTTGTCGGGTTTGGTGATGGCGGGTACCAGCGTACTGCCCATTGTTGGCATGATGATGGTGGGTAAAAATATTGCTCGCCTGAATCTTCGTTACCTGGTTATCTCCGGCACCCTGGTGATGATGTACGCGATTTACCTGCAGGCGAGCTCGACCACCGATAGCACTTTCATACAGTTAATTAGCGCAAGGGTGGTCATGGGGATCGGCTTCACCCTGATGTTTCCGCCGCTAATGGTGATTTCTCTGGGTTCGGTTTCGCCCGATCGCACGGTGTCTGCAGCCAGTTTTTTTAATTTTTTTCGCTCGGTCGCCACCAGTGTTGGCATCGCTATCGGTGTCGCTGTGTGGCAGGCGCGAACCGTGTTTCATCGTCAAAACCTGGTCGAACAGCTCAACCCGGCGAGCGCCGATAAAGTCGGCGCATTTTTGCCGATAGAGCAAATTACCGACGGCAATGAGCAGGCCATGTGGGCTATTACCGATCACCTGGCCACTGTCCAGGCGTCAACATTGGGTCTGAGTGATACATTTATGATTTGTGTTCTGGCGGCCGTGCCAGTGCTCTTTTTAGCAATGTTTATTCCAGCAAAACTGGGGCCAAAACCAGAGAACGAAAAGCCGGAAGCAGAAAAGGCAGAGATCCCACAACCGGACACGGACGCGCCAGCACAAACGAACAAACTGGGTGCTGAAGCAGTAGAGTAGAATCGTCGCAGAATTTCGTTATTGTCCTGAATTGTCCTGAATTGCCCTGAGCGGACTAAACAGTCCTCCCGCTGTTTTCGTCGAGGCCTGAGTGTCTGGTTTGGGCACTTGCCTTAACGCCTGATGCTGACATGAATCTGCTTGCTATCGTTATTTCTTCCGCTTGTCGCGGATATAGAGCGCCTTTGAGTTGGTGGCGCCCACCTGCCTTTCGTCTATCTCAAAAAGTTTCGTGGCTATAATCAGCTCCCCGAGCTTGCCGTAACCGTAGTTGCGTGGATCAAACTCTGAGGATTGTTTGGCGATATTGCTACCCACGGGGGCAAGGTGCGCCCATCCGCTTTCATCGGATGATGCCTCCACAGCATTGCGTAACAGGCTGACCAGTTTTGTATCCTGTTTTAGTTCGTTGCTGGGTTTCCTGGCGATGGCTTCGCTGTCATCGGTCTTTGCTCGAAGTACTTCTGTGTAAATAAATTTATCGCAGGCCGAAACAAATGGCGCCGGCGTTTTCTTCTCACCAAAGCCATAAACCAATAGACCTGATTCGCGGATTCGTGACGCCAGTTTGGTGAAATCACTGTCACTCGAGACAATGCAGAAGCCGTTAAAGTTGCCGGTATAGAGCAAGTCCATCGCGTCAATAATCATGGCGCTGTCCGTGGCGTTCTTACCTTTCGTGTAGGCAAATTGTTGCATTGGCTGGATGGAGTGCTGCAATAAAATATCTTTCCACCCCTTTAAATTTGGCGCTGTCCAGTCACCGTAGATCCGCTTGACACTGGCAACCCCGTAATTTGCGATCTCTGCTAGCAGACTATCAATGATGATGGGCTGGGCATTGTCCGCATCGATGAGCACCGCGAGTTTGCTGGTAGCTTCCATAATTTATTTGTTCCGGGTTAAGGCAGGGTGGAGCATACATTGGCTATAAGCGAGTACCGATAAATGACCGCATATCAGCGACGAGACGCGAGTATAAGCGATGAGGTGCCGGAATGATCTAATACATTGCCCAGGCTTGTATCTGCTCGGTACACCGCGCTCTCAGCCAATCTTCCATTAACCAGTTCAGCCCATGATAGACCGCTGCTGTGCGGACTCTGTCCCGCTCCTGCAGCAGATTTATTTTTTTGCTCTGGCATCCGTCGGCATCGGCCTTGCCCATCCATACGGTGCCTACCGGTGTCTCCTGCGTGCCACCATCAGGCCCGGCGATACCGGTGAAGCTGAGTGCCAGGTCTGACTTGAAACGCTGCCGTGCGCCGTTGGCCATTTGTTCGGCGGTCGCAGCAGTAACCGGGCCGTTTTGTTCCAGGTCGCGGGTCGAGACACCGAGCATGCTGGTCTTGATCGCGTTGGTGTAGGAGATGACGCCACCGAGGAAATAAGCGGAAGAATGCGCTGTGTCAGTAATGATTTTGGCGGCGAGCCCGCCGGTGCAGGACTCAGCGATGGCGAGTGTCTGACCACATTCCTGCATAAACTCGGTGAATAGATCCGGGATCGCCTGACGGGTGCAGGTCGTCAGAAACTGGCCGAGATTTGTGTCGGCAAACTGCGCCAGTGACAGGCGTTTGTCCAGTGACGGTTGGTAAAGTTTTACTTCCATTTCTGGAAAGGCCTGCCGAAAACTGACTTCGCCCCACTCCCTGGTCCAGGGCTCCAGGGCCTCTGCGAGCGTGGATTCGCCGATACCCAGAAAACGCAAAAACAGGTGCTCTTCTGGCGGTATGGTCCGAAATCCCCGGTCGTTGAGCCAGTTAGCAATCATCGGATGCAGCTCACGGGGGGGGCCGGGCAGGGCGACTATGGTTTTCTGGGCGCCGTGGCGCTGGAAAGTCAGACTGAATCCGGGCGCAGTGCCGTTACTGTTGGCAAGAATTTCTGCACCCTCCGGCAGCATGGCCTGTTTCCTGTTGTTATCGCCAGCCTCCAGCTTGTATTTGTGAAACAGTGCGACGATGGCGTCCCAGCTGGCCTGGTCAAAAACCAGGTCGCACCCTGCCAGTTCTGCAGCGACAGTGGTGGTCAGATCATCTTCTGTAGGGCCCAGCCCGCCGCTCATAAATAAATAATCGGCACGCTGTAATGCGGTATCCATAACAAAGCGTAAATCTTCGTGACGGTCACCGGCAGTCATCATCAGTTGTACATTAAAGCCGTGTTCGCCCAGCGTGTTGGCCAGGTGATGGTTGTTGGCGTCAAAGATTTCACCACGGAGCACTTCTTCGCCAGTACTGACCAGGCTGGCGGTAAGGGTTTTGTCAGTCATGTTGAAGCCCTGTAGTTAACATAAATTGCCTCGATAGATTGTCGCCACAAATATTTACTATAAATGTTTACTACAATTGGTGCGACGAACTGTAGCGGTAATTCATGTTGCGATAACCCGTATTATTCTCGCGCGCTGATTATGTGCGCTTTCCACCCTGAGTTAAGCAGACTGTTAATCCCTCCATTAACTCAGCCGCTGTTGAATCCATATGGATATGTCGTCAATCTGCTGTCGACAAACTTCGTGTTCGATCGGATAAGTTTGGTAATCTGGGGCATAGCCCATTTTTTCCAGCGCTGCCAGCGCATGCTTGCCCATTGCTTCCGGCACCATGGGGTCGTACATACCGTGAAATATATGGATGGGAATATTTTTATTCGCGGGGTGCGGAGCTATGGTTCTGTGGGTGGCAAAATAAGTCGACATGGTCATCAGGCCCGCCAGCGGTTTGTCGTAACAGAGCGCCGCGTGATAGGCGATAGCTCCACCCTGGGAGAACCCTGCCAGAATAATTCGCTCACTGCTTACGCCGCGACTGATCTCGCGCTCAATCAGTGCGGTGACGGCATCGACCGATGCCATAAATTGTTGCTGGTCAATTTCCCGCTCGATATCCAGCGTCAAAATATCGTACCAGGCGGGCATTCGCATGCCGCCATTGATGGTTACCGGGATGGTCGGCGCATGGGGGAAAATAAATCGCACAGACATGGTCGCTGGCAAATGTAACTCGGGCACGATGGGTTCAAAGTCGTGACCGGAAGCGCCCAGGCCGTGTAACCAGATAACGGCGGCATCGGCAACGGCGGTATCGGCGATGTCAGATGCTCCCATGGCACCGGGACGTACGCCAGACTCAACTTCTATGCAAGGTAGGTAGCTCATGGCTCAGTCCCTCATCGGGTGTTTGCTAAACACAGGGTAGTAAATTCCCCGCCTTATTCTGATCGTTCCATTCACTGCTGGGTAGCAATCTACAGCTGCCGATTATGCGTAAAAATTTTAGCCAACTGTTATTCGTCGAGTATTACCAGGCAAGTATTACCAGCCAGTCATTAAAAGTTGTATTTAGCCGATACGGACAGGTTATCTCGGTCGTAATAGGTGCCGTTATCGCCCAACCAGGTGGAGTAGGTGAATTTCAGCGAGGTGCTGGACAAGTAAGAAAAATTAACGCTGGCGCTCACCACGCGCTCATCCTCGGTCAAGCCTCCGGCGGCGGTGGGCTGAAAACCTCGGGCATCATGCACCCAGACTATTGCTGGCGTGACGGTGATGTTGGCGAAGACATCGAGATAATCCAGCGACGCGACGGCGATGTAGCCCCATGAGAAGTCGGTAATCTTGCTGCCAAAAGCTGATGCGCCTTTGCCATTGTCGAGATTGCTGATTCGCTGTGCCTGAACATCGAGCGTCAGGCTGAGGTTATCCGAGCCGAGAAAATCATAATTGGCCGAGTGGGCAAGGCCGCCCAGCAAGGTCATTACATCGCTGTTTTCAGTGGCGCAGAGCGGGCATCGGCGGGTGTCATAAAATTCAGGCTTGTAGTTCAGCTCAGCCTGAAAAGAAATGCCCAGTCTACCCGGAAACAAGCCGCCGACGGAAATGCCGAAAGTGTCCTGATCTTCGCTGTAAAGTTTTTCGTAACCGCCGAGGGTGGTGCCGCCAAGTATCGGGTCTGCGACGTTGTAGTTCGGATCGATAAGCAGATAGGGAATAAAAGCGTGAGATCTGACCCAGTAGACGCTGAGGTCGGTGCCGTTCCATGAGTCCAGATAAGTTGACATGGAAAGTCCCCACTGACCGCCGTCTGGTTCGCTACCTCCCTCACTGCCCTTGAAGGGTATGCCGGTTGCAATATCCGGATTATAGCCGGTACCGAGTAAATCAAAGGGACTAAAAAATGTTCCAGTCGGTATAAACACGGAGGCTCGCCAGTTCCACACATAGTAGGCTTCAACATTGATGTTGGGAGTCATGCCGAACTGCAGATAAACCGACTCCTGGGGCATCAATGTTTCTTTAATCTCGGTGCCGGGCGTGGTGGCTTTGGCGAGATCAATGGGGTTTTGCATCTGACTAATGCCGCCGCCAATAATGTTACTTTCGCCCCAGGAAACGACCTGTTTGCCGACGCGAACGTTTAAGGGGTGGTCGCCGAAATTCCAGGTGTTAAACACGACAAAATCGAGCAGGCGGAATTTATTGCCAGCCAGATACTGGGCGCTGCTGGCTATGCCATCTGCGAAGCCCTGTTGGGTAGGGCGATCACAGTTGCTGCAATTCTGGTTCATGACGGCGGGATTGTAGATGTAGGAGGCACGCGCAAAAAAACCGAGATCATTTTTGGTGGCGCTAATATCTGTGACCAGGGACAGGGGGGTGCTATAGATGTCGCCGCCATCTGGATATACCGTACGGTTGCCGGATGCCGTGCCTGCCTGGGCGCTTTCGACGCGCATTGCGGCGCTGGCAGTCAGTGTTGAGTCGATAAAAAAGTGGATGTCGCGGTCTTCGAAGCGCAGCTCTAAAGCGTTCGCCTGCGGAGTATTGGCTGTGGCGCACACAAAGAGCGCAACGACGACCAGCCGACATGCCTTGAGGACAGCAGGCACCGGATGCAAGTATGAATTTCGCCGATGACGGTACCACTGACTAGCAGTATGATTAAGTAACACCAAATCCCCCCGTGGGCTCAATTTTTTGCCAGCAAAAAAGCGGCAGTACTATAGAGATTGTCAACACAGCTAGCGCTTGAGAGATTGTCAATAAAGCTAGCGCCTGGCCTTCATTTTCAATCGGCCCGGCATAAAATGGCTGTCAGTTTGATCGAAACTAAAATCAAACGGTGTATATTGGTTGTCGACATGGCGCAGGTAGTAGCGCTCAGTATCCAGTTTGTAAAACACATCCAGCGTAGTGAAAACTACCGGGACTTCGTAGTAATTGATGTTGTGTGCTTCGCTAAATCGCTCGACTTCGCCAGCGCCGTTGTAGTGTTCCGCCGCCACTATGCGCCAGGAATCTTCGTCGAGAAAATAGCGCCGCCGTTGATAGTGGTGGGTACTACCCTCACGTCGATTTGCTTCCACTACCCACACCCTGTGTAGCTCGTAACGGGCCAGCTCCTGATTGAGATGCCGCGGCTGGATAATGCTGTCTACCTCCGTGTCACCGCTATGGAGCAGGTAAGCATTGTATGGGATATACATTTCCCGCTTGCCGATCAGCGTCCAGTCGAAGTCAGTGATGGGGCCAAGAAACATGTCCCCCTGATCCCATACATGAATGCCGTCGGAGCCACCCATTGGCAGATCATGGGGAATCATCGTCGATCTCTTAACTCTGCGTTTGCCGGGATTGTAGCTCCAGTTGCGTCGCTCTTCATGGTTGGTATTGAGAAAAAAGTGGTACAGATACAGGGTGCCGGCTTCCTTTGCCGGTCGTAAGGTATACATCAATCCCCGCGTTTCCATGTTGTGGAGATTCTCAATAGTGGTTTTCGGGTCGCTGTAGGGGTATTTGATTTCGTGTAGTGAAACGCCAAGCTCATAGGAGCCATCGTTGGCTGTTATCGCGGTGGTGAAATAACCGCTGTATCCGCCTGCCTTATAACCGGCTCGTGCATTCCACATGGCCTGCTCACCGTTTTCAGGGTGAGGGAAGGGTACGCCCTGGACAATACCTTCGATGCCTGCGCCATTGTCTACGACTCTGGCTTTGCCACGGTACTGAATAGTGTGGTCGATCAGTGCTTTCGTATAGGATGCACTGCGTCGGGTGGGATATATATTCAGGTGATAGGTGTCCGGATATTTCGCCATCAACGCCCGGTGTCCAGCAGACAGCCTGGCTTTGAACTGCGCGGCATTATTGTTGTTTATGGTCAACTGCACCGGGTCATCTTTGAACGGGTCGGGGTGCCAGTCACCTGGCTTATAGCCGGGAGGCAGCGTGGTGATACCACCGGTCCAGGGCGGAATTGTGCCCTCCGCATTACCTGCTTGCTCGGCGCCAATCACCGTGTATTCAGCAGCCCGATCCGCAAGCGCAAACTGGCCTGTACATGTCAAACTGAGTAGCAGGATTAGTCCCGTTTTTCGCATCTTTCCCCCGTTAGGACACACAACATCTGTCAACCGTAGCGACCTGCTACAGGCGTGAATTTCCTTATCGTTGACTTTGTGGCGCGATTAAGTCGCAATATACACGAGATAAATAGTGTTTACCCCGGTTTTACACGCTGCGATCCGCGCTGCCAATCAGTGATTCTTTGCGGTAGCGTTCGCGTCGTGGGTCGTTGGCTTTGCCGGCAAACCCTTCTTATACTCGATGTCGGATACCGACGTGGTTCATTGAACCAATCACGCACAGCAACAATGAGGAAATGTCATGGCTGTTAACAATGAAGAGACTGAGCTCGGCCCGATTGCCACCAGAATACTTTATGAGGATGAGCAGGTCAGAATTTGGGATCAGGTAATGCCGGCGGGCCACCATCTTGGACCCCATCGACATGAATGTGACTACGCGATTGTTTGCGTTGAAGGCAGTACCGTCACGGCAGATACCTTGCCGGGTAACGACACGGGTCACGAAGGTCATATGGAGGTGGCGGTGGATCGTGGCAAGCTTTTCTGGGTTAAAAAAGGCGGCCTTGAGGAAGCCTTCAATAATAGCGATAAACGGTTTCGCGCCATTCTGGTGGAGATGAAAACAGATGGCTGACAAAGGTGGTCTGAATTATCTGAGTCAGCCGTGTCACAGTCCCGAGCATCACTGGCATCGGCATCAATAAATAGGCGTCCCCTCGTCGGGCAGGAGTGATGCGAGAAAGTTACCCAGTAAAACCACGGCGCTTACCCAGGTAGCGTGGCAGGATTGAGGGTCGGGATAGCCTGTGGTGTTGATCTTGACCGAGCAGCTAAAACCCTGCACGGCGGCATCTATAAAAATAGCGGGCATGATCGCCCATTCGAATTGCACGGCATGGGGATATTTTGCCTGCAACAAGATATTCTGAAACTGGAAGAATAGCGAAAAATAGACGCTGGCCTGGGTCACGGATAGCCGTTCGTTAACCGCGAATTCGATATATCCCGTGGTGCGGTGCACATCTTTTTCGGCGATCGTTGCATAGTGACAGCCGACGGAAAAGACACCGGTATGAGTTTGATTGATGGCCGCAAGGGCAGTGGCCAGCGCACTGTCCTGTACCGCCTCGGGAATGGCTTGCAGCGCAGCTGGAGCGCCTTTCAGATTGACAAAACCAACGCCGTTGA
>JBFIEE010000068.1:0-13013 GCA_041603535.1 Porticoccaceae bacterium
ACCGGTCGCACAAATTCAACCCGGCTAGCTCCCCACCGCATACGCTTGTCGATGGGCAGCTCAGTCAGCGCCTGACCGACCAGAGCGGGCAGCAGATTTATTGTCGCCTGACCTGGTTCTACGCTGCGAAACACAAGTCGGGCGCCTTTGTCGGTATCGACGGTATCGAGTTGTTCCACGGTAACGCCGCAGCCACGCGCGAAACCGAGCGCTGCGGGCGAGGCCTTACCGCTGTCGTCGAAAGCTGCGCTGACAGCGGGACCTAAGCGCTCAGTGCGCGTGTCGGGCTGTTGTTCGTCGAGCGAAGACACCAGCACAGCGAGTCGTCTCGGTGTCGCGAAACCCTTTAGCGCCAGGTGGCTTAGATTAACCCGCTGCAAATTTCTCTCCACCGCCAAAACAAAAGCTTCCATCAACCCCTTGAGTGCTTTTGGCGGCAGCTCCTCGGTGCCAAGCTCAACCAGGAAGTCTTTACTCATGCGCTCTGCTCCCCGGCTGTGGCCATGACTTCAGCCGCGAGCTCCGGTGGCGCAAGCGGAAAACCCAGTGCCAGGCGAGAATTGAAATAGGCCTGGGCGACCGATCTTGCGAGGGTACGTACACGCAAAATAAAGCGTTGACGTTCAGTGACCGAAATGGCCTGGCGAGCGTCGAGGAGGTTAAATGCGTGAGAAGCCTTGATCACCATTTCATAGGCGGGCAGAGGCAGGTCAAGGTCGATAAGTCGCCGGCTTTCTCGCTCGTAGACATCGAAAGTGCTGAACAAAAATGACGTGTCGGCCTCTGCGAAATTGAAGCGTGACATTTCCACTTCATTCTGGTGAAAAACATCACCGTAAGTTACGGTTTGTCCCGCAGGATCTCGGGTCCAGACCAGATCATAAATGCTGTCCGCGCCTTGCAGATACATGGCTATGCGCTCCAGCCCATAGGTGATTTCACCCGTGACCGGATAACATTCCAGGCCGCCGATTTGTTGAAAGTAAGTAAACTGGGTGACCTCCATGCCGTTGAGCCATACCTCCCAGCCCAGGCCCCAGGCCCCAAGCGTTGGTGATTCCCAGTTGTCTTCGACAAAGCGAATATCGTGAACCAACGGATCGATACCCAGAAATTTCAGGGAGTTCAGATACAGATCCTGGATATCGTTGGGTGACGGTTTGAGCACAACCTGGAACTGGTAGTAATGCTGAAGCCGGTTGGGATTTTCGCCATAACGTCCGTCCGTCGGTCGTCGACAGGGCTGTACATAGGCAGCGTGCCAGGTTTCTGGGCCGATGGCTCGTAGAAAGGTTGCCGGATGGAAAGTGCCAGCGCCGACCTCCATATCAAGGGGTTGTAACACCACACAGCCTTCGGCAGCCCAAAATTGTTGTAGTGCTAGTATCAGCCCCTGGAATGTTGATATGTCTGGCGCAACTGCGGTCACTAACCTTCCCCGTAAAAATATCAGCGGCGATTATATCGTCTGTGTAAATCAGTGACGAGAAAAGTCTGGGGCTTGATGGGATGTGGGGCGCCAAGACCAATGCGTAATTGCCGCGCCGCACGGGTCGTCGCCGTCTGGCCGCAGGGCAAATTTGTTGTGGGGATCTATACGTGGCATGCTTCGGCGACGGTAACTGAAGGAGCTTTGACATGGTAATCAGAACGGCAAGTACATTCGTTGCGTTGATGTTCTCTGTGGCGGCCTGGAGCAGCAATCATTGGGACTCGGTCGAAATCACGACGGTACCCGTCGCCGATGGCCTGTATATGCTAACGGGCGAAGGTGGCAATGTCGGGGTGTCGGTTGGTGTGGACGGGACTTTTATTATCGACGATCAGTACGCCGAGATGACGGATAAGATCGGTGCGGCGATAAAGGACGTGTCGGGCGACAAGGCGCGATTTTTGATTAACACCCACTGGCACGGCGATCACGCGGGCGGTAATGAAAACTTTGGTAAGGCTGGTGCGATAATCGTCGCGCATGAAAATGTTCGCCAAAGCCTGCTGGTAGAGAAATCCATCCCCCTGTTTAATATGGTCAAGCCGCCGTCGCCAAAAGCCGCGTTGCCCGTCATTACTTTTAAGGATCAAATGAGCCTGCATCTCAATGGTGACGATCTGCACTTGTACCATGTCGCCAACGCTCATACGGATGGCGACGCGATTGTTCACTTTACCAAAGCCAATGTAATCCACACGGGCGATGTGTTTTTTAACGGGTTTTATCCCTTTATCGACACCGGGTCGGGCGGCAGTCTTGCCGGAATGATTGCTGCGTCAGAAGTCGTGCTGAAGCTTGCCGATAATAAAACCCGCATTATGCCCGGTCATGGCCCGTTGGCTGGCAAAGCCGAATTGCAGGCATACCACGACATGCTGGTGCGGGCTGAAAAGAGCATTCGCAAGTTGGTGGAAGCGGGCAAAACAGAAGATCAGGTGGTCGCCGCAAAACCTACAGCAGCGCTGGATGCGACCTGGGGCAAGGGCTTTTTGCCGCCAGATATGTGGGTGCGCATCGTCTACAGCGGCATGAAAAAATAGTTACTGCCAGATCCGCGCACTGCTGGCGCACTTACCGCGACAGTTGCGCGGGTAGCCAGGTAGTCAGCTGTGGCCAGATAGCGAGCATGACTAACAATAACAGCTGCAGGCATACAAAAGGTATAACGCCCCGGTAGATATCCCGCGTCAGGACTTCGCCGGGTGCGACGCCACGGAGGTAAAACAGGGCGAAACCGAAGGGCGGCGTTAGAAACGAGGTTTGCAGGTTAACGGCTATCATTATACCCAGCCAGATTGGGTCGACGCCCATTGCCAGCAGGACGGGCGCAACGATGGGCACGACCACGAAGGTGATTTCAATAAAATCCAGGATAAAGCCGAGGACAAAGATCAAAACCATCACACCAAGGGTAGCGCCAAACACCCCGCCGGGCATGCTGTTAAAAAAAGACGCAACCAGCTCCTCGCCGCCAAAGCCGCGAAAGACCAGTGAAAAGACCGCCGCGCCAATCAGAATCATGAACACCATCGCTGTCACTTCGACGGTCGCTTCCATCACTTCACGCAGACGTGCCAGCGACAACTGCTGGCGCATTACGGCAAGCACGGTGGCGCCCATGGCACCGACGCCAGCCGCTTCGGTGGGTGTTGCGATCCCGCTTAGAATAGAGCCCATCACCGCGACGATCAGCGCTATCGGTGGTGCCAGGCTGGTGAGCAGTCGGGCTAGCGACAAATGTTCCGCATGGTCGGCCGCGGGCGCGCTCGACCGCTTGAACTGAGCCACACAGAGCAGATATGCGCAATACAAGGCGACCAGCAATAAGCCTGGCACCAGTGCGCCAACAAATAAATCGCCAACGGACACAGTGCGGGGAGTAAAAATGCCCATGCTCAACTGCGCCTGTGCATAGGCGCTAGAAAGAATGTCGCCTAACAATACCAGCGCGATGGAGGGCGGAATAATTTGCCCCAATGTGCCCGTGGCGCAGATGGTGCCGCATGCCAGAGCGGGATCGTAACCGCGCTTGAGCATGGTGGGCAGAGACATTAAGCCCATCGTCACCACGGTGGCGCCAACAATACCCGTGCTGGCCGCCAGCAACATACCGACGATAACGACGGAGATGCCCAGGCCGCCCCGCAGTCGACCAAAAAGCCTGGCCATGCTATCGAGTAAATCCTCAGCCAGTTTTGATTTCTCCAGCATTACGCCCATAAAAATAAACAGGGGTACGGCGACGAGAGTATTGTTAACCATGGTGCCGTAGAGGCGATTTGGCAGAGCGTGCAAAAAGGCCATGTCGAAAATTCCCGCAGCGGTGCCAATCGCCGCGAAGATCAGCGCGGTGCCCGCCAGCGAGAACGCCACGGGATAGCCCAGCATAATTACCAGACACACAGCCAGAAACATCCACAGGGGCATTAGTTCCATCATTGCATCAGGCCTGAGGGGATCTTGGTGAAGACGGGTTGAGCAGAATATGCAGGGATTTCAGTAACTCAGCCAGGCCCTGTAAGAGCACCAGGACCGGCATCACAAGCAACAGCGTTTTCAGCAGGTAAACCGAGGGCAGACCAGCGGATTCACCGGAGCTTTCGCCGACGGCCCAACTGTTGCCGACATAATCAATGCTCAGCCAGAAGATGACTACTACGACTGGAGCAAACAGTCCCAGTGTACCGATAAGGTCGACCCAGGCTTTCGTGCGCGGCGTAAACTTTCTGTAGAAAATATCGACACGGACGTGTCCACCCCGTTTTAAGGTGAACGCGATGCCAAGCATAAACACACAGGCATGGAGGTAGGTTACCGACTCCTGTAAGGCGATGGATCCAGATTCCAGCACATAGCGCATCACAACAACGGTGCAGGTTATTGCGATCATGGCAAGGGTCAACCAGGCGATTGCTCTGCCGCAGTACTCGGTGAAGATATCGATAGCCTGAGTCAGGGTGTTCACAAGTCAGTTTCCGTCATGCCCTGTCGTAAACCAGGGTCGTGTAAACCTGGGTTAATACTAAGACTGGTCGTGCCGGAAGCTGTAAAACGAGGCACGGTCATACCAGGCGCAGTAGTGGTCGGGTACAGTATCTGATTGCCGCGAAAGTCATACTCGCGACCGTCGTTGCGCAATGATTACACGGTTCACAAAGATACAGGCTCTGCGAAAAAAAGCGCATTATAAACCACGGACAGACAGGCGCGCTGTCACAATACTGTCACACACTATTCATAAGCTGGTCACCTGGCTTCTCTACCCTGAGGGCTCTACACCCCATGTCACAGGAGAGCAAAGTGAAAAAAACATTAAACTGGTCAGGTCTGGCACTAGGCGTAACGCTAATAATGACGAGCGGCACCGCGCTGTCGGCAGCGCGGGACTATATCAGCGTTGTTGGTTCTTCAACAGTATATCCCTTTGCTACAGTGGTGGCAGAGCGCTTTGGCCGAAGCACGGGTCGTGCGACGCCCAAAGTAGAGTCAACCGGCTCCGGCGGTGGCTTGAAACTGTTTTGTCAGGGCGTTGGCACGGATCACCCGGACATCACCAACTCTTCCCGCCGCATGAAGCTGTCAGAGTTTGAACAGTGTCAGGCTAATGGCGTGAAAGATGTCGTTGAGGTATTGATAGGCTTTGACGGCATCGTATTAGCTAATTCCAAAAAAGCTCCGCAAATGTCGCTGTCTCGCAAGGATATCTTTCTGGCCCTGGCCAAAAAAGTTCCGGCTCGTAAGGGCGCGGACGACGATGTTAATTCAGAAACGGCATTGATCGCTAATCCCTACAAAACCTGGAAAGACGTAAACCCCGTCTTGCCGGCGGTTAGAATCGAAGTGCTCGGCCCGCCGCCAACCTCGGGCACGCGCGATGCGTTCGCCGAGTTGGCCCTCGAGGGCGGTTGCAGCGAGTTTAGCTGGATAAAGGCGATGGCCAAACAGGATGAAGCGAAATACAAGGAGATTTGTCACACAGTTCGCGAAGACGGGCATTACGTTGAGGCAGGTGAGAACGACAATCTTATCGTGCAAAAGTTGAACGCCAATCCGAAAGCGCTGGGTGTGTTTGGCTTCAGTTTTCTCGATCAAAACAGTGACCGGGTTCAGGGCTCCCTGATTGACGGCGTCGCACCGACCTTTGACAGCATCGCCGACAAGTCTTACCCGGTGTCGCGGCCGTTATACTTTTACGTTAAAAAAGCCCATGTTGATGTTGTACCAGGTATAGAACAGTATCTGGCGGAGTTCACCAGCGAAAAGGCCTGGGGCAGCGACGGCTATCTGGCAGACAAAGGCATGATTCCGCTATCGGATAGAGTGCGAGCGGAAATTGGTGCAACAGTTAAAGCGCTGAAGGTCCTGACCAGCGAGGCTGGACTACAATAGGCGTGCTGGCGACCCCGTGTCAGGAGCGGGCAGCTGAGCCATCGACGGCCCGCTACACTCGGGCCGTTTTTTCGTGGTTGTGGCTTTGATTACGATCATGGTGCCTCTCAAACAAACGATTAACTGCGATTAGCCATGGAAACCCCCAGCTTACTCATATCTCTGATGGCATTAACGGTGCTGGCCTTTTATCTCGGGCGGCAGCGATCAATTGCACAGGCGGCTCCACTGGGGGGCGTTCGGCACCTTCAGTCGCTGCCCCTCTACTATGGCGTTCGGGCGTCACTGTGGTGTGGCTTGCCAGCCTTTTTGTTGCTGGCCCTGTGGTTGACATTTGATGAGCCCCTGATCAGTACAGTGGTGTTATCCAGCATGCCGGAGCATTTGCAGCCGCATTCCTCGGCGGAGCGCAACCTGCTTGTTAATCAAATTGAAAACCTGGCGTCTGGTGCTTTGTCGACCGAGGGTGTTGATAGCGCCGTCGCACACGCCGCGGAAAGCCTGCTTCGTTTAAAACATATAACCGGGATGTTGTTGACCGTGGCGACGCTGGTGCTGGCCCTGGTGGGCTTTACCTGGGCGTGGTGGCGTATGTCACCGCGGCTCCGGGCCCGCCACCAGGTCGAACTGGTCTTCAAAGGTGTCCTGCTGCTGTGCGCATGCCTGGCCATTCTGACGACGCTGGGCATTGCCCTGTCAGTGCTGTTTGAGTCGCTACGGTTTTTCCAGACAGTGCCGTTCATGGACTTTGTTACCGGTCTGAGCTGGAGTCCGCAAACGGCCATTCGGGCAGATCAGGTGGGTGGTTCTGGCAGTTTTGGTGCCGTACCCCTGTTTGTTGGAACGCTGCTGATATCCTTTATCGCAATGTGCGTCGCGGTTCCGGCGGGGTTGATGTCGGCTATTTATCTGGCTGAATATGCCAGCACCACGGTGCGTAGCGTGGCCAAGCCGGTGCTGGAAATATTGGCGGGTGTACCCACGGTGGTGTACGGGTTCTTCGCTGCGTTGACGGTGGCACCTTTTGTCCGCGATGCTGGAACCGGCCTGGGCCTGTCGGTCTCTTCTGAAAGCGCGCTGGCGGCCGGGTTGGTGATGGGTGTGATGATTATCCCCTTCGTGTCTTCGTTGGCCGATGACGTTATCAGTGCGGTACCCCAGGCGATGCGTGATGGTTCACTGGCGCTCGGCGCGACGCACTCGGAAACCATCAAAAAAGTTATCTTTCCCGCCGCGTTGCCGGGTATTGTCGGTGGCGTGCTGCTGGCGGTTTCACGAGCCATTGGCGAGACGATGATTGTGGTCATGGCCGCGGGTCTGGCCGCCAGGCTGACTCTGAATCCACTGGATGCGGTTACCACCGTGACGGTGCAGATTGTCACCCTGCTGGTCGGCGACCAGGAGTTTGATAGCCCCAAAACGCTGTCGGCCTTTGCTCTGGGTTTGATGCTGTTTGTGGTCACCCTGTTGCTCAACATGGTGGCCCTGAGAGTTGTCAAAAGGTACCGTGAACAATATGAATAATCGTAGCGGGACAACCTCAGGTGCAGCGGCGTTGATCCAGAAAAGCCTGGCGCGGCGCTATCGAGCCGAGCGGCGCTTTCGCTGGTATGGCATTGCCGCTGTGGTTTTTGGGCTACTCTGCGTAGCCACGCTGTTTGTCGACATTATTGGCAAAGGCCACGGCGCATTTCGACAGACCTACGTGCACCTGAGCATCGACTATGATCGCGATGTACTGGGCCTCAGCGCGACAGCCGACGCCAGTGAGCTGGCCCTGGCTGATTACCCCGCGCTGATAAAGCAGGCGTTGCTGCAGCGATTTGGCGAGGTGACCGGTCGCGGTGCCAGGCGTGAACTCTCGGGATTGGTCAGTAGCAGCGCAGCTTATTTGCTGCAAGACAGATTGCGGGCAAATCCCAGTCTGTTGGGCACCACAGAAACACTCTGGTTGCTCGCTGATGATGATGTCGATACTTACATTAAAAGCCTGCGTGATCGAGGCGGTGCTTTTACGGGGCGGGTCAGCGAGCAGCAGCAACTTTGGCTAAAAGAACTGCGCGACAACAAGGAGGTGCGCCTGCAGTTCAACTGGAATTTCTTCACCAGCGGTGACTCTCGAGAGCCGGAACAGGCTGGTATCGGCAGCGCGACCATGGGCTCTGCATTGACCCTGCTCATCACCTTGCTACTGGCCTTTCCGATAGGTGTCGCGGCAGCCGTATATCTTGAAGAATTCGCGCCAAAAAATGCCTGGACTGAGTTTATTGAAGTGAACATCAATAACCTGGCGGCAGTACCGTCGATTATCTTTGGTTTGCTGGGTTTGGCGATACTGATCAATTTTTTCCACGTGCCTCGATCCGTCCCGTTGATCGGTGGTCTGGTGCTCGCCATCATGACGTTGCCGACCATTATTATTTCCAGCCGTGCCGCCATTAAATCTGTGCCGCCGTCTATCCGTGAGGCGGCCATAGGCATCGGTGCTTCACCGTCGCAGGTGGTGTTGCACCATGTCCTGCCGCTGGCCATGCCGGGCATGCTGACCGGCGCCATCATCGGCATGGCGCAGGCGTTGGGCGAAACCGCTCCTCTGTTGATGATTGGCATGGTTGCCTTTATTGTTGATATTCCTGGCGGCTTTACCGATCCGGCGACGGTGTTGCCGGTACAGATTTTCCTGTGGGCAGACAGTCCAGAGCGGGCTTTTGTCGAAAAAACCTCGGCGGCGATTATGGTATTGCTGGCCTTTCTCATCACCATGAACACAGCTGCCGTTATGTTACGGCGCAGACTTGAGCGGCGCTGGTAGCCAGCATGTGGCGGTCAAGATACAAGCGGCAGCCGGGGAAACATCTATGACGACGGTAAGTTTGAGTGCTCCGACAGAAAGCCTTGCCAGGGCAAAAACAAAGGTCGCGGATCCACTGCAACAGCAGTTGCTCGCGGAAAGCACGTGCGGCAAGCCCTTTGTCAAAGATCCAAAGATCTGCTCGCGTAATGTCAACGTTTACTACGGTGATAAGCAGGCTATTTTCGACGTGAGTATTGATATAGGTAAAAACGAAGTTGTGGCAATGATCGGCCCGTCTGGGTGCGGCAAGTCAACCTTCCTGCGCGCCATCAACCGCATGAATGACACCATTGATGGATGTCATCTGGATGGTCAATTTTTGCTTGAGGATCAAAATATCTACGATCGAAAAATGGATGTGGTGGAGTTACGCGCACGTATCGGCATGGTGTTTCAGAAGCCCAACCCCTTCCCTAAATCCATTTATGACAACGTCGCCTACGGGGCAAAAATTCACGGTTTGACGAGTCGCCGGGTAGAGATGGACGAAATTGTCGAAACCAGCCTGCGCAAGGCGGGTTTGTGGGAGGAGGTAAAGGATCGCTTGCTGCAGCCTGGCACCGGTCTATCGGGTGGTCAGCAGCAGCGGCTGTGTATCGCGCGGGCGATTGCCATTAGTCCCGAGGTAATTTTGATGGATGAGCCCTGCTCCGCCCTCGACCCGCTGGCGACCGCGCGCATTGAGGAGCTGATCGCCGAACTGGCGGAGAACTACACCATCGTCATCGTTACCCACTCAATGCAACAGGCGGCACGCGTATCCCACCGCACCGCGTATTTTCATCTGGGTCGTCTTATCGAAGTAAACGATACCACGCAGGTCTTTACCTCCCCGGAACACCATTTGACCGAAGCGTACATCACCGGCCGGTTCGGCTAGAGAGGAGATGGTTATGGATAAACTAAATCTTGATCAACACATATCGCGGCAGTTCAACGAAGATCTGGAAGCGATCAAAAGCCAGATGCTGGAAATGGGCGGCGTGGTGGAAAAGCAGTTAACCGAGGCGGTTAAAGCGTTGGAGTCTGCCGATAGCCACCTCGCTGAACACGTGCTCCGTGTCGAAAACGAAGTCGATGAAATGGAGCGAAATATCGACGAAAATTGCACGACGCTGATCGCTTTACGTCAGCCTGCAGCGACGGACCTGCGCATGATACTGGTGGTGACCAAGTGTATTCGCGATCTTGAACGTATTGGTGATGAAGCGCAGAAAATTGCCAAAATGGCCATTAAGTTGAGCGTCGATGGCGCGGCGCCCCGCGGCTATATTGAAATCCGCCATATCGCCAATGATGTGTGTGCCATGCTGAACGCTGCCCTCGATTCTTTTATGCGCTTTGACGCTACCGCCGCGATCAGCACCATGGCTCGCGATCGTCAAATCGATGAAGACTATAAATCTGCACTGCGCGAACTGATCACTTACATGATGGAAGATCCGCGCAGCATTACCCGGGTAATGAATATACTATGGGTGTTGCGCTCGCTGGAGCGGATTGGTGATCATGCGAAAAATATCTGCGAGCATGTGGTTTACCTGGTTAAAGGCAAAGATATTCGACATGGTCACTTAAAGGATATTGAGTAGCCTGCACTCGCCGCAATCAGGGCCGGAAAGCTGGCGCAACAGGCAGCACACATGACCAAATCCAGAGAGAAAAAAACAGTGGGTTTTCCCGGCTTTCCGTCTGGTGCGCTACCCTTCCTTGAAGAGCTGTCCGCCAACAACAATCGTGAATGGTTTCAGGACAACAAACAGCGCTACGAAGACCTGGTGCGCAATCCGGCCCTCGATTTTATTGGCGCCATGGGCCCGCGGCTCGAAAAAATATCCACGCGGTTCGAAGCCATTCCAAAACGATCCGGTGGTTCCCTGATGCGGGTTTATCGGGATACCCGTTTTGGCTACGATAAAACACCCTATAAAACCAATATCGGCATTCAATTTCGGCATGCCCTCGGCAAAGATATTCACGCCCCGGGGTTTTACGTGCACATCGAACCCCACGATGTATTTGTTGGTGTCGGGAGCTGGCGTCCAGACAGCACATCGCTGGCTAAAATAAGAGCTCGCATCGTCGAGAAGCCCGATCACTGGCGCGAGGTGGTGCAAAACAAGGTGTTTGGACGCCATTTTGAACTGGTTGGTGATGCGTTGAAACGGCCACCCCGGGGCTATGACCGGGATCACCCCCTGATCGACGTGCTGAAACGTAAAGATTTTATTGCCATCAAGCGCCTGGGCGAAGCCGATATCCAAAGCCCCCGGTTTTTAGATGACGCGGTGAAACGATTCCGCGACGGTTTACCGCTAATGACGTTTTTGTGTAAGGCACTAGAAATACCGGTTTAGCCTGGCCACGGTGGCTTCGTCAGGGCCGACTAAACCGGTGACCTGGGCCTGCTGGCTAGATCAGTTAATCAGGCCGGTTATTCCGGCCAGCGCGACAGGCCACCGCGTTCCGGAGTTATGTCAGCCAATTGACGCTATTTGCGAATTGTGGTCTCATTGCGGCCTGACATGGGCGGCGCAATGACGCCCTTTCCGCATACAAAATATTCCTTTTTATAACCCATACCGCAGGTAAATTGTTAGCCGTTTTATTTGCGTCACTTAGAGGAAAACCTATGTCTGCAAGACATTCTCTAGATTTCCGAGACAAGGCTGCCATTGTCGGCATCGGCGAAACTACCTACACGCGGGGTGCCGAGCGGCCGTCCGCGGAAATGATGCTGGAAGCGACACGCATTGCCATTGAGGACGCGGGCCTTAAACCCAGTGATATCGATGGCCTGGTGTTGCCGCCGGTGCTTATTACAGCCGAGGAAATTGCCGCTAATCTGGGTATCGAAGATCTGCGCTACAGCGTGTCGATCAATATGGGTGGCGCGAGCCCGGTCACTGCCTTGCAAAGCGCAGCAATGGCCATCGCTGCCGGTGTTGCTAAAAACATTGCGGTCACCGTGGGCTGGAACGGCTCATCGGCCTTGCGGCCCAAACCCAATGCCAAGTTTCCGGAAAGGATATCCATTCCGGCCCTTGAGCGCACACTGAGCGGTTATTACCTGCCTTACGGTAGCGCCTCCCCGGTACAAATGTACGCCTGGATCGCCATGCGCCACATGCAAACTTTCGGGATTCAGCACGAAGCCATGGGCGCGGTTGCCGTTGCGGCACGCCGACACGCGCAATTTAACGATAAGGCCATTACCCGCGGTCAGCCGCTGGATATGGAAACCTACCTGAAGTCGCGCTGGATTTCTGAGCCCTTCCGTTTGTATGACTGCTGCCTGGAAACCGATGGCGCCTGCACGGTTATTCTCAGCAGTGCCGACCAGGCCAAAGACCTGCGCCATCGCCCCGCCTACATTATGGCCGCAGCTGAAGGTCACCCCTACCCGGCTGATGACATTGCCAACCGCCCCGACATGTTTCATATCGGTTTGTCGAATTCGGCGCCCAAGGCGTTTGCCATGGCTGGCCTGAAACCCACCGATATGGACTTTTTACAGGTGTACGACTGTTTTACCTATGTTGTGCTCCTGCAGCTTGAAGCCATGGGTTTTTGTCCGCAGGGCGGTGCGGGTGAGTTTGTTAAGAACGGCACCCTCGAAATAGATGGCAAGTTCCCCACCAACACCCACGGCGGGCTGCACTCGCAGGCGCATGTCTGGGGCCTGAACCATGTGGTTGAAGCAACCCGTCAGTTACGCGGTGACGGCGGAGAGGTGCAGGTAAAAGATGCCGAAATTGGTCTGGTCACTGGCTGGGGTGATTTTGGCGATGGCAGCCTGGTGATCCTGAGGAGATAGAATAATGTTTGAGGAGACAGTTTAATGAGCGAATTTATTCCCAATCCTGCACCGCGGCCTACTAACTACCTGGACGAGCAATTCTGGGGGCATTGCGCTGACGGTATTCTCAGTTTTCAGTGTTGTCTCAACTGCGAAACCTGGCGACATATTCCCCGCTACATGTGCGCCAGTTGTGGTTCCTCTGAGTGGGGCTGGCGTGAGTCAAACGGTCGTGGCGAAATTTATACCTGGACCGTGTGTCACATGCCCATGTCGCCAGAATTCGACAAAATATTCCCCTACGCTGTCCTGGTCGTTGATATGGAGGAAGGCGTGCGTATTACCGCTGGCCTAAGGGATATGGATTACCAGGACCTGAAAGTTGGTCTGCCTATGGAGGTCGTTTTCGAAACGTTGGAAAACGGTGGCAAACTGCCATTCTTCCGCCCACGCAAAGGCTAAAGTTCCATGCCGTTGCT
>JBFIEE010000069.1:0-12802 GCA_041603535.1 Porticoccaceae bacterium
TCATAGACGTAGGCAAAACGCGTGAAAAAACCGAAACGGTCACGGCTCAGACCAAAATCAGTCAGGAATGAAACCGGCGTGGCGTAAACATCACCGGCATCCCGGAACAAATTACGCCCCCCGGTAGGGTCGGCCGTACCGAACTTGGACGTGCCCTCCACGCGCATCGCCGCACTCGCGGTAAACGTGGTGTCCATGACACCATCCCAGTCGCCCAGCGTAAATTCAAACGCCTGCGCCGGAACCGCTATTAACAGCATGCTCGCGCAAACAAGCGCGCAACGCAGGGCTGCTAAACGCAACGCTACAACAGGTTGGAAACGATAAAATCTAGCGACAATTGAATATTTCTTGGCTTTTAAACCTTTCAAGGTAACACCCCCCATGTTTATACTTTTTTGGTGTCCGCGCACGGTAAGTCCTGAACCTGTCTTTGTCAAGGGCCTGACATTAAGTTGGGTGCTTGTTTCCGTGCCAACGAGGCGCCACCTTCCCCGATAATTTCATCCGGACAGGGCAAACGCTCGCCGCTTACCTGGTGAACATTTCAGCAAAAACCGGTCTGCGTGACTAACCGTCGATTTACCTCGAAGGCCGACGGGCGCGGTGCAACTGCTTCGCAAGGCTCAAAACACGGTGAATTACTCGGGTGTCAGGTTCAATCCGCACCAAACACCGGGGCGCATCGCGACTAACAAACGCCAGAAAATCTGCTCCTGTCGGTTATATTTCGGTGACCAAAAATGGCACTGCAGATCACACAAACTGAAATACTATTTGCTTATCGGGCGCCCCAAATCACGGCCGACTGGTGCTCTTCTGGTATGGCCCCAGGTACGCCTCACGGGGATCCCGATACCTGCGCATACTCAGATAGATTCCAGCCCGGAGGGGGGCGTCGCCATAACCCGCCACCAGATCGTCGGCCTACAGCAACACCCGAGGCAACTCTTAACTGTGATGAGGATAACGGTGATGCGGACTCGGATCTGAGGAGCGCAGCGAAGGATGATCTGGCGGTTTTTTAAAGATGGTAACGTAAACGCGCCACTCCGACCAACCCTGAATGGACAATCAGGATCGAAGGGCGCAAAGCAAAAAACGCGCTATTTCAGACTGGCGTTAATGGCCCCAAGCGCCCTGTTACCCGGACACAGATCCGACTCAGACAGGCCGCGCAGGGACTGATGGACAGTCCGCTGGGTCTTGTGGAAATCCTGGCTGTCCGGGTCAACGAACAGCAGGCCGGTAAGAATCTGGCTGCGCACCGAGTATTCCTGTATGGCTCGTATAGCGCTGTTGCGATCGGTGCAATCCAGCTCTTCACTCTTGTACAGGTGGATCACGGAACCGTCATGCAGGGTTATCTCCTGACTAAAACCAGGTTCGTAATCCGCGGTAATCTCCTTGCGAACGGGCACGAAGTCCATAGTCCCTGTCGCTTCCATATGCTCACGCGCATATTCGTAACCCTTACTCGAGCGCGGTGTGTTATTGAATGTCACACAGGGTGAAATAACATCGATAAAGGCAAAACCACTATGGGATAACGCGGCCTTGATAAGAGGCACCAATTGCGCCTTGTCGCCAGAAAAGCTCCGCGCTACAAAGGTCGCGCCGAGTTGCAAAGCCATGGTGCAAAGATCAATGGGCTCGTAAGGGTTGGGCTCACCTTTTTTGCTCATGGAGCCAACATCACTCGTAGCCGAGTCCTGCCCCTTGGTCAAACCATAGCAACCGTTGTTCTCAACGATGTAGAGCATGTTCAAATTGCGACGTGTTACATGGGCAAACTGCCCAAGACCAATGGACGCACTATCACCATCACCTGAAACACCGATATAGGTCATTTCACGATTCCCCAGGTTGGCACCTGTCGCCACCGACGGCATGCGCCCGTGCACGGAATTAAACCCGTGCGACTGGCCAAGGAAATAGGTGGGCGTTTTCGAGGAGCAGCCGATACCTGAAATTTTTGCCACACGATGCGGCTCTAAATCCAGCTCAAAGCAGGCCTGGACAATGGCACCACTGACCGAGTCGTGGCCGCAACCTGCACACAATGTCGACAACGCGCCCTCGTAGTCCTTACGCGTATAGCCAATCTCATTGGTCAACATTTCTGGATGGCTAAATTTGGGGCGAACATAACTCATGATTTTTCTCCCGCAGTTTGACGGCGGATAGGTGTAACTCTGGAGCCACCCAGCATCCGGTCTATATCGCCGGAGATGGCCTTGGCAGTGACAGGCATGCCGTCATAGTAGGCCAGAGAGAGCAGCTTTTTCGGGTTCAGATCGCACTCAATGATCAGCAGTTTCCGCATCTGTCCATCACGATTCTGGTCAATAACAAATACGCGGTCGTGGCTGGCAATAAAGTCCGTTACCTGTTCATTAAAAGGGAAGGCCCGCAAGCGCATACCGTCTACATGAATTCCCCTCTCAACCAGCATGTCCAGCGCTTCAAGGGTCGCAGCCGTGCTGGTGCCATAGAAGATTACGCCGTCGCCGGTCGGCTCGGCCGCATCAAAGAACTCCGGTGCGGGAACATATTTCTTCGCGGTCTCGAATTTTTTAAGCAAACGATCCATATTGCGCACATAGGCAGCACCGTCTTCCGTGTACAGCGCATATTCATCGCGAGACGTACCCCGGGTAAAGAAAGCACCCTTATCGGCGTGAGTACCAGGCAACGTGCGGTAACAGATACCGTCGTCATCCACATCCAGATACCGACCGAAACGCTCTTTCATACTGTCGAGCTGATCGGCAGACAACACCTTGCCGCGGTCGTAACTGCGCTCATCATCCCATGTCAGCGGGGCAGACATATTGTCATTCATACCCAGATCCAGATCGGACATGACGATGATGGGCGTTTGCAGACGTTCTGCGAGATCGAAGCAGTCTGCCCCCATGTCGAAACATTCCCGAGGGCTGGCCGGAAATAACAACACGTGTTTGGTATCACCGTGGGAAGCATAGGCCGCTGAGAATATATCGGACTGCTGGGTGCGCGTCGGCATTCCCGTCGATGGTCCGGCGCGCTGAATGTCAAATAACACAGTTGGAACTTCAGCAAAATAAGCCAGGCCAAGAAATTCGCTCATCAGCGACAGGCCCGGCCCCGAAGTGGCCGTGAACGAGCGCGCCCCATTCCAGGAGGCACCAATCGTAACGCCAATGGCGGCCAATTCATCTTCTGCCTGGACAATGGCAAAACGGTGATCGCCACTACCGGGATCAATCCGCAAGCGCCTGGCGTATTTTTCAAAGCTGTCCACTACCGATGTCGAAGGTGTGATCGGGTACCACGCCACCACCGTCGCCCCACCGTAGACAGCGCCAAGCGCGAGCGCGTCATTACCTTCCATCAAAATCTGATCACCGACTTTATCGCTGCGCTGCAGACGAATCCCAAGGGGGCAGGCGAAATGCTCCTGGGCGTACTGGTAACCAAGCTCAAGCGCGTGGATATTGGGCGCAACAAGCTTTTCCTTGCCGCGGAACTGTTCAGCCACCAGGTCCTTTAATACTGCGAATTCAATGTCCAGCAGCGCCGACAGTGCGCCGACATAAATCACGTTCTTAAAAAGCTGACGCTGCCGGGGATCGGTGTACGCCCGACGGCAAATGTCGGTCAGGGGCAGGCCGATAAACTGGATGTCGTCGCGTTGCAGACGCAAATCCATGGGCTTGGTGTTGTCGTAAACAAAGTAGCCGCCCGGTTCTACATCCCGAATATCCTGCGCCATACTCTGTGGGTTGACGCAAACCGCAATATCGACACCGCCACGGCGACCCAGGTAGCCTTTTTCGCTGACACGAACCTCGTACCAGGTAGGCAAGCCCTGAATATTGGACGGAAAGATATTTTTGGGGCTGACGGGAATGCCCATGCGAAAAATAGACTTGGCAAACATGCCATTGGCACTGGCCGAGCCGGTACCATTGACGTTGGCAAAACGAATTACCAGCTCATTGACTGACTCTATGCGTTTCATAGCTCGCTCGCCTTGCTAACCTGGTAAAGAAAACGTTGCATATCCCAGGCTGACGTCGGGCAGCGCTCCGCACAAAGACCACAATGCAAACAAACGTTCTCGTCTTTCACCATGACGCGGCCGGTAGGTAAATCCATTGAGGTGTACAGAGCCTGGTCAAGGAGCGTCGCCGGAGCCCGCAACCGAGTGCGCAACACGTCTTCTTCCGCATTGTCGATAAAATTGATGCAGTCGGTGGGACAAATGTCCACACATGCGTCACATTCGATACAAAGCGCTTCGGTAAACACCGTTTGCACATCGCAGTTCAGGCAGCGCTCCGCCTCCTTATAAGCGACGGCAACGTCAAAGCCCAGCTCGACCTCAAGTTTACGATCGCCAAGCGCAGCTTTTTTGTCAGCATGGGGTACCTTGAAGCGGGCATCACTCTCTACCGCGCTGTCGTAGCTCCATTCGTGAATACCCATTTTCTGGCTGACCAGGTTTGTCCCTGGCGCCGGTCGATCATTGACATCGCCTTGCTGACAAAAAAGGTCAATAGATACAGCGGCCTGATGGCCGTGGGCAACTGCGGTGATGATATTTTCAGGACCAAACGCTGCGTCACCACCGAAAAAGACCCGCGGGAGTGTCGACTGGAATGTGGTTTTCGACAGCCTGGGCATGCCCCATTCGTCGAATTCAACACCAATATCAGGCTCGATCCACGGGAAAGCGTTTTCCTGGCCGATGGCCACCAGCACCTCGTCGCAGGGATAGAAAACCGGCTCTTCGCCCGTTGAAACCAGTTTTCGGCGCTTGTTTGCATCGTACTGGGCCTCAACACGATCAAAGCGCATACCAACCAGCTTGCCACCCTCGACCACAAATTCCAGCGGCACGTGATTATCAATAATGGGAATATCTTCGGCGATCGCATCTTCCTTCTCCCAGGGCGATGCTTTCATGTCGGCAAAGGGACTGCGCACGATAACCTTGACGTCATCGCCACCGACCCGCCGGGCAGTACGGCAACAATCCATCGCCGTGTTACCGCCCCCCAACACAATGACTTTTTTGCCAATGCTCGACACATGATCAAACGCCACGCTGGCCAACCAGTCGATGCCTATATGAATCGCTTCATCCGCCTCCTGGCGACCGGGCAGGTCGGGTAGATCTCTACCGCGCGGAGCCCCGGCTCCGACAAATACCGCATCATAGTCCTTTGCAAGCAAGGCCTTGAGACTGTCTACGTAGGTATTATAAATGGCCGTCACGCCATTGTTCATCACATACCCTACTTCCTCGTCAAGCACGGCTTCTGGCAGTCGAAACGACGGAATCTGGCTGCGCATAAACCCGCCACCTTTGGCATTCTCGTCGTAAACGTGCAGTTCGTAGCCGAGGGGAGCAAGGTCCCGAGCGACGGTTAAGGATGCGGGACCGGCACCTATCAAAGCGACTTTCTTGCCGATTTTTTTTACCGGCACTTTTGGCAGCAGGTCGTGAATATCGTCCTTGTTATCCGCTGCCACACGCTTGAGCCGACAAATCGCCACCGGCTCTTCATTGGCCAGACGGCCGCGACGACAGGCGGGTTCGCAGGGTCTGTCACAGGTGCGACCGAGGACACCCGGAAAAACGTTGGACTCCCAGTTGACCATGTAGGCATCGGTATAGCGCTGGGCAGCTATCAACCGAATATACTCGGGTACCGGTGTATGCGCCGGGCAGGCGTATTGGCAGTCTACTACCTTATGGAAGTATTCTGGATCTGCAATGTTAGTCGGTTTCAACCTCAAACCTCCGGAGGTCGTCGAGGAATTAAGTTTGCGAGGCGGCTATTTACTGCTTACTGTGCCAAGACTGTTCGTGCTTGCGAACTTCTACTGCCCAACCTGGTAAATAATACGGCCCGCGCCTTTATACCGGAAAGTTTACCGGCAAGTAAATAACTAAAGTTTATGTTACGTAATCAGGGTGACATAATCAACGCAAATAATAACGATTATCACCCCCGAGACTCCGTTACTGAAGGGTAACCGAGGCGCTGCAATACCGCGCCTATCTCGTCCAGGACCACCGGATCATCAATCGTCGCAGGTACTTTCCAGTCTTCACCGTCGGCGATACTGCGCATCGTCGCACGCAGTATTTTTCCGGAGCGAGTTTTCGGTAACCTGAGAACCACATCACAGAGTCTGAATGCTGCCACCGGCCCGATCTTGTCTCGGACCAGCTGAATGGCCTCTAGGCAGATATCCTTTGCCGGCCTTGTCACGCCGTCGGTGAGCACCACAAGCCCCAGTGGCACCTGCCCTTTCATGGCGTCAGCGACGCCGATCACCGCACACTCAGCCACATCTGGATGAGCGGCCAGCACCTCTTCCATCGCACCCGTCGATAAACGATGGCCGGCCACGTTGATCACATCGTCAGTTCGCGCCATGACAAATACGTAGCCGTTTTTGTCGATAAACCCGGCGTCACCGGTTTCATAGTAACCAGGGAAACTCTCAAAATAGGATGACAAGAAGCGCTGATCGTTGCCCCATAAGGTGGTAAATGTGCCCGGCGGCAAGGGCAGCTTGATAGCCAATGCGCCGATCTGCCCCGGCGCCACCTGCTCGCCGTGTTCGTCGAGCACACGGATGTCAAACCCGGGCACTGCTCGTGTGGGTGAGCCCGGCACTACAGGTAATAACTCCAGACCCAGGCAGTTAGCGCAGGCCGGCCAGCCCAGCTCGGTTTGCCACCAGTGATCAATTACCGGGACTCCCAACTTATTGATTGCCCATTCCAGAGTATCGGGATCGCATCGTTCACCGGCTAAAAACAGGGCGTTGAATCCGGATAAATCATATTTCTTGATGTGCTCACCGCGAGGATCTTCTTTTTTTATCGCGCGAAACGCCGTCGGTGCCGTAAAAAATACCTTGACGCCATACTCGGCGATAATCCGCCAGTAAGTCCCAGGATCCGGCGTGCCTACCGGCTTGCCCTCAAACAGTATCGTCGTGCTGCCATTAAATAGCGGGCCATAGACAATGTATGAGTGGCCGACCACCCAGCCAACATCGGACGCCGCCCAAAACACGTCGCCCGGCGCCACGTTGTAAACATTTTTCATGCTCCATTGCAGCGACACGATACTGCCGCCTGTATCGCGAACCACGCCCTTGGGCGCGCCTGTGGTACCCGATGTATACAGCACGTAGAGAGGGTCAGTGGACAGCATCTCGACGCAGGGCACCGGCGCCGTATTTTCCAGCGAGCGCCAGTCAATATCCCGCCCTGGCACCATCTGCCCCAGCGCCTGCTCACGCTGTAAAATAATGCAGGTTTGCGGCTTGTGCCGAGCCAGTTCAATGGCCTTGTCGAGCAGCGGCTTGTATTCCACCAGGCGCCCAGGTTCAATGCCGCAGGACGCGGCCAGCACCATTTTCGCCTTGACGTCGTCGATCCGCACCGCCAGCTCGTTGGCAGCGAACCCGCCAAAGACCACGGAATGTACCGCGCCAATCCGCGCACAGGCCAACATGGCTATCGCGGCCTCTGGCACCATCGGCATATAAATGATGACCCGGTCACCCCGGGTGATGCCCTGGGCCACCAGGCCGCCAGCAAATCTCGACACGCGATCAAGCATGTCTCGGTAACTGAATTTGGCCTTGACGCCGGTTACCGGACTGTCGTAGATGAGCGCGGTCTGTTCGCCACGCCCAGTTTCTACATGACGGTCGAGAGCGTTATAACAGGCGTTGGTCAGACCACCGGGAAACCAGCTTGAAAACGGCGAGTTGCTATCGTCCAAAACAGTCTGCGGCGGCTTAAACCAGTGAACATCTCGCGCCACTTCTCCCCAAAATTCCTGCGGACGCTGACGCGCTGCTTCGTAAACCCGTTCATATTCGCCAGCCATATTGAACCCCCATCACAGCCAAATTTAGCTTTGTTATCTGCGGTCATTAAACAACGTCGCGGCATCCCCTTCAACGCGCCAGCCAGATGTCCGCCAGTGACCGACCCATCAGGCCACGTCACTAACCATGCAAATCCGCCGGATGCGCAGCGCCACAGTATTTGCAATAGCGGGCATCCTCTTCATGGCCAGCACGGCCGCAACCTGGACACACCTTTTGTGAACGCATACGCCCCAGCTCAGTGGCAAGCTCGGCAGTGACGATGCCCGTGGGAATGGCGATTATGGAATAGCCAGTGAGCATCGCCAGCACCGAGATAAACTGCCCGAGCACAGTTTGTGGTGTGATATCACCGTACCCAACCGTCGTAATCGTCACAATGGTCCAGTAGATGCTTCGGGGAATACTGGTAAAGCCGTGCTCTGGACCTTCGATGAGAAACATCAAACAACCAAAAATAATGCTGAGCACAATAACCGTGAAAAAAAAGATCACTATTTTGCGGCGCCCCATATACAGCGAGCGCATCAACAGACTGGCCTCGCTCATATAACGAACCAGTTTGAGCACCCGAAAGACGCGCAGCACGCGCACCGTACGGATAATAAGCAGGTAATTAGCCCCCGTCACGATCAGGGCAAGGTATGAGGGCAACACCGAAATCAGATCAACCAGGCCGAAAAAGCTGAATATGTATTTGAGAGGCCGCGCCGAAATATAAACGCGCACAAAGTATTCCACCGTAAACAGTAGCGTAAAAAACCACTCAATATAAAAGAACCACAAGCCAAAGCGCTGATGGAGCGCGCTGACAGAATCCAGCACAACCGCTGCGACACTGATCAGAATCGAGTAGATCAGCACTAAATCGAATAATCTTCCGGCGGGCGTATCCGTGCCAAAAATGATAGTGCTTAGCCGGTTCCGAACATTGCTGATTTTCTGGTTCATCACATATTCCGATAAGGCAAATGACATAACTTAATCGGCGGCATTATACCTGCGTCGCCGTAACCGTATAATTCACTCTTCATCCGCTGCCAGATCGGTCTCTGCACTGGCCTGAAATAAAAAACTCATGCCTACACCCTTGCGCCGCACTTTAACACTTTGGCAGATCACACTTTACGGTGTCGGCACCATTCTCGGTGCCGGCATTTACGTATTACTCGGCGAAGTAGCGCACATCAGCGGATCGTTAACGCCACTGGCATTTTTCGTCGCCGCTATCGTGGTAAGTTTCAGCGCCTACTCATATCGACACCTGGCGCGACGCCTGCCATACAGCGCCGGGGAAGCGGCCTATGTACAGGCAGCATTCGGATCAAACCAGCTATCGACAGGGGTAGGCATGGCCATTGTGTTTGCCGGCGTGGTCTCGGCGGCAACTATCACCCGCGGTTTTACCGGATACGTTGCCGCTCTAATCACCCTGCCCGATCCGCTGGTGATGATTGTGCTGGTATCGGCCCTGACCGGTCTCGCAGTGTGTGGGGTCAGGCAATCTGTCGCTGTAGCAATCTCCACCACATTTATCGAACTCCTAGGCATTGCCGTAGTGATCTGGGCCAGTGCTGACTCTCTGCCAAAATTACTGGAGCAACCACAGCAATATTTTTTGCCCACTTCACTGTCCGACTGGTCCGCTGTTACCGGGGGCGCCTTCATCGCGTTCTACGCATTTATCGGTTTTGAAGACATGGTCAACATGGCCGAGGAGGTGATTGAACCAGAAAAAAACCTGTTTCGCGGCATCCTGATCGCGCTAGCGATTGCAACTGGGCTCTACGTGCTGGTCGCTTTAAGCGCCGTTACCGCAGTTGACATCGAAGAGCTCGCTGGGGCCGAAGCACCCCTGGTTCTGATTGTGGAACAGAACACCAATTTCCCGGCAGCGGCCATGGCTGCCATCGGCCTTATCGCGGTTATTAACGGCGCCCTGCTGCAAATAATTATGTGCGCGCGGGTTCTTTACGGCATGAGTAAGCAGGGCCTGGTACCTGGATTACTGGCGCGTGTACATCCCCGCACACAAACCCCGGCGATTGCCACGCTGCTCGTCGGCGGACTGGTGGTAGCGTTTGCCCTGCTACTGCCGCTGGTAACCCTGGCTAAAATAACCAGTGCCCTGATCCTCAGCGTTTTCACCTTGGTGAATGCCGCGCTGCTTGCGTTAAACTACCGCACTGAACCAAAAACGTTTACCGCATTATCAATCCCACTGATCGGCGCAACGGTTAGCGGGATTTTCCTGGTGATGCAGCTATGGAGCTAAACTGCAGGTCCAGTCAGTAGACCCGAGCGGTAGAGCCGACCGGCAAACCTAGACAGTAGCTAGCTGCGGTGGGCCTGACTAACTATCACCGGGGATACCAGACAAGGCACCGGCGATAGCGGACAAGGCACCTGGGATAACAGACAAAGCGCGACAATACCTGGCCCGCAACTAACTAAAGGCTTGATATGACATTGCCACGATCCATGAAGTGTATAGAAATCTCCCGCCCGGGAGGCCCCGAGGTGCTGATCACGGCGCAACGGCAACTACCAATACCCAACCTCGGGCAGGTGCTGATAAAAGTGGCGGCTGCGGGAATTAATCGCCCTGATGTATTCCAGCGACAGGGCGGCTACCCGCCGCCGCCTGGGGCATCGGATCTGCCGGGCCTGGAGGTCGCGGGAGAAATCGTCGCTTGCGGCAACGACGTCAAAACCCTGAAATCCGGCGATCAGGTTTGCGCTCTGCTTGGCGGCGGTGGCTACGCTGAATATGCCCTTGCTGACGCCAGTTTGTGCCTGGCGGTGCCCGCCGGGCTGTCGCTTATTGAGGCGGCCGCGCTACCGGAAACGGCTTTTACCGTCTGGCACAACGTGTTTGAACGCGCCGCCCTGCAACGGGGCGAAGTTTTTCTGGTGCATGGTGGCACCAGCGGCATTGGCACCATCGCTATTCAGATGGCAAAGGCCTTCGGCGCAAGGGTTTTCGCCACGGCAGGCAGCGCCGAAAAATGTCAAACCTGTCTCGAACTGGGCGCTGAACAGGCTTTCAATTATCACGAAGAGGATTTCGTTAGCGGCATCAAGGATGTGTCAAAGGGCGCCGATGTCATTCTCGACATGGTTGGCGGCGACTACGTACAGAAAAATATTCGTGCGGCGGCATTTCAGGGTCGCATAGTCTCAATCGCATTTTTACGCGGTTCAAAAGTCGAGGTGGATCTCATGCAGATGATGCTGAAACAACTGATCCTCACCGGATCGACGCTGCGCAGCCAGCCGCTGGCTAACAAGGCTGGCATTGCCGCAGCCCTGAGCGAGCGAGTCTGGCCGCTGCTAGGCAGTGGCACTATCAGGCCAATTATCCACAGCACTTTTCCCTTTGATGAAGCCGCTGATGCCCATCGCCTGATGGAGAGTAATGCCCATATTGGCAAGTTACTGCTGATACCTTAGGTAAATGTTTCTCTAAATATCACCAACTGTGGACCCACGACCATGCCCAACGATATAACAAAGCAGAATTCCTGCCTTGTGTACGCCACAGACCAGGGCCGCGTCAAAAACAAGGCCGCCCCGGCCGCACGGGTCGAGAGTGACGGTATCGTGCGGATACGCCGCGAAACCAGTGGCCGAAAAGGCAGTGGCGTCACGACGATCAGCGGTGTTCCCGGCAATGACACTGAATTGAAAGCGCTCGCCAGTAGACTCAAAAATCTCTGTGGCAGCGGCGGTACAGTCAAGAACGGGGTGATAGAGATTCAGGGCGATCATCGACCGAAGATAGCCACTGCACTGACTGAAGCGGGCTATACCGTCAAATTCGCTGGCGGCTAGGCCACGATGGTTCTCGATCGACGACAACATTTTACTCGTTAAACACTGGTTGAATCGACGAGACCGAATGAAGGAGGCAACTGCGGGGTTTGTCGACCAGGCAACTGCGAAGACACAAACATGAAAAAAATTGTGCCCTACGGTTCATGGGAGTCTCCAATTACCGCGCAACTGGTCGCGGCCGCAACACCCGCTCTCGACCAGCCGGTACTTGATGGCAACGACGTTTACTGGCTGGAAAACCGACCTGAGGAAGGCGGTCGCAGCGTCATTGTCCGGCTCGATGAACACGGCAAACGGTGCGATATGTTGCCGGCTTCGTTTAGCGCCCGCAGTCGCGTCCACGAGTACGGTGGCACCTGTTACATCGTCGCCGAGGGGATACTTTACTTCGTTGCCCAGCACAATCAGCGCATCTACCAGCTCGACACCAGAGCCCAGAATCCCGTTCCGCAAGCGTTGACGCCGGACGGTCAGGGTTATCGATTTGCTGATTTGTGCATCGACCCTGGCCGCAACCGCTTATTGTGTGTCGCGGAGCAGCACGTTGATAACGATCTGTTGCCCGACAAACCGCCCACCAACTTCATTGCTGCGGTGTCGCTAGCGGCACACGCGAATGGACAGACGCGTGCTGTCGAGGTAGTGGTGAGTGGTGCCGATTTTTACGCCTACCCGCGGCTCAGCCCCGATCATACGCAATTATGTTGGTTGAGCTGGAATCACCCATCAATGCCGTGGTATGGCAGCGAGCTCTGGCGGACTAAGCTCAATGAATCCGGCCAGGTATCCCGTTGCCAAAAAATCGCCGGCGGCCCCGAAGAGGCAATATTTCAGCCCCAGTGGTCCCCAGCCGGCGAATTATTTTTTGTGTCCGATCGATCTCAATGGTGGAATTTATATCGGTTTAACCCCACCTCTGGCGTGATGCCAGTCGCGCCACTCAACGCGGAGTTCGCCACCCCACTATGGACACTTGGCATGTCTACCTACGCTTTTTGTACCGAGAACAGGATCATCTGTTGTTATACCCAGAACGGCAGTTGGCAGCTGGCCA
>JBFIEE010000070.1:0-12457 GCA_041603535.1 Porticoccaceae bacterium
CGCCTGCTCGCCCAACACATCAACGATGGTCATGTGACTGACGTCAAACATTGCACAATGACAGCGCACACTGTGATGCTCAGCAATCTGCGACCCGTAGTGGAGGGGCATTTCCCAGCCACCAAAGTCGACCATCCTGGCAGCCATTTCGAGGTGCGCCGCGTGCAGAGGGGTGTGTAACAACATAACAACACCGAACACTAAAGCGCCGCATTCTAAACTGACGACCACACACCGTCGAGTGCGTGGCCGCTAGCTTCCCGATATATGGCGGCCAGAACCAGCATCTGGACCAGCATTTAGAGAAGAGAATTTTCGGCTGTTGCGGACTGCTGCTCGGACATAACTGCAGCTCTGGCAGCACCTGCACAGGCAGTCAGATTGCGCGTTCCCCGGCCAGCAAGCTGCTCCAGATCACTCCCTGGGGGATATCTCTACAAGCCAAACTGTAACTTGAGGGAGCGAGTGAGGGTGCTTTTATTAACCAAGCCCCATCGCCTGCCTTATAAAAAAATTCTTCAATGGTGCCAAACGATTAAACCGGCTCATGCCCAGGTTGCGTAATAATCGCAACGCTGCCTGATCACTTTCGAATAAGCGCTTAAACCCCTCCATCGCCGCCATGACAGCGAGGTTTTCCGGTTTGCGGCGACGCTGATAGCGCCGCAGCGCCGACTCAGCCCCGACATCCACACCTTTATCCATGCTCCGCCGCAATTCATCACACAATGTACTGACGTCACTCAGACCTAAATTCACCCCCAGACCGGCCAGAGGGTGAATGGTATGCGCCGCGTCGCCAATTAATGCTACCCGAGGCTGCACATAGTCAACCGCATGGCATTGCCGTAGCGGAAAGCTGAAACGCCGTGACACCTGTTCAATGCTGCCCAGTTCACGCTCGCTGGCGGCGGTCAATTCCTGACAAAAAGCCGCGTCTGTCAACGCCATCAATTGTTCACTGCGTTCGGTCACCTGGGACCAGACAATGGAGACCTCATGACTGTCGCCAGCACGCGTCTGTAAGGGCAGGAACGCGAGCGGCCCGGCCGACGAAAACCATTGCCGCGCAGCATATTGATGGCCTTGCTCACAGCGCACGGTGGCCACTATTGCCTGGTGTCCATAACCCCACTCGCGCACTTCAAAACCACACAGGTCTCTGAGCCGGGACTGTGCTCCATCCGCAACCACTAACAACGAGGCTGTGATAGTAGCGGTGTCAAGTGCTAGCGAAATGCTGTCGCTCCCCGGTCGCGACAGAGAGCGAATCGTATCGGGACTGCGAAGGTCAATATTGCTCTGACACTCAACCGCCGCCATCAAGCAGCCCTGCACCAACGAGTTTTCGACGATATGCCCCAGGTTCGGTTGCTGAACGTCAGCGCTATCGAACTCGACGCAGCCGGTGCCCTCACCGTCACGAACATACATACGGGTGTAGGGACAAACCCTGACGGCACTCATGGACGACCATATCCCGAGGGCATCCAGGAGCAGGCGCGACGCTTCCGTGAGTGCCACCACACGACTGTCAAACGCATCAGCCGTGGGGGCACGTACCGTTTGTTTTGGCTCTATGAGCGCTATCTTTAGAGGCCGCCGGCCCGCAGCCCCAATGGCGTCGCCCTCAGGCAGGCGGGCAAGCGCCAGAGCCAGCGTTGCGCCGACAATGCCAGCACCGCCCACCACCACATCATAGTCAGGACTAGCCACTTATTCTCGCCTCGCGAGTCGCTAAACCAGCACCCAAACGAGCGAAAGCCCCCCGTAAACCCGGGCTCAGATCAAGACTCAGCAAGCCAGCGTTTCTGGCTACAGATACCAGTGGATTGGTACTGGCAAACACACGGGGCAAGTAATCACTCAGTGCCACTGTCCGAGCCTGATCGGCCTGGCGATGCCGCTGATAGGTCTGCAGGGTGGCCAGACTGCCAATGCCGGCACCACTGCTATCAGCCGTCGACAGCACTTCACCGAGCGCGGCAATATCGCGCAAAGTGAGATTAAAACCCTGGCCTGCGACAGGGTGCAGACTGTGCGCCGCCGTCCCCATCAAGGCCAGATGGCTGCGCACCTGCTCTGCGGCAAGGGTTCTCGCAAGCGGCACTATCTTCCGGTTTGCAACAGCCGTGACCACCCCCGCGCGGCGGCCAAAGCTGGCGTAGAACTGCTCGATAAACGACTCCTGACTGGCCTGCAACAATGGTTCCGCCTGTTCCGCTGACAATGTCCACACCAGGGACGCGCGCGATACACCATCGGCCCCAGTTAACATGGGCAGTAAGGCTATTGGCCCCGTCGAGGTAAACCGCTCATAGGCTATTCCATGTTGAGCTTCGACCAGAGACATATCTGCGGTCAGCGCGTAATGTCCGTAGTCCTTGCGCCGAAACTGGATACCCAGCCTTTGCGCCTGTACGGGCGCTTCCCCGTTGGCCAGTAAGACCAGCTCGGCACGCCAGCTCTGAGCTTTGGCATCAAGCGCCATACCGTTTGCCACCGGCTTTAATATGGGCGACTCATCTGTGCTGACCGTCTCAACATTGGGTAACAGAGCCACGGCCGCAGACACGATGTTGGCTAAATTGCGCGCACTGATGACATAGCCATAGGCGCCAAGCCCCTGCTCTTTCGCTTCCAGATGACAACGCCCTATATGCCCGCGATCGCTAACGTCGATGCCGGTAATCGCCGCCGCCTGCGCCGCTATGGCTGGCCACAGGCCGATCCTTGCGAAGATGTGACGACTGCTTTCAGCAAGCGCAACGTAGCGGTGATCCACCGCAGTTTGATCACTAACGACGGCCGTCGAATTCAATAGCAGAACGTTCCAGGAGGGTTGTTGACGCGCCAGGATCAACCCAAGGCACAAGCCTGTCAGTCCATTGCCAATGATGGCAATGTCTGTTTTGCTGGGCACAGAATCGTTCATGGTTGCTTGCTCAACGGGCCATCAGGGCTTCGATATCCGCCACGGTTTTGGGTACACCAGCGGTCAACACCTCTGCGCCTTTCCGCGTAATCGCAACGTCGTCTTCTATGCGAATGCCAATACCGCGCCATTTTTTCGCCACTTTGCGGTTATCCGGTGCGATATAGATACCCGGTTCTACGGTCATAACCATGCCTGGCTCCAGTAAACGCCACTCGTTATCGATCTTGTAGTCGCCAACATCGTGAACATCCATACCCAGCCAGTGCCCGGCCCGGTGCATGTAAAAATCAGTATAAGCACCCTTTTCGATGAGCTCTGATACCTTGCCCTTGAGTAGGCCAAGATCGACCAAACCCGCCGTGATTACCTCAACCGTCACCTCATGTGGCTCGTTCCAGTGGCGCCCAGCCGCAACTGTCTCAATAGCGGCCAGTTGCGCGTTGAGTACTATTTCATAGAGAGCTTTTTGCTCGGCGCTAAAAACGCCGTTGACTGGAAAGGTACGGGTAATATCCGCCGCATAATGCTGGTATTCACAACCCGCATCAATCAGCACAAGGTCACCGTCCCCCAACACCCCATTGTTCGTCACATAATGCAGGATACAGCCATTGCCGCCGCCGCCAACAATAGATGTATAAGCAGGGAAGGCCGCCCCCGCGCTGGCAAATTTGTACTCGATTTCAGCCTGCAACTGATATTCTGACATGCCCGGCCTCGCCACAGCCATGGCCTTACAGTGCGCAGCAGCGGAGATTTGCCCGGCTTTTCGCATCAACTTTAATTCAGCTGGTTTTTTGAACAGACGCATTTCGTGTAGCAAGTGGTCAAGATCGACAAACTCGCCAGGCGGAACAGCGCCGGCTCGCGCCCGGCCCCGAATGTTATTCACCCAGCTCATCAGGTGCTGATCAAAATCACGATCCTTGCCGACGGCGTAATACACTCGCTCCTTACCTTCCAGCAATCCGGGCAAAATCTCGTCGATATCAGCGACAGGGAAAGCATCGTCCGCGCCGTAGTCCACGCAGGCGCCCCCCGGGCCGGCCCGGTAACCGTCCCATATTTCCCTGGAGCGGTCGCGATCTCGACAAAACATAACAAACTGGCCCTGTTGACGCCCAGGGATCAATACCAGCACCGCTTCCGGTTCGGGAAAGCCCGATAAATAATGGAAATCGCTGTCCTGGCGGTAGGGGAAACAGGTATCACGGCTCCGCGTGCGCTCAGGCGCAGCCGTAACAATCGCGATACTGTTCTTTTCCATCATCGCCATCAACTCACGGCGGCGACGCGCGAACTCCTTACTATCAACCATAATTTTTTCTCTGGTGCCTATTTGTGTAATGTTCTGCTGTTGCGGAGGAACGTTAACTTTCACCTTCAATGTAATACTTCGCCTGACGCAGACTGCATGTGCGTTATTTCTGTGTATATCAACGATATCGCTACGCGGACAAACTCAACAAGCTCTGCATAACTGGCTTCGCCATCTTCATCGGCCTGGCTTTCGGGATCAGCCAGCGCTATCGCGGCAAGATCGCGCATAGCTTCGGAAACATCGGCCGCCAGCGCAGTATCGCCAGATAACCCCGACTGTCCCAAACCCGTCAGATAGCTGCGACACCAGTCCGACAGCGCTTCTATTCTGGCCGACAAAGACTCGTCGTCATCGGGGAGCAGCAACTCCACCAAACCCTGTGGCTCCTGCATCTGAGTGAGAGTATCCAGATACAATTTATTCACCATATCCTGCACTGCTACCAGGTTCGACACCGGCACTTCTGCCAAATCAGCGAGAAACGCAAACAGCACCTCCTCACTCAAGGTCTGACCACCGCCGAGCTTGCCACACAAGCCACCCTGCAGTCTGCCCGGACTAACCACCAGCCCGGCAACAAACAGGGTATGGCAGCACTCATCAAAATCAATCAATCGCCCTACTCCCAAAAGGCTCATCCTAACACCGCTTTACAAAGTTTTACTGCCCACGAAATGCACGCATGAAAACTCTTTTTATCTCGTACGATAAGGTATCACTTCTCGAAATAGGGTTAACAATATTGACCAACCCAACCGGGCACAATATAGTACCGTCACTGTACTCTCAGGTTAAACTGCGTGGATGCCATGAACAGCGATATAATGGCCAGTCTTGAGCAAAAAATCGACCAGCTCGTTGAGTTGAGCGGTCGCTTGCAAAAAGAAAATGCCGCCTTGCGTGACCGCGAAGGCAATTTGCTCCGTGAGCGCGGGCGCTTGCTGGAAAAAAATGAGCAGGCACGCAGCCGTGTCGAGCGTATGATCGCCCGCCTTAAAGCTCTCAACCCCGAAGGTTAACGCTTTGACTACAAGCGATACAGTGCTGATCCGTGTCCTCGACAAAGAGTACCAGGTGCAATGCCCGCCCGAGGAGAAGCACGCTTTGCAGGAATCTGCGCAGGCGTTGGATCAGCGTATGAGGGATATCCGCAAGTCTGGTCACGTTATCGGTCTGGAGCGGATCGCGGTGATGGCTGCCCTTAATCTCGCTTACGACCTTCTCAAAACGGAAGCCGTCGCGTCTGCGTATGAGGCCACCAGGAAAGACCTGAAACGTCTGGAAGGAAAGCTGGTCGACGCACTGGCAGAAACAGGGTCGACGTAAAGACCTTTCCTGTTGTCATCAAGCCACTAGGCTATAATGCCCGCTCCTGGGGTGTTTGCTAGTCAAGAAGTTCTTGAGCCGATATTGCTACCCAGGGGATTGTTGTTGATGCCGTTGTGCACGTCCGCTCGTCGGAAAGCCTGAAGTATCACGTCGATCCCCACCTTGAACCGTCGGGTTCAGGGCCACATTGGCGGCGGCACTTCCGGGTCTTTATTTATCACTACGCCGACAATGCCAAAGACAATGCCAACGATAGTGTCCCTGTTACCAAACGCCTGTCCGGCCAGGTCAGCACACCCATGACTCAGCGACTTCGCCACTAATGTCCCAACAACTGCGCCGGGAAATCCGTGCAAAAAGGCGAACACTGAGCCAGGCGGAACAACAGCGAGCAAGTGCGGCCCTGACAGATATTTTGCCGGACCTTAAGCAATACCGATGCGCAAAACGGCTCGCTTTTTACGCCGCTAACGACGGCGAGATTGACGCTGGTTACCTGCTACAGAACGCCCTCGCTATGGGCAAAACCTGTTATTTGCCAGTCCTTCACCCCCTACAGCAAAAACGCCTGCATTTTGCGGAGTACCATGACAGCACGCGATTAGTTAATAATCGTTTCGGCATACCGGAGCCACATCTACCCTCCGGTCGTATCGCGCCGATCTGGACTCTGGACATAATTTTCCTGCCATTGGTGGCGTTCGACCGACGGGGCAATCGACTCGGCATGGGCGGCGGGTTTTACGACCGCACCCTGACCCACTTGCGCAACCGGCCTGGTCGCCGCACCGGAATGATTAAACCCTGGCTAATCGGGCTGGCACACAGCTGTCAGGAAGTCATAGACTTGCAACCACGACCCTGGGACATAGCTCTGGATATGGTCGCTACCGAAAAAGAACTCATTACTATTAATCGACGACGCAGAGAGTAATAACCTCGACATGAGAAAAACCAAGATCATCTGCACCATTGGACCCGCAACGAGTGCCGTGGAAATGCTCACGAAGCTTACCAACGCCGGCATGAATGTGGCGCGCCTGAACATGTCGCATGGTGACCACGATTCTCACGCGACCGTCATTGCGCGTATCAAGGCCCTTAATAAAACCCTCCACCATCCCGTCGCGCTGCTGGTCGATACACAGGGGCCGGAGATCCGTACTGGCGATCGCAATAATGATCTCAATTTGACCACCGGGGATATTGTATCGGTAGTGGCTCGCGGCGCTGAGGATGTAGAAACCAGTTCCATCCAGGTAAACTACGAAGATCTCATTCACGACGTTGAGGTCGGCGACAAGATTACTGTTGATAACGGCCTGATTAACCTTGAGGTACTCGAAAAAAACTTCCCGGTGATGAAATGCAAAGTTATCGATGGCGGCGTACTAAAAAGCAAAAGTCACGTGAATTTGCCTGGAATACGCGTGAATTTGCCGTCAATTACCGAAAAAGATAAACGGGACATAAAATTTGCCCTTGATCAGGGCGTTGACTTTATTGCTTTATCGTTTGTCCGCAATGAAAGAGATATCGAAGAACTTCGCGCTATTTTAAAAGAAAATAACAGCAATATTAAGATAATTGCCAAAATTGAGGATCAGGAGGGACTCACCAACCTCGAAGCGATTATCGCCGCCGCCGACGGCATCATGGTGGCCAGGGGTGACCTCGGTGTTGAGATACCCCTGGAAGTACTGCCCAGGGTTCAGCGACGCATCGTCCGACAATGCGCAATCCACGGCCAGCGTGTCATCGTCGCCACGCACATGCTGGAATCAATGATTGATAATCCCATGCCGACGCGCGCGGAAGTCACCGATGTCGCCAATGCGGTGTACGAAGAAGCCGACGCCATCATGTTATCAGCAGAGACCACCATCGGTAAGCATCCGGTACGCTGCGTGGAGGTACTGGATCGCATCGCCCGCTCCACCGAAAAGAGTCGTGGCCTGTTATTTACCGAAAACTTGATAATGGATACCGATAAACAGCAAATTTCTGCTGCCGCCGTGAAGCTCGCCGAATCAATCGGTGCCAAAGCCATTATCGTACCGACCAAAACCGGCCGTATGGCCAATTATCTGACCAACTGCCACCCGCAAACACCAATAATTTGCGCTTTTACGTTTGAAGAACAAACGCGCCGCCAGCTGGTGTTAAACCGCAATGTGTTGAGCTTCGCTATCGATTACCACTCGGAACCTGAAAAAATTCTGTCTGAAGCGGCCAAAATGCTGCTGACCCGGGATGAATTTAATGCGCAGGACAAAGTGGTGGTTATTTCCGACACTCTGAGTGGCCCCGGCATTGATGCGGTGCAAATTCGTCATCTGGGTGAATTGCAGAAACTCTGACTCGCGGCCCGCGCCGGGCAGTGAAAGCCGCCCATCGCTAACTCAGGAAAAACTGGTAAGCCTTGTTATCGGTTTCCTGTCGGTATCGATAATTCATCGAATCCAGAAAGATTGGCACCTCACCCCGCGCTTCCACCGGGACCTGCAAACCGACCAGTACTCGACCATAGGCAGCACCGTGATTACGATAATGAAACATGGAAATATTCCACCTGCCGCCTAATTTACCCAAAAAGTTCGACAGCGCACCAGGCCGTTCGGGAAATTCAAACCGATAGACAACTTCATCGTCAATCTCCGGCGCGCGACCGCCCACCATGTGGCGAATATGCAGTTTGGCCATTTCATTTTCAGTCATATCCGCCACCGGATAGCCCCGCTCCCGCAGCTCACCAACTAAATTCTCCCGATCCACATCGGAGCCCACCTGGATACCCACAAATATGTGGGCCTCGCGGTTATCGGCATAGCGGTAGTTGAACTCGGTGACCATACGCTGACTGAGCGCGCGACAAAACTTTCTGAAGCTGCCAGGTTTTTCAGGAATGGTGACCGCGATGATGGCCTCTTTTTTCTCACCGATTTCCGTGCGTTCAGAAATGTAGCGCAAGCGATCAAAATTGATGTTCGCACCACTATCAATGGCCAGCAGGGTGTTACCTTTACAACCTGTTTGCTGTACGTACTTTTTTAAGCCGGCAACACTCAATGCGCCCGAGGGTTCGCTAATGGAGCGGGTATCGTCAAAAACATCCTTAATGGCAGCGCAAATTTCATCGGTGCTGACAGTGATCACTGCATCCAGTATGCGATGCAGTATGCGAAACGGCTCCTTGCCGACCTGGGCGACGGCAGTGCCGTCGGCAAACAGACCAACCTCACTCAGGCGAACACGACGTCCCGCAGCCATTGCCGCGGCCAGACAGGCCGCGTCTTCGGATTCTACAGCGATAATTTTTATTTCCGGGCGCACATACTTCACATAGGCAGCAATACCAGCGCACAGGCCACCGCCGCCTACCGGCACAAAAATAGCGTCGAGCCGACCGGGATGCTGACGAAGAATTTCTACCGCAATCGTGCCCTGCCCCGCGATTACATCGGGGTCATCAAATGGGTGGATATAAACCAGGCCTTTTTGTTCCACCATCTTATTGGCATGTAGCGATGCGGCATCGTAGGTATCACCATGTAGCACCACGCGTGCGCCATAGGCACGGACCGCATCGATTTTGATTTGCGGGGTGGTACGCGGCATGACGATAGTCGCTTTCACCGACATTTTTTTTGCTGCCAGCGCCAGGCCCTGGGCATGATTTCCTGCCGAAGCGGTGACCACACCCCGGGCTTTCTCCGCATCAGTTAACTTCAACATTTTGTTGTAAGCACCGCGCAACTTGAAGGAAAAAACGGGCTGCAGGTCCTCACGCTTGAGCAACACCTGATTATCCAGGCGCGCTGACAACAACGGTGCATCGTCGATCGGCGTTTCTTCGGCAAGATCATAAATACGCGCATCAAGTATGCGCTTTACATAGGATTTAGGCATTTCAGGAATTTAATCCGCGCTTTTTATAAAGAGCCGCCATGTTAAATTTTGTACAGCAATAACACCAGCGGCGGCTGAATAATCCAGAGCTTCCAGGGCGGTTTCAGTCTGCTTGAGCTGACGTATAATGCCAGCTCAACTAAAGGGCAGATCATGATGCAGGAAAAACTCAAGCAAGCAGTTGCCCAGGCAGCCGTCGAGTACACATTGCAACACCTGGATTTTGATGACGTTCTTGGCGTCGGCACCGGCTCTACCTGCAATTACTTCATCGACCTGCTGGCCAACCATAAGGGCAGAATCGCCGGCACCGTAGCCAGCTCGGAAGCAACGGCAGAGCGCCTACGCGCCCACGGCATACCGGTCCACAACCTGAACAGTGTGGATAGCGTACAACTTTATGTCGATGGGGCGGACGAAGTGAACCCCCGCCTGGAGCTGATCAAGGGCGGCGGCGGCGCTCTGACCCGGGAGAAAATCGTCGCCGCCGTGGCCAGGACGTTTATCTGCATTGCCGATCACACCAAATACGTCGATCACCTGGGGACGTTTCCCCTGCCGATAGAGGTGATTCCTATGGCGAGAAGCCACGTCGCCAGGACAATTATCAAGCTCGGTGGTGAGCCCGTCTACCGGGACAATTTCGTCACTGATAATGGCAATATTATTCTCGACGTTCATGGCCTGGCGCCCATTGGCTCGCCCCGCGCACTGGAGGAAAAACTCAACAGCATCGTCGGCGTAGTATGTAACGGATTATTTGCCCTGCGTCCGGCTGACACACTATTATTAGCAACACCCGGTGGCGTGGAAACCCGCTCCCCGACGAAGCTCTAGTACCTCTCATGGAAATTCTCGAAGCTGTTGTAACGCGAATCTCAGCCCGCGCGTTTCTCAAAACACCCATCGACCGCGCCATCGTCCATAAAATTCTCGATCACGCGCGCCTGGCACCCTCGGGTAGCAACATGCAACCGTGGCATATACACGCTGTTACCGGCCAGGTTCGTGACCAGCTGATAAATAAAGCGCTGGCCTACGCCGCCGCGAACCCGATCGGCAGCGACCGGGCAGAGTATCAATCGGCGCCAGAAAAATTTGCGAAACCCTACAAATCACGACGCTTCGAATGTGGCATGGCGCTGTATTCGGCGCTGGGCATAGAACGCAAGGACAGGGCTGCACGGGAACAACAGCTGCTACAGAATTTTTATTTTTTTGGCGCCCCCGTCGGCTTGATTTTCTCCATCCACAGAACACTGCTGCCCGGCCAGCTGGGTGATCTGGGTATTATTATGGGTAACATTATGCTGCTCGCCAGAGAGTATGGTTTACACACCTGCGCCCAGGGCTTTTGGCAGGATGTGCAACCGGCCATACGCGAGGTGCTGGATATTCCCGAAGAATATTACATCTACAACGGCATGGCCCTGGGGTTTCTTGATGCAGAACATCCAGCCAACAAGGTCGATCCAGGCCGCGCGCGGGTGGAACAATTTGCCGAATTCCACGGCTTCAGTGAATCTGACTAACGCAAAACTCAGTCGCGTTTAACGTGGATAAAGTTGCCGGAATCGATCCGCGCTAAAACCGTCCATACGCTGCTTGCCGACAAAAATAATTGGCACGCCACGGGCCCTGAGACGGGCATAGTCCTGCCGCCCGCGTTCCGACTGCTCAATGTCATATTCCCGAAAAGGGATGTTGTTGGCCTGGAAATACTGCCGGGCTTTCTTGCATATGCCGCACCATACGGCACTGTACATAACGACCGGTTGTTTTTTATTATTAGCTGCGTCTTCCTGAGCCTGCTGTACGGTTTGCAGAAAGTCTGATACCGAAACCTCAACACCCTGGTAGGTATTTATGTCCGGCTCCAGGGCTATTTTCTCCGCGCCGTCCGCACCCCCTCGCTGCGGGGCCTTGTCACTAAACTGCACCCCACCCTGCTCATCGACGCTTTTGTAAATCTCCATCGCGCCTGGAGACACACCCAGGCCCAGACCAGCAAAAAATACCAGGGCTACCCGTGCAACGCGCCGCCAAAAGCAATTGTCCATTCCGGTCCCCTTCCTTACGAAGGGTTAGCTAGCCACAAAAACCACTCACGGGCAAACTGCTGCGGTTCAAGACACACTACCCAACAGCGGACCAGGTACCCGTGTGCTCGCCTACGACCGCCGTAGAAGCAGTAAAGCGCGAATCAGTCCTCCACCGCTGCCATATTTTTGCTGTAGATGGTGTACAGATAAACCGGTATCTTGAGTTTACCCAGATGTTTTTCGATCAAGGGCTTAACATCCCGCCAGTCAAGCCCGCCAACGTCGGTGCCTATTTTCGGAACCGCGAGACTTTTGATCCCTCGTTCTTCAACCAACGCTCCCAGCCGTGCGAGACTGTGATCAAGGTTATCCAGGGAGGACGTACCGGACGTGTTGTTGGGTGCGCCTCGGGTAATCAGGTTAATCACATCCACCCCGTCGGCATTTTTCCACGCCCACAGATCGCCCGGCTGTAATTTGCTGTTGCAGCAACACTGTTTAAAATCGTCCTCAATACCAGGCCACTTTTCTTTGACAGAAGAGGCCAGTCCCTGCGAAAAGTCTTCATTATTCGCAATACCCTGAACAATGGCGCCCGCCTGGCTCAACAATATGTTCCCGTAAACTTCTTTGATCATTTTCCTACCCTCACCGTTTTCTGATCTGCGCCGCGTGACCTGTTGATTGTCAGGCGGGCAAGGGCATTTAACAATTGATGCAAATCAGTAAACGTTACGCCATCTTCACGAACAACGAGTGCCGATTTGGCCATTTTTCAAATCAGCATGTTCCAATATCCCAATGTCAGGCAGCTGATACTGCCCAGTGATCTTTCGCCAGTTGATTTGTTGCACTCTGCCACGTCATCATATTTCAGGCACTTACTGTATTTATAAGGCTTAGGACGGTTACAATTAC
>JBFIEE010000071.1:0-12440 GCA_041603535.1 Porticoccaceae bacterium
AAATTTGCCCGCCGGGTGGTCCAGTGCAGGTCGACGTTGATGTCGCGACAGGCCCTTTGCCAGGCTTCCAGGCTCAACACCGTCACCTGGCGATCATGGGGCCGGCCGCGGTAATCGCCCGCCACACCACTCTCCGGTGTTACGGCAACAGCGCGGGTTTCGAGCATTTCAGCCTTGCTCTTTTTACGGTAAGCGATGCCTTTGAGTGTAGCCATGGTGAGCGTCTTCCTGCGAAGCCTGGTATCAATGTGCCAATATTTTTGGTCAATGGCTCCGGTAATACAAGAGCTGCTGGTGAGAACTGTACTATGCTATGAAGGGCTATCCCTAATTAAAGCCACCCCCGGTCGAGGACTTTGCAGTGAAAATAGATATTGTTTCAGATGTCGCCTGCCCCTGGTGCTACATCGGCAAGAAAAACCTGGAAGCGGCTATGGCGCAGCGGCCCGATATCAAGTTTGAAGTGCAATGGTTTCCCTACCAGTTACATCCAGAGGTACCCGCAGCCGGATACAACTATCACGAGACCATTGCGCGCAAGTATGGCGCGGAGCGAATCACCGCCATGTTCGAGCACATTACACAGGTGGGCAAAGCCTCCGGCATCGATTTCCACTTTGAAAAACTTGAACGCGGTGCCAACACCTTGCAGGCACACCGTCTGCTCGACTTTGCCTGGCCTCAGGGCCTGCAAAATGCCCTGGCGGAAGCGCTGTTCGAAGCCTATTTTTGCAAGGGTGTGTTTGTGGGTGATAACGATGCGCTGATAGATATCGCGGTCAGCGTGGGCATGGATCGCCAACAGGTAAGCACCTTTCTGGCCAACGATACCGCCACAACGCGTGTTAAAGAGCAAATTGAGTTTGCTCGCCGTAATGGCGTGATGGGCGTGCCATCATTTAGCTTCGATGGCATGTTTGCCATCAGCGGCGGGCAGGCCAGCGACGTTTTTCTCAACGCCATTAATCGCATTCACCAAAAATCCCTGGCGACGGGTACTGCCTGCACGCCGGAAAGCTGTCCTTAATTTGGCTGTTCGCTGCCCCTCCGAGGCCGAAACCAGCCAGTCATAAAAACGGCTTTATAGCAACAGGATGACACGTTCTTGCGCTGTATCATGGCTCGGTTTCGATGTGCTGGTACAGAATTCAGTGCCAGAACCCGCATAAATCCATTACTCCAAAACAGGGGACAACCATGAAATTTACCTGGTTTAATCTGATGCCCTGGCCACACCTGCCAGACGATTTCCGTCAGAAAAACAAATCGGTCTGGGTCGATATCGACTCAACGCTTTACGACCCGGTCAAGGGTCACGACGTTTATAACGACTACCTGGATATGCTCGAATATGCCGACTCACTGGGCTTTGACGGCATCGGGGTAAACGAGCACCATCAAAATGCCTACGGCTTGATGCCTTCGCCCAACATCATGGCCGCCGCTGTCTCGAGACGGGCGCTCAATGCCGCCATCGTGGTGCTTGGCAACTCACTCGGCCTGTACAACCCGCCAACGCGTGTCGCCGAAGAATTCGCCATGCTGGATGTTATTACCGGAGGTCGTCTGGTTGCCGGTTTTCCGGTTGGCTCATCTATGGATATTAACTATTGCTACGGTGACATCCCCGCACTGAGCCGCGAGCGTTATCAGGAAGCCCACGACCTGATCAAAAGAGCCTGGGCCGACCCCAAACCGTTCGCCTGGAACGGTCGCTATACCAAGCTGCGCTACGTTAACACCTGGCCAAAACCGATTCAGAATCCACCACCCATCCACGTGCCTGGCGGCGGCTCGGTGGAAACCTACGATTTCTGCCTCGACAACACCTACTCCTACTCTTATTTGAGCTTCTCGGGCTATATCCGCGCCAAGGCCCTGTTGCAGGGTTACTGGGACCGCCTGACCGAACGCAATGAGCCGGATGAATCACCCTATCGCGCGGGTTTCGCCCAGACTATTTGTGTCGCAGAAACTGACGCGGAAGCGGAAAGACTGTACAAGGATCACGTCAACTACTTCTTTAATCGCTGCCTGCACGTCGCACCCGGCTTTGCCGACGCGCCTGGTTATCGCACCATCAAAACCATCAAGGCGGGAGCGTTGTCGCAGTTCAGTCCCGATCTGGGTGAAGCGGCACACATGCCCTGGAAGCAACTGGTGGATGAAGGTTATGTCATTGCTGGCAGCCCCGACACCGTGCGCGAGCGTATGGAAGAACTTATAAAAGGCCTCAACGTCGGCAATATTTTCTGCCTGATGCACATCGGTGACATGCCCATGGATAAAACCAAGCATTCAACCAGATTGTTTGCCGAAAAGGTCATACCAAAACTACGCGATATGTGGCCTGACTACACCGACGACACCCGTTTCTGGCCAAGCCCACTGATCAAGAGGGCGACACCGGGGCCAATATCAGAACGCAAAGCTAGCGGCGGGGAGGGTTAATCATGGAGCTAAAGACCTTTACAGCACCACGCGCCAACATCCATCTCATCGAAGGCGGCTCTGGCCCGGATTTATTGTTTCTCCACGGCGCTGGCGGCATCACCAAAGATGATCCTTTTCTGGCCGCACTGGCAGAAAAATACCATGTCTACGCTCCGCTTGTGCCGGGCTTTGGCGAATCAGAAGAAAGCACGGTTATCCGCACCATGCTGGATTTTACCCTGCATCACCTCGATGTAATGATGGCCCTGGGCCTCGATAAGCCCATCGTCGTCGGCCATTCGATGGGTGGCATGATCGCCGCTGAAATGGCGTCTATTGCACCCAATGACATCGACAAGCTGTGCCTGATTGCCGCGGCGGGTCTCTGGTTAGACGAGCACCCCATTCCAGATATTTTCGCCAGTATGCCCTATGAATTACCTGCCTTGCTGTTCCACGACCCGGCAGCGGGCGGCGCGATGATGACGGCTGGCGCAGATTTTTCTGACCCAACCTTCCTGCAGGCCTTTCTGGTCCAGAACGCGCGACAACTCGGCATGGCGGGCAAAATCCTGTTCCCGATACCCGAGCGCGGCCTGAGCGAACGGCTTTATCGCCTCAAAGCCAAAACGGTGCTGGTCTGGGGCGAGTCGGACAAGCTCATCAGCCCACCCTATGGGCAAGCCTTCAACAAGGCCATTGCCGGTAGTGAACTGGTGACCATCGCCGAGGCGGGACACATGGTGATAGTGGAGCAAACGGCGGCGGTTGTTAAAGCCATCGGCAAGCTTGGATAGTAAGCATTTACTTTCAGTAAAAATGTTATAGTTCGGCGTAGAATCCCGGTGCAACGTCAGGTTGCACCGGGATTCTGCTGAATATCGAAGACCGCCGATGGGTAGCATCGCCGACTCGATAGCCCACGGCTGCCTGCCGGAGGAGACCACTTCGACCAGATCCAGGCCGCTATCCGTCGCAGTGCCATCAAGTAGCAGTGCCATCGATTAGTAGCGGTATCATCCACATAACTCGGGCCAATACCCCTGAGGTGCAGCATCGACACTGACAGCGAAGTAATTACCTGGATACAGCGCTGGCTTGCAGAAGTGGTGATTGGTTTCAACTTCTGTCCGTTTGCACGGCGGGAATTTGAAGCGGGCAGGGTGCGTTACCGGGTGGTCAACGGCACCAAAAAGAAGGCGGTTATCGCTGCTGTGACCGAGGAGCTTCGATACCTCGACAACCATGAGCAGGTGGCAACTACCTTGCTTGTGCTCGCGGATGGTTGGCGTGATTTTTATGCCTACCTGGCCTTGCTGGAGATCGCCCAGGAGACGCTCGACGACGGTGGTTACGTGGGCATTTACCAGCTTGCCAGTTTTCACCCCGAGTACCTATTTGATGGCGAGGATATCGACGACCCCTCCCACTACACCAATCGCTCGCCCTTTCCGCTTATCCATATTTTGCGTGAAGCCAGCATAGCCCGGGCTGTGGCTGACAACCCTGATATCGAGCAAATCCCGGAGCGCAACAGCCTGTTGGCGCGCAGTAAAGGCCTGGCTTTTTGGCAAACGCTCCTGGCAGGCCATATTCCCTAGATATCGGTGAATGGTGTCCTTTTCCCCCTGCACCTCCAGGCCATCGCCATACCCGCGCAGGTGACCCATCCAATTCGCCCTATCTCACGGCTCTGGCCTAAAGTTGGTATTTTTTTATCAGCTAATAACAGACAATCGCGGCCTGTCCCTAACCGCCATTCCGGTCCAGGCTGGTTCAGCAAGTATATTTAACGAGGTGCGTGACGCGTGTTAGACAATCTTTCCCTGCATAGGGGGCTACAACGAGGTTTGGAGACCTTAAACCTTGTTGCTGCGACCACGGTGCAGGCCGAGGCAATTCCCGCCGCGCTCGCCGGGCGGGACTTACTCGTACGGGCGGAAACTGGAAGCGGTAAAACGCTGGCCTACCTGATACCCAGTGCTCAACGCGTACTGAGTGGTGAGCTGCAAAATGGTGACGCTCACAAATCCAGTAAAGACCGTCTCGACGCGCAACGTGACGCGGGGACCCTGGTGCTGGTGCTGGTACCAACCCGCGAGCTGGCTCGCCAAGTGGAAAAACACTTCAAAGGCCTGGCTACTCATACCGGGCTGCAATCCGGGGTCATCATCGGCGGTAGTGACACCAGGTATCAGAAATCCGTTCTGCGTAAAAATCCAGAGTTCCTTATTGCCACCCCGGGCCGTCTGGTCGAACTACTCAAGGCCAAAGCGCTGGACTTTTCGGCCCTGCAAACACTCGTGCTGGACGAAGCCGACCGCATGCTCGACATGGGCTTTCGTGAAGACGTGCTATGCGTCATCGCGGCCTGCAACCCGCAGCGGCAGACGCTGCTGATCTCGGCCACCCTGCGTCACACCGGGGTCACGCGCATCGCCGGTGAAATCCTCACCAACCCCCAGCAAATTACCGTGGGTAGTGAACGCAGCCAGCACAGCCAGATTCATCAGCAGGTTATTCTTAGCGACGACAGAAACCACAAAGAGAAACTACTGGCCTGCTTGCTCAAACCAGACACGGCGGCACGCGACCACCAGTCAATTGACAGCGAACATCCCGAAAATAAGTCTCGTGCTCAAGCCGCCGCGCAGGAGCTGCCTGGCGACGATAATGCGGAACAGCACTTACGCGACAATCAGCTTCACGACAAAAAAATCCCCCAGAAAAAGACCCTGGTATTTTCCAATACTCGAATCCAGGCAGACCAGTTGGGCGGACTGCTGCGCTACCACAAAATTCGCGTTGGTGTGTTACACGGAGACCTCACTCAGGAAGAGCGCAATCATGTGGTCACGCTGTTTGGCGAAGGCAAAATCAATGTGCTCATCGCCAGCGATGTAGCCGCCCGCGGGCTCGATGTTAAGGACATCGACACCGTGATCAATTTCGACTTTCCCCGCAACGTCGATGACTATATCCACCGCATTGGCCGTACCGGCCGGGCCGGGCGTCAGGGTCTGGCCATTTCGTTTATTACCGCTAACAACTGGAATCTGATGGTCGCCGTTGAGCGCTATACCGGGGCGGCCTTTGAACGGCGAACTATAAAAAGCTTAAAGGCAAAATTTACTGGCCCCAAAAAACTTAAAGCCAACGGCAAAGCCGCGGGGCCAAAAAGAAAGAAAACTAACAAAGAGGAGAAGAGCGCCTCCCGTCATCGCAACACCAAAAACAAAGGCAAGCGGAAACATAAACCTGAAGCCTCGGCCGCTCCCCCAGAACCCAGCCAGTCAACCGAAAAAAAACCGCCGGTTAGCCGTGATGGCTTTACACCCCTGAAGAGAAAACCGAAGTAAGGCACCCGAGACGCGGCGCTCGATCTTGCAGGGCGGACCCTGGGCAAAAAAATCGCAGTTGCAACAAAGCCACTGAGGTCTTGTGCAATCCGACCATGTGACCGCTACTGAGTATTTAGTAGCAGGCCGCCTTTCTTATCTTTGTGAGACCAAAAATTGACGTTGAACTGGGCATCGTCACTTAGCTCAACTCGGTGCCAGTACTGCGGCGGTGTCGTCGCGAATTCACCAGCCTTGATGGTAATGACGATCTCCGGCTCCATCGTCTCTTTGTCTGGAAACCCATAGAAGGTCACCGTACCCGCCATCACACAAATTTGGCCGAAAACGCCTTCGGCCGTATTGTGATGTGTCAGCAGAGCCGCAGGGACATTGTCTCTGGTAAAAAACGTTGTCGACCGTTGAATGGTCCAGTCGGGTGGTATCCTTTGTTGCATCTCTACCCCTTATAATCCAGGCGCTTACAATCCAGCCGCGCTCGGTATCCCCGGCTATTTGGCAGCAGCATCTTTCATCCGCTGCAATTCTTCCCAGCCGAGATAACTGGTCAAACCATCTTCGTTATAAAACACAATATGGCCATCACTAACAAAAAGATACTCGGTGTCTTCCAGGGCAGTGGTGGCATCGTGAAGCACGCCATTGGGCTCGTAATCGTAATCACCGGCCTCCAGAGTGCCGCCCCTCACCTGTAGCCTGCCTTTTAAGATATAGGTATGTGCAGCGGCAAGATGTTTATGCGGGGGTGCGACATAACCCTTTTTCCAGCGAAACAATGCGGCCCATCGCCCCGACTCCGGCCCAGTCCAGAGCACTTTAATCCATGCCCTGCCGGGTTCCGATTCGATCCATGGGTCACCGGCGCGGACGATAATGTCGGCCAGTTGATCGTTAATGGGGCTAATATCCTGCAGTGCCATAAGCGTTCTCCTGCGTTTGGGTCGATGGCTGGTAAAAGGTCGGGGTGGCTTACGTTGCCAGTGCGCGCTCAATGGCACTCACCAACACGCCATCCTCGGGCTTCATGTCCGGGGCAAAGCGACCCACGACCGACCCGTCACGACCCACCAGAAATTTCTCGAAATTCCAGGTCACGTCCGTGTCATTTTTTGGCAACAGGCCATTTTTGGCGAGCGCATCCTTTAGCTTGCCGCCAGCGGCGGCTTCGACCTGAGGTTTAGCTTCGATCAGCGTAGCGTAGAGCGGGTGCCTTGGCTGACTATTCACATTGATCTTGCTGTACATGGGGAATTCGACACCGAAATTCGCTGTGCAGAAATCCTGGATTTCAGCATCAGTGCCCGGCTCCTGACCCGCAAAGTCATTGCAAGGAAAACCCAGCACGACAAAGTTCCGCTCTTTATATTTCTCATAGAGCTTTTCCAGGCCTTCATATTGCGGTGTTAAGCCGCATTTGGAAGCGACATTGACGATCAATGCCACCTTGCCCCGGTATTCAGCCAGCGTGGCGGCAGTACCATCAATCTTATTCACGGGTATATCGTAAAGCGAAGCGTTCATTCACGTTCTCCATGGTGGTGCGCAGGGGAGTTTGATTGAGATTCCGCCCAAAGCATAGTACAGACCCTGCCGGTGTGCAGGGTATCTCTATGTACGCCACGCACGGACAGCTTATGGCTCTCGCAAGTTATAGCTCTCGAACCCTGGCCTTCACGCACCCTGGAGTGGTCGCAACAACACCACATCTACAGCTGAGGTGAAGTTAGCTCGCGACGCGGTATTGCTGAATAAGACCAATGATTTCATGGTCGCTGATCGCGGCGACGAGGGCTTCATCCATTGATCTTCGCTGGGGTAGATAGAGATTAAACTTGTCACGGAGAATTCTAGCAACTTGCTCGTCTGAAGCTGGGTCAAACTCCTGACCGGCATAGATACATATCCGTTGAAGGATAAACGCCTTACTTGCCATTAAAAACCTGCCGTCCTCATGCTCTTTTTCTCTTTGTGCTGAACCGCTTTGCTACGCGCTCTACAAGCCAACGTGCTTTGTTACTGACCTACAGCGCACGGCACACAACAGTCTGCGCTCCCCGCTAACAGCGCGTACTACCTGTAACAAAAAGCTATCGCGCGTTACATACCCTGCGGCAGGTAAGGCGACCTTATATCAGCCGTGCTACGCGTCCCCGACAGGCGTGTCTTTGTCATCAGCTGTCGCCGGTTGAGTTTCCGGGGGCTGACCGCCGCTTACCCTGGATTTCTGAGCGCGCTTTTCTTCCTTTTTCTTCTTTTTGGCAAGTTCTTTTTGTCGTTTTTCGAAAGAGTAATTAGGTTTAGCCATTGGGGCCTCTTCTATAGAATTTTAGGATGCGGCCTGCGGATTATGCCATTTCTACTCCGCTTGCGGACGTTTATCTGCTACTGGGTCGCCGCCAGGAGCCATTGAAAAGTCAGTAATTCCAGCCGCTAACCAGGCCACCACTACACTTTTTTAACAAATGCCGACTTCAGCTTTATTGCGCCGATACCATCAATCTTGCAGTCAATGTCGTGGTCACCATCAACCAGACGAATGTTCTTAACTTTAGTGCCAACCTTTACCACGGAGGATGATCCCTTGATTTTCAGGTCTTTGATGACGGTAACGCTATCGCCGTCGCTGAGAATACTGCCGTTACTGTCTTTAATAACGCGCTCGTCTGCCGCGCTGACCGCCGTCGCCCCTTGCGACCACTCGTGGGCGCATTCCGGGCAGACATACAGTTCTCTGTCCTCATAGGTATATTCCGAACTGCATTTGGGACAGCGGGGTAGCTCACTCATCTGTATTCCTTGATCAAAACAAAGATTCAGTCCGTATCTACTCGAATGCCAGTGGATAAGGGGGCCGGTTGGATGTTTAGGGGCAGCGTTCCGACGGGCCCTGCGCTGGCAATGTCGCGATGATCTATCGCAGTAATCTGTCGCGATATTCTGTCGCAATAATCTGTCGCGATAATCTGGCCAGGGTCTGCGCCGAACGCGAACAGGCGCTATCACGGCTTGCTAGTCAATAACCAGGCTGGGCCGTGTATACATCGGCAAAGCGCTCGCAAAACTTATTATTCACCAATGCCAAACACCAGATGCCCCGCCTGGTTTTGAGCCTCAATACGCGCCTGAATATCGGCCGCAACTGAAACCGGCCGCTCATCGGGAAAACGGCCCCTCAACAACTGTGGCCGCAGATAAAATTTTTCCGGCGATGTCACCAGGGATTGGCTGTCGTGGGCGTAGCGGCGCCAGTTCCGCCGCATAAAGTCAGGGGTAAACAAGGCCTGCTCCTCGGGGGACCACTGAGCAACGGTGTGCGCGTCGTGCAAACTGTAACTCAGCAGGTCTTCCTTGGCGTCATAGTACACCGTCAGCCGACTGGCGTAGCCCTGCCCCTCTGGCAAGGATTTATTCTCTCGATGAGCGAGGCGCACTTCTATCATTCTGAGCTTACCGTCCTCATCGTAACGCTCGGTGCGCAGTGGATAAAAATAGTATTGATCTATCCAGTAAATAATTTTTGATACCTTGTAATCCGGCAGCCACTGGCGGTTGGGGATGGCCTCCAGTACAAAACAGTTGACGCCGCCATCCTGCCGATAAAATGGATAACGCTCACTCATCACTTTTATCGAGTCCGTGGCCACCTCGTAAAACTTGCCGTTGGGCTCAGCGAGGGTCATGGTTGGACGCGTCCTGGGAAAACGCACGGTCTCGTAGAGCACATCGGCTCCGATCACCCGCCAGTCGAACTCCCAGGATTCAACCCCGAGAATATCGTCAAAAGACTGCACAGTGTCGGGGAAAGATGTGTCACGCCGCGGCGCCGGTTGCCGCCGCACCCGGCGCATCGACGGGGTGTAGGCAAAAGTATCCAGTTTTTCCGGGCTTTCCGCACCACTGCGGCGCAGGACCCACATTTCCTGGACGCCATCGTTCTTCGGTGGATAGGTGTAGTAATACAATTGTCGAGAATATATGTCTCCGGGCTGGCCGTTGATTTGCGCACTGGCATCCGGTGCCAGCACCTGATCAATCATGCCAATGGTAATGCCTTCACTAAGATAGCCCGCCCTGGTAATCGTGCCAAACGCGTCGGCGACAATATGCGACCACCGCGCGGTGTGGGTAAAATCCATGGTGCGGTAACCCATTTCTTCAGCGGTGAAGGGTGCCTTGAACGGGAAGGGCTCGGCGGGCAAATAGCCGGTTTTCGGGTCTCGTGGCGTATCAGTTCGCGGGTCGAAGCGCTCACGTTCCCACGGTGTAAATTGGGCAACCGGGCGCCAGCCCGAAGGTACGTCTTCCCCTGAGGCCGGTAATGCCATTGCCGCGAGGATCAGCGAGACCAGGGCGCTCATCAAACGACACGTCACCGCCTTCGCACCAATTGAACCCAGAAGAGGATGCACTGAAATAGCTGCTAATAAACGCATTTTCTAAAACTCGTATTGCAACTCAAAACCGATGTTATCCCATTGATGGTATTGGCCAAACAAATCATCATTGTTGCCACCACTGTAATCAGTATAAATAAAACTGCCGATAAGAAAGGGAGAGAATTCGTAGCTCACCAGCAGCTTGGACTTCATGCCCTGATAGCCGCGGTTGGGGCCACTCAAATAGGGCGATAACGTCACACTGGTTTTTAGTCGATCCCGGGTGCCATGAACCGGGCGCGAGACATAGACGACGGGCACAAAGTTCCAGCGATCGCCGATGGCTCCGCCAAACCCCACCCCCAGGTTTTCGTGCCAGTCAAATGTGTAATAAAAAGACGGTTGAAAAATCAATGCGATTTTGTCGGGCAGGGCAAACTCAAAGGCCAGTGCCGCCCGTAGAGTATCGTGCTCACTGACCCCATCACCCGCCGCGCCGGCGCGTACTGCTCCCAGCTCCCTAAAATCGATAATATGGGCATTGCGGGTGTAGAGGGCTTCCGCTCTAAACACCATGGGCAGGTTGCCTATGCCTGGCACACCAGTGGCCACCCAGGCGTAGTCTGCGGTAGCGCCAAAATGATGAACCCGTTCAAAACGCGGTCGTAGCGTCAGATGATCGCCCGTGTCATCGGTGAAACGGCCCACCACAAAGGGCGTCGCGTCACGCTCCCAAGCATAGTAATAAATCAAACCCCAGGTCAGCGCACCCCGCGCTATATCGACTCGCACCGCCAGTTGATGGTCACTTATATTTTGCCAACCAGGCCGGTCAGCCTGGAGTACCGCATCACCAAAAAAATTGCTTCGCCCACTCAGCAGGAAGACATTATTTTCGACCGTGTCGTCGTCTGGCGGCAGCAGTGGAGAGGACCAGGGTGCGCCGTATCCGGCATGGCGATTAGCAACAAAGTCGGGAATCCACAATAGATTCAGAGCGACGTCATCAAAATAATAGGTGACACCGGTCATCCACATAGGCAAACGGCGTATTTCGTAATCGCTGGCTTCGAGCTGCACCGACTCACGAAAATCCATGGCGTTGATCACATCGATAAACTGGCCATCCATCTTGCCCCAGGCCACCTGTTGCTTGCCCACCACCAGATCGAATTTAGCGGTGCGGTAAGATAGGTATAATTCTCTGGCGATGCGATCAAAATCCCGATACTCGCGGAAGCTATCATCTATTTTGTCGGCATACAGACCCTGGGTGCCGCCAACGTCATAAGCCGCATCGAAGAGGATATGATTGATGCTGGTGAGTTCAAAACTCGGTGAAAAACGGTAGGAAAGCGCGACCTCCAGAAACGTCTGCGCTTGCAGCGCGCGGAAGTCGCGATCCCGAAATCCGATATTTTCCTCATCGGAAATGAGGAAATCCGACCAATGACTGAGGGTGCCATTGACGCTCAAGCCCGGGAACAGCCGCTCAACGGGCTGAGTCAAATATTTACCTCCCGGGTCGAAAGTAGCCAGATCGCGCTCAAAGCGGGCAAAGCTACTTTCCTCAGCCTGCAGCGCAGCACCGGGGAGGACGAGCGCCAGTGCCACCATTGAGCCGCTGACCATTTTTTTGGCGCGCGCAGGCAACATACAATATGTAAAATTGTTCAAAGCATCCCCCCCTTTTGTGGTGAAATTAACACACGACAATACAACTTGTCGTCAGGAATTTAGGCAGCAGCCAAAAGCACACCACGCCCAATTAACGCTGGCGTGCGAGGGTGGTGTCTCTCGCTAACCGAGCGCTGGCTAGAAGCTTCTTTTCGCTGCAACGACCAAAACCGGATAATTAGATCTTTCGAATGTGGTCGTCGCGGTGACCGCAACGATTGAGGTATCGAATTATTATCGCAAGCAATAAATAACACCTTGCGAATCTTTGGCCAGCCGGAATGACCGGGTTATTCCGTCAGCGAATCAGGCGGGAAGTCGCATTAAGGCTAACCGACGCGCGGGGGAAATCCAGGGTGGTTTATTTAAGCCGGGAAGCCCAGATGGCCAGTTTATGGCGCATGGCTTTCTGCGATACCTGATCTTCCGGCATGGGTTGAATGACTTTGTCGTGCACCAGTAAGCGGTAGATATACTCAATCTTTTCGTTCGCCGAATCGGTGGCTTCAAACTCAACCACCCCGCGCTTCTCACCGTATTTTACGCCTTCGTCTATGGCCTTTTTTATGAGTGCCTTTTCATTATCGAGTTTCTT
>JBFIEE010000072.1:0-12344 GCA_041603535.1 Porticoccaceae bacterium
CATTTATCAGCACCAATGTTACCGGCACCTTCACCCTGCTTGAGGCCGCCCGACATTATTGGCAACAACTTGACGATACGCGCAAAGCGGCCTTTCGTTTTCATCACGTATCCACCGACGAGGTCTACGGCGATCTCGAAGCGGACTGTCTTTTTACAGAGCGAACACCCTACGCACCCAGCTCACCCTACTCCGCCAGCAAAGCCGCCTCCGATCACCTGGTCAGAGCCTGGTATCGCACCTATGGGCTACCCGTGTTAATTACCAATTGCTCGAACAACTACGGCCCCTATCATTTCCCCGAAAAACTTATTCCGCTGATGATTCTCAATGCCCTGGCGGGCAAGCCCCTGCCCGTCTACGGGGATGGCCAGCAAATTCGCGACTGGCTGTATGTCGAAGATCACGTACGTGCGCTGTACTGCGTGGTCAACGAGGGGCACGTGGGGGAAACCTACAATATCGGCGGTCACAACGAAAAAACCAACCTGGAGGTTGTCACCACCATTTGCCAGATACTCGAACAACTGGCACCCACAAAACCGGCGCAGGTACAACATTACGCTGAGCTGATTACCTACGTGAAAGACCGTCCCGGCCACGATCGCCGCTACGCCATCGACGCCAGTAAAATACAAAAGGAGCTGGGTTGGCAGCCCCAGGAAACCTTTGATAGCGGTCTCTACAAAACCGTCGCATGGTTTGTTAATAATCCGATCTGGGTGAACAACGTCAGCAGTGGCGCTTACCGACAATGGTTGACCAATCATTACGGGGACCAGGGTGGCGACCGGGGTGGCGACTGATATGGCGACTGATATAGCGCCTAATATTCTGCTCCTCGGCGCCGACGGTCAGGTGGGCTGGGAATTGCGCCGCTCGCTGCTCAGCGTCGGTACCGTCACTGCCGTTACTCGCAGCGACTGCGAGCTGACCGATAAGGCGGCGGTCACTGGTCTGGTCAACACCACCCGGCCCGACATTATTGTTAACGCCGCGGCCTACACGGCGGTGGATCTGGCGGAGAGCGAGTCTGCTCTGGCCTGGTCGCTGAACCGGGATCTGCCCGACCTTCTTGGACAGCTGGCCAGGGCGCGCGATGCCCTGGTCGTGGACTACTCCACCGACTATGTATTTGACGGCTCCAAAACTGTATTTGACAGCGCTAAACCTGTATTTGACGACTCCAAAGCTGACCGCTATCTCGAAAGCGACGCAACAGCGCCGGTGAATGCCTACGGCGCCAGCAAGCTGGCGGGCCTGCAAGCCCTGCAAAACAGCGCCTGCCGTCACCTGGTGTTCCGTGTCAGCTGGGTCTATTCCGCACGGCGCAACAACTTTGTGCGGACCATCCTCAGACTGGCCGCAGAGCGTAATGAACTGCGGGTGGTGAGCGACCAGATTGGCAGTCCCACACCAGCCAGCCTCATTGCCGATGTGACGGCTAATGTGCTGTCGCTATTGGCCAATGGCATCGGCCAGGAGGGTGTCTACCACCTCGCGCCCCAGGGTCAGACCAGCTGGCACGGCCTGGCGCAACATATTGTGCGCAGCGCGGCAGCGGCAGGTATGGCACTGAACCTTAAGCCCGAAGACATTAAAGCGACGCCGACGTCGGGCTACCCGACACCGGCAAAACGTCCGGCAAACTCACTGCTGGACACCACCAAACTCCAGCGCACCTTTAAGTTAAGTCTGCCGGACTGGCAGGAACCCCTGGAACATCTGCTTCAGGACATCAGCGCCGCCGCTGGCAGCGATGCGCCGTCAACTATCGGTGCCAATTCAGCACCAAGATTAACCCCAGGAATAAATTCAACTCCAGGAATAAAATCAACTCCAGGAACAAAATCAACCCCAGGAACCAGCAACTCATGAGTCAACGTAAGGGCATCATTCTCGCTGGCGGCTCCGGCACACGCCTGTACCCACTCACGCAGGCCGTCTCCAAACAACTGCTGCCCATCTACGACAAGCCCATGATCTACTACCCCCTGTCAACGCTGATGCTGGCGGGCATCAGCGACATCCTGCTCATCTCAACGCCCGAGGACCTGCCCCGCTTTGAGCAACTGCTGCAGGACGGCAGCCAATGGGGCATCAGTATCCGCTACGCGATACAACCCTCGCCGGACGGGCTTGCCCAGGCATTTATTATCGGCAAACCCTTTATTGGCAACGATAGCAGTGCGTTGATCCTCGGTGACAACCTTTATTATGGCCACCACCTCAGTCAACTCCTGCAACAGGCGAACCAGTCCGACAGCGGCGCCACGGTGTTTGCCTACCCGGTCAAGGACCCCGAGCGCTATGGCGTGGTGGAATTCAACGCCGCTGGCAAGGCCATTAGTATCGAAGAAAAACCGCTAAAACCAAAATCACGCTACGCCGTCACCGGCCTGTATTTTTATGACAATCAAGTGGTCGATATCGCTCATGGCATCAAGCCTGGCTCCCGCGGCGAACTGGAAATCACCGACGTCAACCGGATTTATCTCAACAAGCACCAGCTCAATGTCGAGAACCTCGGTCGCGGCGCCGCCTGGCTGGACACCGGCACTCACGAGTCATTACTCGAAGCCGGCACGTTTATCAGAACCATAGAAACGCGACAGGGGCTGAAGATCGCCTGCGTGGAAGAAATCGCCTATCGCATGGGCTATATCAACGCCGAGCAGGTGGCAAGGCTCGCCGAACCGCTGAAAAAAAATGGTTATGGCCAGTATTTATTGCAGATTCTCGAAGAAACTCTGCATTGAAGAAAGGCTGCGTAGAAGAAACGCAGTCTTGAAGAAACTTACTCTTGAAAAAACCCAGTCTCGAAGAAAGACTGCACAAAGCGCGCAACAGTTAGCGGAAACTTAAACCATGGACGTCGAAAAAACTGAAATCCCCGAAGTACTGCTAATCAAGCCCTCCGTCCACGGGGATGCCAGGGGTTATTTTCAGGAGACCTACCAGCAGCAGCGCTACGCCGAACACGGTATAGCACAAGCCTTTGTACAGGATAATGTGTCGTTCTCCGGTCAGGGCGTATTGCGCGGCCTGCACTACCAATGGCCCAACCCCCAGGGCAAGCTACTCCATGTGCTGCAGGGTGAAATCTTTGATGTCGCCGTTGATATCCGTGCCGGCTCCGCCACCTTTGGCCAGTGGGTAGGGCGGTTGCTGTCATCGGACAATCACCACCAGCTGTGGATCCCCGAGGGTTTTGCGCACGGCTTTCTGGTCACCAGCAAGACCGCCCTTATCGCCTATAAATGTACCGACTACTACCATCCCGCTGACGAAGGCTGTCTGCGCTGGGATGATCCGACCGTCAATATCAACTGGCCGCTGGCACGAATTAACGGTGCGCCGCGCCTGTCCGACAAAGACATACGCGGCAAACCCCTGCAAGACAGGGCGCTGTCGTTAACCGCAGCCCCGCCAGTAGACACCGCTGGCAACGCTGGCTGATCAGGCCCATGCCTAACCGCCCTTTACACGCGCCATTAACCCTCGGCCTCGGCGGCTGGTATATGCCCGCCCCACAGCCAGACCACACCGCGCAGGCCAACACTGAACTGGCTGCCATGCGGGCAGGATTAAACACATCCCTGGCCGTCGATCAACGGCACGGAGCCACCTTTGGCTGCCTCGCAACGGACGCGCTCTATTCACTCGGCGAACACGGTGTCGTCGCCATCACTGGTCACCCCCAATGGCAAACCGACCACCTCGCCAGACGTGCGGCCAGCGCTGGTCACGCGGCGGCGTTGGCCACCGCCTACCGCGAAGATCCCACCAGCTTTCTCGACAAACTCGGCGGCGGTTTTGCCTTTGTCATTATTGACGGAGCGCACCACACCGTGTTGGCCGGCGTCGACCGCCATGGCCGCTTTCCGCTTTATTACTCCACCCAAAATGGCGGCCTGATATTTGGCTCAACCGCTGGCACGGTACTCGCCCACAGCCACGTCGGGCGGGAAATCCTCGCCCAGGGAATCTACAACTATATCTACTTCCATATGGTGCCCAGCCCCGCATCAATCTACAAAGGTTTGGCAAAACTGCCCGCTGGCCATTATCTGAAAATGGCGCCTGGCAATTCCGGCAAACCTGGCAATACCGAGATCCACCACTACTGGCTACCCACGTTTTCCGACTCGCCCGAACAGGACTTCGCCACCATGGCCGCGGCGCTACGCCCCGCCCTGAAGTCTGCGGTTGGCCGATCAATGGCAAATAACACCACCACCGGCACGTTCCTGAGTGGCGGCCTCGACAGCTCCAGCGTCACCGGCATGCTCGCCGAACTCAGTGAGCACCAGGCCCGCGCCTACGCCATCGGCTTTGCCGCCAAAGGCTATGACGAAATGGCCTTTGCCCGGATTACCGCCAAAAAGTTTGGCGTGAAACTGAACGAATACTATGTCACGCCGGACGATGTCGTCGACGCACTACCGGACATTGCCACCCACTACGATGAACCTTTTGGCAACTCGTCCGCGCTGCCTGCCTATTTTTGTGCCCGACTCGCCGCCGAGGACGGCATCACCCGTCTGCTCGCCGGTGACGGCGGTGACGAAATTTTTGCGGGCAACGAAAGATACGGTAAACAGGGTGTTTTTGAGCTTTACCAACGTCTGCCACAGGCGCTGCGCACCGGCCTGATTGAACCCTTGACGCAAACCCTGCCGAGTCGGCTGCCCCTGGCTGCAAAAGCCAAAAGCTACCTCGCTCAGGCTAACGTGCCCCTGCCAGCTCGCCTGCAAAGTTATAATTTTCTCAACCGCCACAGGCCGGAGGAAATATTCGCCGACGACTTTCTCGCCCAGATAGACACCACGTCGCCTGCCGAGCTTCAGCAAACGCTCTACCGCCTGCCGGAGCATGCATCGACCCTGAATCGCATGCTGTATCTTGACTGGCAATACACCCTGGCCGACAACGACCTGCGCAAGGTCAATCATATGTGCGCCGTGGCAGGCATCGAAGTCACCTATCCCATGCTCGATGACGAGCTCACGGCTTTCGCCTGTCGGATACCGGGTCACTGGAAAATAAAGGGCGGGAAACTACGCTACTTTTACAAGCAGGCGCTCAGCAACTGGCTGCCCGAAGAAACCATCAACAAGAAAAAGCAGGGCTTTGGCCTGCCCTTTGGGGTATGGATGCAAAGCCATCAGCCGCTGCAGGAACTCGCCTACGACAACCTGCTGAAGCTGGAAACCCGAGGCTGGTTCAACCCTGCTTTTATTGACCAGCTGATCGATCTGCACCGCGATGGCCACGCCGCCTACTATGGCGAGTTGATATGGGTGCTGACCGTATTGGAGTTATGGCTGGACAGACACGCATCCGGATAGCACCCAAAACACAGCTGACGGAACCAGCGTACCGGCGGCGCAGCTGCGCGGTCTGCAGCTACGGGTTTAAGGCGGCGGTAAGGGCAGCGCAGCCCCACAGTTGCTAGCCGTACTGAGCGTACCCGTAGCCACAAGGGTTGCCCCAACGGCTGAACCATTACAAAAAAAGTAGTTTGGTGAAGATGCGTTTTTTCGCAGCGTAAAGGTATAGGGTCCAGCTGAACCATGGCGAGTATAGTTATAAGTCGCGGTGGTGCGAAGAGGAGCTGTGCTCACCGTGTTCACCGTCCAGGTCCCCACAACAACCGACGGATCCACCGTGTTGGTAGGACTAGCCGGCCCTGAACCAACCTTGACAAGTTTACTCCCTGAGCAGTGTTCCTCTACCCACGGCTCACCACCAGGACTGACAGCGGTAATACGCATCCCTGCCAACACATTCGCGTCGCTTACTATTGGATTAGAAGCAGTACAGCTAGCAAACGCCGCGTTTTCCATCAAAACAAATACCAGTCCTGCAAATATTGTCTTCTTCGCAAAAACTATCTTTTTCATAAGGTCACTCCCTGCCTACTTAACATATAAACACACCTACAAAAACCATCTGCGGTCTTGAAACTCGTCTTGAAACTTTCTGTCCCTACTATGTCGTTATATTCATCGGTCTGTTATGTGCGTCGCCTACTGCAATCAATACAGTTCTGCACTAAACATCCGCCAGCTTTATAAGCCACGGGAACACGAACCCATAATCACCCATTTACTTGTCAGTTTACAAGCCCACCGGGGGCTGTCGCCGCTGCGGACGAAACAGCAATACCACACAAAACGCGCACAGATAAAACAGGGTCAGCATGCGCGCCGAATCCAGGGTGCTACCCAGCAAACCAACCGTTAAAAATGCCAGCAAAGACGCGGTAAACGCGCGGGCCGCCGCATCCCCTTGCAGCAACGGGCGAAATAAAGCCCTGGCCACTGCAAGCAGCAATAACACCAGGGCGCTAAGCCCCAGCACACCTTGCGCAAAATACACTTCAACCCATTGCTGATGAATGTGCCAGGCGAGATCCTGATCGGTAACAAATAACCAGCGCTTGACGCCCTCGCTAAAATCGCCGTTAGCCAACAACTCGCGACCATCGGCCCCTTTGAGGCTTATATCGTCGATCTCTACAGCGCCACTGGCATTGTGCAGCGAGATTTTCACCGGGCGACCAGACCACCCATCACCCCCGAGACCAACCGGTGCCAGCGATATCGTCACCGGATCCCAGTCCGCCTGACCCGTCGCGGGATTCTGCGCCAACGTTACCGGTTCACTGACGCAGCCGAAGGAATAAAGCAGGGCCTTCTCACAGATAAAGACAGTCAGCGCATTACCCCCACTCCGCTCGTCCGGTGGTCTTTCCGGCGCCATGGCCGCCAGACCGGGGGACAGGTCATCCGGCTGGCGAACCCTGAAAGTCAATTCATAGTGCTGGTCGGGGGCAATAGCGATGCGCTGTTCAAGATAGGCGGTCTGTCCCGCACGCATACGCAAATAAACGTTGTCATTTTCCTGCGCGAGCACATAGCTGCCTGACGCGCGGCCCTGGTCTGCGTAGAGCAGGTGATAAATCGGGTACTGCCCAAACCCCACGCCGCGCACACTACTTAATAGGCCGCTATCCATCATACTGAGGGCCTGCTGCCAGTGGTTCAGCCGGAAGGAAAAATCGTCCACCGAACGACTTAACCGGTAGCTGGCAAAGCCCCCTGACAACACCGGCACCACCAGCACGGCGACGGTGCTTAGCAGCGCGACCAGCACCACTGTTTTCCTGAGCAAGGACGGGGCATTCCCGTCCGGCGCTTCACCTGAAAGCCGCCCCGGCCCTTGACCCGAAAGCCGCCCACCGGCGCGCCAACTGAACAACCAGGCCAGCAACACCACGACAAACCCGACCGCAAACGCCACGTAACCAACGCGGGAAAAAGTCACCAACATGGCGTAGGCTGCCAGCGCCACCGCCGCCACGCCGAGCGCGAGGTAGAGCAGCTTGCGCTGCGCCAGCACCCATACCAGCAGCGCCGGAAATGCCAAAGCGATATAGGCTTCTATATAAGCGCCCCCGGTGTTCATGGTCGAAAACGTGCCCGTCACCCTGAACGCATTGTCGAAATTACCCAGCCCCACGAAAGCGTGCCGCTCCACCAGCACCACCAGTGACAACACCACCAAACCAACACTGAGACTATTTAAAACGTAGCCGCGTGCCCGCGCGAGGTGCTGGCGCGGCGTGCGTCTTATGATCGCGAACAACAGCAAGGCCCACAGCATGCCCTTGCCGACCATCCATGCCTCGGCCGGCGAGTGGGAGCCTGTAATGGTCATGCCCTCCTGACTCCCCAGCCAACCCCCCAGCCAACCCGCCAGTTGCGGCAACGAACTGACCGCCCAGCTTGTCCAAAGCAGGGTAAGCGCCAGCAACAAGGTAAGACTTCGCAGGGCCAGGGGTCGATGACCGGCATCACGCAGATGAATCACCAGTAAAGTCACCAGCACAAACAGATCAAATTCATCCACCAGCAGACGCCCGGTGTGTTGACTCAAATCCAGCAGGGGCAACAGCAAGGGGATAACAAAAAACCACCACAGGGGTCGCCGCCACAACAACACGCCATAGGCCACCAGGCACAGCGCCAGCAAGGCGCTCATAAGCGGGTAGCCAGACCAACCAGCTGCGATGGCCAGCGCAAAGGGCACGGCATAAAACATGCCCCTCACACTAAGGGCAGGCGATCTCGCGACGGCGGAGGCTGGGGCTGGGGTTGAGACTGCGGTTGACGTTGGGGCTGAGGCTGAGGTTGACCAACCGGCGGTGGTGAGTTCGGCGGGTAAAGCAGCGCCCGGTGCGCCTCTTAACCCAGAGGTGCCTGTCGACCCAGAAGTGCCCGTTAACCCAGCGGTGCCTGTCGACCCAGAAGTGCCTGCCCAGGATGTTTGCGGTGTTTCTGCCTGCGCCGTTAACGCAGCGCCTGATGCCGCCAGCTGTTCGCCACGCTGTTCACTCAGCGCACTTTCCAGCCAGCGCATAAACAAATAACCGAATACCGCCGCCACCGCCGCGATCAGCAAATTGGTAAAGTCGGGATGTTTGGCGGGCGCCAGCACCTTGCCCAGCTCAAGGGCTAAAGCCAGGCCGCCCGCGAGTAAACTGGCCACCACAACACCCCCGCGAGCGGGCCAGGCGACATCATGCGACGATGCAGAACGGTACCACGCCCACACCGCCAGCCCGACCGGCAGATACATCGCGGTATTCGCTAACAGGCTCATCATCGCCTGCGCTTCTGTCGAAAAATAATGATAAAAAAATGGCATCATACGGACGCCAGACAACTCTGCGCCAAATTGCGCTACCGGTAACCAGGCCTGATCGAACCAGCCCGCCAATGCTGCCAGCGCCACCAGATAAGGAACAGCGGCAAACAAGGAGAGTATGCGCACCACCTTCGCGACCCCAGATGGCCCGAAATGTCGCAGGCCCCGACCAAGCGCGACACCCAGCATCAGACCCAAACCGCGCATCACCACCGATAGCCCCTGACTCACACCGGATGCCAGGAAAAATTGCACCAGCTCCAGCATCAGCCCCAACAACAAACCGATGACCAGGGCCCTGCGCATGCCCGAACCCTTCACCGAACCCAGGCGCGGGTAGGCCAGCGAGGCCAGCACGCCCAGGGGTGCCGTCGCAAACAACTCCCCCAGCAAACGCGCCAGACAACGCAACATCGAGGGGCAATCGCCCGCCAACAGCCACCCGTAGTAGTCCGAGCCCAGTTTCCAGGCGAGTTCACTGCGGGCGACCACGAAATCGAAGGGAAACAAAGACTGGGCCAAATAAAAAACGGCGTAGGCGCTTAATACCGCAACAATCGACCGCCGACCGCCCTCGCGAAAAGATTGCCACATATGCTGCAACCAGCCGCGACCAAACAGCCACAGCGCCAGCCCCGCCACCGCCCCCAGGGTTTCCGCAATAAGATCGTTTATGGAAACCGTACGCGGCGCAACAAAGATCTGTGCAAACTCCACCGCCACTGCCACCAACAACACCCCGGCCAGCACCACCGGTAACGCCAGATATCGCACAACGCTCACATGGCGCGTCCCCAACAGCCACAGACACGCTAAAAACGAGAGCGGAATGTACAGCACAATATTGGCGATCCAGTCGGCCCGCGAGCCGAGCCCCAGGTCCAGATAACGAATATCGGCAAACTTAACCCAGGCCTCCGCCAGGCTGTGCTCGCGGTAATCAAAGGGGATAAGGCTGCCGTAGACCACGAACAGCAGATAGGCAAAAAGCACCCAGAAAATACGCCCGCGACTCAGCATGTCATCCACATCCCCAGACTATCCCTTGCTCCGTAGGCCTCAATTATCAGCGCTAGAGGGGCCAGCGCAGTGATTTATACCCGTTCAATAATGCCAGCACTATAGCTAATTTATTGCCGTTATTTTTAAGGGGGCGAAAGCATCCTCCCTCCGCTGTCTTCAGCACGGTATACTCGGCCTATCGCTAAACCCGTTAGGCGCTTACTATTTGCGCTTATTTTTTGCGCTTGCTTGCGCTTGCAACTTGCTCCAGAAAGCTATACAAAAAAAGTTATACACAAAAGCTATACAAAAAAGTACCTATGGCAAATTTTTGGGATGGAATAGCGTATTGTCAGACTCCAGGCAAGACCAGCAACCCATGACGATTAGCGCCGTAATCCCGGCCTACAACAGCGCCGCATTTATAGCGGAGGCTATCGACAGCATCCGCCAGCAAACCCACCCGGTTGACGAAATCATTGTTGTCGATGATGGCTCTACCGACAACACCGAAGCCGTCGTGCGCTCAACAGCCCCCGAAGCAAGCTACATACACCAGCAAAACCAGGGGCCATCAGCCGCACGAAACCGTGGCATAGCCGCGGCCAGCGGCAACTGGATTGCCTTTCTCGACGCCGACGACCAATGGACGACTGACAAAATTGCCCGGCAAATAGCAGCACTGGCAAACGAGCCCAGCCTGCGGCTTATAGCCGGTGACATGGCCGAAACCGACCAAAATGGCAAACTGCTGATTGCATCCGTGCTCGCCAAACACCACCTGCTCAAGCGCTTCCAGGCCCTGGCTGGCAAGGCCCTGCCTAATGCCCTTGCCACGCTGGTAGAGAAAAACTTTATCCCCACCGGCACCGTGCTGGTAAGGCGCGACGTGTTAATAGAAGCCGGTTGCTTCAACCCCGGCATACGCTTTGGCGAAGACCTGGAACTCTGGGCAAAAATCGCCTGCCACCATCCCATGACCTGTCTACCCGAGGTGTTAATGCAGCGCCGCCAACACGGTGCCAATGCCACGCAAAATATCGGCCCCATGCTGGAAGATTTGGTCAAGGTCATGCACGCCATCAGCACTTACGGCACCAAACAGCTTCGACAACAAGGTATAAAACCCACGACACTCACCGCTGCCGCTCTCGCCGACCTGGGCTACTGGCACTTTAGCCAGGCAAACTACCACCAGGCTCGCCGCGCCTTTATCCACAGTTTGCAGACCCACATCAATAAACGCGCCCTGCTTTATGCTATTGTTTGCCTGTTGCCAAACAGGCTCATCACGGAAGGTAAGGCGATCAAACAACGACTGACTGAAGTTTTTTGATCCCAGGCAAATGACGACGACCCAACAGACCAAAACCTCGAAAAAAATACTCTATGTCGAAAACGGTATCGGCTACGGCGGGGCCATTATTTGCCTGCGCCACCTGGTGCGAAACCTCGACCGCGCACGCTTCACCCCCATGATTGTTACCGGGCGCACCGGCCCGCAATACCGTGAGATCGCCAACGAAGCCCACTGGCAACATATCGCCGACCGCCACCTCGACATCGTCACGGCCCAAAGGAAAACCGACGCCGCCGCCTGGGTGGATAACGTTCCCGGCCTGCGTTTTATCCTCAACCAGGTGTTGGCCCGCGCCGACGACCTGTTTAACTTCCTGCCCTTTTTCCTCCATTTACTGTGGACAACCCGGCGCTTTAAAGCCGACCTGATACACGCCAACAATGAACCCCTGTGCAACCGTGCCGCATTATTAGTAGGCAAAGTACTCAGGATCCCCACCCTATGCCATGTGCGCGGCCAGCAAGACGGCACCCGCTTAATGCAGTGGGCCTACAGCCTGCCCGACCACTTCACCCCCGTCTCGCACTGGGTAGCAAAAAGCATCCAGCACAAGCTCGATGTACCCGACGGGAAAATCACAGTTATTTACGATGGCCTGGAACTCGACAACCTCGACCCCAGCATCAGCGGCCAGCCCTTTCGCCAGCAACACCATTTAAACGATGCTGATTTCGCCGTGGGTCTGGTCGGCCTGCTCATCCCCTGGAAGGGACAGGAAATATTCCTCGATGCCGCCAAACAGCTAAAAGACACCCTGCCCCATCTCAAAATGTTCATCATCGGCGGCACCCCGGATGATTGCACGGCTTACGAAGCCATGCTTAAAGAACGGGTCAAGTCAGAAGGCCTGAGCACAACCGTTATTTTTACTGGACATATCAGCGACATGCCCGCTGTGTACAATGGCCTGGATGCAGTGGTATCGGCGTCAACCAGCCCCGAACCACTGGGCACCGTCGTCATAGAAAGCATGGCACTGGGTCGGCCACTAATAGGCCCCAACCACGGGGGGGCCGCCGAAATGATGCAACACCAAACAACCGGCCTGCTGTTTGAACACGGCAGTGCCACCGCCCTCGCCCAACAAATACAGCGGCTTTACCAGCAGCCCGAGCTGGCCCAAACACTGGGGGCCAATGCCCGCCGCCACGCCCTCGCCACGTTTGCCGTGACAACCCACGTCGAACACATGCAAAGCCTGTACGCGCAGCTACTCAAAACAAAACCAGTCGGCCTAAAGCACAACCAGACAAACCACACCAGCCAG
>JBFIEE010000073.1:0-11447 GCA_041603535.1 Porticoccaceae bacterium
GTCTGATGGTGTTGCGGTGGTATCGCCTGGGCAATGACTACACCGCCAATCCCTATCTCGCCAAGTTGCGGGGCGGCCTGGCAAAGCTGACGTTTGCCAGGCAGGATTCCGCTTATATTGCCGTTGCGCTCGCAGTCGAAGATGATCCGAAACAGTCTCTGGTTATTCTGCGGGACTTTATTGAGGCAATGCTTCCGGCACTTGAAGTCAGTCTCGACCGTGTGGTGGGCGCAACCGGTGGGTGACGATACCGCGCGTACGCCGCCATTGGTCGCTCATGTGATATACGCCCTGGGTACGGGGGGGCTTGAAAATGGCCTGGTTAATATTATCAATCGAACACCTCCAGACAGCTATCGGCACGTAATAATTTGCCTGACTCAGGCAGACGAATTTCAAAATCGCATCACCGTACCGGGTGTCGAGGTGATTGCACTGCATAAGCGGCCAGGGCACGAACTGGGGGTGTACTGGCGTTTATGGGCGGTATTGAGAAGGCTGCGGCCAGCGATTATCCACACGCGGAATCTTGCGGCGTTGGAAACCCAGGTCATCGCCTGTTTATTGCCGGGTACAAAAAGGGTGCATGGCGAGCATGGTCGCGATGTTTACGATCTGGAAGGGCAGAACAAAAAATACAACTTGTTGCGCAAGATGATACGGCCTCTGGTGCATTGCTACATCGCTGTCAGTAAAGATCTCCAGCACTGGTTACTGGAGACGGTTGGTGCAAACCCGCATAAAGTAAAACAGATATATAACGGGGTCGATCAGGAAAAATTTTGTCCGGGTTCCGGAAACGGATTGGTTTTGGCCCCGGCAGAATTCCCTGGGGATGATTCCCTGGTGCTTGGCACCGTTGGACGGCTGGCTGAGGTTAAACACCAGTGTGCTCTGGTTCAGGCGTTTGAGTTGTTATGCCAGCGTTACCCCCAATATCACAGCCGATTGCGTTTGGTGATGGTCGGGGATGGGCCTATGGAGGCAAAAATCCGTGATCAGGTATCAGCGTCTGGCCTCTCGTCGCAGGTGTGGATGACCGGCGCCAGAGACGATATTCCTGAGCTTATGCGGCTGATGGACATATTTATTTTGCCGTCTCTTGGCGAAGGTATTTCCAATACGATACTGGAAGCCATGGCAGTTGGCTTGCCAGTAATCGCCACGGATGTGGGTGGTAACCCCGAACTAATTGAGGAAGGTGTTAATGGCCGCCTGGTGCCGGTCGGTGATGCCAGCGCGCTGGCTGACGCTATTTTTGATCTGCTCGAAAGCCCGGCGTTACGGAAGTCGATGGGGGATAAAAACCTGAAAAAAGTGGCAGCTAGTTTTTGCTGGAGTAAAACAGTGGACCAATATCTCTCTGTGTATGATCGCTTGCTCGGCCTGGCCGAGGTTCGATCTGTTAAAGCTAAACACTCGACAGCGAAGGGTTCCTGATGAGCGGTAGCGGCCCCGTTGGTGAAGAGCAGTTCTGGTGGCTCAAATGAGCAGTTTTAGTGGCGGAAACATTCTACCGATTACTTGTCGCGTGGGATGCAATTTGCGATCGGAAATATTTTGTTTTTTATTTGTTGTGTGCATGCGCCAAAGTAAATCAGAGGCTGCTTAGATAATGTGTGGCATCGCTGGAATACTTGACCTTCGTAGCGACCGGGACATTGATCGCGATTTACTGGCACGGATGAACCAGTCGCAGTTTCATCGGGGTCCCGATGAAGGCGGCCAGCATTTTGAGCCAGGACTGGGGCTTGCTCATCGACGTCTTTCGATCATCGATCTGTCGTCCGGTCAGCAGCCGATGTTTAACGGCGACAGAAGTGTCTGCGTAACGTTTAACGGTGAAATTTATAATTTCATGGCATTGCGCAAGGAGCTTGAAGCCAGCGGCTATATCTTCAAAACCCATTGTGACACCGAGGTGATTGTCCACGGCTGGAGCGCCTGGGGCGAGGCGTGTGTCGAAAAATTCAGGGGGATGTTTGCCTTTGCAGTCTGGGATCGTCATCAGCGCAGTCTTTTTCTGGCTCGGGATCGACTAGGTATCAAGCCCCTGTTTTATTCGCTCTTGCCCGATGGCCATTTTATTTTCGGTTCTGAGCTCAAAGTGCTTAAGTGCCATCCAGGTTTACCTCAAAAAATTGAGCCCACCGCAATCGAAGATTATTTCGCCCTCGGTTACATTCCGGAACCAAAAACCATCTATCAGGGCGTTTATAAGTTACATCCAGGTCATACGTTAACTGTCCGAGCGGGGCAGGAGTCAGCCCAGCCACGGCAGTATTGGGATATACCGTTCAGGCCCATCCAGTTCGATTCCGAGCAGGCGTTACAGGAGGAGTTGGTCGAGCGTTTACGCGAAGCGGTGGGTATCAGGATGATCGCCGAAGTGCCGCTTGGTGCTTTCCTGTCTGGTGGCGTCGATTCCAGTGCAGTTGTCGCAATGATGGCGCAACTGCAAAGTGAACCGGTGAATACCTGTTCGATCGGCTTTAACGCCACCGGCTTTGACGAATCCATCTATGCGCAGCGGGTGGCTGATCAGTTCGGTACCCGTCATCACGTTAAAACTGTGGACGCCGATGATTTTGAACTCATCGATAAACTGGCGGCGCTGTATGACGAACCGTTTGCCGACAGTTCAGCCCTGCCGACCTACCGTGTTTGCCAGCTCGCCAAGGAGCGGGTCACCGTCGCGTTATCAGGTGACGGTGGCGACGAAAATTTTGCCGGCTATCGCCGATATCGCTGGCATATGAATGAAGAAAAACTTCGTTCGATCCTGCCGATGAGAATTCGAAAGCCGCTCTTTGGTGTATTGGGCGCGCTGTATCCCAAGGCCGACTGGGCGCCGCAGGTATTCCGGGCCAAAACGACTTTTCAGGCTCTGGCCCGAAACTCAGCCGACGCTTACCTGCATGGCATCTCGGTAATGTCTGCCGAGCAGCGTGGTGCCCTGTTCAGTGCATCCATGAAAACAAGTCTACAGGGCTACAGGGTTAATGAGGTGTTTGACCGGTACGCAGCGCAATCGCCCACCGATGACCCCTTGTCACTGATCCAGTATATCGACATGAAAACGTACCTGGTTGGCGATATTTTGACCAAGGTTGATCGAGCCAGTATGGCCCATGCCCTGGAGGTTCGCGTACCGATTCTCGATCATAAATTTGTTGAATGGGTGTCTGGCATACCATCAAGCCTGAAGCTAAAAGGACAGGAAGGGAAAGCTATTTTTAAGCAAGCATTAGCACCACATCTTGCCAGGGATATTTTGTACCGTGACAAAATGGGTTTTGCCGTGCCGTTAGCTAAGTGGTTTCGAGGGCCATTGAAGGCCAGGTTGCGCGCAAGCTTGCTGGATGGGGGTTTGGCCGAAACGGGAATGTTTGATAATAACTCTCTTGAGCAACTGGTGAGTCAGCATCAGTCTGGGCAGCGTGATAACAGCGCCTCGCTCTGGTCACTCCTGATGTTTAATGAGAGCGCGAAGAATTTTTAGTCCTTACTTCCTAATGTTATGGACATAGACGATGTTAATGGATCCAGTGCGTATTGTTCGTGCTATCGGCACAAATCTCGTTGCACATTTGGCGCCAGAATACTATCTGAAGATTACTGCACAAACGGGTCGAGGCGATGACGAAAGTGATCCAGAACAGGCCGCCGATTATTTTTACCAATGCTTTGAAGATTATCTTCAACAACTGTCGTTGTCGATAGAACAAGCTTTCTGTTTTTTAAAAGGCAAAACGTTACTGGAATATGGGCCAGGTGACACGCCCGGCGTCGCATTATTATTTTATGCCTTTGGTGCGGAGTCTGTGGCACTAATTGATAGATTTCCCATGCTCAAGCTTAGTGCTCACAACCAGGCAATCATAGAAGGGCTGCTCAGGAAGCTGCCCGATCCTCAGCGACAACGTGCTTTGGAGTCGTTCAACAAGCCAGGGGATATCGCTTCAGGTTTTAACGAGAACTTGATTAACTATCAAACTAACTCGAAAGGTTTGTCTGGTCTTGATCAGAGCGTTGATATGATTTATTCGAGAGCTGTATTAGAGCATGTTGATGATCTTCAAGCCTGCTTCGCGGATATGTTTAAGGCCTTGAAGCCTGGTGGTTTGGCGCTACATCAGGTTGATCTGAAAAGTCATGGTCTACATCAACACAACCCTTTAGATTTTCTCACCTGGCCAGATTGGTTATGGCGATTAATGTATTCGGCTAAAGGTGTGCCGAATCGCTGGCGGCTGAATAAATATCGAGAGCTGGCGGAGAAAAGCGGATTTATTACGACAAAAATGCGATCGACAATGCTCGCCTCACACGAAGATATTGCTGTCATCAAAGCACAGTTGGCCCCACTATTTGGTGACGTTAATGATCAAGATTTAGCGTGTCTTGGGTTTTGGGTGCATCTTCACAAGCCCGCCTAAGCTGTACAATGCCTGGATTCTTTAAATGAAAATTTTGCACATTCTCGATCACTCTATACCACTGCACAGCGGCTACACCTTTCGTACGCGCGCTATTCTCGATCAGCAAAGAGCACTGGGGTGGCAAACTTACCACGTCACATCAGCTAAGCATAACAGTGCCACTGACGATGTAGAAGAAGTTGATGGCTTCGAATTCTTTCGCACGGCACAGAACGATGGCCTATTTCCAGGGTTACCCGTATTTAATCAATTAGCCATAGTTCGCAGTCTTGAAAAGCGCATTGACCAGATCGTGAAGGACGTGAAGCCTGATATTCTTCATGCCCACTCTCCAGCGCTAAATGGTCTGGCAGCAATAAGAAGTGGGCGGCGGAATAATATTCCAGTTGTTTACGAATGCCGAGCGTTTTGGGAAGATGCCGCAGTTGATCATGGCACCAGCAATGAAGGCGGGGTACGTTATCGTCTGACAAAAGCGCTGGAAACCCATGTTTTTCGTCACGCCGATGCAGTAACAACTATCTGTGAAGGGCTGCGCAAGGACATTGTCAGCAGAGGGATATCCGCGGATAAAGTTACCGTCATTCCCAATGCCGTAGACATAGAGCGGTTTACTTATGGCGTACAGGCCGATGCTGGCTTACGTGACAAGCTCGGGCTGGAAGGGCGGAAAGTATTAGGCTTTATAGGTTCCTTTTACGCTTACGAAGGTTTGCCCCTACTTCTCGAAGCCATGCCAGCAATGCTTAAGCACTGTCCTGAACTACGCCTGTTACTGGTTGGCGGTGGCCCCCAGGAGGGTTTAATTCGGCATACAGTTAAAGCGTTGGGGCTGGAGGCTGAAGTTATTTTTACTGGCCGGGTGGCCCATGATCAAGTGCAGGCCTATTACAACCAGGTCGACATTTTTGTTTACCCTCGCTTACCAATGCGCCTGACCGACCTGGTTACGCCGCTTAAACCGCTTGAGGCAATGGCTCAAGGTCGGCTAGTGGTTGCCTCTGACGTAGGGGGGCATAAGGAGTTGATTCGAGATTGGGAAAACGGTTGTCTATTTCGCGCCGGAAATGCCAGTGACCTGGCAGATACCGTTGTGCAGCTTTTGGCGAAAAAATCGAGCTGGCCGGAGCTTAAACAGGCTGGGCGAAATTTTGTCGAAATAGAACGCAACTGGCGGGTTAGCGTTGCTAACTACCAATCCGTCTATCCCGATTTGCTGACGGGTAAGTAAGAAATGACTGAGCAGGCAGTCAGGTTATTGGTCTTCTCTTCGTTGTTTCCAAGTGAGGTACAGCCTGGTGCGGGTCTGTTCATCCGTGAACGTATGTTTCGTGTCAGTCAACATATTCCAGTGGTCGTCGTGGCACCCGTGCCGTGGTTTCCTTTTCAGGCCGTGATTCGTCATTTTAAACCGGGCTATCGTTTACAGCCGTCCAAGGTTGAAGAACAACAGGGAATAAGAGTTTATTACCCACGATTTTTAGCGCTGCCGGGCTTATTTCGTTCTTGTGATGGTTTCTCAATGGCGGTTTGCAGTCTGTATCGCTTGCTGCTGTTAAAGAAAAGCTTCGGTTTCACCCTTATTGACGCACATTTCGCCTGGCCCGATGGTTACGCTGCCACCCTGCTTGGCCGCTGGTTCAGGCTTCCGGTCACCATCACGCTGCGCGGTTCAGAGGTGCCACAATCGCGTGACGCGACCAGGCGGAAAAAAATTCTCCAGGCTTTACATCGCGCGGTTCGGGTTTTTTCAGTATCTGCTTCCTTGAAGGAACACGTAATAAGGTTGGGTGCGAACGCAGATAAGATACAAGTTGTTGGCAATGGGGTGGATAGCGATAAATTCACGCCCGTTAGTGATGCGCGCTCAAAGTTGCCGGTAGCGATAGGAGAGCATGAGAAAATATTAATAACTGTTGGGGGTTTAGTCGAGCGGAAAGGGTTTCACCGGGTTATAGAAATAATGCCGCAGTTATTGAAGAAATACCCGAACCTTCACTACCTCATTATAGGTGGGCAGAGTGGCGAGGGTGATATGTCCGGCCAACTCCGTGCCCAGGTCGCCGAAGCAGGTTTGCAGGCAAATGTTCATTTCCTCGGCCCGCTGCCCGCTACGGAACTTAAAGTACCACTGAGTGCTGCTGACCTTTTTGTATTGCCGACGCGTAATGAAGGTTGGGCGAACGTTATTCTTGAGTCAATGGCATGTGGCACACCCGTTATCGCTTCCAATGTAGGTGGTAATAATGAGGTGATAGCTAACAGTGACTTAGGTACGATTGTCCCTTTTGGCGACGCATCAGCACTTTATACTGCGATTGATCGAGGGTTGTGTAATCAATGGAACCGTAAAAAATTGGTCGATTATGCCAGGGCTAATGCCTGGGACACACGCGTAGATATGCTGGTAAGGACTTTTAAAAATATCTCCGTGCAAGGCCAATTACCAGAATGAGCCTGTATACCAAGTTAGCGTCTACCGTACTTTTTCCATTACACGAGCGTGTAAAAAAGCACAATAGTGTCAACCTGCGCCGGCAGATGGAAAAGTCCCAATGGTTACATCCCGAGCAATTGACAGAGTTACAACTGGTACGGCTCAGGGCATTTTTAACCGACGTAGGTTGTCACGTCCCGTATTATCGCGAGAAATTTAATCAGCTTGATTTCGCGCCTTCGGCGCTGCAATCCTTAAAGGACTTACAGCGTTTACCGTTAACGAGCAAGGCCGAAATACGCCAATATACCCGCCAATTAACCTCGGATAAGGCCAACGATTTGGCGCGATTCAATACCGGTGGATCCAGTGGAGAGCCGCTGATTTTCTATATTGGAAAAGAACGCATCAGTCACGATGTCGCGGCAAAATGGCGTGCCACCCGATGGTGGGGCGTGGATATTGGTGACCCAGAAATCGTTGTCTGGGGGTCACCCATAGAGTTGGGTGCCCAGGACAGGGTTCGAAAAATACGTGACAAACTGATGCGCACTCAGTTATTGGCCGCATTTGAAATGTCACGAGCGAACCTTGATCGTTTTGTAGCAACCATACAGCGAGTGCGACCTCATATGTTGTTTGGCTACCCCTCCTCACTATCACTTATTGCTACCCATGCGGAGAAGTTTGCACAAGTGATGGATGACCTGGGTATCAAAGTAGTATTTGTTACGTCAGAACGTCTGTATGAGTATCAGCGCGAAAACATAGCAAAGGTGTTTGGCTGTCCTGTGGCGAATGGTTACGGTGGTCGTGATGCAGGGTTTATAGCCCACCAATGCCCCGAGGGTGGTATGCATATTACTGCCGAGGACATAATTGTCGAAATTGTCGATAGTCGTGGTAGGGTGGTGCCTGCAGGACAACTCGGCGAAATTGTTACCACGCATATAGCTACCGCAGACTTCCCCTTTATTCGTTATCGAACGGGAGATGTTGGCGCGCTTAGCGAGCAGGTTTGCCCCTGTGGCCGTGGACTGCCCCTGTTGCAGGAAATTCAGGGGCGCACTACTGACTTTGTGGTGGCAACAGATGGCACCGTATTACATGGTTTAGCGTTGATCTATGTGCTGCGAGACATGGAAGGAGTCGATAGTTTCAAGATAATTCAGCAAAGTCTTGATAGAACAGATGTTCATATTGTACCCAACAGCGCCTACCGAGAGAGCGATACTAGCGCCATCCATCAAGAGTTTTGCAAGCGCCTGGGCGCGAATGTCAGTGTTAACGTGGAGTTGGTCGACGCGATTGACAGAGAAAAATCGGGTAAATTTCGCTACGTGATTAGCCACGTGCCCCTTCCCTGACATGAGTCTTAGTGCTGAAGAGTTGTCACAACTTTCCTGAAAATAGCCTGTACGTGTGTAGTTGGCTACTGCATTTGAGCGTGTCGTTTTCGGTGCTCCATCGCCAACGCACCTTGTCTGTTCGGTATGGTTGACTGGGTTACCGGACGTTTTTCCTGCAACTCCCGTAATGCGAATTGCCGTACTAACACCGCAATAAAAATCAGGTGATAGAGCAAATCCCAGTAAGAGAGACCTAAAAACAGGGTGCCCACGCAATATGCGACAAGCGAAAGCCTGAGCATGTAACAGTAATTGCCCACCCACTCCATGCCTGCTACCCCTTTGACTTTTTTCGGTAGCGAGCCGAGGCTTAAAAGTGTGCCAATAATTAGCGAGGCCCACATACCAAAGGCGATGAAGCCATGCTCTGAAAATATTTCTATTGGCGCACTGTGCCAGTCTCGCATGGAGACGTGACGCCAGCCTTCAAAACCGGCACCGACAAAGGGGTGTTGCAAGGTATGATTCCAACCGTCTTTCCAGACTTCAAGACGCCCACCGGCGGATTTGTCCTGCTCGTAGGTTTGTATCGTTTCCATTCGCCCAAACCATTCTTCTGGCAAATAGGCACTGGCGAGAAACCCCCCGACAATAAATAATGGGATAACGAGATATTTACGTTTGCTGTGCCAAATAAGCAGCATGGTCAGCACACCCATGGTGAGGAAAGCGCCCCGTGACCAGGAAGACAGCACGCTGGCGAACATCAAAGGCATGGCCGTAAAAATAGCGATTCTAACATTGTGGAATTTGGTTTCACGAGACCAGAGTAGAAGCATCGGTATTGCAATTAATACTGCGATGGCGAACGCATTATTTTCGTAAAACTGTGTGTCGGGCGGCCCATATACGCGATAGGAAAAGCCTTTAAGCATGGCAAATATACCGCCTTTGACTGCAACTATGCCGATGGAACAGGCAATGGTGATAATCAGGTAAAAAAGCTTTTCCCTGGTATTGATAAGTACTAACGTGAAAATGGTGGGCAAAAAAATCTTTGATACAAACCAGAACTTTTCCCAGGCCAGAGCGGGAAAGTACGCCTGGGTTGACGTTATGGCGAAGTAAAACCACATGATAAAAAACACAGGTATGCGCCAATCCTTAGGCACCGGCTGACGATCTTTGGTGGTCAGTGTGGATACGGCTACGACAAGGAATAAAATGTGAAACGCAGGAAGATCACGTACCGCTCCCCAGGCAAATGCGTGCGGGTTTAAATAGCTGAATACCGCTAAAGAAAGAACGCCAAACCAGGGGCGGTATAACGCGGCGCCAATACACACGACAAGAAATAAAACAACGGCAATGTCACGCATGTTGGGTATCTACCTTAATCAGCATAACTTGTGGTATGTCCTGTCACGATGTGTATTATTTTGGGTGACCATTAATGGAATGCCGCCATCAGCGGGTCAGAGTATACCCATTCATCAAGTAGATTTTTGTACCTGACAAACAATTCTGGGTATTTGGCGGCAACATTTACCTGACATTGTGGATCATTGCACATATCGAAGAGTAGATAATCCACACCATTTGTCGTGGGCTGGTAGATCAGCTTCCACCGACCATCCCTGACAGATCGGTCTTTTGCCTGGATGATACAGGGGTAATACTCCTGCTTCAGCGTTAATGTGGCCAAATGTTTGTCGGGTATATCCATAATTTCCAACAAATCGGGGTACCTCAGGTGATCTTTTCGCATGCCGGGTATTTTACCCAACCAAATCCCGGTTTCCTGGTACGACAAACGTTCACAAGCCTCGTCGGGGGAGTCTAGCCAGGGTTTAAATGTCTCGCCATCGGCAGTTGATAGCGGTGCTAAACCGACAAGATCCAGTAGAGTTGGTGCAATATCAATACTGCGAATGGTTTCACTAAAGGTTATACCGCCTTCTCGTCCGGGGTCGAACAGCACCAACGGTATACGGTTACTGGGGTCGTCGCCTAGTAGTGTATTGCCCTGTCCCCAACAGCCATTTTCGAAGAAATCGGCCCCATGGTCGCTGTAAACGACGACGATGGTGTTTTGCGCAATACCACATTGGGTGATGTGGCTGAGAATCTTGCCGACTTCGTCGTCAAATTGACGTACACAGCCATCATAAAGATTGAGGATCTGAGGGACATCGAAATCTTCCGTACTTAGACCCTGTTGTTCAATGATCTCTTCGGGCGAGGCCAGGCTGGACATCAAAAAACGGGACTCGCCCTCGTAGCCTGCTTCGGTAAACATATTGTAATAGGGGTAATCCGAGCCAAAGGGTACATGAGCTGCTGCCGAGAAATAGTTAATAAGGAAGGGCTTGTCGCTGGCGGCGTATGTCGAAATTAAACGCCGGCACTCGCTACCGGTTTGCGAAGACAGAGGCACACCGGCCAAATAATAAATCTCAGGCAAAAAATACTGGCCAAATCGGTTATGGCAGAACAGGCTCAAAAAGAGCCGAATAAACGCTGAGCCCTGCCTGATTAAATACTTTAAATTCCACTGGTCTTCTGGCACCTGGGTGTGTTCAAAACCAAAGTCGATTTTGCCGAGGTCCGCAGCAGCCCAGTCGCCAACGGCCCCCGTGTTGTAACCTGCATCGGCAAGCACCTGTACCAGGTTCGGTACGGGTAGTTTTAGTTCCGATGTGGAAGGATAATTACTGCGAATCTTGTGATTATGGGGCCAACAACCAGTCAATATAGAGGTAAGACTGGGTGCGGTACGCGCCAGTGGCACATAACAGTTGTCAAAACTAAAACTGGCTTTGGCGAGTTGGTCTATGTGGGGCGTGAGTTGGCGATAGTAACCCGCTTTGCCTAACCTGTCGGCTCGCAAGGTATCGGTGCCAAGCAGGATGATATTGGGTAATGTGTGTGCATCACTTTTGGCTTCCGATGTGGCCTTTGTGCCATGTAGAGAAGCAGGGACGGGCGATGGCTTCGAAAAAATCCAGTAAAACAACACTAGAACAGTAAGCACAAATAAATCAACAGTGGCGATAAACGGAAAATGTGCAGAGGCCTGGGGCGCAATATGCAGCAACAGCATAAGCGTAGCGATTAGCGCATAGGCACTGTAACGAACGATACACAGGCGTTTGGGATTTAATAAGCGCCACAGTGGGTCGAGACGCGAAAAGCGAATTTGTGTTGATACCAAAACCA
>JBFIEE010000074.1:0-11443 GCA_041603535.1 Porticoccaceae bacterium
CGGTACGGCCGACCCTACCGGGGGGCGTAATTTGTTCCGGGATGCCGGTGATGTTTACGCCACGCCGGTTTCATTCCTGACTGATTTTGGTCTGAGCCGTGACCGTTTCGGTTTTTTCACGCGTTTTGCCTACGTCTATGACTACACCATCATGAACAAGGACTGCACCAACTGCGGGCGGCCAAATTTGTGGCCCTATGCGGCGGGTGGCCCGGCTGGGCATGACCTTAATAATGCTGGTAGGTCGGCCTTTCACGTGGGTACGCCTGCAGCCGAACTGGTCGATGGTATTGCCGACGGCGCGCAGAACATGGCCGGCAACCGGTTTAATATTCTCGATCTCTTTGTCTACGGCGGCTGGGACATTGGCAATCACCCGCTTAACGTGCGCATCGGCAAGCAGGTGATCAGCTGGGGTGAGAGCAATATTCAGGGCGGCGGTATCTCCCAGATGATGAACCCGACCGACCTGTCCAAGGCCACCACGCCGGGCACCGACGTGAAAGAGACACTGATTCCCCAGGAAAGCGTGTTCTTTAACTTTGGGTTTACCGACAACATCAGCCTCGAAGCCTACTATACGTGGCAGTGGCGTGAATCCACCTTTGTGGGTGTCGGCACTTATTTCAGCGGCTTTGATTTTATAGGTCCCGGCTACAACCCGGATCTGTTTATCCGCGGCGTCGAAAAGTGGGGTGATAACCTGGAGCCGGATGATGGCGGGCAGTGGGGTGTCAATATGCACTTCATTATTCCCCAGTGGAACTTCGCCGACCTGGGTATCTACTGGGTGCGTTCCCATGCATTTATACCGCATACCCAACTTGTCGAAAACTATACGCCCCGGCTGGATCCGGCGAGGACCGACGGCGGCATGACATTGGCGGGTTACCAGTGGAATTACCCGGAAGATCAGGATACCTACGCCATTTCACTGAATGGTGAAGCGCCCTTTGATGCTTCGTTTGCTATGGAGCTGAACTTCAAGCCCAATTCCTTTGATGTGCGCGAATGCCGAGACTTATTTGGTATTTCTGATATTCGCCCGCAAGTGTTTGGAGGAACACGGACGGTGGGGCAGCTATTCGGCTTTCCGGCAGGCACCCGTCCAAGCTTCGGGCCGGGGGCCGAGGATGCCATCGCGGATTGTAACCCCGGTACCGCCAAGTCCGGGCAGAGTAACGCGGATGTGGGCGCCGGAGATGTCTACACCCTGTTGGGCAACCTGACCAAGTCGGGCGGTACCGACTTCCTGGGTGCGGACAAGTTGAGCATGGTGTTTGATGTGTCCTTGAGCTGGGTAGACGGTCTGGAAGATGGCGACGTATTGGATCGGAATAATAATTCAATCACGTCACCCACTCGGCAGAGTAACCAGGTAGAAGATCCGGGCAGATACCCCGGCGTTGGGCCGCTGGATCAGCCCATCACCGAGTTTGCCTGGGGATATACCGGGGTGGCCGCCCTGGAATACCCTAACCTGTTCTGGAACCTGACGGTTAGCCCGACCCTTATCTTCGTACACAATGTGGAAGGTTACTCGGCACCCACGGCGGGCGGCATGAAGGAAAACCAACGGACGATGATTTATAAGATTGGTTTTGATTACCTGGGTAAAACCCAGATGGATTTGCAATATGTCAACTGGTTGGGTACCGCCGGTGGCAGTTACGACAAAGACTTTGTGTCTGTCGTTTTCAAATACGCCTTTTAAGGAGTTGATCAATGAGTATCGTTAAAATAAACAAGCTCAAGAGTGTGATCGCTCTGACCGGAGCGATCACCATGTCGACGGCCGCGGGATTCGCCATCGCGGCGGTAACGCCGGAAGAGCGCGCGAAAATCGGTCTCGAGGGCACTGAGCTGACCCCGGCTGGCGCTATTCGCGCGGGCAATGCCGAAGGCACCATCCCGGCATGGAAGAATGAACCCATTGTGCCGCCAGCGGGTTTTAAACCGGGCACGTTCCATCCCGATCCTTTTGCCAGTGACACTGTGCTGTTTAAGATCACCGCGCAGAACTTTCAGGAATACGGAGACAAGTTATCAGAAGGTCAGAAACTGATGTTTCAGACCTACCCTGATTTTTACATGAATGTTTATCCGACCCGCCGATCCGTGGTCTACAAGCCTTATATCTACGAAGCGGCCCTGAAAAACCTCGACCGCGCTGAGCTCGATCCGGCGCCAGGTGTTGGTATGGGTATTGTCGGCTTTAAGGGCGCGCGCAAAGCCTGGGCATTTCCCATCCCCCACAGTGGTGACGAGGCGCTTATCAACCAGGCCACCAAGCCGATTAACACCTGGATGGAGTCGTGGGAGACCACGCTTGCGATAACCCCGACCGGTGACTATGTCATCAACAAGTTGAATGTGCAGCAGCACCAGTCCTACTCTGACCCGGAGATCGCGGACGAAGACTTCGACGTTAATTTAAACTCGCTGCAGTACTATCAAACCCTGACTGCGCCCCCCAAACTGGCTGGTCAGGTGGTGTTGGCGCGGGATCCCGCGACGTTTAACCAGCGTTTTCGTGCCGCCTGGGCTTACAGTCCGGGTCAACGGCGGGTTAAGCGGGCGCCGCAGATCGTTTACGATAATCCGCTGACGGCCAGTGATGGTCTGGCAACGACGGATCAGAAGTTTGGCTTTAACGGCCCCAATGACCGTTTCAGTTACAAGCTGCTGGGTCGCAAGGAAATGTATGTGCCTTATAACGCGTACCGCCTGTGGGCCAAGGATGCCACACCGGATAAGGTGATTACCAAAACAGGCAAGCTTAATCAGGAATATGCCCGCTACGAATTGCACCGTGTATGGGTGCTGGAAGCGACACTGAAGGAAGGCACCTCCCACGATTATGGCAAGCGGGTGTTTTATCTGGACGAGGATTCCTGGTGGATCGTGGCAGCGGATGGCTATGATCGTCGCATGTCACCCTGGCGGTATTGGGAGTCGCACAACGTGATGTTTTATGACGTCGGGTTTTTCCATCCTATCACCGACGTCCAGTACGATATGAATGCGGGCCGTATGCTTGCACTGATGTTTGACAAGGAAAAAGCACCTGATTTTTCCTGGCGTGCGGAAGACAAATACTTCACCCCTGCATCCGTGCGTAGACGCGGCATTCGTTAGCACATAACAGGCAATGGAATAAAAAATGGCTGGTTTATCCAGCCATTTTTTAGTGTCCTCGGTGATGACTATCAGGCGAGTTGCTGACTTTTAGCCGCCCCCAATAACGAAATATCTAATCAAACCCAAACGGGCTTTATGCGTTTAATCTGAAACTCAGTAATTGGCTGTCTGATATGCCGCAACGCCTGTCATCAGCAGTCAACAGCATTAAACATGCAGTGATTTTAGTGGAACTGTCGATTTAGAATTTGCTAACTGTGGATAACAAGATGCTATTACCAACATTTGTACAACGTTTACGTCGCAGATCAGCTGAGCGTGTTCGCCCAGAACGAAGAAGTTCCTTCAGGAGCCAGATAAACCAGACTGTACTGATTATGTTTGCTCTCGGCTTGACGACAACCACACTGGCCGAGTCCATTCAAAAACCAGCAATCCCCTCGCCGCTGGCGAGTAAAGTGCTGTTAACTGACTCTGCGAATGTCGGCGGTCGCTATGTAGCCGTTGGCCTGTACGGTAATATCGTTTACTCCGATGACGGAATAGAGTGGCGACAGGGCAATTCGCCGACACAGAATTTGCTGACCAACGTCTTTTTTATAGATGACCAGAATGGTTGGGCAGGCGGTCACGACACATTGATTCTTCGTACGGAAGATGCCGGTGAAAACTGGCGCATTCAATATGAGGATCCAATCCCTGGTGGCGACATCCCCAAGCCGATACTGGACATTGTTTTTACTGATAAGCATACCGGTTTTGCCGCTGGCGCTTACGGTCTGTTGCTGGAAACCACCGACGGTGGTGAGACCTGGGGGTCGGTTGATACGGATCCCCTCTATGATCGCCTCGAGGACCTCGGTATGGAGCCGGAGCCTAATTTTAATGCGCTGCTGGCGCTCGATGGCAAGCTGCTGATTGTTGGCGAGCTGGGCACAATCCTGCTTTATGATCCTGCCGCGGACACTGAAGAGGCGCGCTGGGATGTCTGGCCCTCACCCTATGAGGGTACTTTTTTTGGCGTCACACAATTGAGTTCAGGCGATTTGGTGCTCTACGGTTTGCGAGGCAACGTTTATCGAGCGCAACAGCCCTGGCAGGACTGGCAGAAGATCACCACCGGTGTTATTTCCAATATTTATGACTGCGTTGAAGTCGACGGCGGCGATGTGGTTTTACTCGGTTCCATGGGCGCCATTCTGACGCTGGTGAAAGGCGGCTCGGTGGTGAGTGATCTGCTGCCCTACAAAGGATTTGATACCCTGGTGTCGGGCTTGCGCCACAGCGAGCGGGAATTGCTGTTATTCGGCACCCGCGGCGTCCAGGTTTATAAATTTGACTAAAATTTATGTGTGCAACACTGCACCCTTGAAGATGGTCGAGTGAAGAATAATATTGTTAACATATTAAGGTAGTAGCGATGTCACAAAGTAAGAAAATCACCACCTGGTTCCAGGAAAGACTGTTTTCTAACCGCATTCCAATTTTAATTGTGTTTTTGGCCACCAGCGTGTTTATGGCTTACCACGCGTCGTCGCTGCGTATGGAGGCAGGGTTCGAAAAGCTGCTGCCGCTGCAACACCCGTATGTAAAAACGTTGCAGGAATACAGTGAAGAGTTTGGGAGCGGTAATCAGCTGATCATTGCACTGACAGTTGACGAAGGCGATATTTTCACCGAAGAGTTTTTTGCGGCGCTTAAAAAGGCCAATGAAGAGGTGTTTTTTCTGCCCGGTGTAGCCAGACACACCGTGACATCCATACTGACCCCAAATGTCCGGTTTATCGAATTAATAGAAGACGGTTTCCAGGGTGGCAATGTTGTTCCCGCCGAGTTTCGCCCGACCCCTGAGTGGTTTCCAGTCATTCGCAACAATATCATCAAGTCCGGGCGCCTGGGCAGCCTGGTGGCGAACGACTTTTCCGGCGCGCTGATCCGCACCGAGCTGTTGGATATTAACCCGACAACGCGACAGCCCCTTGATTATCAACACATAGCCCATGATCTCGAAAGCAAGATTCGCGATGTTATTGAAACCGATAAAATACAGGTGAGAATTATCGGTTTTGCAAAATCGACGGGTGATATTGCCGACGGTGCGCGGGTGGTGATTGGGTTTTTCGCGATTACTTTTGTTCTTACTGGCATATTTCTGTATTGGTACACGGGCTTAATCAAAGCTACTGTCTTACCGCTACTCAGTGGCCTGGTGGCGGTAGTCTGGCAAATGGGCTTGCTGCCGCTGATGGGCTTCGGTCTGGACCCGATGAGCATCCTGGTGCCGTTCCTCGTGTTTTCCATTGGTGTCAGCCATGGGGTTCAAAAAATTAACGCCTGGCTCAACGAAATCATGTACGGCGGCGCCTGGGAAGACGATGGTACGCCAATAGTGCCCGCGCCGACGTCACCCATTGGCGTCGGTGGCTTAACCGCCGCCAAGCGGGCATTTCAGGCGCTATTCATCCCCGGCATCATAGCTCTGTTGAGCGACACGGTAGGTTTTTTGACTGTGTTGTTGATCGACATCGGCATTATTCGAGAAATGGCCATTGCCGCTACCGTGGGTGTTGCGGCGATCATTTTTACCAATCTCGTGCTCTTACCCATCTTGTTGTCGTTTATTAATATCGGTGATGTTAATAGTCTTAATAGATTGCGTAACAAACAGCAAGCGAGCGAGGGCAGGCTTGATGTCGTTTGGCGGGCATGCGCGAAGCTAACTCGCACCACGCCTGCTTTGATCATTGTCGTTATCTGTGTGGCACTGACGGCCTGGGGCATGGTTACCAATGACGGACTTAAGATTGGTGATTCGCAGGCCGGTGTGCCGGAACTGCGCGAACATGCTCGTTACAACATCGATAGTCAAATTATTAGCGAACGCTTTTCTATCGGCGTGGACAAACTGGCGGTTATTATTGAATCAAAGGGAAATGCCTGCGTTGACTTCGATATCATGGAAGAAATCGACCGTTTTGCCTGGCATATCCGCAATTTACCCGGTGTGCAGTCGGTCGCTTCCCTGGTGGATAGTCAGAAACTGATATTGGCGGCCAATAGCGAGGGCAGTCCGCGCTGGTATCAGTTGTCGCGCAATTCAAGTTCCATGTCATCAAGCCTGTATCACATGGGCGCTGGCGGCGACGAATTTATGAATGCCCCCTGTAGTGCGATGCCGGTGAATATTTATACGCTGGATCACAAGGCGGAGACGATAAACACTATTATCGCCGGTATTAATGCGTTTCAGCCATCGCTAGGCCCGGAATTGTTCAAACCTCGCCTGGCGGCAGGTAACGTGGGCATTATTGCTGCAACTAACGTCGCGGTAGAAGAAGCGCAAATCCCGATTATGGTATGGGAATATGCTGCCATAATACTGCTGACCTTAATAACCTTCCGCTCCTTTGGCGGCATGCTCTGTATCATCCTGCCCCTGTTTATGGTGTCAGTGCTCTGTTACGCGTTGATGGCGATACTGGAGATCGGCTTGAAAGTGAATACCCTGCCGGTAGTGGCGCTGGGTGTGGGCGTTGGGGTGGACTATGCGGTTTACATTTACAGCCGTATGAACGATTACATTGAGCGTGGTGAATCCCTGGAGGAATCGTTCTATCACGCCATGCGATTAACCGGGAAACCCATTATTTTTACTGGTCTCGTACTCGGTGTCGGGGTTGGCATGTGGATCATCGCACCCCTGAAATTCCAGGCAGACATGGGGATTTTGTTGACCTTCATGTTTGTCGTGAACATGCTCGGTGCGATTTTGGTGATGCCTGCTTTAGCCAGATGGCTGTTGGGCGCCAAACTGAAGTCTGTTAAGAAAAATGCCGTTGACAAGCCGATCGATCTGAGTGCCTGAGGACAGGCCTGGGTAGGTGCGGAGATCCTGCTAAATACCTGGAAGCCTGATTCTTATAATCAGGCTCCTAAGGTAGGAGACCCAAATCCAGGCCCTAGAAAAGCCCGCAGCTTTTTCGCTGCGGGCTTTTTTGTTTACGGGGTTATTTGCCTTAAGGACGTACACTCAACGCGGACATGTGTCATCCGCTGCCATTTATCGGCAAAAGCAGCTCAGGTGTGATGCGCTAAAGTGCCTGGATGCGAGATTTCTGAGCCTCAAGTTTGCCTATTGAGGCGGTCGCCTCTGCCAGTTTCTGTCTCTCTTTGCGCACGACGTCCTCGGGTGCATTGGCGACAAATTTAGCGTTATCGAGCTTGCCTGCAAGTCTTTGCGTCTCTTTGGTGATCTTGCCAATTTCCTTATCGAGTCGTGCCAGTTCTTCGTCCTTGTTGATGACGCCAGCCATCGGCACAAGCACCGCCAGGTCGCCGACCAGTGCCGTAGCCGACGGCGGCAGAGCATCCGCGGGTTCGCACCAGGTAATGGATTCCAGGTGGGCCAGTTTACTCAGGTAGTGGCTGTTCTCACGAAGTCGCAGTTGATCTTGTGGTGTACCGTTACTGAACAACACCGGTAAGGGTTTACCCGGCGAAATATTCATTTCGCCGCGAATATTTCGTAAAGCAATAATCACGCTCTTCACCCACTCAATGCTGTCCGTGGCGGCGCTGTCCTGTTTACCAGCATCGGGCGTCGGAAAGTTTTCCTGCATGACTGTTTCGCCATCTTTGCCCGCCAGCGTTTTAACTTTCTGCCAGATTTCCTCGGTAATAAAGGGCATCAGTGGGTGGGCCAGCCGCAGTGTTGCTTCCAGCACCCGGATAAGGGTGCGACGGGTGCCTTTTTTCAGGGCGTCAGAAGAGTGCTCATCCCACAGCACGGGTTTCGATAATTCCAGGTACCAGTCGCAGTAATCGGACCATATAAAGTCATAAAGCGCCTGCGAGGCGAGATCCAGTCGATAGGATTCCAGGCCCTCGATAACGGCCTGTTCAGCTGTTTGTAGACGGCTGACAATCCATCGATCCGCCAGTGATAGCTCATAATTATCATCGTTGAGCTGTCCGCAGTCGTGCTCTTCGGTGTTCATTAGTACGTAACGGGACGCGTTCCAGATCTTGTTGCAAAAATTCCTGAAACCTTCAATGCGGCCCACGTCAAAGTTAATGTCGCGGCCGGTAGAGGCCAGTGAGTAATAGGTAAAGCGGAGTGCGTCCGTACCGTAGGCGGCAATGCCGCCAGGAAATTCCTGACGGGTTTGCTGTGTGATTTTTTCGGCATCCTGAGGTCGCATCATGCCGCTAGTGCGCTTATTGACGAGAGCGTCAAGTTCAATGCCGTCTATGAGGTCGATCGGGTCGAGAACGTTGCCCTTTGATTTTGACATCTTCTGGCCGTGGCTGTCGCGGACCAGACCATGAACGTAGACGGTTCTGAATGGTACTTCGTCCATGAAATACAGGGTTAGCATTACCATCCGTGCCACCCAGAAAAAGATAATATCGAAGCCTGTCACCAGTACATTGGTCGGGTGGAAAGTGCTCAGTTCCGGGGTTTTCTCGGGCCAGCCTAGGGTGCCGAAAGTCCACAGTCCCGACGAGAACCAGGTGTCGAGCACGTCTTCGTCCTGATGCAGAAGGGTTTGCGGCGTGATGCCATGTTGGGCTCTGACGGCGGCTTCGCTGCGTCCCACATAAACTTGACCGCTATCGTCGTACCAGGCTGGAATGCGGTGCCCCCACCAAAGTTGACGGCTAATACACCAGTCCTGAATGTCGTTCATCCAGGAAAAATACATATTCTCGTACTGCCGAGGCACGAACTTGATATCGCCGCCTTTTACAGCGGCAATGGCTCTGCCGGCTAGCGATTTGGCGTCGACATACCACTGGTCAGTAAGCCACGGTTCGATAACAACGCCGGAGCGGTCACCACGTGGGACTTTTAATGTGTGCTTATCTACTCTGTCGACGAGACCCAGACTGTCTAACTCGGCCACCACGAGTTTGCGTGCCGCAAAGCGGTCCATGCCACGGTACTGTTCGGGCACATCGTTATTGAGTCTGGCATCTCGGTCGAGGATATTAATGACTTCAAGGTGATGGCGCTGACCTATTTCGTAATCGTTAAAATCATGCGCCGGCGTGATTTTGACGCAACCGGTGCCGAATGCCATGTCGACGTAATCATCGGCAATGATCGGTATTTCCCGGTTGACCAGCGGCAAGCGCACGGTCTTGCCGATCAGTTGCTGATAGCGCTCGTCGTTTGGGTTGACCGCCACGGCAGTGTCGCCGAGCATGGTTTCGGGACGTGTTGTCGCGACCGTGAGGTGGCCGCTGCCATCACTCAGCGGGTAGCGGAAATGCCAGAGATGGCCCTGTTCCTCCTCCGAAATAACCTCCAGGTCAGATATGGCGGTGTGTAGCTGTGGATCCCAGTTGACCAGGCGTTTGCCGCGATAAATCAGGTCATCTTCGTAAAGGCGTATAAATGCTTCCTGCACTGCGTTGTAAAACCCCTCATCCATGGTGAAGCGCTCGCGGGACCAGTCCGGGGACGCCCCGAGGCGACGCAGTTGCTGAGTAATCTGGCCGCCGGATTGGGCTTTCCACTGCCACACTTTTTCGATAAAGCCTTCGCGGCCGAGGTCATGCCGGGTGATGCTATCAGCATCGAGCTGGCGCTCAACCACCATTTGAGTAGCAATACCGGCGTGGTCGGTACCTACTTGCCACAGGGTGTTATCGCCCTTCATCCGATGGTAGCGCACCAACGCATCCATGATGGCTTCCTGGAAACCATGGCCCATGTGCAAACTGCCTGTAACATTGGGCGGCGGAATCATGATGCAGTAGGGTGAACCCGAACCCGAAGGTTTAAAGTAGCCCGCTGCCTCCCATACCTGGTACCAATGGGATTCAATATCCTGGGGATGATAGGTTTTGTCCATGATCGTCTGCTGGTTACTCGTCTGACTGATGAGGTGGCTGGCTGCGTGATATGTGTGACTACCGATCACTCAGTAAAGTGCTCGGTGAACACTCAGTAAGAAAAGCCGGCAATTATACTGCTTGACTGAAGTCCTCTCTAGTCGCTTTCGGGATCAGTCGCGTCCGTTACCTTTTTGACCGGCGTTGGTATGTCTTTCCTGTCGGGTTTTGCAAGGCTAACGATCGGCGCAGCTGACTCGCTATCTGCTTTCAGCGGCGTGTCTTTCGGGCTTTTATCGCGCTCCCCAACGACTTCGGTGAGAATTGGAATAGTGACTGCATCCTGATCGAGCTCGAGGTCGCATTCCGGTACGGCGTCTGTCAACGTAGGTGTGTCTGGGATTTTTGCTGGTTTGTCAGCCGTAGACGGATTTTTATCCGGGTGGCCGGATGTGACTGGTTTGTCGTCGGCGTCAGTCATCTGCGAGCGTCGGATTCTGGTGGCGATTAGACAGATCATGGTAGCTCAATGGAAAACCACGATCTTTGTAAAATTTATAGCGTTGCCGCTTGTTGTCCACAAAAACAGCATCACCGTAAATCAACTCACACAAGGTTTCAAAGCGACCAAACCAGTCGGGGGTATGCGCAGCCAGGTTAATTAATACACTGTGATCGTCGCCTGGGTCTTCAGTTTGACAAAGTCGAATTCTTTCCGGCCCTTCATGATCTACCCGACAGGGCAGAAAGCTTGTCGCCGACCAGGCCCATAGCCGCTCACCGAGCTGCTCAACGAGGGCTTTGTCCGGGCAATAAATAAGGACCTCTGCATCCATCCGCAGAGCCTTCTCTGCCAGTTCACAGCTCAGATCCAGCGCGGGCTGCACTGCTCCGGACGTTTGATAAAAGTTAACTTTGGTCACGTTATCCGACGAGCTTGAGCAAATACTCCATAAGCAGCGGTACCGGTCGACCGGTGGCGCCCTTTGGCCCGGCTGAGTTCCAGGCGGTGCCAGCGATATCCATGTGCGCCCAACGGTATTCTTTAGTGAAGCGACCGAGGAAACATGCAGCGGTGATGCTGCCAGCGCCGGTGCCGCCGATGTTGGGGATGTCGGCGAAACTGGATTTTAGCGCCTGGTCGTATTCTTCCCACAGGGGCAATTGCCAGGCGCGATCGCCGCTATCCTGACCCGCGGCCAACAGTTGCTGCGCGAGTTCCTCGTTGTTGCTAAACAGGCCGGTGGCGTGGCTGCCGAGAGCTACTACGCAGGCGCCGGTTAATGTGGCGATATCGATGACGGTTTCTGGTTTATAGCGCGCGGCAAAGGTTAGCGCGTCACACAGAATAAGCCGACCTTCCGCGTCGGTATTAAGCACCTCGATAGTTTTACCTGACATCGACCTGACGACGTCGCCGGGTTTGGTGGCGTTACCGCTGGGCATGTTTTCAACCGCGGGC
>JBFIEE010000075.1:0-10772 GCA_041603535.1 Porticoccaceae bacterium
GCGGTCATCACCGAATTTTTCCGCGATGCTTTGCAGTTCGTTGCGCACCAGGGTTTTTAAACGCCGTGCCGAACCGAGGATCTTCTCCAGCTCGTCGCGCTCTGCACTCAGCTCATCCTGTTCAACACGAATTCTCACCTCTTCCAGTTTCGCCAGTTGACGTAAGCGCAAATTCAAAATGGCTTCGGCCTGTAGATCTGCAAGCGCAAAGCGCTGCATCAATTCAGCTTTTGGCTCGTCTTCATAGCGGATAATAGCGATCACTTCGTCGATATTAAGAAATGCCGCGAGCAGGCCGTCGAGGATATGCAGGCGACTTAGCACTCGCTCCAGTCGGTATTCTAGCCGACGCCGCACCGTTTTTTGACGAAATTCAAGCCATTCACCCAGTATCGTATTAAGCGCCTTGACGCCTGGCCGACCATCCATACCAACCATGTTCAGGTTGATACGGTGTGAGCGCTCGAGATCGGTGGACGCAAACAGGTGGCTCATCAGAGCCTCGCTATCGATTCGATTTGAACGCGGCACAATAACTAGTCGAATCGGGTTCTCATGGTCGGATTCGTCACGAAGATCCGCCACCATCGGCAATTTTTTTGCCGTCATCTGCCCGGCGATCTGCTCAAGAATTTTTGCTGGCGAAGCCTGATACGGCAGCGCCGTGACCACAATGTCGCCATCCTCCCTGATCCATCTGGCGCGCATACGAACCGAGCCTCGCCCCGTGGTATAGGCGGTAATCATATCCTCGGGCAGCGAAATAATTTCCGCATCGGTAGGAAAGTCAGGCGCCGGTATGTACTGGCACAACTCGCGCACTCCGGCGTTCGGCGTTTCCAGCAGGTGAATACAGGCCCTGATCACTTCCCGTAAATTGTGGGGTGGGATATCAGTGGCCATACCCACGGCAATGCCAGTGCCACCATTGAGCAGAACATTGGGCACCTGGGCGGGCAAAATTTTTGGCTCTTCAAGGGAGCCATCAAAGTTAGCCTGCCAGTCCACTGTACCCTGCGCCAGCTCAGCCAGGAGTAGATCGGCAAAGGGCGTGAGTCGCGATTCGGTATAGCGCATGGCGGCGAAAGACTTGGGATCATCCGAGGAACCCCAGTTGCCCTGCCCATCCACCAGCGGATAGCGATAGGAGAAATCCTGCGCCATCAATACCATGGCTTCGTAGGCAGCGCTATCACCGTGTGGATGAAATTTACCGATAACATCACCAACCGTGCGCGCCGACTTCTTGTGCTTGGCGGGTGCCTTGAGGCCCAGCTCGCTCATGGCGTAGATGATGCGCCGCTGTACCGGTTTCAGACCATCGCTGATATGCGGCAGGGCACGGTCGAGAATCACATACATCGAATAATCGAGGTAGGACTTCTCAGCATATTCCCGTAACCGGGTGCGTTCTTCGGTTTCTGTCGTTGTCGTGCTTTCTGGCATACGCTTCTGTTTTTAGTTTGCTATAACAAAGTGGTGGCAGGGCAGACGGCTTTTTCGAGGTCGGTTACACTGCCGTCTAACCAACTTCCGCCAAATCGCCTTTTTCTTCCAGCCAATTTTTGCGATCGGCCGCACGCTTCTTGGCCAACAGCATATCAAGCAGCTGATGGGTATCGTCCCCCGCCTCAATGGTTAGTTGAACCAGACGCCGGGTATCAGGATTCATGGTGGTCTCACGTAACTGCATGGGGTTCATTTCACCGAGTCCTTTAAAGCGCGTGATCTGTATTTTGCCAGCAATTTTTTCCGCTTCGATTCGTGCCAATACGCCGGTTTTTTCAAACTCATCCAGGGCGTAAAACACTTCTTTGCCAACATCAATGCGAAACAGCGGCGGCATCGCCACATATATATGCCCGGCCGCCACCAGCGGCAGGAAGTGCCGCACGAACAAAGCGCATATCAGTGTGGCGATATGCGCCCCATCGGAATCGGCATCAGCCAGAATGCAAATCTTGTGGTAGCGCAGACCACTAAAATCATCGCTGGCCGGATCTACGCCCACGGCCACAGAAATATCGTGGACCTCCTGAGAAGCCAGAATCTCCTGGCTGTCAACCTCCCAGGTATTCAAAATTTTCCCGCGCAAGGGCATGATGGCCTGAAACTCCCGGCTGCGCGCCTGCTTGGCGGAACCGCCGGCGGAATCACCCTCAACCAGAAACAACTCTGATAGCACCGGGTCTGCAGAAGCGCAATCGGCGAGTTTACCGGGCAACGCAGGACCGGAGGTGAGCTTTTTACGCGCCACCTTTTTGTTGGTGCGCATGCGTCGCTGGGCATTGCCGATACACAGCTCGGCCAGTTTTTCTGCCTCTTCGGTATGCTGATTGAGCCACAGACTGAAGGCATCCTTGACAATGCCGGACACAAACGGCGCGGCCTCGCGGGATGACAGGCGCTCTTTGGTTTGTCCGGAAAATTGGGGGTCACTAAGCCTTGAAGACAGCACGTAACAACACCTATCCCAAATATCGTCGGGTGTTAGCTTGACACCCCGCGGCAGTAGGCTGCGAAATTCACAGAACTCGCGGATTGCTTCAAGTAAACCGGTGCGAAAACCGTTGACGTGGGTGCCACCCTGCACCGTGGGAATCAGGTTGACGTAGCTTTCCTGGGTTAAATCACCGCCTTCGGGCAGCCATTGCACGGCCCAGTCAACGGCTTCTTTCACTGCCGCACTGCTACCGGTAAACGGTGCCGTCGGCAATGTTTCCCAACCGCTGGTGGCGTTGGCAAGGTAATCCGGCAAACCGTCCTGATAATGCCAGCTCTCTGTCTCGCCACTCGCCTCGTCGGTGAAGGCTACTGTCAGACCGGCGCAAAGTACTGCCTTGGCGCGCAATATGTGCTTGAGCCGGGGCACAGAGAATTTAACGCTGTCGAAATACTGCGGATTGGGTAAAAACCGAACTTCCGTGCCGGTGGTGCGCTTGCCGCAGGTATCGATAGCGGTAAGATCAGACGCCTTATTGCCGTCGGCGAAGCTCATCTGCCAGACCTGGCCATCGCGGCGAATGGTGACCGTCAGCGTCTGCGACAATGCGTTGACCACAGATACCCCGACACCGTGCAGCCCGCCGGAAAACTGATAGTTCTTGTCACTGAACTTGCCACCTGCGTGGAGGGTGCAGAGGATCACTTCAACTCCCGGCACTCCTTGTTCCGGGTGAATATCTACGGGCATACCGCGACCGTCGTCGGTGACCGTTACAGAGCCGTCTTTATGCAAAGTTACCGCTATTGTGCTGGCAAACCCTGCCAGGGCTTCATCGACACTGTTATCCACGATTTCCTGAGCAAGATGATTGGGCCGAGTGGTATCTGTGTACATCCCCGGGCGCTTTCTGACCGGGTCAAGCCCGGTCAGCACCTCGATATCTTCAGCGTTATATTCGCTCATGGACTACATTGATCCTTACCGGTCAGAAAACTGATGATCGCTGGGAGATGATGTCCATAGCCCTGGAAACTGTGGTCACCACCCTGTTCGACTAACAAACGGCATGCCGCATACCTGGCGGCTGCCATGCGGTAATCAAGCACCTCGTCGCCGCTTTGTAGCAACACCATAAAACGCAACGGATCGCTGATCATCGCCACATCAAATTTCTGTAGCTCATCCAGATGCTGTTGCTCAATATGGTGTACTTCGCCTGTATGATAATTTTGCTGGTCGCCGAGCAGGTAATCCCGACCCTGCCAGGGCGCCACTGCCGGATTCACCAGAACCGCTCTGCAGCAGTACTTTTCCGCCAACGCGGTGGCGTAAAAGCCGCCCATGGAACTGCCTATAAAACCAACCTGCTCGCCAAGGCGCGACATCAACACCTCCAGTTCCGCCATCGCAACGGCGGGGAAGGGGCTCAAAAAAGGGCATATAAAGTCAATATCGGGACGCTGCTCAGCCAGCCACTGCCGGGTCAGCCGAGCCTTGTCAGATTCAGGCGAACTATTAAAACCATGTATATACAGAAGCGACGTCACGTCAACAGTTGCGTCAATCGGATCCAGCAGAGAACGAAGTGGGGATTATAGCGTTTGCGCTGCGCTTATGGATAGCTTGGACGGGCAGCTGTGGATGACCGCGATTGATAAGCACTACGAACAACAACGGAATGACTATTGATCGCCTGTAACAACAGGCCTGATCGGTGTGTGACGTAAAGTCATCTATACGAATCAGGGAGCAAAATCAGTAACCGGACATACCGTGGTCCACCACGTGATCGGCCTGCTCCAAGTGACAAACCCCCGTTTCAAGATAGCCGTCCGGGTGCAAATCAATCCAGCGGTAGGCCGGAAAATCGTCACTCATGGCAAACTTCGCACTATTGGCCGCAAACTGAAAGCACGTTGAAGGGGTCGTAAAAACCTGGCAACCCGCCCATTGGGTAGCAAATGCCTGATGCACATGGCCGCAAAAAATGGCTTTCACATTGCCCGCCTGAACCACGATATTTTCAAGATCCCGCGCGTTGCTGATGCGCTGCTCATCAAGCCACTCGCAGCCCACGGCAACAGGCGGATGATGCACAAATATGACGGTTGGATGTGTGCTTTCCCGGCGCAGCGCAGTGGCGAGAAAATCCAGATCATCACTGTCGAGGGTGCCACCGACCTGCCCCATTACCGCGGAATTGAGTGAAATCACCCGCCACTCACCGAATTCAAGTAAGGGCCAGTAGGGCGCCGAGATAATACCGCTCTGCATAACAGCAAAATCGTCGTGATTGCCTGGCAACCAGGCATAAGGAATATCCGTAAACCGAATTTGCTCGGCAAATAAGCGGTAGGCCTGATCCGCGCCATGGGCTGCCACGTCACCAGTAATCATCAGCATATCTGGCCTCGTGATCCGCGCGGACACAGCAGCAAGCACCTGTCGGAAGCTATCATAGGTACAGATACCTGCCAGACGATGACCTCTATCCTCACCGATGTGGAGGTCGGTCAGCTGTACTAAACGGTGGGCAGAGGCTTGCGACATGGCTGCAATTTTTTGAAGATCGATAACATACCGTTGCTTACCTGCACCCTGTAACCATCTGATTAGACATCACTATTGACCAGCTCTCGGTCAGGCTCAAGCACATAACCGTGTTTAACGCACACCACCAACCACTCTTCAAGAAATTTGTTCCACTGCGCTTTTTCATCGCGCTGTAGCATCTGCCGGTTGGGGTAAGGATTATTGGGATGAACACCCCTCGCTTCATCACAACCAACCACCTCTGCCAAACTGGCATCATGATAAAGTCGCACTGACAATACGGGCGCACGACACCACACAGGCAGCGGGTTCGAATCAATACCATCGCCGACATCCAGGCTCACTGTTGTTCGCTCAACGATGGTGAGCAAGGTTGTATAAGGCGTGCGTTCCTTTACGGACAGAAGCACCTCTCGCCGATGATCCGATGTTAGACCCAAACGGCGGTCTGACTCCTCCGCCATACTGGGGAAAATCTGGCATAAACGCACGTAATTGGTTTCACATCGCGCCATAAAGTTTTTTAAATCTACCTTGTATCCCAAAATAACGTCTCTGTAGTTTTAATCAATGGTGAAATTTCATTTTTGTCGGTTGATTCAAACTGTTTCGTGAACCATTTGTCTTCTCAGGCTCGCGCCGTTTAGCTGCAACCATTGTAGACAAATCACCGTCGCCCCGTTATTGCATCGTCCCGCTGACAATGCCGCTACGGCCTCCTGCTCCGGTATAACATGCAACATGATGTCTTCATTTTCATCAGCCAGGCCAAAACGCCCGCCGCGACCACGCAGATCAGTGCAGGCGCACCACAGCTCCTGCCGCTCATTGGTCCCACCCGGACTCACTAGATATTCACAAATCGGTTGCAGCGTGACATTGGTTATTCCGGCCTCCTCAAACAGCTCGCGCCGGACAACCTGCTCCGACGTCTCGCTCTTGTCAACAATGCCTGCCACCACCTCCATCCGCCACGGACTATTTGGAGTGCCCAGGGCGCCAACCCGAAACTGCTCGGTTAATCCGACCAGTTCGTGCACAGGATCGTACAGCAACACGCCGACAGTTCGATTGCGCACAAAAAGTTCACGCGTAAATTCACGGCTCCATCCGCCATTAAATAAGCGGTGGCGCAAACGCAATTTTTCTACCAAAAAAAATCCCTGATAGACTATTTCCCGACTCATGATTTCAACATCATTATTGGTCAGTAAGATTTCATTCAACGCATTCTCCCGCAGCCATATCTACGTCTACTCTAGCAGTAGATATGTTTATGTCGATACAGGACAATTCCCAGGATCATCTGCTAGACTCTGTCGTTGTTAAAAATTAACCATGGAATGAAGTGATGTTGAACAAATTATCAAAGGCTCTATCCAGTGCTGTACTGGGTGCTGTACTCGTAGCCGCGCCGACCATCACCCTGGCTGCGGACACGCTATCTGAAATATACCAGCTCGCCTTGACCAACGATCCGCAACTGCGGGCCGCCAATGCCGCGCTTAAAGCAGGCAAAGAGGCTATCCCGCTGGCCCGTGCAGGTTTGCTGCCCAGGATAAGCGCCAGTGTCGAGCTGAGCGACAGTGACGGCGATACTGGTAGCTCTCGATTCCTCAACTTTGACGGCCAGTCAAGGCCAGCGGGGGCGTTTGGTGATAACGATGACGAAACTGAGTTTTACTCTATTTCCATCAAACAACCGCTGTTTGATCTGCCCGCCTGGTTTACCTTCAAGCAGGGCTATGATCTCGACCAACGCGCTGAAGCGCAGTTTGCCGCTGACCAGCAGGCGACTATTCTTCGTGTCACCGACGCCTACTTTAATGTCCTGCGTGCCAGCGAAAACCTGATCACCTCGCTGGCCGAAGAGCGCGCTATCGGTCGCCAGCTCGAACAGACCAAAGAGCGCTTTGATGTCGGTTTATTACCGGTCACAGATGTTCACGAAGCACAGGCCGCTTTCGACTCTGCCTCGGTAAACACGTTGGAAGCCCGGGCCGCCCTCGATATTGCCTTTGAAGGACTGGAAGTGCTTACGGGCCAACCGCATAATGTTCTCGCAGGCCTTGCTGCCAACTTTCCCGTCACGCAAACAGAACCCGCCGATAGTGCATCCTGGGTGGACTTCGCTCAGGCGAATAACTTCGGCCTAAAGGTGGCGCAGTTGTCTACTGCTGCGGCCGAAAAAAATGCTAACGCAAAAAAAGCTGAGCACTTGCCCACGGTGTCCGCCAGTCTCGGCTATTCAAACTTTCATCGCGACGGCCATTTTGTAGTCGATGACACCAAAGAAATTCAGCCCTTCGCAGAAGACGATGAACCCACCGTCTTTTCTATAAGAATGGACGCGCCGATATTTACTGGCGGGCTGGTCAGCGCCGAGCGACGCAGGGCTTTTCAGGAGTATATCCAGGCACAGGAGAACTACCTCCTGGCACAGCGTAATATCACCCAGCAGGCACGCTCCAACCACCGCAAGGTCCAGACCGATGCGGCACGGGTGAAGGCTCGCAATCAGGCGATTACTTCCGCACAAAGCGCACTTGAAGCTACTGAAGCTGGCTACGATGTCGGCACACGGAACATAGTCGACGTGCTGATTTCCCAGCGCACGCTGTACGAAGCGCAACGCAACTATGCCAACGCCCGTTATGACTACATCAACAGCATGCTCAAACTTAAAGAGGTCGCCGGACAGTTAAGTCCAGAAGATATCAGTCAGCTCGATCAGTGGCTCGATCAAAAACTGGAAATCAGTAAAGCAGGCTCCTAAGGCCGTCACTTAGTTTGAGCAGCGCGCCCCGGTTGGCGTCCGCGACCGAGCGCGCGGCGTCAGCGAGTCGCTGACGCTCCCCGGCATTCTGTAACAGGTCAATAATTGCCGTCGCGAGCTGCTCGTCGTTTTTACACAGTTTCAGACCACCCGCTTCCGTGAGTTTGCTGGCCACTTCAACAAAATTGAATAAATGCGGGCCAGTGAGTACCGGCACCCCCCAGGCTGCGGGTTCAATCAAATTGTGTCCACCGACGGGCACCAGACTACCACCAACAAAAACCATATCGCTGGCACCACAAAACAGCAGTAACTCACCCATGGTGTCACCTAGCAGTATCTGCACGCCCTGGTCTATGAGGCCGGCCTGACTACGACGAGTAACGGTAAACCCGCTGTCGACACACAGCCTGGCGACGTCATTAAACCGCTCTGGATGGCGCGGCACCAACACCAGCAACGTGTTTGGCACCACCCGTAGCACCTGGCTGAAGGCGCTGAGAATCTGTTCGTCTTCCCCCCCATGTGTACTGGCTGCCAACCAGATCAACCTGCCACCGGGACCCCGCCAGTCAGCCTTAAGTGACGCGGCCCGCTCGCGTAACGCTTCATCAAGCTGCAAATCAAACTTAATATTGCCAGTGACCACGAGTTTTTCCCGGTCAAGTCCGAGATCGACAAAGCGCTCGCCATCCGCAGGGCTTTGCGCCGCCACCAGACTAATATCCCGTAACATTGGTTTACTAAGCGAAGCAATTTTTCGGTACCCAGCCGCAGATTTAGCCGACAGCCGAGCATTAACCACCGCCACCGGTACACCGAGCTTTCTGCATCTATAAATCAGATTCGGCCACAGCTCGGTTTCCATAATGATCAATATGGCTGGTCTGGTTCGGGCAAAAAAGCGGGTCAGCACATCCGGCAGGTCATAGGGGGCATAGACATGGTAAACGCTGTCACCAAAGACTTTGCGCACCTGATCGGACCCGGTAGGGGTGGTGGTGGTGACCATGACCAATGCAGCGGGGTAGTCCACCTGCAGGGCTTTGATCAGCTGCACAGCCGCCAGCGTTTCCCCCACAGAAACCGCATGTACCCAGATAACCCTGCCATTGAACTCAAGGGCTGGTGCCAGCGCGAAGCGCTCACGCCAGCGCCGGGCATAAGCCGGGGCTCGTCGCGAACGCCACAGCAAACGCAACAGAATCAGCGGCGTCAGGACATACAAAAGCGATGTATACAGTGCTCGGGGCAAGATGCTTCCTTTTTAGCGCAGCATACAGAGCCCGTTGTTTTCCCGCAAAGCTTTTGCCTGAAGCGTTATACTGATGCCAGTTCAGTTACCTTATTGACCACCCCGCTGATATTCGGATTGACCATTATCAACAGCCCAGCTTTGCCACTGCGCACTATCCACACTGACGTTACCATCATCGGTGGCGGCATCGCTGGCCTGTGGTTACTTAACCGTCTGCGCAACAACGGTTATACCGCGCTGCTATTTGAACACCAGGCATTAGGCGGTGGGCAGACCGTTGCCAGCCAGGGCATGATCCACGGCGGTATTAAATACACGCTAAATGGCGCGCTGTCAGGCGCTTCTGAGGCCATCGCCGGTATGCCGGCGCATTGGCGCCGCTGTTTACGCGGTGAGGGCGACGTAGATTTACGCGGCGGGCAGATATTAAGCGACCACTTCTATCTGTGGTCTGCAAATAGCGCGGCAGCCAAACTGACAGCTTTCCTGGCGAGCAAAGCGACTCGCGGCCGCGTCGACAGGGTTCGCGGAACAGGCCTCCCGGCACTATTGAAGAACCCGCGCTTCAAAGGCAGCGTCTACAAACTGGTGGACATGGTGCTCGACGTACCCAGCCTGATCCAGATATTGGCCAATCGGGTAGCAAAACATATTTACCTGCTTGACTGGCAGCGTGCGCAACTCCTTACCAACAACGCCACCGGCACGACCGAACTGCGAATAGCCGGTGACATGGAGATTCTCAATGTCACCGGCCGCGCCGTGGTGTTGACGGCAGGGCAGGGTAATGAAGCCCTCCTGCAACAGGCAGGCGCTACTGCACCCATCATGCAGCGCCGCCCCCTGCAACAGGTGATGGTTAAACACCGCCATTTGCAGCCGTTTTACGGCCATTGCCTCGGTACTGACACGACACCGCGGCTGACCATATCCAGTCACCCCTGCGCGGACGGTAGCCAGGTATGGTATCTGGGCGGAGCACTGGCGGAAAAAGGTGTCGACCTGGCGCCCGAGGCACTTATAAACAACGCCAGAAACGAACTGGCAGCCTTACTACCCTGGGTGGATTTGTGCGATGCTCAGTGGGCTACGCTGGCGATAGATCGCGCCGAACCACGCCAGCGAAACCTGGCCCGCCCGGATCAGGCATTCGCTGACTGGGCCACTGGCTGCTCCAATGTCATTGCGGCATGGCCGACCAAGTTAACGCTTGCTCCCAACCTGAGCACCACCGTTATTGACCTGCTACAGCAACGCGGCATAAGGCCCGACAATAGACCCTGCCCTGAACTACCGCTACCAAGACCTCCGCTAGCGCTGGCACCCTGGCAACAGGCTTTTGGTGGTTGACCATGATTCCGCAACGTAGGCTCGGTAATACCGGCATGAAGGTTGGCATCCTTGGACTGGGCACGGTAAAGCTGGGCCGCAATACAGGCGTCAAATACCCCAGCGAGTTTGACCTGCCAAACGATCGCCAGGCAACGGAACTTATCGCACTGGCTCGGGATCACGGCATCAATCTGATCGATACTGCGCCGGCCTATGGCACCAGCGAGGAACGCCTGGGTTATTTATTACAGGGCCAACGCGACCACTGGCTGATATGCAGCAAAGTAGGGGAGGAGTTCAACGACGGCCTGTCGAGTTTTAACTTCACACCGGAACATACACAGCTAAGTGTTGAGCGGAGTCTGCGACGCCTACGCACCGATGTGCTGGATATTGTACTTGTCCAC
>JBFIEE010000076.1:0-10118 GCA_041603535.1 Porticoccaceae bacterium
CTATCCAGACGCCTGGCGCCACTGGGATGGACTTTGGCTGCTTCCACCATGGCCAACTCATAGGCGCCGGATGCCACGCCAAGATAAGCCGCCCCGTAGGTCAGGGCAACAACTGGCATCATTACCGCGCCCAGGTATTTCAGGGCTGCGCCCTCCTCGCCGATGCGGTTTTGCTCAGGAACAACGCCATTAAAACGAATGGGCATGCTGTTATTGCCGCGCATGCCGAGGCCGTGCCAGTCTTCCAGGGTTTCCCAGTCGATCTTATCGGCCTCGATAAACAAGGCCGTCAACTGGTGTCCTTTGGTTTCAGCACCGACTCGGCAAAGCATAAAATAATGCGACGCCTGACCCGCCGAGGTGACATAGGACTTGCGAACATTGTCGATGATGTAGCCATCACTGCCTTTCTCAACGGCGGATAACACCATACCCGGCACCCAGTCACCGCCCCTGCCCGATGTTTCACCACCGGCGACGGTGCACAATATTTCTCCAGCCGCTATCTTTTTAACAAAGGTTTCCGCCTGATAATCGGTGGGCATTTTGCTGATCAACTCGGCGGCTTCGACGTGCATTTTGTAGCACATTGCAGTCGATGCACATTTTTTTGCCAGCTCTTCCACCACCAGGCAGGTAGACACCAGGTCAGCATCAAGGCCGCCGTATTGCTTGGGTACACGCAGCCCCCATAGCCCGCTTGCTTTCAGGCCGTCCAGGGAACTCCGTGGGAAGCTGCCAGTGCGATCGGTATCAGCCGCCCGTGGCTCCAGCTCTGCGCTGGCAAGCTGCGCCGCCAGTGCCTTTAATTGTTGTTGCTGTTCGGTCAATGGCAGGTAACTCATGGGTGCGCACTCCTTTTGGTTCGCGGCTTTTAAAGACGGTTTAAATATACAGCTTTTATGGTTGTAGATGTTATGGTTAGCCTGCAATTTTGGTTTTGTTATTTTTAACGCTGTTATTTTTAACCCAGCTGTTTTTAACCCAGCTATTTTCAACGCTGCTAGTTTTAACGCTGTCATGTTAACCATTGGCAGTTACTTAACAAGCGGAAGTATTCATTCCAAAGAATCCAGGAGAAATACGATGTTTAACACAACAAAAAGACTCGGCCTGATAATCATTGGTCTGGCCATCGCGCTCCCCACTCTGGCCGATGCTAATGCAGCAGCGGTCAAAGCCGCTGTTAGCAATCCTGCACGGAGCAGCGCTGACCAAACGCGTGACAAGACCAGTCGCCCTGATCTGGTATTGCAGTTTTTTGGCGTGCAGCCGGGTATGCATGTGCTGGATCTTTTTTCGGGCGGCGGCTATTACTCCGAACTCCTTTCTTATGTGGTGGGGCCTGAGGGACACGTTATTGCGCACACGAACAAGGCCTATGAAAGCTCATCTGGCGAGGAAGCCCTTGCCCGTTTAAAGGACAATCGCCTGGCGAATGTAAGCCGGCAGATTACCGAGATAGACAATCTGGGCCTGGAAAAAGCGTCGCTGGATATGGTGCTGATGGTATTAACGTATCACGATATTTATTACACCGGAGATTCCTGGCCGAAAGTAGACAGGGACAAACTCTTTAGCCAAATTCGAGAGAGCTTGAAGCCCGGCGGGATTTTGGCTGTTGTCGATCACTCGGCCATTGCCGGTACGGGTAGCAGTGCTGCACAGGGATTACATCGAATCGATGAGGTGTTTGCCAGGCAGGATATCGAAAGCGCGGGGTTTATTTTTGATGGCGCGTCTGAGGCGCTGCGCAATCCCGATGACGCGCGCACGGTTGATGTTTTCAACGCGGCCATCCGCGGCAATACCGACCGTTTTATCTATCGCTTTGTGAAAAAGTGAGGGCGCAGGGGGCGGCCAGTCTGGTCGCTTTTCCGGACTTTTTCTGGCTAAGTCATTAGCCGTTGCCTGGCTAAGTCATTACCAGGCAAGACCGGACTTTTAGAACGCGACGTTTATTGCGCGGCGTTTATTGCGCGACGTTGTGGTAGACCTGCTGTACGTCATCCAGGTCGTCGAGCATGGCCAGGAATTTCTCGAACAGGGCGACATCGTCACCGCTCAGGGTGGTGTAGTCGTGGGCGATAAACTGGATTTCGTCGACGTCGAATTCGAGCTCGCCGCAGCAGTCGAGCAGGGCCTGTTTGGCCTTGAAGTAGTCGGTGTGGGTAGCGAATACGGAAATTTTGCCGTTTTCATTTTCGATATCAGTGACGTCCACATCGGCTTCCATTAGCGCTTCGAGCACGGCTTCTTCGTTGTCGTAATTAAAAACAAAGATGGCCAGGTGGTCGAACAGGTGGCTGACGGTGCCCTGTGTGCCGATTTTGCATTTGGTTTTGGTGAAGGCCTGGCGCACATCGCCGAAGGTGCGGTTGGGGTTGTCGGTGAGGCAGTCGATGATGGCCATGCTGCCGCCGGGGCCGTAGCCTTCGTAACGCGCGGGGGAATAGTCTTCGCCGCCCGCGCCTTTGGCCTTGTCGATGGCCTTGTCGATGACATGGGCGGGCACCTGGTCTTTTTTGGCGCGCTCGATCAGGTTGCGCAAGGCCAGGTTGGCGCTGGGGTCGACGCCGCCGGATTTGGCGCTGACGTAGATTTCCCGGCCATAGCGGCTATACACCCTGGCTTTCATGTCAGAGGTTTTGGCCATTGAGTCTTTGCGGTTTTGATACGCCCTGCCCATACGCTTACGCTTCCCGGTAATTACTGGTGCGGGATTTTACTGATAACCAGCTCTTTAAGGAAATAGTTGAGGGATTAGCTAAGGGGATGGTTGAGTGGATAGTTGCGGGAGCAGTTAAGGAGATGGGCATTAAAGAAAAAGCCCCCGAGGGAAAGGAACTTGAAGGCAATGACTGCTTGGGAAACCTGGAATAACAAAGCCGGTTTATCTAGCCGGTTGCCACCTACCAGGATTCTGTCTACAAAGGTCTAATCTACCAACGCTCAATGGCAGTGCGCACATCCACTTCGAAAGACCAGCCCGTTCGCGGTTGTTTGTAGAGGTATTCAAAACCGTCGACGATGGCCTGAATATCGATCATGCCGTCTTCGCCCAGTTTTTCTGCGACTTCGGGGAGGCCCTGGCGGATTTTATCGCCGCCAATGGCGCCATCAATGACCACATGGCCCACATGAATGCCGGCAGGGCCGCATTCTTTGGCCATGGCCTGGGCCATGATGCGCAGGGCGGATTTGGAGGAGTTGAAGGCACCGAAGTTTGGTCGGCCGCGCAGGGAGGCACTGGCACCGGTAAATAAAATGGTGCCACCGCCGTCGCGCTGCATATGCTGAATGGCGGCGCGGCCGTAGAGAAAGCCGCCGAAGCAACAAACCCGCCAGCTCTTTTCGAAAAACTCTGCGCTCATGTCTTCGAAACGACCCGGTGTGTTGTTGCCAGTGTTGTAAATCACCAGATCGATGGGGCCAACCTTGCGGGCCTGGGTAAACAGGTCGACGGTGGCCTGTTCGTCGGTGGCGTCGGCGACTACGGCGGTGGCCTGACCGCCCTCGGCGTGAATACCAGCGACAACGGCATCGAGTTTGCTCTGGGTGCGCCCGGCGACGAACACGTGCAGTCCGCTGGCTGCAAAGCGCCGCGCCAGTTGTGCGCCCATGCCCTGATCGGGCCCGACGCCGCTGATAATTGCCACCTTGGTCATGGCTGTCTCTTTAGTCATGCTTACCACCTCCGTCATGCCTGCTACCTCGGCCAGGTCGAGCCCTCCACCCTGGCAAACTAACCATGCACAGGGCGTTGTTGTCAGGCACCCGCCGGATCAGTTCGCTTACATTTCCATCGGCACTTTGAAGTGCTGGGCCAGGATCCGATCGCGATGGGCGATCAGCGCCGGGTCGACGGCGCTACGTACACTTTCCGCCATATTGGTGAACATGGGACGGGCCTGTTCCGGCATCGGGCATTTGTCCGGTGGCAATAAATCAAAGAGGTTAGAAAACGCGGTCCAGTAAAAATCGACGGCACTCAGTTTGTCGCCCACAAAATAGTCGCTGCCCGCGCGCTGCTGGGCCTTAAGCTGGTCGGCCAGGGCCTTGAGCGAAGCTATCTGGCGCTCGTCGGCGCGGCTTACGTCGTCTTCAGTGGAGCCATATTTTTTTGCCATCAGCACAAAGCCTTCCGGCGCCTGGCCGGATGCCACCATGGGCGCGAACATGCTCAGCCGTCGGTTCCAGGCTAGACCGAGCTGTCCGCAAATTTCATAGGAGAGACCGAGCACCAGGGCGCGGTTTGCGCGCGATGCGGGCAGCAGGGCTTTGTGGGGGGCCAGGCGTTCCAGTAAAAACAGGATATCGTCCCAGCGGGTTAAGGGCGTTTCGTCGTTCCAGGCGACGATTGGCGCACCGTTGTTGCTGCCGGTCCAGGCGATAAACTCCGGATTGGCGCCACCGCCCTCCCAGGGCGCGGCGGCGTAACTCAGGTCCTTGTAATCCATCATGGCTTTGGCGGCCTGACCCCAGGGGCTCGACATATGCTGAACGAGGACGATGCGCAGACCATCGCCGTTAATGACTTCACTCGGACTGACATATTTCATAATCACGACCTTTATTTATTCGTTAGTGTTTGAGTTTGTGAGCTGTGCCGCTCGACTCTGGCTAAGCCTACGCGATTAGGGGCGTAGCGGACAGGTGCGGGGCGATTAATCATGGTACTCATTATTGCAAGCAGGCTGTGCAAATTTGTCGAGGGGTCTAACCGGAGATATTTGTTAGCGCGACAAGCTCAAACCGAGGCATAAGGACCATTTGATGATCGAACGCTATCTGCTCAAGGCCGAAGGGGCGGAAGATCTTTATCGCGCTAATGAAAAATCCCGTTATAGCAGTGACGGATAGCCGCGATCAAGACCAACACATCAACTGGCGAGAAACCTACGTTCCTCGGCGATAAGCGATGCGAAACTCGGGCGGGCATGAATCGCCCTGATATATTGGATGACTTTGGGATAGCGCGCCGCATCGATGGTTACGCCCGCATGCGCAAAATTCACAAACTGGCTCGCCACAGAAATATCGGCGAGTGTAAGCTGATCGTCGACCAGAAAGCAGGATGCTGGAATATTGGCCTCAAGATAAGCCAGTAGCGGGGGCAGTTCGTCCCGCTCGGCAGCATCAGCGATGTCCAGATCGCCGGATTGCCCTCTGAATTTCTGCGAACCTATCCGGTTAGAGAAAACCTTGGTCATGACCACTGATAACATGGTATCGGCAAATTCGTCATACCAAACAGTGCGCGCGCGCAGTTGCGCCTCGGTGGGTATCAAAACAGGATTAGGCTTTTTAGCCTCCATATAGGTGACGATGGCGCTCGAATCGGAGATCGTGAAATCACCGTCACGGAACCCCGGAATTAGCCCAAATGGGCTACATGCAACGAGCTCTGCGTCGTCCTTGAGCGGTCGCTTCGGTTTCGATTCAACGCTAAGTCCCTTTTCATTTGCAAAAACCAGGGTCTTGCGTACGAAGGGCGATAAGCTAAAACCGTAAATGATCATAGATGCCCCTTGTTTGTTTTTGGGTTAGACCAGTAACAAGCCGATGGCGCGGTACCAGGGCTGCGTTCGAGGCGTTCGTAGCGATAGCAGTAACGAATCCTGGGGCACATCAGTCACACCCTGCCTCGTTCAATCCAGTTCCAACGTCCCGCGGAATATGGAGCGATTCATTAACTCTTTGAGCGCTGCTACAAAGTCAGGCGATTTTTGAAACGGATGGTCGCGATGAATCTCTGCGTATGCCTGATCGAGTTCGCTTATCTTATCGCTGGTGCGTGCCGCAATATCCCGAACACGCGTCACATGCTCCCGGGCAAACACGAGATTTCCGGGGTCGACGTGCCCCGTCTTGATGAATCCCTGCGTTTTTCTGGCGCAGCGACAGGGATTAGCGGTGTTTACCAGCCCGCACTTGTCCTGCATAAAGCTATTGAGATCTCGACGGGCTCGCGCCAGTTTTTGCCGAAAGTTGCTCCGACTCAGTGCCAGAATTTCCGCGCCGACACGGTCGCTGACACCGAAAATGTCGCCGAGAATATAAACCAGTCGTTGCCCCCTATCCAGGCACAACAACATGCCCGATGTGCAGCCTATCCGAGCTTCAGCGACAAGAAGTTGCGTTTCGGCTGAAATGGCGTTCTGGTCAGCAAATTCTTCATTGGGAGTCTCGTCAAGATTCTGCCCGTACTGCGCAAACGAGAGCTCCCGCGACTCCGCACGTCCGCGCTTCATATTCAGCAGATGGTTGATCGCGATTCGATAAAGCCATGTGCGCAGGCTGCTAGCTCCGGCGAACGTGGCAAGCCTCGTGATAAGTTTGATCAATATCTCCTGTGTGGCATCTTCCGCCTCCTCGGGACGATGTACCATTCGTAGCGCCAGGTTAAAGATCCACGCCTGATGGCGCAGGACGAGTTCTTCGAGGGCATCGCGATCACCGCTTTCAATCAATCGAAGAAGTGCCTCGTCGCGCCCGTCACCTGCAGCGGCATCCGCGAATGGGTTGTATTGTTCTGTCATGTATCTATTAGACACACACTGCGCGCGACTGTGACAGTAGATTTTCGGATACACGTTTCCAATTATGTTACGCAAGATCTCGCATAACTTATCCCAGGGATGAAAACCTCAAGCCCAGGCCAGGCGGGTGACCTGGCGGGCCTGGCGAGCGCGGCTTCAGATCGGGTGGCGACGGGACGTCAGCGCGAGTAAGCAGCCCGTATGAATGACCGAGTCCACGGCTAGCTAGCGAACAATAATCAGCGGAATGGTGCTGCTGCTGACCATGTCGGTGGTGTTGCTGCCCAGAAACAGGCGGCGGATACGGGAGTGGCCATAGGCACCCATGACCATGAGCTCGATACCATGCTCCTGTTGATAGCGCTGTAGTTGCGTCTGGACTTCTCCCCGAAGCACGGTGCAACTGACCGAGAAACCCGCATCGGCAACTTTATCGTGCGCGGCCTGTAACTCGGGTCCGCGGTCGAGGCTGGTGTTATTAACTGCCACCAGGTGACAGGGCAGGCCCTGGAGCAGCGGGCTACCGATCAGCGTATCGAGAGCTTTTTGGGTGACGCTGCGCCCGTCGTAGGCGATCATAAAGTTGCTGGGTGCGGCGAACGTATCGAGGGTGATCAGCAGGGGCTTATGGACTGCGCGAATCACGCTCTCGAGTTGGCCGCCGACGGCCAGCGCCTGCCCGGCATGACTTTCGCCGCGGCGACCCATAATCAACAGACGGGTGTCATTTTGCATATCGAGCAGGCTTTCGACCAGTGCGCCGTGGCGTTGCCGGGTGGTAATGCTTTGGGCGCCCTGTTGTTCCGCGCGGCTTCGGGCGGCTTCGAGCATCAGTTTGCCGTGTTCCAGGGCGACTTTACTGCGCTTCGCATCCAGCTCGACCAGTTCGTCAAGCAGGTGGGTGCGGCTATCGACCCCCAAACTGCCGGAAAGATCACTATGCGCGGGGGTCTCCGATCGGTCCAACACATGTAGCAATTGCAGGGGTGCGCCCATGCGCTGGCTGGCCCAGGCACCGGCGTCGCAAACGGCGACCGCGCCGGGGGAACCGTCTATACAACTGACAACGTTGAGCATATTTTATTTCCGGACGGTTGCTGGATTAATGTGCGTCGAGCATTTGCGCGACTTTGTCTGGTTTATTGTGCACGCCAAAGGTATCGACAATGGTGGCGCTGGCTTCGTTCATGCCAATGAGATTAACTTCGGCGCCTTCCCGCCGGAACTTGATCACCACTTTATCCAGCGCGGCGACGGCGGTAATGTCCCAGAAGTGGGCATCGCTGACGTCGATGGTGACGTGCTCCAGCACCTCTTTAAAATCGAAGGATTGTACAAACTGTTCTGAAGAAGCGAAGAATACCTGCCCCACTACTTTATAGATACGCACGCCGTCCTGCTGCCCCGCCGAAATTCTCACGGCCATATAGCGGCCAATTTTATTGGCGAAGAACATGGCCGCCAGCAGCACACCGACAAACACCCCGAGCGCGAGGTTGTGGGTGACCACCACGACCACCACGGTGGAAATCATGACCACGTTGCTCGACAGCGGGCTCTTTTTAAGATTGCGCAGGGACTCCCAGGAGAAGGTGCCGATGGACACCATAATCATCACCGCCACCAGGGCAGCCATGGGAATCTGGCCGATCCATTCGTCGAGAAAGACCACCATGATAATGAGTAGCAAACCGGCCACGAAGGTGGATAAACGCCCCCGTCCGCCAGATTTTACGTTGATCACCGACTGGCCAATCATCGCGCAGCCGGCCATACCACCCATTAGTCCCGCACCTATGTTGGCGATGCCCTGACCTTTGCACTCGCGGTTTTTATCGCTGTTGGTGTCAGTCAGATCGTCGACAATGGCGGCGGTCATCATCGATTCCAGCAGGCCGACCAGGGCCAGCGCAACGGCATAGGGAAACACAATGGCCAGAGTTTCGAAATTTAACGGCACATCCGGCCAAAGGAAAATAGGCAGGGTATCCGGCAATTGCCCCATGTCGCCGACGGTGCGGATATCCAGGCCGATCACCACGGCCAGCACCGTGAGCGCCAGAATACAGACCAGGGGCGAAGGCAAAATCTTGCCCACCACCGGGATCAGCGGCAGTAGATAAATAATGCCAAGACCGGCGGCGGTCATGGCATAGACATGCCAGGTAACGTTTTGTAACTCGGGTACCTGCGCGAGAAAAATTAAAATAGCCAGGGCATTCACAAAACCGGTGACCACCGAGCGCGAAACAAAGCGCATCAGCCCGCCCAACTTTAAAAAACCGGCAATGATTTGCAGCACCCCGGTAAGCAAGGTGGCAGCCAGTAAATATTCCAGGCCGTGCTCTTTTACCAGGGTGACCATCAACAGGGCCATGGCGCCGGTGGCAGCGGAAATCATGCCGGGGCGACCACCGGTAAAAGCGATGGTGACGGCGATACAAAACGAGGCGTAAAGGCCAACCTTGGGGTCGACCCCGGCGATAATGGAAAACGCGATGGCTTCGGGAATAAGCGCCAGGGCGACCACCAGACCGGCGAGCAGGTCGCCGCGTACATTGGCGAACCAGTCTTTCTTCAGGGTTTCAAACATAGGGCTTGATGGCCTCAACCATGGGGCTTTCGGGAGTCAAATCGTGGTGGCGTGCGGGTTGGTGAATGGTCGCGATATGCCGACGGCGGCCAGCGGCAATTCAAACTGACGAGGCACTAATCACAGGCAAAAAAGGTGGCAAAGGCGCGGAATTGTAACGAATAAGTTGATCGATTACTTGCCCGATTTCCAACGGAGGTCGACCATGGCCCTAATTAAGGCACTCACTGTTACTGATTTATGCGCTAATTCGTACTGATAGCACAGGTCGCTGCGCAGAGGCCAACACACAATATCGACAACGAGTAAACTGCTCAGGCGACGGCTTGAACCTGACACTATCTTTACCCGCCGCTACCCTGCGCCCAACGCCACCCGTGGTATTTGCAGCCCCACAACAGACGAAGAACAGTCGATGAACCGCAATATTTTTTATGCTTTGGTGGCTGCCGCCCTCTTCGGCGCCAGTACGCCTTTCGCAAAATTACTGGTCGGCGAGGTGTCACCATTGTTGCTCGGGGGCTTGCTTTACCTGGGTAGCGGAGTCGGCCTAAGCGCTGTCAGAATCATTCGGGACGGTGGCTGGCAAGCGTCGGGGCTGGCGGCCCGGGAATGGCCCTGGTTGCTGGGTGCCATCTTTTTCGGCGGCGTACTCGCCCCGGTGGCTTTGCTCTATGGATTGACTTCGACCCCAGGCTCGACAGCGTCTCTGTTACTTAATCTTGAGGCCGTCCTCACTGCCGTGATCGCCTGGGTGGTATTTCGGGAAAACGCGGACCGGCGCATTGTGCTCGGCATGATAGCGATCGTCGCCGGAGGCATCATCCTGTCCTGGCCATCCCCTTCGGCGGCGGGCGGTGCACACGGCTGGTTTGGCCCTGTGGCCATTGCTGCGGCCTGCGCGTGTTGGGCTATCGATAATAACCTGACCCGAAAAGTGTCCGCCTCGGATGCGCTGTTTATAGCGGGTAGCAAAGGATTTA
>JBFIEE010000077.1:0-9610 GCA_041603535.1 Porticoccaceae bacterium
ATCCATCACAATAGCCAGGTACACCCAGCCCTCCGCTGTTTTAAGATACGTAATATCGCCCGCCCAAATCTGATCTTGACCCATGGGGTTAAAGTTCTGGTTCAATAAATTATCCGCAACCGCATCGCTGTGTTTACGTTTTGTTGTTACCTTGTAAGCCACGCGTTGCCGGGCCTGCAATTTAAGTCTCGCCATGACTTTCATCGCTTTGTAGCGCGTCACTGCAAAGCCTTCTGAGCGCAGTTTCTTGGCCATTTCGCGGCTACCTAAACTCTGGCGACTGGCGCTAAAGAGCGCTTTGGTTCTTCGATAAAGATGCAGCTCTTGAGCCGTTATTAACCGGGCTGGGCGGGCCTTCCATGCGTAAAAAGCCGATTTACTGACTTTCATTACTCGGCAGAGAATCCGTACTGGATAGTCCTGAGCATTGTTTTGAACAAAGCGGTATTTCACTTCATTTCTTTCGCAAAGAAGGCGCTGGCCTTTTTTAATATCTCTTTCTCCATGCGCAGCTCTTTGTTTTCCTTGCGCAGGCGCTGAAGCTCAGCTCGCTCATCACCCGCCAAGGTTTTGCCCTCCGCCTGCTGTTCATGCAGATCCTTCCAGCGATAGAGCATATTGGCGGCTATACCGAGTGATTTAGCGGCTTGTGGAACGGAGTAACCTTGGTCAAGCACCAGCGCTACCGCTTCTTCTTTAAATTCTTTTGGGTACTGTTTATAACTGCGTTTCTGACTCATACTGACACCTTAAGCGTTGACGTTTATTGTCTCTTATTAAAGTGTCCGGTGCATTCAACCAGAACAACCTCAGTTATTTTTCGGGGGGATTACCGGCAATGCAAGACCCGACCCCATTCGCCCGCTACCGCGAATAGACTTTTTCTTTTTCATCACACCGACACGCCCCTGGTCATCCCCCTGTAGTTTGCCGTCTCGGTATTCCTTCCGCCAGCGTGAACGGGTGTATATCCAGACCTTCTGCTATCTGCTGAACTTGAATACCTGCTTGATAGCTCAGCTTTACCGCCGTTACTTTGAAGTCTGTTGTGTACTGCCAGGTCTTTCTGGGTTGGGTATATTTTGGCATGTTACCACCTCCTGAGTTATCAGAAGGCATCCACTAAAACGGGGGAACTACAGCGTCCGAATGAGCGCGTTGTTAGGCATTACTTTCACCTACAATGCGTCAATTTCTTTGTCAAATCTTTTTACCAGAGCATCCAAGGGCAATCTGTTTATATTCCAAATTCCATAAAATGGATGGTCTAGATCCTCTATAATCATATATAACAGATGAATAGAAATAGAAAGACTAACGAGAATAGCTATGTGAGTGTGTATATTTTGAACACCTAACACTATAAATGCACCGACGAGGACAATAGACATAAAGATCATTAGAATCTTTAACCTGGGAGGCAGTCTATCATTAGCTAAAGCGATTCTTCGTGTACGAAGTTTAGTGATATCAGATATATTTTCGATTATGGCCGTGAACACGATCCCATCACTTTCTGTATCAACAGATATTTTTTTGCTCTTACGCATTATTTCGTATAATTCTTCAGATGTATCAGAATCCATAGGCTCATGAGGATCGCTCATTTCCGACCATTCTTTATTAAGTAATGAGAAAGAGTAATGAGATAGTGCATATTTGATGCTCTTTTTGACTTCATTTTTTTCGTCATTTAAATACGTTAAAAAATCCCTCACAGTCTCAATAGCATTTAGTTCGTTTTCTATTGCTTGATTTAAATCGCTGTATTTCGTTAAAACTGTAATCAGTAAGAAGCCTGCTACAATTGCATAAACAATACCGAAAACACTAAAAAATGCGCTCCATGCTGCGACATCATCGAATATTTCTTTATACTGCACATATTCCTTGATAGATACTAGCGTGAGCGTAGCAAGTACCCCTGTTACAAGCAGAGGTACAATAATTCTAATTAATTTTCTCTTGGTCATTTTGTACCTTCTTTTATAAACACTAAGGAATAAATCGTTGCGTATTTGTGAGTCACGTAAATGTTCAATGCCTAACCCCTCGCTCAAGCTGACCCGCTACGGCAGGCTTACAAAGCCTGCCGTAGCGGGTCAGCTTGAGCAAGGGGTTAGGCCGCAGCGGCGACTCACGGGCGGTTTGCATACCAGACAACGAGAGGAATGAAGCACAGTGCAAGCAACCCACACAGGAGGTAGTTGCCGGTCTTCGGGTTGAAGTCGGGCCAGATCTTGGCCCAAGACTTGCGCATGAGCCATTTTCCGATGACGATGTCGAAACTAGCCATGAAGCCGGCGAGCACGACCCCCAGGAGCAGATGCGCTCCGGCGGATTGAAGGTTGATGCCAGGAACCAACAACCAGCAGATGACCAGTGCCAGCACCGTACCGGTGAGCGCGCTCAGCTTGATTGCTCGTTCCTTACCTATGCGTCGGATGACCAATGTTGTCCTGGCAATGCCGTGGAGGGTCTCAGCTCCTGCCAACACGACGCACAGAGCAGCGATACGAAGTAGGGCGTCGGGATTCACACTTGACTCTGGTTCTGCGGCCTAACTATTAATGAACGCCACGTGCGATATATGTTCGGAATACGTGCAGGTGTGCATGATGTACCCGGATTCGGACATAAAGGTGCAGGTGCGACATATCATTCCCTGATTGATTCATTATTCGCGTCACAATACCTTGATTTATAAGAAAAAATCAATAGGCTACTAAATCGGCCCAGATATGACGCGCGTGCGCAGTTATCTGGCGTTTTTACACTTATATGAGCACGTGCGATATATGTTGCCAGCATTATCGCCTCGGATAAATTCGTAACCTATTGAAATACCATAAAAAAATACCTTGGTTCTACATAAGAGCCAGGATAACTAGCCAAAGCTAGTATTTGACATATTTGAATAAACTGTTTACATATACAGTATATCGGTCAAAAGGAGTTGGCATGAACAATAGCCCGTTTATGAAAAAAGTCAGGGATACGCTGCGTTTCAAGCAAATGGATTTGTCCACTGAAAAGAACTACCAGGAGATCGGTGTCAGGTCTAGATTCGAGGCCTACAGAACCAATATTACCTAAACAACCAAGCCACTTTCTTCGGAAAAGGCTGCTTTTCTAGACCTGTCCCTGATGTTTCCGGAATTGGGGTAGGCAGGCCAACGCGATTTGTTCAATATGACGATGATCGGTACCACAGCAACCGCCCATGATGTTTAGGTGCTTTAGCTGCCGACTCCTTAGTTCAGCGTACTCTTTCCCGAGATCGGACGGGACCCCCACATCAAGCTCGGAAGCCTCGTTCAGCTCAGCGTGGCTCTTACGCGAGGCGTTCGCGCGAAGTCCGCGGATACGTTCCAGCCATGGTTCATTTCCAGTCACGACCTGGTCGAAGTGGCTGGGATGCGCACAGTTGATCATGAAGTACGCGGGGTAGTGCGAGGTGGCATCGTCAACTTGCTTGATCGCTTCGCCGAGAGACTGCCCCGTCGGGAGTCGCCCGTCTGTCTCGACAGTGAACGAGATGACGACAGGCATTTTCGCCTGCTTGGCGGCACGCGCCAGTCCAACCGCCTCTTGAACGTAGTTCATGGTGATGGCAGTCACCAAGTCAGCCGCGGTGCCTGCGAAGGTCTCGATCTGCACGCGATGGTAGTTCTCAGCCTCGCTTTCGGACATGGCGCAGTCCGCTATGTATCCATCGCCGCGAGGACCGATACATCCGCTGATGACGATCGGAGTTTCGGGGGTTTCGTACTTGCTACGGATGTCCTCGAGCAGGCGAACGGTAATCGAGCTTGCTTCAGCAAGAGCGTTCTTGCCGTAGCCGAGCTTATCGCCCCAGTCCGGGTTGGCTCGCCACGTCGCGGTCTCGAGAATGAGGCCGGTCTTGAATTTCTTGGCGAGCTCGGCATATGTCTGGAAGTACTTCCGAAGGATGCCCGTGCCTTCCGGCGTCTGCAATAGATGGAAGGCCGCGAAATATGGAAGCTCCTGTCCTTCCAGGAAAATGAGGGTGGTCTCGATCCCGCCATCGGTCATGAAGAGATTGTCGATGAGCTGTGGCAAGGCGTTTCTATATTTTGTCATCTCTGCCTCCTCTGTTCTAAACGAATGTTGCGGCCTAACTATTATTAAACGCCACGTGCGATATATGTTCGGAAGGCGTGCACGTGTGCATGATGTACCCGTATTCGGACATAAACGTGCAGGTGCGACATATCATTCCCTGATTAATTATTCGCGCCACAATAGCTTGATGGTAAAGGATAAATCAATATTTATTATCAGGGCGTTACCATCAAGGATGGTGCAAGCAGGGGCGCGTCAAACAACCTTACGATACTGGTCTTGTACGCTATTATTTTTGCCGGGTTGGGAGGAAGGTAGCGCTATTACTTGTCGCGCTTTGATGACATCCCCGACAATCAATAACGCTGGGGATGGCAGCTCCGCGTGACGTACGGCCTCAGCAATGTTTGCCAGTGTACCGGTGATTTCCTGTTGTTTGTCAGTGGAGCCGTTGGCAATTACCGCAATAGGCGTGGACGCGGGCAGACCATGATTTTGCAAACCTTGCGAGATTTCTGCGAGGCAGGACAGGCCCATATAAAACACGGTGGTGTGGTTGGGTTGGGCGGCAAGTTGCCAGTTGATGTCGAGGCTACCGTCTTTGCCGTCCTTGCCGCGTTTGCGATGCCCGGTAATAAAAGTCACGGCCTGGGCGTGGTCGCGGTGGGTGAGGGGAATGCCGGTTGCTGCCGCACAACCCGTAGCAGCGGTGATACCGGGTACCACGGCGCAGGGAATACCCGCTTGCGCGAGGGCGTCACATTCTTCACCGCCACGGCCAAAGATAAACGGATCGCCACCCTTGAGGCGCACCACCCGTTTGCCCTGCTGGCCCAGCTTAACCAGTAATTCGCAAATGCGCTCCTGAGGCATGCTGTGGCAGTATTTGCGTTTGCCCACGTAAATTTGCGCGCAGGTGGCTGAGCAATGTTGCAGTAGTTCCGGGTTGACCAACCGGTCGTAGACCACCACGTCAGCCTGTTCTAACAGGCGCACGGCTTTTAAGGTAATCAGTTCCGGGTCGCCGGGACCCGCGCCCACCAGATCCACGCGGCCCTGTTTTACGGTGTGATTTATTGGGGTCTTCATCGCGGTAGTTTCTTCCACACCACAATGTCTTTGATATGGCTATACATCTCTTTCAGGGTGGTGGTTTTGATGGTTGCGATTAATTCGTCCATTTTAAATTTGCCGTGTTGTTCGCGCACCACGCCTACCTGTTCCATATCCACCAGTCCGGTGGTGCGGGCGTGCTCGACAAAGTTCTGGTTTTTCCAGAAAAACGCGCCGGGCATAGTGGTGGGTATAACCAGCACAAAAAACAATGAGCGGCTGATGGCGGCTGCGGCCAGGGTAAGTGCGCTTGAAACCAGCCACAGGGCAAGGAGGGTAACGGTTGTGAAACCAGCGGGGCCGGAAAACACTGCGGCCAGTGCAAGACTGGCGAATGCCACGATGGCAGCGCTTAGCAGGGCATTGCGCATCAGCCAGGGATAACCGTAGCGGGTGATCTGCACGTACCAGGAGGATGCACCTTCGTTGCCGAGTTTAAGCATGTCGCGGCCGTGGCAGAGATGGCCAATACCTTCCAGCACCAGGCCAATGGCGGCCAGCGTGGCAAGCAGGGTAACCAGGCCGCCGAGGGGCTCGCCAGCTATTGCCAGCGCGGGCAGGGCCACCAGCCCGACCAACAGCGCGCCAAGGCTGAGGGTGTTGCCGCCGAATGCGGTGGCCGTTTGCCAGTGGTTCCAGAAGGGCCGCGCGGGGATACGATAGATGCGGTACATATAGTACAGGCCGATCAGTCCACTCAGGGTCGCCAGTGCGGCGCACAAAGTTTTCAGCACGCTGGATGCCTGCACAATAAACGGGCTCTCGAACCACACCGCCAGGACGGCAAATAATACGTAGCCCAGTAGAAAGGTATAGAACGCGGAAATTCCGGCGATTTCCCGACTCAGCGGCGACCAGCGCAGATTATTAAAGCCGCGATAAAAACGGTGGGGTTTGCCCAGGTGCATATTGAGTTTGAATAGTCCAAAGCTGATAAGGACTATCATCACCGCCAGCAGGGGCAACAATACCGCAGGGGATGCCGCCGGAGTTTGCAGCGCCACCAGTGGGCCATTGTTGACCAGGCCTATCGGCAGCGTACCGACAGTAATTATCAGAAAGGCACCGAGCACCGCCTGGGTGCACAGGGTAAATATAACGTGGGCACTTTCGTGGGAGGTGAGCAGCTTGCGCCAGTTCCACTGTTTTTTGTCGCCGAGTTTTTTGTCCACTCCTGGTTTGAACTGTCCTTTGAACGGTCCGGCGCTGTCGTCCTTGTGGTATTTCACCGGCATACCGTCGGGGCGGGTCATTTCTCGCTGGGTGCTGCGGGTTTGCTGAAAGCGAATATTCGGCTGGGTGATGTCGGTGGACGGAAAGCCGGGGATCGAGATTTTAGCCTCAATGCGATTTTCAGGAATGTTTTCCACCACGCCAAAATCCAGCGCATTGCCGACGCAGGCGGACACGCAGGCGGGTTTGAGGCCCACTTCGAGCCGGTCCACGCACATATTACACTTGGTCACTTCGCCTTTTACCGGATCCAGTTGCGGCGCATTGTAAGGGCACACCCAGGTGCAGTAACCGCAGCCGAAACAAATATCCGGGTCCTGTAACACCGCGCCGTACTCGGCGAACTTGGTGTAGGCGCGGGTCGGGCAACCTTTCAGGCACACCGGGTCGTCGCAGTGGTTGCAGGCCATGGAAATATTGATGCGCTGGTAATCTGGATAGGTGCCACCTTCGACGTAGCCCACCGAGCGAAAGGCGATGTGGGCGGGGTTGTCGTTTTTCTCGCTACACGCAGTTTCGCAGGCGTGGCAACCGATGCAGTTGTCGGCATTAAAATAAAAGCCGTGTTGCTTATAGCGGTTGGGGTTGTTCCCCACCGCGTCGTTACCGTTGATGTGCAAGCTGTCGCCGCGCAAGGGGCTGGTAAGGTCGAGTAGGTCGATCAGGTTACCGTGGCAGTTAGTCGCCTGGCCGGCGGTTGTTTCCGGGACCGGATCCCACAGAAAGGCGTTGGCCGGTTCGTCGCCGCGCAGTTCAAATATGGCGGCTTTGGCGCCTGCGTCCGTCGCAGGGGCGCTGGCGGTGTTGGCGTTGGGCTCGATGGCTTCGCGATGATTCATCAGTAGGTCCGTAGTTCCCGGCTTAACCGCGCTGCGCCAATCTGGTCGGCAATGGTTTCGACGCGCACCGCTTGCTGTTTAAAGGCGGGCTGTCGCGAATGGGGATCCAGCAAACCCAGGGTCAGACGGTTGACGCAGTCAAAAAAGTGAAATGGAATAAACACCATGTCGCGGGGCACGCGCTGGGTGAGCATGGCCATCACCACCGCATCGCCGCGTTTGGATACACAGCGCACATATTCCTGATGGCGGACGCCCAGTTCCGCGGCGGCGTCGGGATTTATTTCCATAAATGGAATGGGGCTGAATTTGTTGTTGTTGCCGACCTTGCCGGTGCGGGTACGGGTGTGGAAATGTTCCACCAGGCGGCCCGTGTTCAGCCAGAATGGGAACTGGTTATCTGGTTGCTCGTTATTGTCGATAAATGGCAGGGGAATCAGTTTGGCCCTTTTGTCCCCGTGGTAAAACGACGCGGGCTCGGTATACAGGCGTTTGCCACCGGGTAAGGGCGCTTCGTTGTTGTCGCGTTGCGCTGCCGTGTAGGGCCATTGAATACCTCGGTGTTTTTCGATCAGGTCGTGATTCATCCCGGAAATATCCATGTGCCGACCCTTGGACAGGGCGCGCATCTCCTCGAAAGCCCCCGCCGGGGTCTCTGGAAAATGGACGTTGCCGTCCGGATCAAAGCGTTGTGCCAGCTCATTGAATATCTGGAAGTCCGATTTGCAGTTGGCGCTGGGCGGCGTCGCCTGGCGCACCACGTTCACGCGGCGCTCGGTATTGGTGAAGGTGCCTTCTTTTTCCGCCCAGATGGCGGCGGGTAAATAGAGGTGGGCGTACTGGTTACTTTCCATATCCGCGTAGGCGTCCTGCACCACCAGAAATTCAAGTTTTTCTAGGGTTTTGCGAATGCGCGCCGTATTGGGCATCGAGGTCAGTGGGTTGGTGGCCACCAGCCACAGTCCCTTGATCTGCCCGGTTTCGATGGCGGGGAAAATATCGGTTTGAAACAAGCCGCGTTTTTTTGGAAAAAATTCGGGATCCACATTCCAGAACTTGCCGATTTCCTCCCGATGTTCGGCGTTTTCCAGGGCGCGGTAACCGGGCAGGCCGGAACAGGATGACCACTCCCGGGTGCCCATGGCGTTGCACTGGCCGGTAATCGATAGCGCGGTGCCACCGGGCTTGCCGATATTGCCGGTGAGCAGCGCCAGATTGTTCAGCCCCACCACGCCGTCGGAGCCGTGGGTGCTCTGGTTAATGCCCATGGTCCAGATATGCATGGCGGCGGGGGCGTTGGCGTAGAGTCGCGCCACGTGGCGAATGGTGTCTTCGTCGATACCGCACACTTTCGCCGCAGTGGTGGGGTCCCAGTTGGCGACTTCAGCTTTGAGCGCTTCCAGCCCGGTGGTGTTGGCCGCTATGTAGGCGTTATCTTGCAGACCCTCGTCGAGGATGACGTGCATCAGGGCGTTTTGCAGCACCACATCGGTGCCGGGGCGAATGGGCAGATGAATATCGGCGAATTGCGCAATCATGGTGACACGGGGGTCTACCACGATCAGCGGGAATTTGCGTTTTTCCAACGCTTCTTTGAGACGCCAGTAAATAATCGGGTGTTGTTCGGGCAGGTTCGAGCCCCAGGCCATCACGCAATGGGTGTGTTCAAAATCTTCGTAACAACCGGGTGGGCCATCAGAGCCGAACGAGCGCTTGTAGCCCGACACTGCCGAAGCCATGCACAGGGTGGTGTTGCCGTCGTAATTGTTGGTGCCGATTAAACCGCGGGTGAGTTTGCCAAGGGTGTAAAACTCCTCGGTTAAAATCTGCCCGGTGGACACCACGGCAAAGGCGTCGCGACCGTAGGCGCCCTGAATGCGCTTTATTTCACTGGCCATATGATCCAGCGCGTGATCCCAGTGGGTGGGCGCAAAGGGCTGGCCGATATGTTGACGCAACAGTGGGGTTTCGCCGCGCCCCGGCGAATTAAACAGTTCGTGGCCGTACATCCCCTTGAGGCATAGCTTGCCGCGATTGACATCGGCATTGCCGACAGCGCGGGAGGCGACTACCTTGCCCGTGGCATCCTTGCCAATTTCGATGGCGCAGCCTGTGGAGCAGTAGCCGCAGGTGGCATAAGTCCAGTCGCTGACTTTTTTGTCGGCGATAATAATGGGGTTTTTGCGCGGGCGACCAAACAACATATCAATGGCTCTCGATATTCAGGGTGCATTCACCGACCAGCACCACTTCACCGCCGACCCGCAGGGTGGAGGACTTGTCGCTGTGATGATCCATTTCAATGTGCAACACGCTGCGCCGGGTTTTATCGGTGCCGC
>JBFIEE010000078.1:0-9341 GCA_041603535.1 Porticoccaceae bacterium
AGCTGTAGCTGGCTGATGATTTCCTGGCGGGTGCGTTGATCTGCGGTCGCAGTGAGCGCGATACGCGGGACAGTTGGATAGCGCTCATGGAGTATTTTGAGTTGTTGATATTCAACCCGAAAGTCGTGGCCCCACTGGGAAACGCAGTGGGCTTCATCAATGGCAAATAATGACAGACTGCAGCGATCGAGCAGTGCCAGCATGTGCCCGGTGAGTAGTCTTTCCGGCGCTACATAGAGTAGATCAAGCTCATTGTTGATGAGCTGTTGTTCTACGGCCTGTGCTTCATGTCGGTGCAAACTGGAGTTTAAAAACGCTGCGTTGATGCCCAACTGTCGCAGCGCATCCACCTGATCCTGCATCAGGGCAATCAGGGGCGACACGACAATAGCCGTGCCATCACGAACCAGTGCCGGTATTTGATAACACAGGGACTTCCCGCCGCCGGTGGGCATCAATACAAAAGCATCTTCACCATCGAGCAGGGCCTGAATGATGTCCTGCTGGGCGAAGCGAAACTGATCGTATCCGAAAGTGGCGTTGAGAATAGTGCGGGCGCGATTCATTCGGCACATGATCCTTTGGTGTAAGTGCTTTGCTCGGACAGGCAGACCTCGGTGGAGCAGGCGGTAACCCGGTCGACGCAATGATCGACCGGCATTTTATCAGGGTATGAAGTCCTTTGCGGGAACCTGGGCTCGGCCTAACCTGTCGATAGAAATGTGCGGGGGTCGTGGCTGAACCTGGTGGCGGATGTGGTGACTGTTACTTCTGGTCTTTTAGCAGGGCAGCGAGGCCAGCAAAGGGCTGGTGGGTGGTGCCCGGTTTGGTGTTTGCCTCACTGACATCCGAAATACTGCCGAAGTCAGCATTAAGATAACGTGAATGTTCGTTGTCGTGACAGTAAACGCAGAGCAATTCCCAGTTGCTGCCATCGGCGGGGTTGTTGTCATGATTATGATCACGATGATGAACCGTTAGTTCGCGCAGATTTTTGCGGACGAACTCACGCGCACAATGGCCGCAGATCCATGGGTACATTTTTAACGCTTTTTCACGGTAGCCCTTTTCTCTCTCCTGCTGGGCATGGCGAGCCTCGGCGACAACGCGGTCAAGCTTATCTGTGGGTTTTCCAGTTGCCATAACGGCGCTCTGATAATGAGTGAATTCGATTGTTGCCGGGTACTTTGTTGCTTCCCACACCACGCGTCAAGTTGCAATTCAGACGGCTGGGGACATTCAAGTAAACCCCGAGGGACTCCGTGCGGGGAGAGGCCTCAAAAACAGGCAGGATGTTTGACTATGGGTTTGACTATGGGCCAGCTAAGGGAGCGGGGGCAAGACCTGTCTCGGTGAAACAAAACCGGGCGTTTCATCTGCACAATTATTCACGGATAATCAGCCGCCTAACAGTCAGACTCTAGTCCTGGGAGAACTAACATATGTACAAAGAAGCAATACGACAAAGGCAAATAGCGATGCCGGCGCATATTTTTGCAAAACCCTCGCCGAGCCAATTGAGCCTTTTTAAGTGGGAAAGAGTGGTGCTCATCGCGCTGGTAATGATTGGTGTGAACACGAACCTTGCCATAGCCGCTACTGTCGAAAAAGCTGGGCCGGGGCAATTGGAAGAGGTTTTGATAAGGGGCAAACAGTTCGATTCGCCAAGCGAAACGGGCAGTCGACTCGGGCTCACGGTTATGGAAACGCCCGCCACGGTAGAGATTATTAATGGCGACACCATCCGTCGCCGCCTGGATACCAGCGTACTGGAGGCAGTAACTCGAAGCGCGGGCTTTACTAACGAAGCCAACCCGGGCAATGGGGGCCAGAGTATCGCGGCACGGGGATTCCGCGGCCAGGGTTCAGTCACCAAGCTGTATGACGGCACCAATTACTACACCGCCGCAGAAACGCTGACCTTTCCTTTTGATACCTGGGGCGTGGAGCGCATCGAAATACTAAAGGGGCCGTCTTCGGTGCTGTATGGCGAGGGCGGAATAGGTGGGGCGATTAACGTTATCCCGAAAACACCGCAACAGGAACGTAGCGGGCATGTCAGGCTGACCGGCGGCGAGGACGATACCACTTTTGCGGGCCTTGATCTAACCGGCGGCCTGACTGATACCCTGGCCTATCGCCTTAACTACAGCAAGAGCCGGTCGGATAACTGGGTGGACAATGGCGACAGCGAGGCAGACATGGCATCGCTTGCCCTGCGCTGGGCAGTCAGCGATACACTCACTCTGAGTGCGCGCTACGACTATGGTGACCAGGAGCCCATGCAGTATTTTGGTATTCCGGTCGTCAACGGGGATTTTGCCCCTGGACTAAAAACTGCAAATTTTAACGTTGGTGATGCAGAGGTGAGTTATAAAGACAAAGGTTTACGGCTCAAGGCAGAGTGGAGCCTCTCCGAGGTGCTTGCCCTGGAAACGGAAGTCTACCGTCTGAAGGCGAATCGTTTCTGGAAAAATGCAGAGTTTTACAGCCTTGACAGCAACACCGGGCTGGTGGATCGCTTTGATCCTCTCATTATTGGACACGATATGGAACACGACGGCATACGCACAAATATTGTGTTTAACAACAGCCTGGCTGGCCATGAACTACGCACTTCCTTCGGAGTTGAAGTCAATGACATCACCTTTGAACGACCGACAAATTTTGGCCCGGCGAACCCCGACCCCATTGATTTTGACGCTGACTTCGACACGGTGGACCCCCATAATTTTGATCCCGGTCGGCTGGCTGATTTAACTGACGCTGGGGTACTGCTCGACAATGTTTCTGACGTTGACCAATACGCGCTGTTTACCGAAACCCGGCTGCAGGCGACCGATCAACTGGCCATCGTGGTGGGCCTGCGTTATGAAGACGTGGAGACGGATTATATTCGATTCGGGCGCGACCCCATCCTGCAATCTGTCGACGAACTGACTGGCCGCTTCGGTCTGGTCTATGACCTTAACCCGGACACGGCGCTGTACGCACAATATGGCACGGGGGCAACCCACCCGAGCGACAGTATTGTGACGGCGGTTGCCGGTAACCGCAAAGCCGATTTTATTAAAAGTGAACAGGTCGAAGTGGGCATTAAGCAGCGCCTGCTGGACGGCCGTTTGCTTTGGACCCTCGCGCTGTTCGATATCGTCAAGAACGACCTGGTCGAAGACGATCCCGATTCGGGTAATCCAGATGACAAAATCATCATTCCTGAGCAAACATCCCAGGGCGCCGAGCTGGGGTTCAGCGTTCAGGTGAATCAGGATTTGGAACTTTACGGCAATGCCAGTGTATTGGAGGTGGAAACCGACACTGGGGTGGCGCCTGACTACATACCTGAAAAAACCGGCAATCTAGGCTTGGCGTGGACCGCGGCGGACAGGGTTCAGTTTATTGCGGACGCGCGTTATGTGGGGGAGCGCTTTCACCCGAGTATTGCAATCCCATCGTACACGGTGGTAGATGCCTCAGTACGGGTATCGCTGAGTGATCAATGCTCGTTGACGCTCAGGGCGGATAACCTGTTTGACGAGCGCTACGCTTCTGCGTCTTATTACTCTTCGACCTGGTTGGTTGGCAAACCACGTACGCTTGGTGTCACCATGGATTACAGTTTCTAGCGGGCGACTCAAGCGTCGGCCGCAGGCCACTGGCTTGCCGAATTGGCAACGCGGCAGCCTTGTGGCCGTCGTCCTTCCGATTACGGCGGTCTAAAACTCAATGAAGCTAAGATCCACAGTATATTTTGTCCATCGCTGGCTGGGCGTTGGCGTGTGCCTGTTGATAGGCATGTGGTTTGCGTCGGGTATGGTGATGGTGTACGTCGCCTACCCGGAGCTCACAGAGACAGAGCGTTACGCGGGACTGGCACCACTTGATCCTGATCGGATAGTGTTTTCACCGACGGAATTGCTTGCCAAAGAGCCGGTCGGCGCGGCTATTGAGAGCCTGATATTGACGAGCGCCGCAAAGCGCCCGCTTTATCTGCTGAAAAGAGTGGGTCAGCCGTGGCAGGGTATGTATGGGGATTCAGGGGAATGGCTGGTAGACCTGACGGTAGAATCGGCTGTCGCTTCGGCAGCGAGCTTTTATCAATCGCAACATCCCGAGCGGTCAGCGCATGGTGCCCATCGACAAACCCTCGACATGGATCAGTGGACAGTATCAAGCGAGTTGTCCGATCATCGACCATTGTATTTAGTGTCTATTGAGGATGAACTGGCTACCCATCTTTATGTTTCTTCGCGCACCGGTCAGGTTGTTCGGGATACCACGCGTAGAGAACGTCTGTGGAACTGGCTGGGGGCGAATCTGCACTGGATTTATCCGATGCAGTTGCGCAAACACCGAGAACTTTGGGTAAATACAGTTATCGTACTGTCATTATCCGGATTGATTGTGGTTGTCACTGGGGCCATCATCGGACTGACCCGCCTGCGGATTCGGCATCGCCCCGAGGGTGAGTCATGCAGTCCTTATCGGGGTATTTTGAAGTACCACCATGTTGCAGGTTTGCTGAGTCTAGTCTTTCTCACCACTTTTTTGTTCAGCGGCCTTATGTCGGTGCGTCCCTGGGGTTTATTCGACGACAGCTCAAGTTTTTCGCAACAACGTAAGGGCTACCAGTTAGCCGACGCGCTCTTCAGTGCGCAACTTGCCTATGCTCAGGTTGATGAAATTAGGCAGCTCCTCAAACAGGAGGCGCCGCCAGGCGCAAAGGAGGTTTACTGGCACTGGTTGGGCGGAGAATCCTATGTCACCTTACATCGCTCTGAACAGCAGCGGCGCCACAGATTTGCCCAGAATGAGGATCTAACATTGGCGCACAAAATCCATCAAAACGCTTATCGACTGATCCCCGACGCAGCAATTTTGACTGAGGAGCGGCTTGGTGAATATGACGCGTACTATTATTCCCATCATGACCGCTTGCGTCCGCTGCCTATCCTGCGAGTGAGGTTTTCTGACCCGGAATCCACCTGGTTTCACATTGACCTTGCAACGGGCGAGGTGCTTGACCGTCTGACCTTTAAGCGTCGAGTAGAGCGCTGGCTATTTAGCGGGCTCCACAGTCTGGATTTTGCTGTGCTAATCAATAATCGACCGCTGTGGCATCTGGTTATAGTTTTCCTGTGCATTTTCGGTCTGGTTTTTTCAGTGACCTCGGTCGTGCTCGGGTGGCGACGTTTGTACAATCGTCAACGTGAAAAAGACAGGTTTAAACACCATAGGTAATTATTGCCAGCTAAAGTGTCAATGAGGTGGATCACTATCCAGGGTGCGAGGAAAGACTGACAAACAAACCGGCAACGCGAGACCGGGCGCTAATAATGAATGACGGGGTTGCGCGGGTAGTACGGGCGAGAAACGGTTTCTATAGGTGGCTTAGGAGTTCCGATCCTGTGAAAAAGCCACCATGGCCAGGGTATACGGCGGTCGGATCAAGCTTTTTCAAGATCTCTACAGTGTGCTTCATTTGCCCTGGGTTAGAATAAATGGAGGGTGACACCAGCAAACCTTTTTTCGTGCTGCCCAGCACCGTGTCGCCGCTGATCAACGTGCGTGTTGGCCGGTGGAAATAGCAGCAGCTATCCCATGAGTGCCCAGGGGTGTGGATGACCTGCCAGTCTTCGAATCCGGGCAACGAGCGGTGATTTTTCAGGCGGAAGTCGGGCTTGCCGTTGAAGCCTTCGTGAACATCGGTGCTGCCAGGCGTATAGGTGGGTAGTTTGCGCGCCCGGGCGTCCCGTTTGGGATTGGCGTACATTGTCCAGGCACGGGGCCGCAAGCCCTCCCTGACAGTAGTGATCAGCCGAAATAAAATACCGGCCGGGTCGTTGGCCATCTTCAGCAGCGGTGATTGTGTGGCGTAAGGAATGCCCAGCTGCGCGTGGCACACTCTCGCCATATTGACAATACCGCCACTGTGATCTGGGTCGCCGTGGGTGCAAATCACCAGCTTTACGTCGCCTGGATCGCGCTTGAGCACTTCGCGGATATAGCCCAGTACATATTTCTCGCCACGCCAGGCGACATCAACCACCAGCAAGCCATTGCTGTCTTCGACAACGTAGCTGTTGACGTGGCGGCCTTTAACCTGGTGAATTTGCATGGCGCGAAGACGTACCTGTACAACACAAGGCGGCTATTCTATAGCTACGCTATTGCTGTGCAAGGTGTTTGTGCCAGACCTCGCGTGGCTGCCAACGACGGGCATCAACCACGGGTACCGGCCAGATCAGCCATCAGTTCCAGTGCCTCTTCCTGGGGGGCGCTGATAGTCAGGCCCGTGGCGCCGCAATCGGCCCAGGCTGGGTAACGCTCGCGGATTCTCGCTACGGGGCCAATCAGCGACTGTTCGTCGCAGTATTCATCGGGCACGGTAGCGGCGGCTTCTTCCTTGTGGCCGGCGAGGTAGAGTTCCTGAATACGTCTGGCTTCATCCGGGTAGCCTCGCATGGCCATCATGTCATTGTGAAAATTTTTGTCCTTGTGACCCATGCCACCGACGTAGAGGGCGACATTGGGTTTTATGCGCGCCAGGGCTGACTTGATATCCTGGGTAATCAACACTGGCAGCCCCGGTTGAATTTCAAAATTCCTGAAGGATTTGCCATTGCCGGCGCGGGCAAAACCGGCTTCCAGCCAGGGCCCATAAGTCTTCATGCTGCCCGGTACGAAATTCAGCGGCAACCAGCCATCGGCGAGTTCGGCGGTGAGGCGCACATTGGTTTCGGTGGCGGTGCCCAGCCAGATGGGGATATCCGGGTTCATATGCAGGATGGATTTTAGTGGCTTGCCAATACCCATCGCACCTTCACCCGTATAGGGCAGGGAAATTTCCCGACCCTGGTGGGTGACCGGCGCCTCTCGTTTAAAGGTTTTCCGCATGATGGTCACGTAATCGCGCAGCCGCCAGTAGGGTTTGCCCCAGGGCTGACCGTACCAGCCCTCGACAATTTGTGGGCCGGACATGCCGAGTCCGGCGATGGCGCGATTGCCTCCGGCCAGCGCATCGATGGTCGCCATGCCCATGGCGGCGGCAGTCGGGGTACGCGCGGCGATTTGCAAAATGCCCGCGCCGAGGCGAATGCGATCGGTACAGGCGGCGAGGTAGCCGAGGGGCGAAATGGCATCCGAGCCGTAGGCCTCGGCTGTCCATACCGAATCAAAGCCCAGTTTTTCAGCGAGCTGGACGGTTTTCACGGGCAGTTTCATGTGTGCGCCCGAATAGCCGATGCTTAATCCCAGTTTCATAAGGTAACTCCCGTTTTATCCGGCTTGTTGAGCCATGATTTTATTGGTTAGTTTTGTTGGATAGTTTTATTGGTTAGTTTTGTTGGATAGTTATATTGGTCAGATTGAAACTTCAGTAGGCGGACATGCCACCGTCGGCGCTAATCACCGCGCCGTTGATCATGCGTGATTTGTCGGCGGCCAAAAACAGCGCCACTTCGGCAATGTCTTCGGGCTGGCCAATACCAAAGGGATATTTCTCCATTCTGAAAGTGGACAGTACCTGCCCCGCACCGGCCTCGAGCTCATCGAGTTTGCCACCAAAACGGTTTTTCACACGCTCGGTCAGCACGATGCCGGGGCAGATGGCATTGGCGCGAATGCCATCTTTGGCATAACTGGCGGCCAGCGAGCGGGTCAGAGCAATGATGCCGCCCTTGGCTGAGGCATAAATATGCAGGCTGGTGCCCTGCAGCGCTACTACTGAAGACATGTTGACGATGGCGCCGCCACCGGACTTGATCATAGGGGGAATGGCGCGGCGACAGCAGAGCATGGTGCCTTTCAGGTCCAGGTCGATGGTGTGCTCCCAGACACTCCAGTCCACCTCGGCTATAGGCGCATCCTGGGGAATTGAGCCGCCGGCACAGTTGTGCAGTATATGCAGCCCGCCAAACTGACTGACCGTTTGTGCGATCATGCTTTCCACACTGCTCGGGTCGGTGACATTGGTTTGGATGAATACCGCTTCGCCACCGGCCTTGTTGATTTCATTCGCGGCGCTGTTGCCAGAGTCCACGTTTAATTCGGCAATGACGACTTTCGCCCCGGACTGGGCGAGTAGTTTTGCCGTGGCTCGACCGATACCGACCCCCGCCCCGCTGATGACGGCGACTTTGTTTGTCATCTCTGCCATGGTTCAACTCCCCGGTGGTATACGCGTAGCTGCGTAACCCTTGTTGTTAGTAACCGTTGTTAGTAACCGTTGTTAGTCACTGTTGTTAGTCACTGTCGCGACGAGGGTCTGCATACAGTGGTCACTAGATCAATCACAACGAATGGCCACTGTATGCAGGCGGCTTTTTAAAAACAGACTAGACTATCTATTAAACACTGCAAACTGTTAAACACTGCATAGGGCTAATAACAATGAAAGTAGGGGCCATATTTCCCATCACCGAAATCGGAACCGATCCCATCGCCATACGCGACTATACCCAGGCTATTGAAGACATGGGTTACGACCACCTGGTGGTGTTCGACCACGTGCTGGGTGCGGATCCCAGCAAGCACGAGTTGTGGGGTCCCTACACTCACGAGTTCCAGTTTCACGAGCCCTTTGTACTGATGGGTTACCTGGCGGCGATAACGCGTTCTATCGAGCTGGCCACCGGCATCATTATCGCGCCGCAGCGGCAAACCGCATTATTAGCCAAGCAGGCGGCGGAAGTGGATGTGCTCACCGGGGGTGGGCGCCTACGCCTGGGTCTGGGCATTGGCTGGAATCAGGTCGAATACCAGGGCCTGGGTCAGGATTTCACCACGCGCGGCAAGCGCATTGAGGAGCAGATAGAGCTGATGAAAGCCCTGTGGAGTCAGGATCTGGTGACCTTCGAGGGCAAGTGGGACACCGTTATTGATGCTGGGCTCAATCCCCTGCCGGTGCATAAATCCATACCGATCTGGATGGGGGGCTGGGCCGACCCCATGGTCAGGCGCATTGCCCGGCTGGCGGACGGCTGGTTTGCATTTTTTCAGCCCGATGATGCGGGCAAACGGACCATGGAAAAATTTTATACCTACGTGGACGAGGCTGGCCGCGATGCCAAAGATATCGGCATCGAAGCCTGGGTCACCGTCAATAACGCCAAGGTGCTGGCGGGGCGGAATCAGAAGCCGGAGGATAAACTGGAGCGCTCCCCCGATGAATGGTGTAAGGAAATCAGCGCCTGGCAGGACATCGGCGCCACCCATGGCGCCACCCATATTGGCTGCTGGACCATGTATGCGGACTACACGCCAGACCAGCACATAGAGGCGGCGCGACGTTTTAAAGCGGCAGTGGATGGCATGTAGGTTAGAGCGCAACAGAATTTCGC
>JBFIEE010000079.1:0-9270 GCA_041603535.1 Porticoccaceae bacterium
CCGTCAACTGGCGGCGGAAACCGCCGAGATGGTGTTCGGCTCCATGAGTAAGCTACCCGCAGCGCAACAATATTACACCGACGTAAAAAACCGCATGCGTGCGGTGGGTCGCACGCCGGAACATATGAAAATATTACCCGGCTGCTTTGTGATTATTGGCGACACGGTGGCCGAGGCGCACGCCAAAAAAGCCAAACTCGATAACCTGGTCAATCCGGTGAGCGGCATGGCGTCCCTGTCCGTGCAGCTGGGTTGCGATGCGTCACAATTTGATCTGGATAAAGTGCTGCCAGACATACCGGAATCCAACGCCAGCAAATCCGCGCGCCAAAAATTGCTCGATCTCTCCAGAAACGAGGGCATGACCGTGCGCCAGCTGGCGCAGATGATCGGCGGCAGTTTTGGCGTGCTGGAAATGCTTGGCACCCCGGCGACCATTGCCGATCAGATGGAAGAATGGCTGATGAGCGGTGCCTGTGACGGGTTTAACATTATGTTTCCGTTCCTGCCCACGGGCATGGACGATTTTGTGGACAAGCTGGTACCCGAGTTACAGCGGCGGGGCCTGTATCGCACTGCCTACGAAGGTACAACCCTGCGGGAGAACCTGGGCATCCCGCGTCCCGAAAACCGTTTTTTTAAAACCACGCAATAACCCATACTTTTTATTACCACTTTTCAGGACTCCGAAGATGACAACTTATGTGATTGCACAAGCCACCACCAAAAATGCGGACAAACTTGCAGCCTATGGCAAAGCTGCTGGCGCGACCATCGCCGAATATGGCGGCGAGTATGTGATGCGTGCGCCAGTGCTGGAAGTACTGTGTGGCAACGCCAGTTTCGAACGTTTTCTGCTGATCAAATTCCGCGACGCCGATACCGCCCGCGCCTGGTATAACAGCGCGGCTTATCAGGCACTGGTTCCGGTGCGGGACGAAGGCGCGGACGTGACATTGATACTGGTGGAAACGGCGGAGTAACTCCCGACCGAACCACCGATCACGCGCCTGGTTGGACTATAGTTGCCATTTAAACCAGATTCGCGCATAACGCACTTACCAAAACTGTACGCCAACACTTAGGAGATAATTATGTTTGCCACAAATAAAACCTCGTTCCTGCCCATGTTTATGGTTTTAAGTCTCTTCACACTACCCGCTGCGGCACAACTGGCGGATAAAAAAGTTGTTGCACTCGACGGTGCCAAGGCTATCGCTGCCGCTGGCGAGGTCGAAGCAAACAAACTGAAATTAAATGTGGTTATCGCGGTGGTGGACGACGGTGGCCATCTGCTTTACCTGCAACGTGCTGACGGTGCGCCCACTGGCAGCGTCGACGTAGCCATCGGCAAGGCGCGCACTGCAGCAGCATTTAAATGGCCCACCAAAGTACTTGATGACCTCACCACCACGCGGCCGGCAATCGCCACCCTGCCCAACACCGTACTACTGGAAGGCGGCGTGCCCATTATGGTCGGCGAACAGGTAGTCGGTGCCGTTGGGGTGAGTGGCGCTTCCTCGCAACAGGACGCGCAGATTGCCGAAGCGGGCATTAGCGCCCTGAAAAAATAGGGCGCGTCTTTGCGCCATTAAAGCGCACCAACACAGCCCGCGCTTAAGGCACTACTCGTGACATGCTGTCGCGAGCAGTGCCTGTTGTTACTGGTGCGGGTGACCGGTTATTGGTACTGGTAACCGCCTTCTGCGCTGCAAATCACGACCTACAGTCTGGCAGCATCAATTTTCAGGCGGCCCGCCAATCATCGGATCCCACTGCGCCTTGCCAAGTAGCGCGCGGCCGAGGGCTTCGTAATTTTCTTCACTCACGATGCCATGCTGGGTTCCCGTGTAGATATCCCGCAGGCAACGTTGCAGGGGATGGGGCTTGTACAGCGCCACCCCCGTACCGTAGCGGTAGGCGAAGGTAGCAACCTCCGCCGCAACCTCGGTCACATAGGCCATGGCGGCACGGCACTCGCCCCACTTGACCAGGGACAGGAGTTCGTCGTTGCAGGTGGCCTCCCACATCTGATTTAGAATATCCAGGGAGTACGCCCGCGCACCCGCCAGTTTGCAGGTAATCACGCCCAGCTCTTTGTGGAATGCGCCCCGATCCCCTAATGTGACGCCGCTAATTCTGCGTTTTTTGGTACTTGCCAGGGCAACAATTTCCGCCAGGGCGCGCTTCGCCACCCCCAGTGCAAACCCGGCGTGACAGGCCGCCACATAGCCGTACATCGGCAGGCGGTACAATGCGCCACCGCGGTGTGGCGGATTGTTCCGCAACACAAAATCGTCGGACACAAATACATCTTCAATGCGATAGTGCGAACTGCCCGTGCCGCACAGGCCGGTGGAGTGCCAGTTATCTTCAATGACAATATCCCTGGTCGGCACTGCCATCATGCAAACCCTGGGGGTGCCGTCCGGCATCAGCACCGGCTCCCCATTTTTGCTAACCAGCACCGCGGTCGATACCCAATCCGCGTGGTGTATACCGCTACCGAAAGCCCAGCGGCCGGTGACGCGATAACCACCCGCAACCTGTTCCGCCTGCCCGGAGGGGACGATGGTGCCAGCGCCACGGGGAATACGCCCATCCTTAAAAACCTCGGCCACCGCCGCATCACTGGTCATACTGCCAAGCAGACCCACAGCGGTGGCGCCGATAAAACAACACCAGCCCGCCGCACCATTGGCTTCGCTGACTGCCTCGTACACCTCGACCTGGGTCATGGGGTCCGCTTCCAGCCCACCCAGCGAGCGCGGCGCGCACATCGTCAGCAGCCCGGCCTTATACATGGCTTCTACCGAGCGCAGCGCCAATGTTCGATCCGCCTCACTCTGCTCCGCATCCCCCTCGATAATTGAGCGGATAGACCGAGCGTTGGCAAGTAATTCGTCTCTTTCGGGGATTTGTAAGGGGTAGTTCATAAGGAACCTATTATCCATAAGTTTTATATTTATATTAAAAATAGCTTCGACCTCTAATAATGGAGCATATCGTTCAGGTCGCCTCATTTGGTGTTTCATCTCATCTTTTAAGGTTCATAGCAAAGCCCCAATATCACTCCAGTTTTTTTCTTTGACCATAACAAATCGACAGCAGCCGTTGCTCATTTCTGCCCACAAATGACCCACTTTGCGATCCATTTGTACTTTGGGTGTATCCCATCTATCCGCCCCTTTGTATTCCACGACTAAAATACTCCCATCGTTGGGCAGTTTGCAGATAAAGTCTGGGTAAAATTTTCCGTCGTCCTTTTGCAGCGAAAAGGACGAACCTTCACGGCGGACCAAATTGCGCACCCAAAATTCAATCCGTCCATTGTCCGCTTGTTGATCCAGCCATACGGCACATTCAAATTCCTCTTTGGAATCGAAGTCGCCAATACGACTGTAGTAATGGTGGCGAAAATCATAAGAGCCATATTTAATGGCATAATCGCGAGTAGGTGAATAGGCATAGGGGTTGAAGGTAAATACATATTCATCACTAACTGAAACTCGCTCCGAAGCACCCTCGCCAAACAAACTTTCCTGATAGGCCTCACTTGCTGCTTGTTTTCTCAAGCAATTGATACGTGCTTCAAGCAATTTGCGAATTTCAAACTTGCGCTGGTTCACCTTTCCCAAATCCATATTATTTTTTTCTAGAAGGTGATTTAGCCACGCGGCTACAAAAGCGCGCTTACTCTCGTGAGTGAGCGTTGCATCAGGCAAGTTCCGACAAAACCAGGCGGCCAATTTAACCTCATCCCAGTGTTCTGGAATATACGTCAGACCCAGGTCACGCTGAAGATTAGCTATGAAAGTAGATTTCATCTTTCCAGAGGCATTGTCGATATCCAATTCCCCACCGGCTGCTACTCGGCCAATAAGATCAAGGCGCGATAACTCATCATTGCTAGGATGGGCATCATAAATAGAAATATCCCAGGGGTAATCGAGTTGTTCAATATCCTCAAACAGCTCCAATTCGCCTTGAAACCTTAGCGCCAATTGCGGTACTTCAAATGGAATCCCTAATTCAGCGGGTGTTTGAAAGAACTCTATAGCAGTTGTGCGACTCACTTGGGCGGCTCTTTCAATAACCTCCAGAGAGGCGACGTCATTGACAGCAGTTTTAAGGTCCTCAGTCTCTTGTGGACTTAGTGGTTCGTTGATAGTGAGGGTGCTGGTCGTTTTATCCCATTTCAGCTTGTTTCGGGTAGCTTTAGGTACTTCCTTCATCTGCGGTACTTCACCCAGCACCACAACAACGGGACGTATCACTGCCCTGTGAATGTTATTGCGATAATCAAGGTATCCCTGCTCCGGCGTAGCGGAGGTTACAAATTCCGAAGCTTCTTTGCGATTAAATCCTGCACCTTGTACCAACCTGTCCCGCAGCCCTTCGGCAGTTGCGTTAAAATCACGGGACACCACAAACGCATAAGATCGATTCAATGCATCATTAGCCCGATGCTTTGCCCCAGGTTGTCGCAGTATGCGGCCCAGCAACTGTTCTACTGCTGTGGAGGAATGCACATCAGCCATACTCACCAATATATAAGCAAAAGGACAATCCCAGCCTTCGGCTAATGCTTGCTGTGTGATGACATATTTTACGGAGCATTGCTCAGAAAGAATACCTTCTTCAAAATCCTCAGCGATTTTCTCCAGGCCTCGTTGTTCACCCGTGGCCACGACTACCTCTGATTCTGGAATACGATGATTTGCGATTAACTCGCCACGCACTTTTTCGACATCCAATGTTTCCCTCACCTGGCTGTGCGCTTGTGCCTGAATTAAAACAATGGGCCTTAAATAATCTGCGCCTTGACGACGCTCGCCGTCCGCAATAGTTTGTAACTCCTCTCTACGAGCAATCGCGTCTGCCAAGCATTGTTGCCAGTCGGGCTCAGCCTCAAGCCGTATCGGCAGCTTGATCATTTCTTCACCCTTTAACTCGGCAGCAAAAACACTATGCAATACATTACTAGGTGTTTTTTCCATATCCGGAGTGGCGGTCAACTCCATAATGCCACTGGGGTTAAAGCGCGACAGGGTTTCGAAAGACAGTTCGGTGCGACTGTTGTGGGCTTCATCAACAACCACAAAAGGGCGGCGCAGGCGCAAGACATTAGCTAGTGAATAAGCGATCACACCGTTTTCCTGCTCCAGTTGCATCCGCTGCTCTGGATGAAGGTTGTCAAAATGATGCATCAAGGCACCGCTGGACTCATACACTTTACGGATTTCGGTGTCGCCCACTTGAAAGGCTTGCCGGGTGGTCACGATCACCGTGGTGGAGGTATCCAGGGTGGCGCGAGTGACATTTTTGGCCTCATCTAAGTCGAGTACGGTGATAGGCCCGGCTTCGCGTAGTGCCTGGTGATAAGGGTGGTGGCGATTTTTCAGCGCCTTTAATGTTTGTTCGCGTATAGCGTTACTGGGCACCAGCCAAAGAATAACGCTGTGCTCAAGACCTAGCAAAAGAGTGTTAATAGGTGATACGGCTTTCGCGGCCAGCCATGTTTTACCGCCACCCGTCGGCACCCGCAGACAAAAATAGGGCATATCCGTAGCAAAGCCTTCGACAGGCTTGTACTGGCTGCCCTGCCCCCATAACTCCAGCGTGGTTTGATAAAAAGCTGTATTAGCGTTACCCAATTCACGACAGGCACGAAAATAGTTTTCGACACTTTCCAGTACGGCGCTTTGATATTTTTTAGGTGTGAAAGCAGCCATACTTAAACCTCCAGCGCGTAGGGCGTTTGTTTAAACTGAATACCCAGCTTGTTTAAACGGGAACTACCCAGTCGACAGGCTGCAGCGTAAATAACTTTTGAGCCATCGAAAACAGGCAACACATCCAGTACCGGCGTTGTCAGCACATTACCGCCATTGATAGATCGATCTTTAAGAATGCCGTTATAAAGCAGATAAACGGCCCTGCCTTCATAGGTACCCAACAAGGGTGAATCGACACTGCCGGTAAAGCCACTGCCCGTTTCGGCGAACCAGACAAATTCGGCCAGTTGAGAAAAAGTGACATCGCTGCGAATTTGGCCGTCGGCATTAAACAGAGGTTCTTCGCTTAGTTTGCAGAACTGGAAGCCACTACCCAGGCCTGCAATGGATTTGTCTTTAGTGGTGGTATAGCCACCGGCAACGCGGCGCATTCTTTCAGCAGTTACCTTACAGGCAATATTGCCATCCATTTCGACCATAATAAACTTACGCTTGCCAGCGTCTTCAAGGTTTTGTTTTAGAACTGCGTGACCGGTGGTTCCTGAACCGGAAAATGAATCGAGAACGATAGAATCTTCGTCGGTGGCAATTTGCAGGATGCGCTGAATTAGGCGTGTTGGTTTAGGCGTGATAAACACCTCTGCCGATGTGTCAAATTCAACTGTATCTAGCAGCTCCTTTTTTGCTTCTTGAGTATGTCCAACATCTTTATAAAACCACATAGTTTGTGGGACAATTCCTTGCTTAACATCATCCAAGTACCGTTTAAGTCGCGGCATATTATCGCCTTTCGCTCCCCACCAAATACGGCCTTCCCTGTCAAATTGATTAAACTTCGATTTGGAAATCCGCCAATACATACCTTTCCCTGGACCTGGGATCACTCGGCCTGAGGGGCAGGATATAGGATAGGTTCCTTCAGAATAATAATTCCTGGCTTGGAGGTCACCTGATGTCCAAACCCCGCGACGATCATTGTCGGGGTTTTTATAACGGGCCGTAGCATCAGGACTACGGGGTAATAGATTGGGCTTCCACTGGTCGCAGTTTTTTCCATAAATAACGATATAGTCATGATCTTCAGATAAATGGCGTGCTGAATTCTTTGGTGAAAAAATCTTTTGCCAAATCACAGTAGCTATAAAATTTTGCTTTCCAAAAACCTCGTCCATCAGCAATCGCAGACTTGCAACTTCGTTGTCATCAATAGAAACAAAAATAGCTCCATCCGGGCTCAGAAACTGCTTAAGCAACAACAACCGCGGATACATCATGCAAAGCCATTTATCATGCCGGCTTAAATCGTCGGCCTCTTTGCCAACCACTTCGCCCAACCATTTATTAATCTCTGGGCTATTCACTTTATCGTTATACACCCAGCCTTCGTTACCCGTGTTATAGGGCGGATCAATATAAATACATTTCACCTTCCCGGCATAGCGCGGCAACAAGGCTTTCAGTGCATGAAGGTTATCCCCCTGCACAATTAAATTGCCGCTGTCCGGCTCACCATGCGAAAGTTCAGCTACCGGCTCTAACAGCCGGTAGGGCACATCTTTATGATGTTTAACAACGGCTTTTTTACCTATCCAATCCAGTGTGGGCATTTGGTTCTCTTATAATTTCGTTGGCGATTCAAACAAGTTGTTTGCGCTCAAGGGTATTTAATAATTCGGCAAAGATGAGAATTGCCGGACGGCGACCAGCGGCCTCGCGCACGGTTTCCAGTACGCCTTCGTTAAGCAGGCTTTTAATCAACTTATGTATGGTTGGTTTGGGCACGCCTGCCCGTTTAGCAATATCGGCGGCGGTAAATATTGGGCGGTCAAACAGGGCATCAATCAGTTGCAAGCTGTGGGGCGAATGGGTAATGTCACGCACTTGCAATTTAGTGGCCTCATAAAGGTCCATAATTTCCCGCAGTGTCCTACCGTTTTGTTGTGCCTGAGCGATAACTGCGCGCAGGAAGAAAGCACACCAACCAGTCCAGTCACCTTCTTGTGAAATAGCCCGCAGGCGAGCGTAGTATTCATCCCGATGACTTTCCAGATAAGCTGATAGGTAGAACATCGGGCTGGTAAGGCGACCTTTACTGTAGAGAAACAGCGGAATCAATAAACGGCCAATACGGCCATTACCGTCTTTAAACGGATGGAGTAATTCAAATTGGGCGTGAACGATGGCGGTTTGCACAATCGGGTCAATATCATCACTGCCTAGGTAAGCTTCCCACGCCTGGAGGTGATCTAACAGTTGCAGGGGGTTAGGTGGCACAAAGGTCGCTTGCTCAATGGCGCAACCCGGCGCGCCTATCCAGTTTTGATCTTTACGGAACTGCCCCGGCTCTTTGTTCTCACCGCGTACGCTGTCCATCAAAATGCGGTGTAGTTCGCGGATTATGTCCAATTTGATGGGCCTATCCTGAACATGATCTTTTGCCAGCAAGAGTGCTTTTCGGTAATTAAGCACTTCCTGTATATCCAGGTTTTTATCGCCCTCGTATTCTTGTCCGGCTTCGTGTTCGAGTATTTCTTCCACCGTGGCCTGCGTGCCTTCGATCCTGGAGGAAAGCACTGCCTCCTGATTAGTAAGCGGGGAGAGCATCACCACCGGGTTAACCGTACCGAGTAGCAGGCCATCGTAGCGTGCTAATGCAGCATTAGCCTCACCCACCGCGCTAAACAGTGCGGCCTTATCCAAGGTTGTGATCGGTAGTTTTTGTGGGCTGTACGGCTGCACGTAGCGCCTCGGCATGCTGTCATCGACCAGCCTATGCTAGACCCATAACGTATCTTGATCAATAGTTAGTGATACACAAGCGTGTGTTGTATTCAATGAGTGATACACAAATTGAACTCAGGGTTAGGCAGGATTTGCGGCGCGACCCTGGCAGCTCTTTTTATCCCTTACTCTCAAAAAACCGCTGAATACTCGAAAAATCCAGATCAGTATTATCTTTATCGCCTGCGTTTGCATAGAGATTGTATAGATTATTGGCGAGTGCGCCCATGGGGGTTGCGGACTTGCTGGCGAGGGCCGCTTCCATAGCGAGGCCCAGGTCTTTCTGCATAAGTTTAACCATAAACCCACCGCTGTAGTTGCGGCTGGCGGGGACGCCTTCCATCACGCCGGGGTAGGGATTGTACTTTTCCAGCGACCAGTTGCAGCCGGAACTTTTGAGCATAATCTCCGACAGGGTTTTGGGATCGAGGCCGTTATTTACCCCCAGTTGCAGGGCCTCGGCGGTGCCGATCATATGCACGGCGAGCAGCATATTGTTACAGGCTTTGGCCACCTGCCCCGCGCCGCTCGGCCCGGCGTGAAAGATATTGGCGCCCATATGCTTGAGCACTTCTTTGGCGGCTTCCACGTCGGCGGCTTCACCGCCACACATAAAGGCCAGGGTACCCGCTGCGGCGCCCGCTACACCACCCGACACTGGGGCGTCGATTGCGCGAATGTTGCGCTGCTTGGCTTCTGCTCCAATGCGGCGCGAGCTGGATGCGGCCACGGTGGAACAATCGATCAGCAC
>JBFIEE010000080.1:0-9223 GCA_041603535.1 Porticoccaceae bacterium
AGTTACTCGAAAACTCGTCGAAAATTCTCAAAACCCCCGCTCCAGGTATAGAAAAATTCAAACGATTTATTCACCTCTTTACGTCAATCTTTGACGACGAATTTGGTCGCTGTCTCGCCCATCCAGGCCCGGAGCCACTGTCCATTAAATATCAAAAGAAAATTGAGCCATTGTATGTGAAGGTCGATGGCGTCCTGCGGGAAATTCTCAACGTCGGCATCAACGATGGTTCCATTCGCCAGTGTGACCCGAAAATTACGTGCTTCGCCATCTTCGGCGCTATGAACTGGATGACCAAGTGGTACCAGATTGATGGCCCTATGACCACGCAGCAGATTGCAAAAGAAATGGTGGCACTGTTTGAAAAAGGGCTTACCCCAGCCGCTGGTTAAAAACTTCGTAAACCGCGGTCTTGCTACAGATCGTTAGTCGACAAACTGAGGCTACGGCACGAATCGCGAAAGGCTAGTTCGGCCGGTAGACTTTAATCGGATGATATGTTTTCTGGAATTCCGGTTGGTCGGCCCATTTTTGGCCCACAGCAAATCCGCCATCAACCACAAAACTTTGCCCCGTTACAAAAGTAGAACGATCCCCTGCGAGCCAGCAAGCCATTTGCGCGATATCCCCGGGCCGTCCTGCACGTGGAATGGCTTGCGCATTAGTAAAGGAGGGCAATGTTTTTTCGATCAACTCATCGGCCTTACCAACCGTATTCGCCGCAAGTGGAGTGGCAATAAAGCCCGGGCAGATACAATTGACCCGCACACTGTGCTCCCCCAGTTCCATCGCAACCGATTTGGTTAGCTGAATCACTGCGGCCTTTGCTGCTGCATAGGCGTGGGGACTATAACCGGCTACCAGACCAGCGATACTCGCGGTATTGATAATACTGCCGAAACCTTGTTGTTTCATTACTGGCGCCGCGTGTTTCATTCCTAGAAAAACACCCCGCACCAGCACATCGAAAGTCATATCAAATTCATCGACCGGCGTCTCCTCCAACGGCCCCAGCACACCTCCAAACCCGGCATTATTAAATATGCAGTCGAGACGCCCCCACTGCGACATTGCCAAATCAATCGCGGCGGCGACCTGTGATTCCTGGCGCACCTCCACAGCAATAAACTGCACATTTTTTCCGAGGGATTTAGCTAATGCGCGACCTCGTTCTACCTGCATATCGGCGATCACAACCCGTGCGCCCTCTTCCACAAACAGACGCACCGCACCTTCGCCAATACCACTTGCACCGCCGGTAACAATTACCACCTTATTTTCCAGCTCGCCCACTGCTCTCTCCTGTTTAGTCGCCAACCATCAATGCAAAAAAGCCTGCACGCCGCCCACATCGAACCATAGCTACGCGTTGATTGAGAATTATAGAGTCGTAATAGTGTACTTCATCCCACAGCAAATATTCGGCGGGCAGCCAACTGTACAAAATTTTGTGGCCATTCGTTGCGCAAGATATAAATTATTGGTGCCCGGGGCCGGGGTCGAACCGGCACGGCCGTTACCAGCCGAGGGATTTTAAGTCCCTTGCGTCTACCAATTTCGCCACCCGGGCAAATCATTTGCACATAACAGCAGTTAAATTATTGTAATATCGCCAAACTTTCAGCTTTCAATTGCTCACCAGGCACTCCGCCTGCGGGCCACCGCGTCGCGAGCGGCAAACTGCCACACCGCGTAACCATCGAAGCTATGCTATGGAACATCTATTCCATCTTCGGGCTGCCGCTGTGATATTGGAGGCTGGGGTCGGAATCGAACCGGCGTACACGGAGTTGCAGTCCGCTGCATGACCACTCTGCCACCCAGCCCAAAAGAGGCGAAATTGTACCCGACGACCCCGTGGATGAACAGCCATATACACCGCCAATCCAGTTAATTTGACGTATTTAAGGCGGGTTTATTGGTGTTAAGAATGTTTTTGGAATTCTGGCCAGGCTATTTTCAGGTACAACAGCATCGACCACACGGTCAGCAGCGCCGCCACATACAACAGGCTAAGGCCGAGGGTATGCAGGACTGGAAATGCCAGGGGATTGAAGGTTAAGAGAACGATAATCGCAGCCATTTGAAATCCTGTTTTTACCTTCCCTAAATTGGACACGCCCACGCTGGCGCGCTTACCCAATTCTGCCATCCATTCCCGTAGCGCAGACACCACTATTTCCCGCCCTATTATGATCATGGTTGCTGTTGCAAAGTAAATTGTTGCCTGGCTTTGCAGTAACAGGATTAATGCTACGGCGACAATCAGTTTATCGGCGACCGGATCGAGAAACGCGCCAAACGGCGTAGTTTTGTTCAATTTCCTCGCCAGGTAACCATCCAGCCAATCCGTAATGGCCGCGAGTCCAAACAGTGCGCCGCTGGCGATATAGCGCCATTCCCACGGCAAATAGAATACAACGACCAGCAGTGGAATGAGCACGATGCGCAGCAACGTGATTAAATTAGGCAGGTTGTACATAGAGTGGGGATCCGTCAGTTGCTGCGCACGTTACTCGTTGTGCAGAATGCTGTAAATAGTTTCCGCGACCTTTCGGTTGATAGTGGGGACCCGCATCAAATCGGCCACGCTGGCCTTGGCCACTGCCGAACTGCCACCAAAGAAACGTAACAACTCTCGGCGCCGGCGCGGGCCCACACCCGGAATTCCATCAAGGACGGAAGTGCGGCGTTGGCGATCACGACGCTGGCGGTGGCCAGTAATAGCAAAACGGTGGGCTTCATCGCGAATTTGTTGGATCAGCAGCAAGCTTGCCGCATCTGGAACGACCTCTCGCTCAGCATCCACTGTGCTGAGCAGTAGCGTCTCCAACCCTGGCTTGCGGCTCGTGCCTTTTGCCACACCCACTAAAGTGACTGCCTCTATTTCCAGCTCTTCAAGTACTTTACGCGCCACCCGCAACTGCCCCTTACCACCATCGATAAACAGCACATCGGGTAATTTCGCCTCACCAGCACGCAACCGTAGGTAGCGTCGGCGCAATGCCTGTTCCATGGCGGCGTAATCGTCCCCGCCCTGAATACCGGAAATATTAAACCGTCGGTAGTCTGTTTTCAGCGGACCGTCCCGATTAAATACCACACAGGATGCGACCGTCGCCTCGCCGCTACTATGACTGATATCGAAGCACTCCATGCGTTCCGGCATCTGCGCCAACCCAAGCAGCTGACACAGTGCTCCAACTCGATTATCAATCGCCCGTTGTGCTGCCAGTCGCCCCGTCAAATTCTGTTGCGCCGTGCGCTTGGCGAGATCCAGCCATTTAACGCGGGTGCCCCGTAGAGGAGATTTGAGCTCCACGCGGCGTTTCGCGGCGCTGGAGAGCGCTTTTTCCAGTACCGGCTTGTCCGCAAGGGATTCGCTCAAAATAATCTCCCCTGGAATATCAACGACACCGCCCATTTTGAGATAGTGCTGGGGTACAAATTCAGCCAGAACATCTGCGTATTCCGTATCCAGCGGAATTTTTGGGTAAAAACTACGACTACCTAAAATGCGGCCGTGCCTGATATACAGTATATGTACACAGGCCTCGCCGCCACCAACAGCGCTGGCCACTACGTCCAGACTTCCGCGTCCAGACTCTATTACTTGTTGTGCCTGCACCTCGCGCAATGCGGCTATTTGGTCACGATATGCGGCAGCCTCCTCAAACGCCAGACGTCCCACAGCCTCGTCCATACCACTTTCTAGCTCGCGCATCAGGGGCTGATTTTTGCCTTCCAGAAACATCTGAGTACGCCGCACATCGCGCGCATAGTGTTCCTTGCTGATCAAGCCGACGCAGGGCGCCGCACAACGATTGATCTGATACTGCAAACACGGGCGCGTACGGTTTTTGTAAAAAGAATCTTCACATTGCCGCACCTTAAAGGTTTTTTGTAAAAAACCCAGACTCTCCCTGACCGATGATGCGCCGGGATAAGGTCCAAAATAAATACCTTTGCTACGTTTACTGCCACGATGAACGCTAATACGCGGGAAATCATCCTGAGTCGACAAAAAAATATACGGATAGGATTTATCGTCACGCAGCAATATATTAAACGGGGGCCGGGTTTGTTTGATCAGATTTTGTTCAAGAATGAGAGCTTCCACTTCGGTTTCAGTAACGGTCACATCCACGCTGTGAATGCGACTTACCAGCATTGCTGTTTTCGGTGTAAGACCGGTTTTTCGAAAGTAGCTGCTGACACGGTTGCGTAAGTTACCGGCCTTACCCACGTATAGAACCTGGCCGCGAGGGTCGAGCATTTGATATACCCCGGGGAGCGTGGTCAGGTTTTTTAGAAATGTTTTTGAATCAAAGGCCATATAATTCGGCTTTAAAAAAATTATGCTTCAAAGTTGAATTCAGCAAGTATCGGTGGCGATCAAATAACTTCACTGGGGTTAACCAGCCCATATTTTACGGCGACCAACGTTAATTCAACGTCATTACTGACATTGAGTTTTTCGTAAATACGGTATTTGTAAGTGTTAATCGTTTTGGGACTGATATTCAATACCCCGGCAATTTCATTGGCGCGGTGGCCGCTGGTAATCATTTGCGCAATTTGGAGTTCGCGCTCCGAAAGTTGTGCCAACGGAGACAACTTCTGGTTTCCAGACAGACGGTGTACTACCAGCATTTGTGCGATTGCCGGACTGACATAAACGCGCCCGTCGGCCAGGGTCCGCAGTGCCTCCTCTATTTCGTTAGCATCGGCATTTTTGGTGATGTAACCTGCTGCTCCGGCCTTGAGTAACTGGGTCGGATACATCTCGTCATTTAGCGCGCTGATCACAACCACCTTCAGCATGGCATTGGCCAGTAACAGACGTCGTGTCGCTTCCAGGCCACCTATGCCGGGCATGCGAATATCCATAAACACAATGTCGGGCTGATATTCGCGAGCGAGCGAGATTGCCTCTTCCCCGCTGGCGCCTTGTGCCACCACCTCGACATCGGCAATTTGCTCCAATAATCCGCAAATTCCGAGACGCACCAGATCGTGGTCGTCAATTACAATGACTTTCAGCAAGAAATATACTCACCCTGGAAACATATTGCTGAGAGATTAGCATTTTGCCCGATATTACACCACGCGCAGAATATGGCGTAACGTCAAGTTAACACGCTGTCCAACATCGTCAGGTGTTTTGGCCACGCGATGCTGCCACACGCGTTGGGCACCTGCCCCCATTAACAGCAGTGAACCGTGGGTCAATGGTATCTGAATTTGCCGCCGTCCCTGTGTAGTTTTAGTGCGCAAATCAAAACGTCGCGTGGCGCCGAGGCTGAGGGAGGCAATCACCGGATCTGCACCCAGCTCCGTTTCGTCGTCACTGTGCCAGGCAACGCTGTCTCTTCCATTGCGATACAGGTTTAACAGTGCGCTGTTGAAGACTGCTCCGGTAAGTTTGCAAACATCCTCTTTAATTTGGGTCAATTCCGGCAACCAGTCCTGGCGTACCATCTGTACGCCCGAATAACTGTAATCGGCGTTCGCATCGCCAAACCACGCATTCATTCTCGGGATTAGCTGTTGGCGACCGCCAATCACTATGCGACTTTGCTCCCACGTTATCCGGCACAACAAATTATTGAGTAATGCATCAGCGGCATTATTGTCTAAAAAGTGCGGCCAGAGCCGCAGATACCCACCATCCGGTAGCGGTATGCTGTCAAACTCCTCTAAGAGTACAAGTTGACGCACGGTTTATGCCGCGCCGTAAGGAGACCGCATATTGGGAACCATCACTGACATTGCAATCCCAAAATATTGGGTTCAATTTCAAGATTTACGTCAAACCGTTGGCGTATGTCAGCGCGCATATTCTCGGCCAGGCTGAGTATCTGCTGCGCGCTACTACCGCCATAATTTACCAGTACCAGCGCCTGATCTGTGTGCACGCCCGCACCGCCGATGCGCCGCCCCTTCCAGCCAGCATACTCAAGAAGCCAGCCAGCGGCGAGCTTTACGCGGCCATCATCCTGAGGAAAATATACCAGTTGCGGGTAGCGAACTAGCAGTGCTGCAGCCAGCTGACGACTGACCAGTGGATTCTTAAAAAAACTACCTACATTAGGCAGGGTTGCCGGATCGGGCAATTTGCGCCGCCGGATAGCACACACCGTGTCGTAAACAAGTTGCGCTGTCATTGGTGACGGTAACCCTTCTGTTTCACGGGCCAGGGCCGGGTAATCAAGCCGTAACCGCGGTGTCTTGCTCAAGCCGAGGGTGACATCCATGATCGCCATACGATTTTTCAACGAGCCTTTGAAAATACTATCGCGATAACCAAATTGGCAAGCGGCGTTAGACAACGTCACTACCTCACCGGTGTCTATATCGACTGCCCGCAACGTCACCAACACTTCACTCAGCTCTACACCGTAGGCCCCAATATTCTGAATAGGGGCTGCCCCTACCTTGCCGGGAATCAACGCAAGATTCTCGAGTCCGTACCAGCCACGCGCCAGGCAATCCCGTACTGTTTCGTCCCAGTTCATACCGGCACCGATCGATACCTGCACCGTGCCCCTGTTCTGTTCAACAATCTGCATGCCGTCGATACCGATCAGCACCACCAGGCCCACCAAGTCGCCAGCCAGTACGATATTGCTGCCCCCGCCAAGACAGGTGACCGGTAAGTGTTTATTACGCGCCCACTCCAGCGCTTCCCGCAAAAGTTCGGCACTGGTGACACAGCAAAAATACTCGGCTCGCCCCCCCAACGCCAGGGTGTTGTAAGGGGTTAATTCGACGTTTCGCTGAATATGCGGAGCGGGGGTCATATGCAGGAAATCTCGTCTTGCTGGCGCAAAAAAAGCCGCGTCACTGAGCCCGGTCCTGCCGCAACAACGCTGTCACCCGGACCAGATCATCCAGCGTGTCGACACCTCCAGGTACCGGTGCATCCGCTTGCGCCACATGAATCCCCTCGCCGTGCCACAGAAAACGCAGTTGTTCGAGCGCTTCTACGGCTTCGAGTGGCGCCAGCGGCCAGCCCACAAATTGTTTGAGCGTACGTACCCGATAGGCATACAAGCCAATATGGCGCTGTGCCAGGCAGGCTTGAGGTAACGTCTGGTGCCCATCTTTAAAATGATCGCGGGGCCAGGGGATGGCCGCGCGACTAAAATACAGTGCCAGGCGGTTCGCATCGGTTACCACCTTGACCACATTGGGATTGGTAAAATCCGCATAGTCTGTGATGTTCTCGCACAGTGTCGCGACGCCCAGCTGCGGCCGAGCCGCCAGGTTGTAGGCGACCTGGTCAATAACCTGTGGCGGGATTAAGGGTTCATCGCCCTGCACATTAACAATAATGGTGTCTGCCGCGAACCCGAGGCGCTCAGCCACTTCCTGGAGTCGATCTGTACCTGAGCTGTGGGCTGCCGATGTCATAACGACATCGCCACCGAACGCCGCAACCGCATCGGCAATGCGCTGATCATCGGTGGCCACCAGTACCCGGTCCGCAGTACTTTTGGAGGCTTGCTCGTAGACTCGGTTAATCATGGATTTTCCAGCAATATCCATCAGCGGCTTGCCTTCCAGGCGGCTGGAGCCAAAGCGTGCGGGAATGATAATAATAAATCTATTTTTCAAGGACATATCTAATGTATTTAAACTATTTTATTAATGAATTTTTCAATCTCTTTGAGAAGGGAGTCGGGCACGTCAGCGCTGACCTCGAGAGCCCACACATGATGGTCGACAAAGGCTGCACACTTAACCGCGTCTTTGCTGGTTACGATAACAGGCGCGCCGTCCGTAAACTGAAAATCCTCCCGGCGAAATTTATAGTGGTCGGGAAATGTTTGCAATGTCGCACTAAAACCCAACTCTGTCAGGGTGTCGGCAAAACGCTGTGGATTTCCAATGCCAGCCAGTGCGTGGACTGTTTTTGATAGACTCCACTCGTGAAGTGAGCACACATTGCCGGTTGCGAGATGCCGAAACCGGATAGGTCGCACCTGTATGGCCTGACTTGCCGGCCAGACTGTGCGCGCCTGCGCCGGATCACCATTGATAATAACCGCGTCAACGCTACGCAAACGCGATACCGGTTCGCGCAAGGGGCCCGCCGGCAGGCAGTAACCATTGCCAAAACCACGCGCCCCGTCTACCACCGCGATCTCCATATCCCGGTACATACGGTAATGCTGTAAACCGTCGTCACTCAACACCAGGTCGCAATCACCACTTTTTAATAACTCGGCAATAGCCTTGCGTCGATCCGCGCAGATAACTACCGGGCAATTGGTTGCTCTGGCAATCAATGCAGCTTCGTCACCGACTAATTCCGCCGCGGTGTCCATCGTCACCCGTTGCGGTTGCCGATTAGCGGAGCCGCCATAGCCGCGGCTAACCACGCCGGGACGAAAACCGCGCGCGCGTAGTTGTTCGACCAGAGCGATTATTAACGGTGTCTTTCCGGTGCCACCAACAGCGATATTTCCGACCACAATAACTGGCACAGAAAACTGTCTTTGATTGTAACGACGGCACAACGCCCAGCGCCGCACACGAGATATAACGTAGAAAACGCCGGTCAGCGGCAGTAGTGCAAGCGTCCAGCCATACGGTCGATACCAGGCTCGCTCGATGGCGCGCATAGTTATGTCACATCATCCGAAAATTGTTGTCGATACAATTGTGCATAACGTCCATTTTCAGCCAGTAGTTTTTGATGACTACCCTGTTCCACTACCCGCCCCTTATCCAGCACCATAATTCGGTCAGCTTTTTCAATTGTGCTGAGTCGATGGGCAATCACAAACGTCGTGCGACCACGCATTGCGGTCTCCAGAGCCGACTGTATATAGCTCTCCGACTTGCTATCAAGGGCCGAGGTTGCCTCGTCGAGAATCAGAATGGGGGCGTCCTTGAGCAGGGCCCGTGCAATCGCCAAACGTTGGCGCTGCCCACCAGACAACATCACACCGTCGTCGCCGATGCGGGTGTCAAAACCATCGGTAAGGGTTTCGATAAATTCAAGGGCATAGGCCATACGCGCCGCTTCATATACTTGTTCCCGGGAAGCGGATTTCAACTCCCCATAGGCGATATTGTTATACACGGAGTCGTTAAACAGGGTGACATGCTGACTCACCAACGCGATCTGCTTGCGCAGGTTTTTGAGGCTATATTCGCTAATTTCCGTGCCATCCAGCAAAATCTGTCCGCTCTGGTAGTTATAAAAACGAGG
>JBFIEE010000081.1:0-9028 GCA_041603535.1 Porticoccaceae bacterium
TAATCATCGTTGGCTTTTACCGCCGTGCGCACGGATGATATTTTCGCAAACCTCGCTCGTCTGGCTCGCGCCCAGTCGGGCTCATTCTGCCAGGTTGCAATCTCCTCCGGCGTCGTCGCTCGCTGATCACGCACATCGATGGAAGAAGGTGTGCGCTGAAACACGTACAACTCCTTCACTATCCTGGCGAGCTCGGGAATCGCCTGCACGGCAGTGGCGCCGGTGCCAATAATGCCCACCCGCTTGTCTTTCAGATCCACGTTGTAATCCCAGCGGGAAGTATGGAAAGCCTCGCCCTTGAACTTTTCCATGCCGTTAATCTTTGCCAGTTTCGGCGTGGTCAAAATACCATTGGCGATCACCACAAACTTCGCCTTCATCTCATCGCCACGATCGGTATGCACCGTCCAGCGCCCCGTCGCATCATCCCAGCGCGTTTCCTCAACCGTGGTATGGAACAGACAGTGGTCATAGAAGCCAAATTTTTCTGCCATGATCTGGCAGTACTCCATGATCTCGAAACCGCTGGCGAACTTCATGGTCGGGATATAGCCCGTCTCCTCCAGCAACGGCAAATAACTGTAAGACTCCACATCGCAGGCAATACCGGGATAGCGGTTCCAATACCAGGTGCCACCCACATCGCCACCTTTCTCACAGAAGCGCACATCCTTGAAGCCCGCCTGGCTGAGCTTGTACCAGAGCAACAGCCCGGCAAAACCGGCACCCACCACCAGAATTTCGCACTCATCCGTTAATGCCTCGCGCGGCACCGGAGCCTCCGAGTAAACATCTTCAAGGTACTTGCTGAACTCGCCCTCCAGAGCGATGTAATCGCCAGCCCCGGTTCGCGCCTCCTTGAATTGGCGATACCTGGCCTGCTCCTCAGCGTTGAACACCGCCCCGGCAGGCGGTTCGGGTAGCGACTTCAGGGCCTGATCATTGACGACGGCATAACCCTGGCCAGAAATTTTGTCGCTCGCCTTTGCGGCACGGGTGTTAAAGACTTTCAAACCAGTATCTGGATCTATTCTGATGGACATAGTTCTACGCTCGCTATCTAAGTGTGATAAATAATTTAAGTGTGATAAACAAAAGGTCGCTATCCCGCGGCAAATAGCGCCACCGCCCATCGCGGCGACGGCCTGTCCCTAACAGGAATAAATGAATAAATTTGAAGCCCAGAGCATAGATTATTTTTATGGTATTGCAAACGGCCAGCGACCGTGCCGCCGCTGGCCGCTCAAGCAGAGGCCGTATCGCCCCCGATTGCGGTTATTAATCCAGGTCGTTCAGCACACTCACGTACAGCGCACGCACGAAAACGTCCCATCAAAACCACCGCACGAGACACCCTGCGAAACACCGCCCCCTCACAGCGAGCGCAGGGCAGAAGTTTCGCTCACATGCCTTCCAGAACAACCCCCAACCTGGCCGCGTCGAGCCGCGTCAGCACAATGCCCTCGGGGTGCTCTTCCCGGGCAGACAGTTTGCTATCGACCGGGTAAACATCGGCATCGATGCGGGTAACGATGCCGCCATCAGAATCTTCAAGAACCACGTTGCCGTCCCGATCCATGCGACCGAATAATTGATCGCCGTATGATCCACTCATTTTCAGTCCCCTTCGTGTACGAATAATTGAAGCAGGACTCATTCAACCACGGCATAAGGGCCGGGCGATTTGCTTTAGCTCAAGTACTGAGTTGTTTTTGTTGTCCCTGGCGTTTGGGCTGTCCCCATGGCGCACAACGACTCTAATTACCCCCAAATTTAATATTTTGCCCGCTTAGTCTGGAAAACTGGAACAATGGCTGGGAATAGCTGGGAATAATGGCAGGGATACTCGGCATTGAGCAGAGCTGGCGTAGCGGTCAAGATGCAACCCTGTTGATTACCTGAGTTACATTGCAGCGACCAAAGTCGGTAATCTACAATCACCTCGGTCGCCCGGCACCGACCACTGTCGAGCACAGTCGGCATTGCGCGCTGTAACGCTGCCATTGTTAACGCTTCAAGCTGCGGAGAACTGATTTGGCCACCATCGACCCCAACGCGCCAGTTGCCGTGTCCGATATCGCCGACTACTATCAGGCCCTGCTCGGCCGCGAGCCCGATCCTGAAGGCCTGGCCTGGTATCAGCAGAAAATTGCGCAGCAACTATCGCATTACGACATCTACCGTGAGTTGATCGGCAGTGAGGAGTGGCACGCCATGCCCGCCGTGCACCGCTTACGCAATCGACTGCACTTCATGCAGGCTTTCGGACTGACCGAGCAACTGCTGGCGGAACGACACTGGTTTCATTCGGTGGCGCTGGCCGATGGCCGATGGCACTATGACAGCCGGAACCAAACCGCATGACATCTTGCGCAGTGAAGAAGCCATCGTTTTCCGCGACGATCTAACCGGTAAAAGCGTGCTCGATATCGGTGCATGGGATGGTTATTTTTCCTTCGCCGCCGAGCGTCGCGGCGCTGCCTCAGTCTTGTCTACCGATCATTTTTCCTGGAGCGGGCCAGGTTGGGGTGACAAAGAAGGCTACGACCTGCTGCACTGCGCACTAGACTCCGCCTGCGCGTCACTGGACGTTGACGTGTTTGCCCTGGACCCGCAACAGCTAGGCCAATTTGATATGGTGTTGTTCCTGGGTGTGTTGTATCACCTCAAAGACCCGCTCGGCGGACTGGAAAAAGCCGCCGCCATGAGTCGCGACCTGTTAATCATAGAAACTGAAACCACTCACAACTACAGCGACGAACCCTTAATGCGCTACTACGTCGGCAGCGAGATGAACAACGACACCACCAATTACTGGGCGCCCAACCTGGCCTGTGTCCAGGCCATGCTGAAGGACCTGGGCTATTCGCAATTCGACAGCACGCCTAACTTCCCCTACCGGCACAAACACAAGGCCGCGGATGGCGACCGCCTGTTCCGCTACATCATCCACGCCCGCCGTTGAACTGTTTCCACTGTGGAAACAGTTGCCTTTGCAACCAACTCCTTACCGTTCGATATGTTGTGCAGATGCTAACAATAGCAGGCACCTCAGTACCGGAAATTGAGGCAAGCCCCCGTTGTTAGCTAGAGGGTTTCACGCTGGCTATCCAACTGAACCTCTATCTGCCCGCCCCCTGTTGCAAAAATTGGTATCCCATTAGGGCAAACCATTGCGTGTTTTTTGTTTGCCTAGAAGTCAGCCTCGTTTGTTAGATCAATGGTGCCAAATCAGGAAAATACCAGGGCTCCGCATGCTCGGGTATCTCCCAGCGCAACGGCGATTTACTGCTGGTCTCGCTTAACAAACCCTCGGCTTTTAACTGGCTTAACAAGCGTCGCGCACTTCTTAGCGGCATGGCGCACAGCTCCAGCGCCTGCGCTCGTTCGAGTTCACCATTAACAAAAGCACTATAGAGCACCAACGCCGCCGCTGGTTTAAGCGTGTCGCTCATCCCCGCAACGCGGTAATCATTACGTGCCTGCACATAAGCGGTAATGCGTTTGCGTAGCTCATTCACCTTGAGCAAGTCACCGATATAAGCCACCTGATCCAGGGCCGTATCCAGCATGTATTCACAAAAATCCAGCAAGCCTTTTTCGCTTAACCCACCTCGACCGTCATAATCGCCCTGACGAGGGCTATCGGCCCCGGCCAGCAAGGTCTTATATTGGCTGGCGGTTTTTGCCAGCCCACGGCTTAAACTCCAGGCCCCGCAACTGTCCAGCCCCACGGCCTTAAGTGCTGCGTCGGTGAATAAGCGCCCGACCCGGCCATTGCCATCCCGAAAAGGGTGAATCCAGGCAAAGCGATGGTGGGCCGCCATAATCGCCACCAGCTTGCGATCGCCTTTATAACGGCTCGGGTGGTAGGTTTCACAAAAACTGGCCATCAGTGCCGCTAAATCTTGCGGCTCAGGCGGCACATGTCGCCCCACTGTCACGTCACGAACGCGCCACTGACCGGGCACCACCTGATCAAGCTTATTGCCCGGCTCATCTTTAACCCACCACAGGCTTTCAGGAATACGCTGATAAAACTGCCGATGTAACTCAAGGAAAAAGTCGGGTTGGAACAGCGCATCAAGGCTCAGGTTTTGTTCACAACACCACTGCTGCACCGCCATATGCGCCAGCGACTCCTGCTGTAAATCCCGCCTGGCCCCATCGGTGCTGTAATCACCCCGCTGCGCCGCCCTGATCTCAGCCGGGCGCGTGGCATTACCCTCAATCAAATTAGAATAATAGGAATTGATCACCCGCATATAACGTTCGAGGGTAGCCAGCGTCAGCGGCGATAGCTGGGCAGATAGCGCGCTCGCCGCGGCGCTTAATGCTACCGCCTTATCTGGCAGCTCAGATTGAGCCAGGGATTGATCCCCCGGTATAAAAGGCGCCACCACCATGATTGAAGTCGCCACCAACTCCCCCTACAAGCCGTGTCGGAATGCCCGATTATGGCCGAATTGATGGCCACTTACAAATACCTGTAGTCTATTGTTTATTAAGCTTATTTAATTCTATAACGGATGTTAAATAACATTTTTTGGCCGCTTTAATGGCCCCATGAAGGAAAATGACAACGCAGCTATCAGGCAGCGTTACCCACTGAACCAGGCCGAGCGAAACAGCACGCCATCAACTGTCCCACACCACCAACTATCCAACGAATATAAACCCAGCAATCATCCAGCCTGGCACAACAGTAATAGACAAAAGCGCTAACCGCTATGCTCGGTTACACAACTCCGTCAAGCCAGCCCCTGAATTAAATCCGCGCCCTGGTTGCGCGGGTTATTCACCGCCCGACTCACCGCATACACATCCACCGCCGCTGGCCGCTCCCCAAGGGCCAGCTCCAGCGCTGCGGCAAGTGGCCCACGCAACCAGTCATGCGACTGCGCCGGGGCCAGCATCACCGGCATACGGGCGTGCAGGCCCACCAGCCCGGTATCCGCTGGTCGGGTGATAATCGTGCAAGATGCGGGAATATCCTCGCCGCGCCCCGGCTCGTACAGCCCGGCAAACACCAGCGGCGCACCGTCCGCCCCGTGTATAAAATAAGGTTGTTTAGCACCCGCCTCGGTTTTCCATTCGTAATAACCCAGCGCCGGAATCAAACAACGTTGCCCGTGGGACCAGGCCGAACGAAACGCCGGTTTCTCCGCCACCGACTCCAGCCGCGCATTAAAGGTTGCGTACTTGCTGCTCACCGCCTGCGACCAGGGCGGCACCAGGCCCCAGCGCGCCACCAACCCACCCTCGGGGGTAAACGCGGCTATCGTCTGACTCGGCACCACATTAAAACCCGTCACAATTCCGGCGGGCCAGTCCTGCAGAATAGCAGCCCAATCGTGCATGGCAGTAACGTGGTTGGCAAAGCGACCGCACACAATCAGTACCTTTAATCCAAGGGGCAATACAGTTTCACAAGTGACGGCAATGCTTTTATATCGGAACTTAATTTCTTAAAAAGGTAGTCACCTTAGTCCGCTCTAACCACCCTTCCACTATTCGTTTAAGCACATCCAGCCTTCTGCCAAAGGCCAGTGATTTTTTATCAACAAGCGCGGAGCTTTGATATGCCAGCTAATTGTAGCTTAGTTAAAACTACTTACTTTATCTCATAGTTATCGTCCGAGATAACCCCACGCTTTGTGTTCTCTTCCAATATCAATGGACTCTGCCCCTATTGTTTCAGCCCTCTGAATTAACAGGCAGATCAGCGAACAGTTTTTTGGTGGCGTGAATGCTAATTATTGAAGGCTTCTTAACCTATGGATTCTCGTTTACAGGATCGATAAGAATTCTCCGATGACGACCAAATCCTCACCATCATCTTCAAATATTATTGGAGAATAACCATAAGCATTGGTGTGTGGCTTTAGTATTACTTTTTTATTGCCTGCTCCGTCAATCATAGCAACCTTTTCGCTGTGGTAGATCTTCACCGTATAGGTGCCTCCATGATCTGGATCTTCGATATCTCGGTGTTGCACCAGAACGGTTTTGCCCTCACGAGATCCCCCTGGCTTTGCTTTGAAGAGGCACCAAGACCCATTTGGAATTTTTCGATTCATCGACTCGCCGACTACTTTTGCAACAAACATCCCTTCACTGGTATTGATGTAATCGGGCAGCCTCACCCAATCGTATTCATCAACACTTTGTGCGTGACTAAATTTGCCCGCTGCTATTGCGAGATCAAACACCGGAACGTAACCTTGATAGGGCTTGGCTTCTGCGAAAGCGATAACAGGTAGTTCCAGTCCAGCAAATGGTGTTTCCTCTGAAATAGTTGTGCTCACTGCATCTCGGATCGATAGCATCTGAAAATATTCCCGAGTTTCCTTGTCGGTGCAGTAGAGGAAGCATCCCTTCTGACCCCTTGTCATTAGAGTGCGGTAGGTATTTTTTATAATTTCGTCAGCCAATATCAAGGCTTTCTTCTGATCATCTTTAAGCATTTTTTTAATGCCACGCATGGATCTGTCGTTATTCGAACGCTTGGTTGCATCCGTGATAACAACGCCATTACGTATAATAAAGTCATCGCCAATCATTACTCCTATATACTCTAACTCTAATCCTTGGCAAGTATGAATGCAGCCGATTTGGTTGACGGAGTTTTTGGCAATTAACCAAAGACTGCCGTCTTCGCTCAAATTCCACTGAGCTTTGAAATCGTGTTCTGGGATGATGATATCCATCGCTTGAGAATCTTTTTTACTGGCCCAGTCCCAGCAATAACCGGCCACCATTCTGGCTTTATTGGATATGCGATTTTTTTCGATAATAGCTTGTCGGAAAGTGTTAGGGTCATCAAAAACCTCAACGTCATAATCGATATCTTCTAGAGTTGTATTGGCGGTCTCCCGTATTTGAAGAGCATTATCGATCCATGCAAGATAACCATCAGACCCATTGCACCGGAACTGAGATGATAACTCAAGCTCTGTTATCTCAGAACCCAAGGTATCGGCCCACCGTCTAATTGCTGCCGCCGACCCAATGTCTTGCAATGTAACTCGTTGCGCTTCATCAATAAAAAACACAGAGAGGCACGCGCTTGAAATCAATTCTTTGATTTGGTTTTCGCCCATATTTCCGTACAGTCCGGATTTTTCGTTTAAGCGATGGGCCTCGTCAATCAATAAAGCATCGAACTGGTTAGGAGTGGTATCAATATAGCTACCAGAGCCTTTGAACATGTTGTCAATATGAGTTTTTTTCCGACTACCAGTTAGTATTTTTTTAAAAACCTCTCGAGGCGCTGAATTTTTCGAGACGTACTGCGTTAAAAGTTCTCGCTGAGTAAATTCGACTAAGAGGTTAATCGCCACTACGGACTTTCCCGTGCCCGGACCACCCTTAACTATCAGTGTTTGCTTTTTGTTATTCTGCGCTTTATGTGAAAGATCAATGGCTGTTTCATAGACTAACTTTTGCTCATCAATCATTAAAAATTCGGGATTCCCATCTAGCATCGAAACTAAGGAGTCGGCTAAGTTTTTTGATGGCTTAATAACGCCATGCTCTATGCGATACATGATGTTATCACTGTCGCCATATTTGACGAACTGCTTTAAGAAGTCGGCTAGCTTGAGCGCGTCTTGAGATATAAAAACGGGGGCTATATTGATGTGTTCCGAGTAGAATGAATCGTTAATTTCTGAACAATCTTTCATATTATGTAAATATGCGCAAGGCTTTAATTTAATGGACTCTTTTCTAACGGTTTCGTTATAGTCCTCAATCAGCGCTGCATAGGACCAAGCTTGATAGGAAGGGTGATTGGTTTCACGCTCACTGCCGCCTAGTAGTGTTTTAACAATGGCATCTTTTTTGGTTTTCTTAACCGTTTGCCATTGTTTGAGCTCAACAATCACTGCGGAATCTTGGCGATTGGCATCTTTGCCCGTTAAGATAAAATCAATCCGACGATTCGTTAACGGAATATTGTACTCAATTGCTACTCCCGCTGAGGGTGGTATGTCGGGGTCAATCAATACCTGAAACATGTAGCGTAAAGAGTTCTCCCAGGAAATAAATTCATTCCTCGCTGAATTGCGGTGTAATCTTCGAAAAACCCTATTTTCAACAATATCGGCAATTCGGTTTGATCGAACGTCATCAATGAATTTTTGCTTGGTAGCGGTATAAACCAGCATGAATGCTAATCGTCCTTAGTCAATAGTGTGCTTTGTGGCGTTGCCTTTGGATGTCTCAACAGGATACTTCTCGGCATTCTTGAGGATTTTTTTCGTAGATATATCGATGATGTCAATACCCAGCTTGTCAGCGAGGCGAATCAAATATAACTGTACGTCAGCGATTTCATCGGAAACAGCAGCAAGCGTTTTATCATCAAGTGAGTTTGACTGTACTTCAGTCAGCCACTGAAAATGTTCAGTTAATTCTCCGACTTCACCGGATAAGGCCATGACCAAATTCTTCGGGGAGTGGAATTGGTCCCAATCCCGTACTTTGGCAAAATCGCGAAGTTGATTTGTTATATCGTTCAAAGAGTCCATTTCGCTTGCTCCCGCTATTCCGCCAGCAGCACAAAGTGCTCTACCAGCCGAATCATTAATTCTTTTTGTTCCGGTTTGCTTTCTGCCACTAACAGGGCGAGGGCGACCAGGGTGTTGTCGTTGATCAGTTGCTCTACCGGCCTGGCCAGCAGGCGTTGGTTGATGCGTAAGTACCATAAAAACAAAAACGAGCCGGTGCGCTTGTTGCCGTCGGCCAATGGATGATTCTTAATCACGAAGTAGAGCAGGTTAGCTGCACGGCTGGCAACGTTGGGGTAGAACAGATCATCGCCAAAACCCTGTTCTATGGTGGCAATGGACGAGGCGAGGCCATCGCCACGCAGTTGGCCGAACAGTTCGCTGGCCTCATGCTTGTCGATCAGTGTTTGTTTGAGTTGGGCGATGGCGTCGAGCGCTTCGGGTAAGGCCAAAGACTGCATGCCGGCTTGTTTCGCCGCTTGTTCGCCCAGGCTTTGTTCGTCATAGCCCTGCAA
>JBFIEE010000082.1:0-9009 GCA_041603535.1 Porticoccaceae bacterium
AGGTGAAAAACATTTTTTGCCAGGTCGACACCGATTGTATTAATCTTATTCATGGACACGCTCCTTTGGATTTGAATTAACGCTTCTTATCCGGGCTATGATGAGCCGCTTTCAAGGAGCGTGTCCATCTCATCAGCTAGCTTATTCGAGCACCTCACTATTTCTATCAGCCTCATCAAACTCAATCTTTCAGATCTTTCAACTAACCTATTCATGCGTTTGCGATGCCTTTTATTATGAAGGGAATATCAAGCTGGCTGACCCCTTGATATTCCCTTGATATTCTTGACATTGGGGGAGCTTCAGTCTGCCCCCTTGATATTTCCTTGCTTCATCGACTATTTACCAGTACGGTAATTTCTACTCCGAAATATCCTCTAATACTTGACCTTTTGTTTCACGCAAGTAGAAAAGGATAATCGGAATAAGCAGGAAGTTGAGCAGGGCCAATATTGTTACCGCGTCGCCGACGGATCCGAGTTTTTTAGATAGTAAGCCAACCAGCGCGGGACCAATGACCATACCAGTTCGTCCTAACAGGTTATTGACGACGGAATTGCCGGTAGCCCGAATAGCAGTCGGGAAAATTTCGCTGGTGACAGTAGCCGAAATCGCCCACACTGCGTTAGACGCCATGACAAACATGTAGGCTATGGCAATAACCAGCGTGGTTTCAGCTTGAAAACAAACGATCGAACTTATGCCCCCTATGCTGAAAAACAATGCGAGGGTAAACCGGCGGCCGATCAAATCTAACAACGGACCGACAAGGAGGAAAGTGCCAATACTGATTAAGGCAGCAACCGGCATCACCTTGCCTACCAGTTCAGGACTCCAGCTACGCTCTTGCATAACGTAGAGGGTAAAAAAGAATAGTACGGCGGACGCCCAGAAATTGGTTAAAAACCAAATTAAAGTACCTGCAACTAAACTACGTCGATAACGTCGTTCAAGAAGAACTTTCGTGTCTCGAATTGTTTGGATAAAAGTTTTTCTTTGGACGACGCTCTGGGTTTGAAGCTCCAGCCACCGGCGCGTTTCCTGCAATCTGTTGCGATATATGATCAACAGGGGCAGCAGCGCCCCACCAACGAGGAATAGCATACGCCAGCTTAGTGATGTATTTATAAGGTATGGAAAACCTGCCGAGGCAATCACTCCGCCAACAAAGCCGGCACCCAGCATTAGTGAGATCGCTCGCCCTCTAAAATTAGAGGGCATCTCTTCGGTCAGAATGATCGCACCAATTCCGACCTCCGCCACCATGAACATTCGGGCGATAAACTGCAGGCCAACAAACGTGTATATGTCGGTGCTAAAGGCTGTCGCTACAGTGAATATTGTGTAGCCAGCAATGACCGTAAGTAGCACCGGTCGGCGACCATAACGATCTGCGAGGCGCACTGGTAAAAAAGCAGCAATAGTGCCGATACTGATAAAACCGAGGGCAAACCCCAGGGTTTGAGAATCGGCCTGGAATGCTTCACCCAGATAGGGTAGCGAAAGATTTATAATTATTACATCGTAGACTTCAAAAAAACTGGCGACACAGATAAAAATAAGTAAGCTGCGCAGATAGGGTGTGAGCCGCTCTGCTTCGAGGTCAGGATCTGTGGCTGCCGCAGGGTGGTCATCCATTTTGAGTCTCTTTTTAATGGCCACACTAAAGGGTTTCCTACTGATAGTCACAGCTCCTTCCTGACCACCCATGATTTTGTGACGGATATTTAGCGATAAGTTTCTTTCTCGCCAGTCCGATCGCATCGGTAGGCCAAAGAAGATTAGTAGCAATGTTCCAAAAAGTATACGGCTATCAGGTAATCATCCCATTACTAACCTTCACCAAAAGTAGAGTTCATGCCGCTGCCAGCATGTGCTTCGGTGGTTTACCCCCCCCCAGTTGCCTTGTTGGGCCATTCGTGATTGTAGAACCATAACGAGTGTGTGGGATAGTCCTGGACATCGCTGATGGATGCGAACTGGTAAAGGCCCAGCCAGCTATAACGCACTGTGCGGTTGTAACGCTCGACATAGGCGTTCTGTTGTGGATTGCCTGGCTGTATTGAACTCCAGCTGGATGTTGTGTCTGTCCGCCCATTGCCCCAATTCCTGGCTGATAAATTCCGGGCCGGTGTCGCACCGCGGTCGATCTGACTTCCCGCGTCATTCGAAGATTTGATCTAGCGACCGGATCACACGTGGGGCGGGCAGCGAGAAGTCGGCTTCGATACGCAGCCCTTCCCGGTTGAAGTCATCCAGCACGTTGAACAGCCGGAACGTGGGGCCATCCGTCAGCTGGTCATGCATGAAGTCCATGGACCAGATCCTGTTCGGCGCCTCCGGTACGACCAGGGGCTGAGGCTTTACCCGTTCGATGCGCCGTTTAGGCTTGATGCGCAGGTTCAGCTCCAACTCGCCGTATATCCGGCGGATGCGTTTATGGTTCCACTCAAATCTTTTGACGTTACGCAGATAATCCCAGCACAGTCCAAAGCCCCAGTCCTTCTGGTTGTTTGTGAATCGGATCAGCCAGTCTGCAATCTCAGCATTCTCGTCGGACAGGATCGGCTGGTAGCGGTAGCAGGTCTCGCTGATGGCAAAGGTCGCGCAGGCCAAACGTATACTTAGGCCTTGATCGGCAACCGCCTGCTGAGCCATCTCGCGTCGGCGAGATGGCTTCACCATTTTTATTTTTTTGCCAGTGCCTCCTGCACGACCTCCGCCTTGAGTTGTTCCTCAGCCTGCTTCAATATCGCCAGGATCTAGCTATCGCTAAAACGAGTTTTCTTTATGCAGAATCTCTTCGTAACCTATTATGAGAAAATTCTACTTCATGTTGTCAGCTAATTTTGGAGATGATTATCATTGGGCTGAGTAATCCGGGGTCAATATCTCTGGAATTTTCTGAACTGGCCCTGATAGATTTCAACCGGTGTTAATATGGCGGCACTTGACTAACTGCCAATATAATTTATGCTCAAAGCTGTGCTTTTCAAGGTATATGAAACGGGATTTTATTTAGTCGGGAACAGTTATGTTTCCGTATCATGTGAATAGCCTATCAGTGGCGGCAGGCCGTCGACCAATAGATCAATGCTGAGGACTAATTCACGAGATTTATACTTTTGACTTCGCATGCCAGAGGAGTAAAACAATGAACAATAATCTATTTGATAGTCCGCACAAACTACTTGGTGACCTGGCTAATCTTGAGACCAGGACCTACCAGTCTTTTGAGGCCACTCCAGTAACACCTGTACTGGGAGCGGAGCTAGAAGGAATTGATCTAGGCGGTCCTTTGAGTGACCAACAAATAACGGATTTGCGTGATGCCTTATTGCAGTATCAGGTAATATTTTTTCGCGATCAGCACATGAGCCTGGAGCAACACAAGAATCTCGGACGTTGCTTTGGGACATTGCACTGCCACCCGTCCATACCCGGCCCAGAAGGACATCCTGAAATATTAATGCTGCATTCAGACGAAAAAGTACAAATGGCCGCGAGCGCCTGGCATTCAGACGTATCGTGCGATCAGGTGCCTAATCTGGGTTCGATACTTTACGCAAAAGTTGTACCAAAGAGTGGTGGAGATACCTGTTGGGCAAGCATGTATGCGGCCTATGATGGCTTATCCGATGCCATGCAGGAATTCCTCTCGGGCCTGACGGGTATTCACGAAAGCGCGCATGTGTATGCGAAACTGAAAGGTTCCGTAGCGAATTATCCCAGCGCAGAACATCCCATTATCCGAACTCACCCGGAGACTGGGCGACAAGGTCTGTATGTCAACAGTATCTTTACAACGGGAATCAAGGAATTAAGCCGCATGGAGGAGCGCTACATGCTCGATTTCCTGTTTCGGCACATCGAAACACCGGAGTTTCAGGTGCGTTTTCACTGGCGGGAAAACTCCGTTGCCTTTTGGGATAATCGGTGTACCCAACATCGCGCGACAGCGGATTTCTTTCCCCAGACACGAACGATGCAGCGGGTAACGATCAACGGCGACCAGCCTTTTTATCGACCTTTATCTTAGTCCCGAATATTTACTGAGTGTTGCATATCATTGAGGGCAGCCAACTTGATCTGCATTGCCTATACCCAGGGAATAGCATCTGAGCGTCCTGGTTCGCATCACCCCATAATACTGCAATAACAAAAAACATCGATTAAGCCGCAATAGGCCTGGCTTTTTCAATTCGAGCTCGTCGCTTTGGCGTATTCAACGCCTTCCAAAGTTCATTACGCCGCTGGAGATTCAACCAGAAATCTGCGGTATTACAAAAAACTGTGACAATCATCAAAGCGGTGTCCGCTGTGATGGCGCGGCGGTTGGCACACAACTCGTTGACGGTTTTTCGGCTCACGCCCATCGCTTCGGCAAACTGCCCCTGGGTCAAGCCCAGCGGCACAAGGAACTCCTCGGTAATTATTTCACCGACGCTGACGGGTTGTCGTTTTGTGATATTCATAGCCTGTCTCACCGGTAATCGTGGTTATCCAGATAGATGTCCTGAGCCTCGCCACGCTCACCTGACCAGGTAAAAACCAGCCGCCATTGTTTGTTGACGCGAATAGCGTGTTTACCGGCCAAATTCCCTCGCAACTTTGCAAAATGATTGCTCGGTGGTGAACGCAGGTCGAGGTCACAGCTCGCGTCATCGATTAACTGAGTAATAAAAGGAGCAGCCTTGTTGATCACAACTGTATTTTTCCCGATCATCAATAATTATGCTTTAAAGCTAAACCATTTTGTCTTAACTCTGCTACCACCAGGGCTGTCTGCTGGCTATCAACTCCCGCCCCATGAACCCCATCGCCCTTTGCTCTAAGATCTTCAACGCCCAGCGCTTTCGTCAAGGTATCGAGCGACGGGCCTCTGTGGCTGCACAGGAGATTCATTGCCTGTGCCCAGGGGCTTGCGGCTTTCTGACTGCAAAAAACACCCCGTAATCTCCGCATTGCCAATCCGTGTCGTACAACATGATCAAGCAGGATGGGCCAGTCATAGCTCGCGTTGTGAATTACGATAAGCTGATTATTTAAGTATTCAGCCATCTGGCTCCACTGGGATTCGAAGGATTTGAATTCGGCAGCCTGTTCGTTGGTAATGCCGTGTATCGACTGCGCTTGTTCTGAAATGCGTTTTTGTGGTCTTGTCTTAAACTCGACTGATTCTGCAATCTCTCGATTGCTCACTACGGTGATGCCAAGTGTGACGATATCTGGCAGTCCGTTTTTGTCAGGCAGCCCGGTGGTTTCGGTATCGAGGACGATGTAATCGTCCGGGAGTTGGGTGAAGATCCACAGCAGTTCGTTGAGCATAGCCATTACCTTTTAGCGCTTGCTGCCGCCGCTGCTGGTGCCATTCAGGGCTTCAACCTCGACAATTGCCCCCTGCTCATAATGGTAACGCAGATAATGCCAGTGAATGGCTTCTGAGAGGGCTTTGGGCCGCAATACGCCATAACACTCGCCCTTCGCCCTGACGCTTTGGTAGTGAATGCCGAAGCTATCGGCACCCCGCAGGGCGTAACCGAGCTGCTGTGCTGCGGCATAGTCATCGGGATCGTAAATGGCGTCGCCGACCCGATGTCGCACGTCATGGAGGACAGTCGGCCCCAGCTGGGCGCGAATCACACGTAGTTCCTGGGTGGTCTTGTCGATTCTGGATTCTCGTAGAAATCGTGCCCGATGAAAGGATGATTCGGCGATGGCCACCGATTCATCTGCGGCACAGTAATAGACACCGAAGTCGCGGTTAAAGCGGCCACCACGTCCATCCACCGGCGGGTGAGTGAAGGCCGCCATGATCCAGGACGCGCCATCGCCATAGACACGGTCTTCCGGTGGCACCAGACGAATATCGCCGACTTCATCGCGCAGCCTGGGATTGGTGAGGGACTCGACGAGATAGAGCACGTCCCAATCCTGTCGGTTGGCGACGCGCTCGAACAGGCTGATCTGGGGATAGCGCGACAAAATAACCCGATAAACCGATTGATTGACTTCGCTAGTGGGTAGCGTGTGGATATCGATCATCAGCCGCCCCGCTCCGCATCGAGGAAATGCCTGACCACGGCGAGGTCTACCACCTGCCCGGCCAGCAAGCGGTCCAGCGGTGCCGTGCGGTTGAACAGCGGGTTGTCGTTGGGGGTAGCCAGCCATTGATCGGCCTGGGCCTGGTCGGGCAATAGGATCTGCAGGGATTTATAGATGCCCAGGATATAGCTGGTTCGCTCCAGCACATCCCGCGTTAACTTGGCCTTTCCTGGCCGATTCTTCCAGTTGTAGAGGGTTTTCTCGTTGCTTAGCCCCAACAGGGTCATCTGCTGGGCGCCGGTCAGGTGCCACTGGCTAAAAATAGCGAAAATCGCTGGCAGCAGTGAACGGGTGACACTGGAACCCCGTTGCAGCAGTTGTTCGGCTTGCGCGCTCATGATGACCTCCTAAACAGCATTTTCTAAACCAGACCTTTTAAACAAGGCCGTCTAAACCAGGCCGTCCAAACAAGGCTGACTGTATTTTTACAGTGCCTTGATGCAGCCTAGCAAACTGTAATAATACAGTCAACTGTGTCTGAGATATTTTGTAGGGTGTTGGTTGGAGGTGCGGGTTGAAGGTGCGGGTTCAAGGTGTTGTTTCAAGGGAGTGGCCGCAACAGTCTCCCCACTCGACTGTTAGTAAGCCTGGAAAAGCCAGAAATGGCACGGGTTTCAGGAGAGCAATCATGGTCGATATCAAGGACAATACACGGTTCAGAAATTATTGCTAATCGCCACCTTTCAATGCCAGTACCACGGCAGCCGCCCTTGCGCGGAAACTTTACACTAAACCCAAATATGGACTATATTTAGCACCATTTATCCAATGAAGGAACTCCAATCATGGAGCTGAGTAAATCTGTCAAACCCATTAGCTATTTGAAAAGCCACACGGCCGAAGTTCTGCGGGATGTCAGTGAAGGGCAACGAATCATGGTGATCACACAACATGGCGAAGCCAAAGCAGTGCTCCAGGATGTTGCCAGTTATGAACAAACCCAGGCATCGCTGGCGCTGCTCAAGATGCTGGCCCAAAGCTCCAAAAGCATTCAGGAAGGCCGCAGCAAGCCCCTTAAAAAAGCCTTTGCTGATGTTCGCAAGCACCTCAGGGAACTCGCTGAGTGACACACCATCGTGTCCGGCTTGCCGAGGATGCAGCGCAGGATCTGATCGACATCTATCGTTATATTGCGCTCAAAGACTGCCGGGAGAACGCTGATCACGTACTGGATCAGCTGGAATCTCTCTGCTCACGGCTTACCGATCTGCCCGACCGAGGCCGCATTCCGCCCGAGCTGAATCGAGTCGGTATCACTAGCTACAGGGAGGCCAGCTTCAAACCCTATCGTGTCATCTACGAGGTGATCCGGCAGGATGTTTTCGTTCATTGCATCCTTGATGGTCGCAAGGATATACCATCACTACTTGAACGGCGCCTGATTCGTTAGCATAACCCCTGAAACATTCCACCCCTGAATACAACATGCCAACCAGTGCCAGATATTGCCGGTTCATGCCGCTCACTCCCACTCAATGATTAGTAAGCAACTCATTGACGGTTTTTCGGCTTACACCCTGACGGGGTATTTCAGACCACGTAAAATTTGAACAAGCCCTTTGTTCGAGACTGGAAGGCGGCCGGTAGCGTCCAGATGTGTACCCGTCTCAGTTCCGTTCGACCACCTGGCGTGCACCTGGCGTGCACTCTGCCAATTTTTTGATACCTTCTGCATCAAAGGCATCCACGCGGATGACGTCATAGAGCGCGGTCAGCGCTTCCAGCAACACCTCTCGATCAGATTCACCGACCAGTTGTTGGTCGATGGCCCAGTTGACCAGTTCTTCACGCTGGTGGCCCATGAGCAAGGCGATGCCATCAAGGTTGTCTGGATCTCTTTCGCGAATGGCCTCGTGCAGCACGCTGCGCAACTCACGGGTATTGTTGGCCAGTCGGTAGGCATGGAGCACTCTGCCCAGAGAGTCAGTCGGCTCATCACTGGCGTATGCACCCCGCACGATACGATCCCTTATTGGGCTGTCTTTAATAATACTTTGCGCCACGGCGGTACCGAGGGCATCCGCAGGACGGCGCAGGCGGCCACTGCCCAGCGGAAACAGGAACACGCGCAGTGGCCAGCGCAGTATTTTGACAGGGAAGTTATCAATCACCTCGCGCATATGTGCCTGTAGTTCGACCAGGCAGGTCTGCAGGGACCATTCAACCAACTCGCGCTCGAATTCTGGATAGTCGTCTTCATGCCACTGTTTGATGACTGCCGACGCATAGTAGAGTCGCACCAGGCAGTCGGCCATATTCCCGGAGAGCCGCTGCCTCGCTTTCAGGCCGCCACCAATGGTCAGCAGTGTGACGTCGGTCAGCACAGAGAACGCCGCAGAAAAGCGTGAGAGCCGACGGTAATAAGGCTGTATATTGCCCTGGCCGGGAACCGACTCCAGGCGCCCGCCACTAACACCGAGCACCAGGCTGCGCAGCACGTTGCGGATGGTGTGCGCTATATGCCGGTAGAAAACAGCGTCGAGTCTCGCCACAGCCAAAGTCTCGTCTTCCATACCCGCCGCTTCGATTTCTTCGACGATGAAGGGGTGGCAGCGGATGGCGCCCTGACCAAACACCATCAGGCTGCGGGTCAGGATATTTGCGCCTTCGACAGTGATCGCAATGGGGATTGCCTGGTAGATGCGAGCCATGAAGTTTCTCGGCCCGGTGATAACGCCGCGCCCCGCCACCACATCCATGGCATGATTGACGACAACGCGCATCAAATCGGTATTGCGATACTTCAGCAGCGCCGACGGTACCGCAGGGCGAACGCCGCGGTCGAGCATGGCCGTGGTCAACAATCGCGCAGCGTCCATCATGTAGGTGTAGCCGGCAATGGGCTCCAGCGCTTCCTGTACCCCTTCGAACTGACTGATACTGCGGCCAAATTGCTCGCGCACG
>JBFIEE010000083.1:0-8982 GCA_041603535.1 Porticoccaceae bacterium
AATCCAACAATCACCCGTCCGTTAGACAGGTTATCGAGCATCGAAAGATCCGTCGCAATGCGCAGCGGATCTTTATGCCAGGGCAGGATCAGTGCCGCCGTACCCAGTTTGATGGTGCTGGTGATCGCCGCCATATAGGTGAGAAATTCAACCGGATTGGGGCACATGGTGTAATCGGTGAAGTGGTGCTCCACCCCCCAGATGGAATTAAAGCCAAGAGGCTCGGCCAGTTTGGCAATTTCGATTTCGTGCTGGTAAACCTCCAAATCGCTCAATGGTTGGTTGTGGCTACTTTGAAAGGCCATGACGACGCCAACGTCCATAGGAACTCCTCGTATTTACTAATGTATGAATGAAAAAAAGTTAGTCGCCCGATTCTGACACAAAGTGTTAGAGTTCTCTAATCGAAAAATCTGACTCTCGCCTGCCGTCTTGCAAAGCAACGTCGCGAAATATCTAATGGCCTACTTGGAGTTTACACAGACTGAGGTTCGGCAATGAAACAATCCCTGCAGGTCGAATTGGTCAAAAAGGCATTTGCCCACATTGACGCCAGCACTACAGATCTCGGCGCGGATGTATTGCGCCATCCGGTTAGCGAGTACACCTGCCCTGACTGGTTTAGCCGGGAAAAGGCCACCCTGTTTCGCGACTACCCGCTGTTTATGGGTCTGTCTGGACTGATTCCCGAACCTGGTGACTATCTGGCCGAAGACCATGGCGAAATCCCTACCCTGCTGATCAGAGGCGATGACGGTGTCGCACGCGCTTTTGTTAATATGTGTCGCCACCGGGGTACGCCATTGGCCAAAGGTTGCGGGCGCAGTGCCAGCTTCGTCTGCCCCTACCACGCCTGGAATTACAATAAGCAGGGCGAACTGGTCGCTATCCCAGACAAACGCTCGTTTCCCGGTGTCGATCTCGCTCAGGAGGGGTTGATCCCGCTACCGACCCTGGAAAAGCACGGCATGCTCTGGGTATTACCCGACCCCAGGGCGGACCTTGCAACAAACATCGAACAGCTTGTCGACGCCCACTTACAGGGCCTGGGCGGCGAGCTAAGCACCTACGACTTTGCCACTTATCACGCCGATGAAACCCGCACCATTGAGCGCCGCGCCAACTGGAAACAACCCATAGAGACTTTTCTGGAGGCTTACCACTTCAATACGTTGCACAAGAACACCGTCGCGCCGCTGTTTTTCCACAATATGTGCCTGTTTGAGTCTTTCGGGCTGAACCACCGTGAGGCGGTGATTCGCAGAAGCATCGAGTCCCTGCGCGACAAACCGGAAAGTGAATGGGATTTTATCAAGCACACCGGCCTCTCCTATCAGCTTTTCCCCAATACCATCTTCGTTATGCAGGCCGACCATGTGGAAACCTGGCGGGTTTTCCCGTCTAAAGATCGGGTTGACGAATGCGTGATTCGCTTCGATTGCTACGTCCCCGAGCCAGTCACCGACCCCAAAGCCAGAAGGCACTGGGATGCCAACATCGACCTCGCATTCCGAACGGTGGACGAAGAAGACTATCGAATCTCCGAAGATATCGAACGGGGTTATATGTCGAATGCGCTGGAAGAAGTGATAGTCGGGCGCAACGAGCCATCATTGGGCCATTACAAAAAATCCATTCAGCAAGCAGTCATCAATGACCGGTGAGACTTTAACAACTTCCCACGAGGACGTCGCATCGCCGGGTGCCTGTTGCACCCACAAATAATTGCTACCATCCGTAGTTTAAAGGCAAATAGCTACCTGGACGCAGGCTATTCATGGACTGGATCACCTTAACCGCTAACTGGTTTAGAGAAAACGAGTCGGTGTTATCGGGCATTGCTGCCCTGGTGGCGATTGCCGGGATAATCCTGTCGCCCCTGGGCGGCAATATCAAAGTGCTTTTTTCTGGAGCCAAGTCCAGCACTGGGGCCAAACAAAGCCCTGACGCTAAACAAAGTCCTGAAGCTAAACAAAGTCCTGATGCCAAATCATGGTCTGCTCCAAATGACTCGGGCAGACCAGCTGGCAAACCCGCCATTTATATCGAGCCATTTACCGGCAGCTCAGAAGCAGCCGGCACGCTTGCGCTTGAACTCTACGAAGAAGTGCGCCGTGCAGTAGCTAATTTTACCGGCAGCACTCTGGTTTCTGACATCGGGCGTGCCAGCTATAGCGCCCACGTCAACATACTGCTCACCGGCACACACTGTCGCGCCACGGTGCTCATGCGGGATGTCCACAATAACGAGGATTTTCTGTCGGAACGTTATGAAGCGGATATCGATGATCGACTGGAGGCTATCGACCAACTGGGCGCACAGCTCTCCATGGCAATCAGATATGGCATCACCATGCATCTACAGACTCAGCAGGGCAGTGATACTCAGGCACTGCTGACCCGCATGGCAGGGGGGATAGCCCGTTCGGATGAAGATCTTTACAAAGAAGCGCTGACCCTCGCAGAAGATGCGCTCGATGAACATGCCAACGATTCAATGTTTCAAGCCATCTATAGTCGCTTGCTGTACGCAACAATAAGATTTGATTATCACCCCCTCAATGACTCACAAATAAAGAGCGCTGAACTGGCCGCTCGAAAAGCCGTCGCCCTAAATGATCGTAGCGATTTTGCACAAGTGTGCCTGGGGAGTTTTTTACTCTACGCCAAAGGTGATTTTGCTGGCGCAAAACGCAGCTTTTTGCGCAGTCTTGAGATCACGCCACGCTACCACTTTGCTCAAGCGGGTCTGGGTGAGGTCGAGATATATAGCGGGGATGCGGCAAAAGGCATTGATCTGTGTACACAAGATCTGAAATCACAAATACTCAAAAATGGCCGTAACCATGAAGCCATTGCTGCCGGTGAAATTCGTTTGGGCAACTACGACGCAGCCCTTGAAATGGCCGAAGACGCAATCCACAAATACGGCAAAACCACTCAAACCCTTATCGTACTCGCTGCCGCTGCGGGCCTGGCCGGTAACGATAAAGCCGCTCGCGATGCAGTCGCCTCTTTAAAAGAAAAGCACCCAGAAATCACCATCGATACCATGCGCCGTTGGCCTTATAAAGATGACGCGGACTGGGAGTTATTTGTCAGTGGTCTTAGAAAAGCTGGACTGGAATAAAACCGATCTAGCGCAGGGAATAAATACCGCACATAAAAAAGCCGGAGCAATTAACTCCGGCTTTTTTTCTCTTAGCTTTTTAACTTTTACAAACTAGCCAGCACATTCTCGGCAGAGCTGACTTTAAATGCGCCACCTTCTTCAATAAACGTTTTAGTGACTGTGCCATCTTCAATCACCAGAGCAAAACGCGCCCCCCGGGTACCCAGCCCGAAACCGGAACCATCCATCTCCAGGCCCAGGGCTTTGGCATAGTCGCCGTTGCCATCGGCCAACATCATGACCTTATCCCCGACACCGGCAGATTTACCCCATGCATCCATGACAAATACATCATTTACAGCGGTGCACGCCACGGTGTCTATGCCCCTGGCCTTGATTGCCGCGGCCGCCTCGACAAAACCGGGCAGATGCTGGCGTGAACAGGTGGGGGTAAACGCGCCCGGCACAGAAAATAACACTACTTTCTTGCCACTGAAAAGGTCCTTGGTGCTGATTGACCCCGGGCCGTCCTCTTTCATGATGGTAAAGCGGCCTTCCGGTGCTTTGTCGCCTGTCTTAATTGTCATCGTCATCTCCTTCTTGCTGATTAAAATCGCTGAGCTCTCTATCCGGCTATGCTGTCTACCCAGGCTATGCCCTCTACCGGGCTATTCTAAGAATTGCCGATTCAGGTTGTCGAGACCGCTCGCAAGTGGCGCGACATTGATAAATCCTCGCTAACTTGTTTGGTATAGCGTGCTCGCTTCGCTCGAGCCGATTATGGCATTTTGACGCACATCACGTCACTGATAATTATTATCACTAGCATTTGGATGCCATCCTCGACCAACCTTGCACTTGGCCGGATGCCGTCCATGCTTTAGGCTGGGCAGACAGCTCAGCCAACTGTTCAGCAGTTCACCACCAGAGGCAAACATCACGTTGCCGACGCCGATGACACCAGGACACCAATGACACCAGGTTCTCCGAGTGCACTGACACAGCGCGTAAATGATTTCATCGAAGCGCAGCAGCTGCCCGACGACTTCCAGATTGTGGTAAACGACTACTACCTGCCGCTGGCGCACTGGCTTCACAACAAAGTCGTCTCAGGGGAGACGCTCGTTGTCGGCATTAATGGTGCCCAGGGCACCGGCAAATCAGTCCTCAGCGCGGTGTTGAAAATCATCCTGGAGCACACTTGGGCGGACCGCGTCGCTATTTTGTCGCTGGACGATATGTATCTGACACGCCACGAGCGCCAAACGTTGGCGCAATCTGTACACCCGTTGCTGCAAACCCGCGGCGTACCCGGAACTCACGACGTGGAACTGGCCATCGACATTATTGAACAACTTAAAACCCTCAAAACGGGACAAAGCATGCGCCTGCCCCGTTTCGACAAAGCACTGGACGACCGCAAACCCAGCACCGAGTGGGAAATCTTTACCGGCTCCACTGATTTGATTCTTTTTGAGGGCTGGTGCGTCGGTGCAACGCCGTTAGAGACCGATAACCTTGATACGCCGATCAATGATCTCGAAGCCGCGGCAGACCGAGATGGTCAGTGGCGGCGCTATATCAACGAACAGTTGCAAGGGCCTTACCGCACATTATTTGCCGCCCTGAATGTGCTCATCATGTTGCAGGCTCCAGACTTTGACTGCATCAGACGGTGGCGTATTGAGCAGGAAGTAAAGCTCGCTACCAGCAATCCCTCCGATGGCACCGCCAGCGCGATTATGGACGAGCGCACCATAATACGGTTTATTCAGCATTATGAGCGTCTAACCCAGCACAATTTGAAGGAGATGCCACATAGAGCCGACGTGGTGCTGAGTCTTGATAGCCGACATCAGGTCACAGATATGTGTTACAAAGCCTCATGAACAAACGACCGCGCAACGACCCATCCCAGCGCAAACCGTCACCGAAACATGTACCATCACTACTGATTTTTACCGATCTTGACGGCACCCTGCTCGACCACTACACCTACACCTTCGAACCCGCCCGCCCTCTAATTAACCTGCTAAACAGAGCACACATCCCGTGGATCTTGAATACCAGTAAAACGCTAGCCGAGCTAAGCGAGCTTCGCGTAGCACTCAACAACTACCACCCGATGATCGTTGAAAATGGCGGCGGTATCGCCTTCCCTCCAGATCAACCATTGGCGACCCTGGCCGACGACGGCATCAAAGCCGGGTTTCACCTGCTTACGCTGGGTGCACAAAGAACAAACATTCTGGCGGCCCTGGGGCCACTGCACGAAGAATTTACTTTTCGGGGGTTTAGCGAGATGTCAGCGAATGAACTGAGTGCATTGACTGGACTCACCGGCGATCAGGCATGCCAGGCGATGGACAGACAGTTTTCCGAACCCATTATCTGGCAGGATTCAGCAGCCAGACTCGTAGAGTTTGCGGCCAAACTCAGTGAGCATTCACTAACCTTGCTGCGCGGCGGGCGCTTTACCCATGTTATTGGCCAAAGCGACAAAGGTAAGGCCATGGCCTGGCTGAGCACGCACTGGCCACAAAGCAATCGGACGCCGACCACAATAGCCCTCGGCGATGGCCCAAATGATATTGCCATGCTACAGCGGGCGGATTACCCCATCGTGGTCCGTTCACCGGTACACGAACCACCACTGATCAAACACAGTAAGCCCGTATTGCTCACCAGATTAGCTGGGCCAGCGGGTTGGACCGAGGCGCTCAGCAATGCTTTAAATGAATTTGGCTATATTTTATCCGGCGAGCACAGCAATGGCGCTCACATCACCAACATACACATCAGGTAACCCACCCGTAAACTCATCGCCAGACTCGACCTGAGAAACAGGAAACAAACATGAGTGACTTTTACCAAAACGGCGTTATTACTACACTCCATAACTTATCGAATCGATCGCTGGAAAGTCTCGAGACTGAGTTAGTGAAGTTTTCCAAATCGCGACCCATGTCGCTGGTGTTGCCTTCGCTATTTTCAGAATTAGAAGGTGTCGCCCTCCCCAATATCGTCGATCACCTGTGCCAGGTACCCTATTTGGGTGAAATTATTGTTGGCCTGGATCGCGCTAACGAAGACGAATACCGATTCGCGCTAAAGTTTTTTGAGCGACTACCCCAGAGCGTAAAAATCCTCTGGAACGACGGCCCACGATTGCAGGCCCTGGACAAATCACTACAGGAACAGGGCCTGGCCCCGCGTGAGCTGGGTAAAGGTCGCAATGTCTGGTACTGCCTGGGTTATGTGCTGTCCTCAAACCGGGCCCAGTCGGTCGCGCTACACGACTGTGACATCCTCACCTATGACCGTGAGTTATTGGCAAGACTGATTTACCCAGTCGCCTGCCCCGGCTTTAACTACGCGTTTTGCAAGGGCTATTATTCCCGTATTTCCGAGGGCCGCATCAACGGTCGGGTCAGCCGCCTGTTGGTCACCCCCTTAGTTCGGGCCTTGAAGAAAGTCGTCGGGTCATCCGACTACCTCGAATACATCGACAGCTTTCGCTATCCACTGGCGGGCGAGTTTTCCATGCGTAAAGATGTAATCAATGATATCCGCATCCCCAGCGACTGGGGTCTGGAGATCGGTGTGCTCTCGGAGATGAAGCGCAACTATGCCACCAACCGCATTTGCCAGGTCGATATCGCCGAGTCCTACGATCATAAGCACCAGAGTATCTCCCTCGACAATGACCAGCAGGGCCTGTCGAAGATGTCTATCGACATCGCCAAAGCCCTGTTTCGCAAACTGGCCACCATCGGCGTGGTGTTTAATCAGGAAACTTTTCGCACGATCAAGGCCAGCTATTTCAGAATCGCCCTGGATTTCGTCGAAACCTATCGCAATGATGCACTTATAAACGGCTTGACGCTGGATATCCACGAGGAGGAAAGCGCTGTTGAGCTGTTCGCCGAAAACATTATCAAGGCCGGCAATCACTTTCTTGAACGGCCCATGGAAACGCCCTTTATTCCGACATGGAACCGGGTCATCAGTGCTATACCCGACGTGCTTGAGCAATTGCGCGACGCAGTCGAGGCCGATCAACGAGAACTCACAACGTAGCGCGAGCATGAACGAACCCTCTACCCTGACCGAGCTGCGTTCACGCATTCTCACTCATCTCGGCCATCTGTATCCGCTGGCTGACCACGATGCCTTAAGTGATGAGATTATTGGCATCATGGAATTCAATGCTGTGTGTCATCAGCCCCCGCAATTTGAGAATTTCTGGGATCAGACTGACATCGCAGTGATCACCTACGCTAACACCGTCGTCGAACCAGGGGTGACACCCTTCCATTCCCTGACCGATTTTTTTTGCACCCACCTTAAAGATATCATTTCCACTGTTCATGTCCTGCCCTTTTATCCCTATAGCTCTGACGATGGGTTTGCCGTTGTTAACTATATGGAGGTCGATCACAAGCTCGGCTCCTGGGCCGACGTGGCTGAACTCACCAACCACTTCAAACTCATGGCAGATCTGGTGATTAACCACTGTTCAGCCCAAAGCCAATGGTTTGAAAATTTCATACAAAATAAAAATCCCGGCAAGGATTATTTTGTTACCGTCAAGCCCGAAGAAGACCTGAGCGAAGTGGTTCGGCCGCGCACTAGCCCGCTCTTACAACAGGTGCATACCACCACTGGTGAACAGCACGTATGGTGCACGTTTAGTCACGACCAGATCGATCTAAACTTCGCCAACCCAAAGGTGTTGCTGGAGTTTGTAAAAATCGTGGCATTTTATTTGCGCAAGGGGGTGAATATTTTCCGTCTCGACGCCATTGCTTTTTTGTGGAAAATTATCGGCACCGATTGTCTTAACCTGGCGCAAACCCACGAAATCGTGCGTTTTTTCCGCACCCTGGTTGAACACGCCAAACCCGATGCCCTGCTTATCACCGAAACCAATATCCCCAACCGAGAAAACCTGTCCTACTTTGGCAACGCCAACGAAGCCCACATCATTTATAACTTTTCACTACCACCCCTGTTGGTAAACACCCTTCTCACTGGCGATTGCCACTACCTGCGTACCTGGATAATGAGCATGCCACCGGCACGCAATGGCACCACCTATTTGAATTTCATCGCCTCCCACGACGGCCTCGGCCTCCGTCCGGCAGAAGGTTTATTGAGTGATGAAGAAATCATGACACTCGCCGAAACCCTGCAAAATTTCGGCGGCCATACCTCATGGCGAGCACTCAACCATGACTCAGGCGGGGCGCGCCCTTACGAAATCAATATCAGCTTGTACGATGCCTTACGTGGCACCACCAAAGGCCTTGACCAGCACAACCACCAGCGCTTTATCTGCGCTCACGCTATTATGCTAGCACTGGAAGGTATTCCCGCGTTTTATTTTCACAGCCTCGTCGCCACCCACAACGACGACGAAAAACTGAAAAGAACCGGCCACAATCGCGCTATAAACCGCCATAACTGGGACAGGGAACTACTCGAACAGGCACTCAGCAACGGCAGCGAACACCAACGTGCCTTTGAAGATTTGAGCAAACTCATCAAAATCCGAAAGGCGCAACCCTGCTTCCACCCCAACGCGACGCAGTTCACCCTGCACCTGCCCGGCTCGGATAACCAAAATAAAATCTTCGCCTTCTGGCGCCAAAGCATGGACCGGCAACAAAACGTGTTTTGCGTGTATAACATTACCGATCAGGCTCAACGTGTCTCGCTGTCTGACCTGAATCTGATTAATACCGATTCCTGGCATGACCTCATTAGCGAGGATAAATTTGCAGATCACAGCGCCGAAATAGAGCTGATGCCTTATCGGTTTATCTGGTTATCAAACGAAGCATTTTAGGCAGGCTAACTTTCTACCA
>JBFIEE010000084.1:0-8634 GCA_041603535.1 Porticoccaceae bacterium
AGTCGCCTGCATATCCTCGACGGCCTGCTCGCGGCATTTCTTAATATCGACGAAGTGATCGCTATTATCCGCTATGAAGACGAGCCAAAAGCTGAATTGATGCAGCGATTTGCGCTTGCAGATCTACAGGCCGAAGCCATTTTGAATTTGCGCTTACGTCAACTAGCGAAACTGGAAGAGGTGAGAATTCGTGCTGAACAGGATGAGCTGAGTGCAGAGCGCGACGAGCTGGAGAAGATCCTCGGTTCGGCACGGCGTTTAAAAACCCTGGTGCGCAACGAACTGCAAAGCATCGCGGAAAAATTCGGTGATGACCGCCGTTCTCCGATCGTGCAGCGGGACGAAGCTCAGGCTTACCGGGAAACCGACTTGCTCATTTCGGAACCGGTGACTGTGGTGCTGTCAGACAAGGGCTGGATTCGTGCCGCCAAAGGTCACGATGTCGATCCGCAGAGTTTAAGCTACAAGGCTGGCGACAGCTTTTTGTGTGCCGCCTATGGGCGCAGCAACCAATTCGCTGTGTTACTGGATTCGACCGGGCGAACCTATGCTTTAGCTGCCCATGGCTTGCCTTCGGCGCGGGGGCAGGGCGAACCAGTGACCGGGCGAGTGAATGCAGCGTCAGGCGCGACATTCTGTGGCGTGCTATTGGGCGAGGGTGAGCAACGAGTATTGCTGGCAACCGATGCGGGCTATGGTTTCGTGGCCAGGCTGGCGGATCTGGTGACTAAGAATCGCGCCGGCAAAGCCGCTATCAATATTTCCAAAGGAGCCCGCGTGCTACCTCCGGTGGCGATTGAGGCGCTGACTAACAGCTTGGTGGTGGCAATCAGTAACGAGGGCCGCATGCTGGCTTTTCCAGTTGGTGAGCTGCCCGAACTGACTCGCGGCAAGGGCAATAAAATTATTAATATTCCCGCTTCGAGGGTTCAGGCGAGGGAGGAATGGGTAGTAGCGATCACTGTAGTGGCAGAGAGTCAGCAATTGGTCATACACGCTGGCAAGCGGCACCACGCGTTGCGTCGGGCGGATCTGGCGCATTATTGCGGCGAACGCGGTCGCCGTGGCAATAAACTGCCCCGCGGATTCCAAAAGGTGGATCGTGTGGAGGTCGCCGAATAATAAAGGGCCACACTACAAAGCACCCATTGCGAGATACCCGCGGGTCGAACAAACGCTGTTTACCCCTGTGGGTGGTTCAACTATAGTTAATCGGCTAAACCCCCCACTCGGGAAGCACGCTGGGTTCGCTCGGCCATCTGGCCTGCCCGGCAGTGTTGGACAAGTAGTTGTAAGTCAGTCTTGTTGTGCTGCCTCTGTCTCCTCCCCAATAAGTGGCAAAACTAAAAATTGCGGGGTTCGTCAATTAATCAAGAGGTTCGTCAATGGCAGATCTAGAAACATTTAGACAAGAAACTCGTACCTGGCTTGAAGCCAACTGCCCGCCATCCCAACGTTTGCCTGCGGAAGAATTTGAGGATACCTGCTGGGGTGGCACCAAGTGGCGGTTTGTTAATGAGGAGCAGAAAACCTGGCTTGAGGTGATGGCTGAGCGCGGCTGGACGGCGCCGGACTGGCCGGCTGAGTACGGTGGTGGTGGGCTGGATCGCGAACAAACTAAAATTCTCCGCCAGGAGATGAGCCGCATCGGCGCGCGTGCCCCGCTGTTTAGTATGGGCCTGTCAATGATTGGCCCAGCCTTGCTGAAATATGGATCCGAGGCGCAAAAGCAGCAACATATACCAAATATCGTGCGCGGCAAAATCTGGTGGTGCCAGGGTTACAGTGAACCCAACTTTGGTTCTGACCTGGCGGGTCTGCAAACCCGCGCAGAAGACCAGGGTGATCATTTTCTGGTCAATGGCCAGAAGGTCTGGACCAGTTACGCCAACATGGCGGACTGGATGTTCTGCCTGGTGCGCACCGACCCAAATGCCGCCAAGCACGCGGGGATCAGCCTGGTGTTATTCGACATGAATCAACCGGGCGTCACGGTGAAACCTATTCGACTGATCTCCGGCAAGTCGCCCTTCTGCGAGACTTTTCTGGACAATGCGCGGGTCGAAAAAAACCAGCTGGTTGGCGAAATCAACAAGGGCTGGGAAATAGCTTCCTACCTACTCACCCACGAGCGCGAAATGATTGGCAATATGGGTCAGCGTGGCGCCAGGGAAAAGCAGCTTCACGAGTACGCGATTGAACAGGTGGGGCTAGAAAACGGTCAGCTCGCCGACAGCGCTCTGCGCACGGATCTGGCCCGATGGCAGATGGATGATCTGGCGTTTCAGCTTACCGCTGAACGCATCGGTGATGAATCCAGGGCGGGGCACGGGGTTGGTGCTGCGTCATCCATGCTGAAATATGCGGGCACCGAGCTGAATAAGCGCCGTCACGAGTTAACCTTAGGTGTCCTGGGTACTCGCGCATTGGTCTGGGAGGGAGAAGCATTTCGTGACGGGCTAGTGGCCAGTCAATGGTTGCGTACCAAGGGTAACTCCATTGAGGGCGGCACGTCGGAGATTCAGCTCAACATTATCAGTAAGCGCATTCTGGGTCTGGGCGCCAGGTAAGGGGTAAGTGATATGGCATTGGTATTGAATGAAGAGCAACAAATGCTCAAGGAATCTGCGAGAGGTTTTCTCCAGGAGCATGCCCCGGTCGCTGCCCTGCGGGCGCTGCGAGATCAGCGGGATGAAGTGGGTTTTTCTCGCGCACTGTGGGCCAGTATGGCGGAGCTGGGCTGGGCCGGTATTCTGGTTGATGAAGCCTACGGTGGCCTGCAGTTTGGCCACGTCGGTATGGGGCAGGTGGTGGAGGAAAACGGCCGTACCCTGACGGCTTCGCCGCTGTTTTCCACAGCGATACTGAGTGTGTCAGCTATTTCGTTGGCGGGCAATGACGAACAGAAAAAAGCGCTGTTGCCAGCCATTGCCGCTGGTGACCTGGTTGTCGCCCTGGCCGTTGATGCTGGTGCCCGGCATAACCCTTCGTTTACCGGCGTGAGCGCGCAAAAAACCCCCGAGGGCTTCTGCCTGAACGGTGAAAAACAGTTTGTCATCGACGGTCATGTTGCCGACAAGTTTATTGTGTCGGTGCGAACCGGGGGGGCGGAAGGTTCACCCGAGGGCATCACTCTGTTCGCCATTGATGCCGACACCGCTGGGGTCGAGGTGGAACGGGTGTTTATGGCCGATAGTCTGAATTCAGCGTTTGTCCGCTTTAACAACGTCAATGTCACCGGGGACGCTGTGCTCGGCGAAGTCGGTGCAGGTTTTGCGGCTCTGCAACAGGTGCTCGATATCGGCAATGTGCATTTATCTGCCGAGTTGCTGGGTTTGTCACAGGAAGTACTTGAGCGCACTGTGGCCTACATGAAGGAGCGCAAGCAGTACGGCGTGTTGATCGGTTCATATCAGGCTCTGCAACACCGCGCTGCGCATCTGTTTAGCGAAATAGAGCTGGCCAAATCAGTCGTCATAAAGGCTTTGCAGGCACTGGACGAAGGCGCTGAGGAGACCCCGCTGCTGGTGAGCCTGGCTAAAGCCAAAGTCAGCGAAGTGGCGACGCTGGCGACTAACGAAGGCGTGCAACTGCACGGTGGCATTGGCATGACCGATGAACTGGATATCGGCTTTTTTATGAAGCGGGCGCGTATCGCCGAGCAATTGCTGGGCGACCAGCGTTATCATACCCGTCGTTTTGCCGCGCTGAATGGCTATTAAAGCTAACGGGCCAGGGCAGACTACAATGCAGAGCAGACAAAAACTAAAGTAATCCAGACCAAAGTTAATTCGAGGAGAGAAACATGGCGTTAAAAATTGATACCAGCGATTTACAATCAAATGTAGGCAAGGATTGCGGAACATCCGACTGGTTTGAGATTGACCAGCAGCGTATCAACGATTTTGCCGACGTCACCAAGGATCACCAGTTCATTCACGTAGACCCGGTGCGCGCCAAGGAGTCACCCTTCGGCGGTACGATCGCCCATGGCTACCTGACGTTGTCGCTGCTGGCCTATTTCATGCAATCCGGTGGCGTTGGCGTCGATATTCCGAATCGCAAAATGGGTGTGAATTACGGTCTGGACAAGGTGCGCTTTTTGCAGCCGGTGCCGTCCGGGGCGAAAGTACGGGCAAAAGCGAAACTGGCGGAAGCCACGGAAAAAAGCCCGGGACAGTATTTATTTAAACTCGAAGTGACCGTCGAAATTGAAGGTGCGGCAAAGCCCGCCCTGATTGCTGAAACCCTCACCATGATTTTTACGGGCTGATTCGCCGCGCACTGGAACCGAATGGAGAAAACACATGACAATACGATTTGATGGCAAAGTGGCAATCGTAACCGGGGCCGGCAATGGCCTGGGTCGATCCCATGCGCTGGCGTTTGCCGCCCGCGGCGCAAAAGTGGTGGTCAATGATCTCGGTGGTGCCCGCGATGGTACCGGTAGTTCAAGCGAAGCGGCTCAGGAGGTGGTTGCGACCATCAAAGCGGCCGGTGGCGAAGCCATCGCCAATGGTGCCAATGTAGCGGATTTCGATCAGGTGCAGGCGATGGTCAAGCAGGCGATGGATGCCTGGGGCAGAGTCGATATTTTGGTGAACAATGCCGGTATTCTGCGCGACAAGTCCTTTTCTAAAATGAGCATGGAAGACTTCAGGCTGGTGGTCGATGTGCATCTGATGGGCGCGGCATACTGCTCTAAAGCTGTATGGGAAATTATGAAAGAGCAGAATTATGGCCGCATTGTCATGACCTCATCATCGAGCGGCCTGTACGGTAACTTCGGCCAGTCTAATTACGGTGCGGCCAAACTGGCGGTCGTGGGTTTGATGAACTCGCTGGCCCAGGAAGGTGAAAAGTACAACGTCCGGGTCAATTCACTGGCGCCCGCGGCATTGACGCGGATGACCGAAGACATTATTCCGGATCCACGCGCCGCAGCGGCGCTGGTGCCGGAGCCGGTCAGCGCCGGCGTGCTGGCACTGTGTAGCGAGGATGCGCCAAATAAATTCGTCTTATGTGCCGGTGCTGGCGGTTATGCGAGTTCCCATCTTTATGAAACTAAAGGTATTTATCTAAGCCCGGCCGATCAAACCCCGGAAAAGGTCCTAGAGCACTGGGCAGAACTGGATGATGATACCGATGAGGAAAGGATTACCCAGGCCCTGCAACAAACTGGCAAATTCATCAAAGCCGCGCTGGCCGATCTGGACAGCAAGGCCTGAGGCGCTTCGGGTAACAATTAACGGCGCCAGTTTGACCGGTGAAACCGCAAAAGAAATTGGGCGGAAAATTCACGCGACTAAATTCACGCGACTAAATTCACGAGACTAGAGGACAGTGATTATGAGAGAAGCAGTGGTAGTGTCATCAGCAAGAACCCCTATCGGTAAAGCCTATCGTGGGCTGTGGAACGACACCGAGGCGCCAACCATGGCGGGTATATCCATCAAGGCGGCAATGGAGCGCGCCGGTGTTGATCCGGCAGAAATAGATGATGTGGTCATGGGCTGCGCCCTGAGCCAGGGCACCGGGGGTTACAACATCGGTCGTCTGGCCGCGTTGTCTGCTGGTTGTCCGGTCAGCGTCAGTGGTATGACCATGGACCGGCAGTGTTCGTCGGGTTTGATGTCCATCGCTACTGCCGCCAAGCAGATTGTTCACGATGGTATGAACATTGCCGTTGGTGCAGGCGTTGAGCATATCAGCCTGGTGCAGAACAAACATCAGAACGGTTACCGTGCTCAGGATCCAAATCTGATCAGGATGCACAAGGACATTTACATCTCCATGCTCGAAACTGCTGAGATTGTCGCCAGGCGCTACAACATCAGCCGCGATTTGCAGGACGAATACGGGCTCCAGTCGCAGCAGCGCACTGCCGCCGCTCAGGAGGCCGGGCTGTTTGATGACGAAATTGTTGAAGTCACGGCGATGATGAAACACGTCGATAAAGCCAGCGGCAAAGAAGCTCTGGAAGAAAAAACCCTCAAGCTGGATGAAGGTAATCGACCGAGCACTACCCTTGAAGGTCTGGTGTCACTAAAGCCGGTTTTTGAGGGTGGCTGTATCACTGCGGGCAACGCCAGTCAGCTTTCTGACGGCTCCGCGGCCTGTGTGTTGATGGATTCGAAAATGGCTGAACAGCGCAACCTTGAGCCGCTGGGTATTTACCGAGGCATTGCGGTCGCCGGTTGCGAGCCTGACGAAATGGGTATCGGCCCGGTGTTTGCGATTCCCAAGCTACTGAAGCAGCACAACCTTTCCATTGATGACATCGGTGTATGGGAGTTGAACGAAGCGTTTGCTGTACAGGTAATTTATTGTCGGGATCAGTTGGGCATTCCCAATGAAAAACTTAATATCAACGGTGGCGCTATTGCCATTGGCCATCCCTACGGTATGAGTGGCGCGAGAATGGTTGGCCATGCTTTGCGGGAAGGCAAGCGCCGTGGTGAAAAGTATGTGGTTATTACCATGTGTGTTGGTGGCGGCATGGGCGCGGCGGGTCTGTTCGAAGTCGTTTAATTTTTAACGAGACATGCGGGTGTCAGTGAACCCGCGTGTCTCGATCTACTGCCTATCTATAAGGTTGCGCTATAACTGTCGCAACTGCGCGCTCCAGAACGGGCTCAAAAACAGCTCACAAAAATAAATTCAGGCTGTAACTTCCGACGTGCAGTGAGGGCATCGAACAGCTTTGAGAGGAATCTCGGAGCAGCACTTACTGCACTCTTTGGTGGTTGGCTCCGCGGCGGTTGCCGGTTCTTCTCTTTTTGCGGAATTCACGCCTTTCACGAGCATAAAGACCGCGAAAGCGACGATTAGAAAGCTGATGACATTGTTGAGAAACAAGCCGTAGTTGATGGTTACTGCGCCCGCGGCCTGCGCGTCCGCCAATGCCGCAAAAGTGGCGCCGTCATCCGCTTTGAGAAGCAGGAACAAATTAGAGAAATCAACGCCGCCCAGCAGTAACCCGATCGGTGGCATGATGACGTCGGAGACGAGGCTTTTGACGATAGTGCCAAATGCGCCGCCGATAATAATTCCAATCGCCATATCGAGTACATTACCTTTCATTGCAAATTCTTTAAATTCCTTAAACATGTACGCCTCCAGCGAGTTGGTATTTTAATTTTTTGAAACACATGGTCGATGCTTGTGGGGCAATCTAGCGTTATCCCAACTTGAAGTCTACAGGCGCGCGTAGATCAAATGTTAAGAAATGTTAAGTTATTGAGCTCCGCGCGTACCCTGTGCTCATAGAGGTATGTAGATTCTAACTACGGTAAAATAGGCCCTGTGCGATCTTATACGTGTCGAAAATCGCGAAACGAGGAGATAAATATGGCTGAATTTGGTGGTGATCTGGAAACTATAACGTCGTGGTTAATGTTGTACGGTGTAAAAGTCATCGGCGCGTTGTTTATTTTTATTGTTGGCCGATGGGTCGCCAGAAAAATTAGCAACGCAGCAATGAAACTGATGACGCTGCGGAAAGTAGACGAAGCACTAGTTAAATTTTCGTCAAATTTAGTTTACTTTGCACTCCTGGTATTTGTGGCGATTGCTGCTTTGGGGCAGCTGGGGATTCAAACGGCATCTTTTGTCGCTATCATCGGTGCCGCTGGTCTCGCTATTGGGCTGGCCATGCAGGGTAGTCTGTCGAACTTTGCGGCGGGCGTTCTAATCATTCTTTTTAAGCCTTTTCGCATTGGCGATTTTGTTGAAGTCGCGGGTACTGCGGGCAGCGTGGTGAGTATTCTGATTTTCACAACTGAGCTCAAGACCGGCGATAACAAAAAAGTTATCGTGCCTAATTCGAAGGTGTTGGGTGATGTGATCACAAATTATTCAGCTAATGCAACGCGCCGCGTGGATCTCGTTATAGGTGTCGGTTATGGCGATGATATTGACCGAGCCAGGCAGGTGATCCGTGATGTCATTGCCGAAGAGGGGCGAATTCTTGCGGAGCCTGCTCCGGTAGTGGCGGTGATTGCACTTGCCGACAGCAGTGTTAATTTCAACGTACGACCCTGGGTTCATACGCCTGATTATTGGGGGGTTTACTGTGATTTAACCGAAGCAATAAAAAAGCGATTTGACCAGGAAGGCATTTCCATACCTTACCCTCAGCGGGACGTTCATATTCATCAGGCATCAAGCTAGGAGACGTTGTTGGTAGGGGTGTTGCAAAGTTGAGATGTGAATTACGCACATGGTTGGTTTTTGAGGATTTTCTTAATGGTTAGAAAACTATTGCACGGCGCTATGGCTTGAGCGGTTTGCATTGCATTCAGCCCGATGGTTTCGATTAAACCTGAGCGCGGGTACAGTGACTGTCAACGTGACGAGAGGAATGCGCGCCCTGGCAGTTCCCATGAAAAGCCGGGCCATCAGGGCAAGACCCTTAGACGGGATAGAAAATCAGTGCCGGATTGCCACGATAAGGAATCGATACAGCGTGAGCACTGTAACGATGGCAATAATTATCGCCAGGTTGATGATGTTACTTCTGGCCTGGCTAAACAACGGGATATGAAGGCGGATCAGCCGCGGAAAGAACTGGAGCGAGGTTCCGGAAAAGGCCAGGAAATGTGCGAAGAACATCGCCGCAAATGGTGGAAGTTC
>JBFIEE010000085.1:0-7947 GCA_041603535.1 Porticoccaceae bacterium
CTATGACAAAGTGCTACCCCAGCACTGGCAACTGCGTACCAGCTATCAAAACGAAACCAAGGACGGCATCAGTTCGCTCGGCGCGGTGATCGGTAACAGTGGCGGCAACCCTCGAGCCGTGCTGTTGCCACAACCCATCGACTACCGCATGCAACAGTTTGATGCCGCACTGAGCTATGCCGAGGGCGGCAAAAGTTTTGAAATCGCCTACTACCTGTCTGCCTTTGGCCAGGGCGAGCGCTCATTGACCTGGCAAAACCCCTACGCTGCCATTAGCGGCTGGGGCAGCAACTCGGCGGCTGTCGACGCTACGGAAGCAAGTGTCGGTTACCCCGACGGCGAGGGTCGCGCGGCCCTGCCACCGGATAACCAGTTTCATCAAATCAGCCTGTTGGGCGGATACCAGCTGGGCGACTACTCGCATCTCAACGCTGACATTGCTGTCGGTCGCATGACCCAAAATGAAACGTTCTTGCCGTATACAGTCAATCCGGCACTTGCCGCCAGTATCACCGAAGCCTTGCCTCGTGACTCGCTGGATGGACGTATCGACACCACGCTGTTCAACCTGCGCTTCAGCTCACGCCCGACACCCCGATTCAACTGGCGCGCAGCCTGGCGCTACGATAACCGGGATAACAAAACCCCGCACAATGAATACTTTTTTATTGCGGGTGATTCCATCACCCAAACCGACGCGGGCAGCGCCAGCAGTACCCTGAGCCGTTACCGTCGCAATGAGCCCTATAGTTATCGGGAGCAAAAATACAGTGCGGATGCCAGCTACCGCGTCGCGGGCCGAACCGATCTAAGCGCAGGCGTGGAACGACGGGACATCGACCGGGATTATTCTGAACGCGAGCAGGCCATAGAGGATACCGTCAAGTTCGGTATCAAAAGCACCCTGGGCGAGCGCTTCACAGCCGGGCTGGACCTGGCCCGCACCAGGCGTCACGGATCCAGCTATCGCGGGGAGGAGCCGTTCCTGTCGAGTTATCGCCCCGACTATACCGGCAACCCAGCCACCCTCGGCTGGGAGAATCATCCCGACCTGCGCAAGTATTATATGGCCGATAGAATACGCACCAGAGCTGCACTGTCGGCCAACTACCTGATGGGCGAGGCGTGGACGACCAGCCTCGGGGTTAACTACCTGCAAGATGATTACGACCGCTCGGAGATGGGCCTGACTGACAGCAAAATGACCGGCTACACGTTGGATATTTCATACCACCCAGGCGGCGATAATCTGCTCTACGGATTTTATAGCCACGACAATATGGATTCCGATCAGGACGGGCGGGCTTTTCGTGGCTCAGCCAAAGCTACAGATTCGGCTGATCCGGCGCGGGACTGGTTCGCCACCCTGCGCGATGAAACCGATACTGTCGGCCTGGGCTTTAAGCGGGAGCTCAGCAACACACTGTCTATCGGTGCCGACTACGTGTATGCGAACGCTCGCGGCGAAGTCGACGTCACCACCGGTGCGGCGCTGTCCGCTGCGCCCCTGCCAGACACGCTGGTGCGCCTGCAATCCCTGGAGATGTACGGCGACTACCTGCTGCGCCCTGGCACCACAATCAAAGCCCGTTATCGCGTTGAAAAATATCATTCACGAGACTGGGCAGTGGACGGTGTCGCCCCCAATACCCTCGCCAACGTTATTACCCTGGGCGAGGACAGCCCCGATTACACAGTGCATGTGATTTTGCTGTCGGTGGTCACTGAGTTTTGATCCACTTCTACGTGCATCACACCTCCGCGCAAGCAGCAACCCGTACGCTCGATATCCGACATTGAGCCAGTTTCACCATTATTTAACAGCGGCGTCAAAACCACATGCGCAGCCCCACCACAAGCTCGCTGTTATCAGTATTTTGCCCAGCAACACGGGCATAATCAGCGGTGTTCCCGTAACGTCGCTGCCAGTTGAAACCAACATAGGGCGCAAACTCCCTGCGCAGAAAATAATATAACCGCACACCGGCTTCGATATCGGCCAGGCCTGCACCCGCGCCGCTAGCAGCATCGTTTTCGCCATAAAAATTGATTGCTATTTCAGGTGATAGCACCAGTTTTTGAGTCAGCAGTAACGCGTACTCCGCTTCTAACCGCAGCGCCGTTCGACCTTCGTTGCCGATAAATAACGCCACGTTGGTATCAATAAATCCGGGCGCGAGACCCCGCAAACCGATAGTCAACCAATGCCGCTCGGGCTCTGGTTTCCAGTCGCTACGCCAGCCAATCTGAGCATTCCAGAACGGCGTCGCCGCCCGGCTATAAAGCAATTGCAGCTCTACTTCTTCGCTGTCGCCCCACACCCATTCACCCTCGGTTTTTAACCACAACTTATTGAGATCATGCCCGAGCCAGGCATCGACTTCCCATACCAGTGGGTCATCGCCATCCCAGGTAGAATCTGCGCTCCGCCACTCCAACCGATCGACCATCACCATGGTCAGCAAGGGATCATCATCACCGCTGGCTAACAGTTGCGGCGCGGTGATCAACGCGGCGAGCAACGTTGCGGCTAGCGCTGCAATTCTCGCCCGGAAGGTAATTACATGTAACGGCGTCATATCACGAACTATTTTCATCTCATTCCCCTAAATTCCAGATTCAAGCGCTGGTTCAACCACTGCTTTAACCACGGCTTCGTGCCATACCTCGGCTTTAGTCCCGGCCTTAATCTAGACAACCTGCACTTCGCGGAACATGCCCATCATGTGATAGAGCAAGTGACAGTGGTAAGCCCACCCTCCCCGCGCATCGGCCGTCACCAGATAACTTATTTTTGCACCGGGCTGCACCACGACGGTGTGTTTGCGGGGGATGTGTTTACCGTCGCCGATTTCCAGATCACTCCACATGCCGTGCAAGTGAATGGGGTGGTTCATCATGGTGTCATTCACCAGCGTAATTCGCACCCGTTCGCCATATGTAAGGTAGAGTGGTTCGGCGTCTGCGTAGTTAACACCGCTGAATGACCACATATAGCGCCCCATATTGCCCGTCAGGTGAAGCTGTATTTCTCGGGTCGGCTCTCGCGGATCGGGCGTGTTGCGCAGATGACGCAAGTCGGCATAGGTCAGCACCCGTCTGCCGTATTGGCTTTGGTGATCGCGCAGGCCAATGCCAGGATCGTCGAGCCGATACAGGGGCATTACCGAGCGCATATCGACATGGGGCCCAAACTCTTCGGGTACATGCACGATGGCCGCAGCGCTGCCATAGCCGGCGCTACCCGAGCCTGAGAACATGTCCATCCCAGGCATTTGGTCGGTCGCGGTTGTCTGACTGCCGTGATTCATGCCCGGGTTCATATCTCCCTTCATACCGCCGTGCATGCTGTGATCCATACCACTGCCGGCAGTGGTGGTAGCAGCGGGTTTTTGTTGCCCGTTGTGCTGACTATGCTCGCCTCCGCCTGCCGTACCCCGAGCTGCGCTCTGATGATCCATAGCTCCGTTATTGAGGGCGCCGTTATTGAGCGCGCCGTTATTGACCGCACCATGCGCTCCATGGCCCATTCCCATATCGCCATGAGTCAAAATGGGCGCCGGATCCATCGGCGGAACGTCTGCTTTGAGGCCAGCATCTGGCGTTAACGTACCCCGGGCATAACCGCTGCGATCAATGGCCTGAGCAAAGACACTGTAAGCGGTGTCTCCGTCTGGCTCGACAATGACATCGTAGGTTTCCGCCACGCCGATACGAAAATCATCCACGCTGACCGGTTGCACATACTGACCGTCGGCCGCCACCACGGTCATTTTTAAGCCGGGGATGCGCACGTCGAACAGGGTCATTGCGGCGGCATTAATAAAACGTAAGCGTATCCGCTCGCCCGGCCGAAACAAACCTGTCCAGCCCGCGGCCGGCGTCTCGCCATTCATTAAAAAAGTGTAGGTATAGCCGGTGACATCGGAAATGTCCCGATCGTTCATGCGCATGCGATTCCACATGGCGCGCTCACTCCAGGTATTGGCCACACCCTTGTCACGAATATCCCGCCACAGATCAACCGCTGTGCGTTGGCGGATGTTGTAGTAATGACTGAGCTTTTTCAGTTTGGCATGGACATCTTCTGGATCTTCGTCGGTCCAGTCTGACAGCATGACCACGTAATCCCGATCACAGGCGAACGGTTCCGGGGCGCGGGCATGGATCACGATGGCGCCGTAATGCCCGGTCTGCTCCTGCATTCCGGAGTGGCTGTGATACCAGTAGGTACCATTTTGTTTAACATCGAAGGTGTAGGTATAGGACGCGCCCGGCTTAATACCGGGAAAGCTGATACCTGGCACACCGTCCATATCCGCCGGTAGAATCATGCCGTGCCAGTGAATCGACGTATCTTCTGCCAGTTGATTGGTCACCTTCAGGGTGACGCGCTCGCCTTCACGCCAGTGCAATACCGGCCCGGGCACGCCCCCGTTAATGGCCGTCGCCACGCTCTGCGCACCCGTAAAATTCACCGCCTGATAACCAATGTTCAGGTCGAAGCGGTTGCCTGCCAAAGCGCGAGGCTGACTGGCAACCACGGCACTTGACGCGAAGGATCTAGATATTTTCGCACCGGACAATACAAGTCCGGCACCGGCAAGCCCCGTCACGAAACGGCGGCGGGACAAATTGGTAACTTTATGAATGCGCATTCTTTCTTCTCCTTACTGTACTGAAGTGACGAGACTGAGCGCCGTGTGCATTGGGCTCGGCGTACATGTCTGACACACCATCCCGTTTTCGCCATCCCGCCGCATAGAGTTCCGGCCCCTCCCTCATCGCCATCACAAAATTACCCACCGGGAAGCCCCGCACAGCTAGTGCGATTGCCGTGGCGGATTTTTCGGACAGCAAGTGCTTTATCGCGAGAACGCGAAGAAGGCCTTCGAAGACGCAACCGCGGTATGTCACCGGTATATTTAACGCAACCAACCCAGGGAAAAACTGCTTCATGTGTAACTCCGACAATGACCAACATCTTGAGTGAGCGCTCGACATAGACGAGCACCCGCGGGAGTCAAACTGAAATAGATTTACTGGTATGTAACTCCCGCTAGCGCCTGAGGACGTTTTTCAGGCGCACCTGTCCTGTGTTAGCAGAAATTGGGGGGACGAAACAGAGAAGAAGTGGTCACCACGCGGCGGCCAGACTGCATGGTAAGCGTAGCGCCTGGCAGTGGGGAAAAGACCGTAGCTAAACCCACGGCCGGGAGATAGGCGGAGCAGATGCCGGGACAACAGGTACAGTCCTGTTCACAGGCACCGGGTGCAGCCATCGTGTGCTCGGACGAAGCGCAAGCTGCCCCCACGCATGCAGTCTGGCTCATGTCCATCATCGCGTGACCTGGCGCGGAACGGCTCATCTCCGCCATGAGCGGCTTAATCGTCACCAATGAAAGTGCCACCAGAACCACGCAAAACAATGCTTGCGAGGCGCCTCGCAGGGTCGCTCCGATAGCGGCAATGGACATGGTTTGCACTGTACTTGTTGTACTCATAGTCGCCAAGTAGACCACGTGGCGACACGGTAGCTCAAGATGTTCTGTAAAGAATACCTGCCGCTGGCCCTGACCACCGCTAACAGCACCGATAAAGCCTGGTTAGACTGTCGTGCACCCCAGGGATTTTCATTGCCCGCCGAGTAGTTGACCATCTTCAGCTTCACCTACTCGGCCATACCCCAGACGCGTCTCGACAATAACAACATTAATAATCAGCCAGGCTAGCAACATCGTTACGATGGTATGGCTGAGGAAGTGGTCGCCAATTAGCATTTTGTAAGCACCCATGATCCAGCCGGTGGCCGCAGCAAGATAAAGTGCCTGTGTCCCATAGCCTGTGTCCCATAGATAGGTGCCAGCCACTTTGGAGGATATGGGGTTATTGACCTGCCAGACGACGGGTGCCAGTGCGTACCATCATCGCGCTACGGTAATGGGCACCGAGGCAACGGTTCACACACGGCCACTCCCGGCAATGTTTGCCTAAACTCCCGCAAGCTATCTGTATATTGAGGCTTGTCAGGTGCCAGTGTTTGCGCGCACCGGGTTGCCGAGATAGCGGCATTCAGGCAGCCTTGCGCGGACAAAGCGTAGCCGAGATTATTCCACGCCGCCGCCTCTTGTGGATACCGGCGAAGTGCCGCCCGAAACGCTCGTTCGGCGGCCACGTAGTCGGCCTCAGCGTAGGCCGCATTGCCAGAAGCCATCATCACTACCGGGTTGCCGGGCCAGCGTAAACTGGCCGCCTGATAGCCACGACGTGCTGCCCCGACATGCCCGGTTGTTTCCAGGGCGTGCACCGCCTGCAGATAAGCTTGCAGGCTTGCCGTGGCAGGCACACGATCAGGCGATACCACCACAATCGCCCAGGAATTTCCGCGCTGCCAGGTTCTCTCAAAAACAGAAAAAGGCGTCACCCAACGCCTGGTCGTGCCAGAACGCAAAACCAATACCCGCTCTTCCAGATCGTAACCAACCACCACAGCGTAATGCCATCGTGGAGCCCAGGTGAATGCCAGGTTTTGCAACACAAGCACTGGATTACCGGCCGCCAGCTCGAGGATGACGGCTTCCATCTGCGGCGCGAGTTTCACCGGCAGCATTTCGTAGGATCGAGCTGTAGCCAGCATTTCTACCTGCAGGCTACCCCTGCGACCAGGCAGAAAAACCCTGGATTTAAGCAACTCCGGATCGGTATCAATACCATGACCGACCAGCACCGTAGCCAGTGCGGCGGGGCCACACTGGTAACGTTGTTGTGGAAAGAAGGGGGTATCGACGAGCTCGACTCTAGCCGGAACACCGATCGGCGGTTGCTCTATCAAACCCGCGGTTTGAGGCGTCGCAGCACAGGCGGTCAGTAACAGGGCGCAAAGCAAAACACCCACCAGTTGGTGGGTGTTTTGTAAGAAGGGAAAACCTTTAAGCAAAGACGTATGCGTTACTTATTTATAGAGTGCACAAAGGGGAAAATGTCAGTTGCACCAAGCGCATCGGTTACTACAAACACAATAAATATCACCACTAAAACACCGACGACGCCACTACTCCCGGCAGGCAGCTCAGTGAGGCGCTGGCTCAATGCAGAAACCTCCGAGTCAGTTAGATGGGCGATGCGTTCTTTAGCCGCATCGTGGTTCACGCCCATCCGAACCAGTTCATTTCTGACGTCCTCACGATCTAGCAGTGCCGTCAGCTCTGCACGTTGCACCTGTCCCTGCTGCGTCTGCAACAGTGAATCTGTCCCAACCATCGAGGCCTGGGCTAGCGTTCCCCCAAGTTGCACCAGGAGCAAGCTCAACGCGGCAAACAGGGTGATGAAACGTTTCAGAGAAAAATACAAACTCATGATGCTATCCTCAGTAATTCAGTGATTGGCCAGCGTGACAGCCCCGGTGACCGCCCATGGGGCGGTTAACCCGAGCCTACAGTTGTGCTTGTGCGCGTGTCAAGAATACCTTGTGAAACATTCATATTCCACATCATCCTGCGGCGACACCATCTCAGGACTCGATGCCTTGCACGCAATCGCTGCGCTCGCGAACCGCACGCAAGCCAGACCAACTGGCACCGGGTTGTTCCCGTCTCGATATTCCTCGTCTCGATATTCCCCGGCTATATTTCCCGGCCATATTTCCGGAGTAACATCACTTGCGGTGACACAATATTTATCCACCGGGCAATTTAACTAATAGCGTCTCTATAGCCACTCATGGGAAAATGCAGAAGATTCTGCCCCTGGCGTAATTCAACGCAATCGGTCAAATCGGTCAAATCGGTCAATGCGATTTTTCAATCCAGTTCTCTATATCTGCGGAATACTTGTCTTAATAATGGCCGCGTTTATGCTTGCGCCTGCCATCTTTGCGTTTATTTATGGTGACCCGGAGCTGGATACCTTCGTCCACTCCCTGCTGATTACAGCTTTAGTCGGGTTAAC
>JBFIEE010000086.1:0-7675 GCA_041603535.1 Porticoccaceae bacterium
GAAATCACGGGCTTCGTCGGCTCCCCAAAGAGCGGCGAAACTGGTTGCCGGAGGTGCAGAATAATGTCCTCAAGCAATGGCCAAACTTCGCAGGGAAATAAAAAGTCATTTTCAGTACTCGACAGCGATTCACATATCGTTGAGACCCGGGATATCTGGGAAAAGTATCTCGACCCGGAGTACCGTACTCTTGGTAAATTTGCCCTGTGGCGTGAAGAGGGCAAGACCAACTCCTACCTTAAAGTGAATGGCAAAATCTTTCGTGACACCATGAACACCAACATACCCCGCCATGCCATCTGGCAACCGGGCATGACCTGGGATGATGTGGGTAATCTCGATCCCGATGTGCGCCACGACAAAACCCAGGGCGCGTCGGATGCGCAGGCTCGACTGAAAGATATGGATGCCATGGGCATCGATCAAACGGTGTTGTACCCCACCTGGTTTGCCGAAGGTTTTCATTTGATCGAAGACCCGGATGTGGCCTACGCGCTGGCTCGTGCCTACAACGACTGGATGACGGATTTTTGTGCGGCGGCACCGGAGCGCTTGTTTGCTGTCGCCATGATCCCCTTGCAAAACCTCGATTTTGCCCGCGAAGAGCTGCAACGCATTAAGCAGATACCCTGCTTTAAGGGCGCGTTTATTCGCCCGATGTTTATCGAGGATCGCTACTTTACGCATCCCTATTACGACCCCCTTTGGGCGGCGCTGGAAGAGCTGGAAATTACCGCAGCGGTGCACCCTGCCAGCGGTTTATGGAACCCGGAATGGACCTCGCATGGCCAGTTTATGGAGAAAGTGAAAAGCCGCCTGACCAGGGCGACATTGCTGGTCGAAGCCGGTGGTGGGCCCAATGCGGGCGGCGGCAATGGTGGCAACCTGGGCTTTTTGGCGGCCGGTGATTTGGGACATCCTATGTCGCAGGTTATTTCGCCGTGGCTGGATAACCACATGTTTGTTGGTGCGGCGTTAATCGGTTTTACGGTGATGCAGCGTTATCCCAAAATGAAAGTGGTGATGGCCCATGGCAAGGCCTCGTGGATGGAAGAGGTCCTGGAGAAAATGGAAGCTTCGGCGCTGACCTTCCCCTTGTTGCATGCCTACCCGGTGCGCACTGATCCCGAAGAAATGTGGGAAGAAGGTGAAGTCATGTTGGGTTTTGATGCTCAGGAACGCATGGTTCAGCAGTTATCAGAAGATTATGTTGAGAAAGTCGTGTGGGGCTCAAACTACCCGCAGCAGGATACCACCAGCGCCTGGGAGGCCATTCAGCTATTAACTGATGCCGGGGTAAAGGAAGCCACCATCGCGCGTATGTTAGGCGGTAACGCCGCCGCGCAATTTGGTATTACGCCCATTCAGGCTGTTTGATCTTAGATATTTTGATCCCGTAAGCATAATGGCCTTGGGAAAGAGGAATAAGCTATGCACGATTTAATTATCAGAGGCGGCACTATTGTTGATGGAACCGGCGGGCCGAGGTTTACCGGGGATATCGCCATCGACGATGGCAAGATCACCGCAGTGGGTGAGATTGTCGCCGACGCCAAAGAAATCATGGACGCTGCCGGCCTGCTGGTCACACCAGGCTGGGTAGACATTCATACCCATTACGATGGGCAGGCGACCTGGGACCCACTGTTAACACCATCCTGCTGGCACGGGGTGACCACGGCGGTGATGGGGAACTGCGGCGTCGGTTTCGCGCCGGTGGCGACTCACCATCGCAACTGGATGATTGAGCTAATGGAATCCGTCGAGGATATTTCCGCCGATGCATTAAAGGCTGGTATCGACTGGCAGTGGATCAGTTTTCCAGAATATCTCGACGCGCTGGACAGCATGCCCAGGGCCATCAATGTGGGCGCCTACGTGGGGCACTGTGCATTGCGGACTTTCGTTATGGGCGACCGTGGCGCTCAGGATGTCGATCCGACGGAGGACGAAATTAAACAGATGGCAGACCTGATGTCCGAGGCGATGCAGGCCGGTGCGTTGGGCTTTTCCTCGTCGCGTACGGCCATTCACCTGACGCCGGGTGGTGAGCCGATTCCGGGTACCTTTGCCAAAGAAGCGGAGTTAATGGCTATCGCTCACGCGGTGGGCGGTTATGGAAGGGGCCTGCTCGAATTTATTGCTGCCGGGGTGGAAACCGGCGACCCGGTGGCTCAGGAAAGCGAAATGGCTTTAATGCGGAAATTGTCCATCGAAGCCGGCTGCCCGATTACCTACCTAACCGCGCAAATTGGTAAAGATCCCAACCTGTGGCGCGAATCGTTCCGGTTGGCAGAGGCCGCCAACGCAGCCGGTGCGACGCTTATACCGCAGATATCCTGTCGGCCGGTCGGCATGCTGTTTAGTTTTGAAAGTGAAAACCCCTTTGCCCGCTACCCCAGTTTTATTGAACTGAAGGGCCTGTCGCAGCCGGAGCGATTGGCCGCATTGCGCGATCCGGAGGTGAAGGCGCGAATTCTGGCGGATAAAGATCCGGCGCCCACTGCCTGGACCAATATTTTTGCAAACCCCTGGCGCCTGACCTTCGCGCTGGGTGATAGACCCAATTACGAGCCGGATCCAGACGCTAACATCAGTACCCTGGCGAGGAATCAGGGGCGGGAGCCCGCCGAACTGGCCTATGATCTGATGCTGGAAAGCGCCGGCCAGGCCTTCCTGTTTTATGCTTCTGCAGGCTTTTCGGAGGGCAATCTCGATGCTACCCGGGAGATGTTGCTGAGCCCAACGTCCATGGTTGGTGGCAGTGATGGTGGTGCACACTGTAATTTCATTGTCGATGCCGGCGTGCCTACGTTCATGCTGACTCACTGGGCGAGAGATCGCGAAGAGGGTTTGCCGCTGGAGTGGGCGGTACGCAAGCAAACCCGCGACACGGCTCGGCGCAACGGCATTACTGATCGCGGAGAATTACTTCCCGGTCAACGTGCTGATATTAATTTAATTGACCTGGATCGCTTGACGAGTCTGGCTCCGATAGTGGTCAATGATCTGCCAGCCGGAGGGCGCCGCCTGATTCAACGTGCAGAAGGTTATGTGGCGACACTGGTCGCTGGTCAGGTAATCATGAGGAATGGCGAAGATACTGGAGCAAGACCCGGCTCGGTGGTCAGACTTTCAAACATGCCGTAGTGTTAACGTGTCGTGGTGCCGGAAGCCGATTTTGCAATCCCGGCATCATAAAGCATACTTGGGAACATCAGTTTTGAATACGCATGTGGCGGAGCAAAAGTCGACCGTTCACCGTGATGAACGGATTGCGATGATCAGCCTGGGTAGTTAGCTCCATAGCCATCGAATAAACTAAATTTTTAGGTGATTAAAATCCAATTTTTTATATAGAGGTATTAATTATGAGCAGCACAAAACCCTATTCAACCGATCCCGCGGAACTCGGCTTTGACCCAAATGTATTGCGCGAGAAGTATAACTACGAGCGCGATAAGCGTATTCGCAAAGAGGGCTTTGGTCAGTACCGCGATGCCAAGGGCGAGTTGGCTGAGTATATGATCGATCACTATGCCAAACCCCTTGCGCGCGAGCCGTTAACTGACGAAGTCGAATTCGCTATCATCGGTGGTGGTTACGGCGGTCTGCTGGCCGGTGCTCGGCTGCGCGAAAGTGGTGTTGAAAGTATTCGTATGATAGACAAGGCCGGTGACTTTGGTGGCACCTGGTACTGGAATCGCTACCCCGGTGCCCAGTGCGATATCGAAGCCTATGTTTATATGCCATTACTGGATGAGCTGGACTACGTCCCCACCGAACGTTATGCCCACGCGCCGGAATTATTGCAACACAGTATCAATATCGCCAGGCATTACGACCTCTACAAAGATACCTGTTTCCAGACTGAAGTCACTGAAATTAACTGGGACGAGAATCTCAAACGCTGGATTATCCACACTAATCGTGGCGATGCGATGAAGGCGCAGTATATTGCCATGGCCAATGGCCCGTTAACGCGCCCGAAGTTGCCCGGTATTCCCGGTGTTGAAAAGTTCAAGGGCCACACCTTTCACACCAGCCGCTGGGATTACGATTACACCGGCGGTAGCTGCGAGGGCGGCATGACCAAACTGAAAGATAAGCGTGTCGGCATTATTGGCACCGGCGCCACGGCCATTCAGTGCATTCCTCATCTCGGTGAAGACGCCAGGGCGCTGTTTGTATTCCAGCGGACACCGACGTCCGTGGATGCCCGGCATAACGCACCCACCGACCCGGCATGGAAAGCTAAATTAACGCCAGGTTGGCACAAAAGACGCGTGGAAAACTTTAACAATACATTGGGCGGCGCCTATACCGATGACGATATGGTCGGCGATGGCTGGACTGATATATTCCGCAACATCGGTGGTATCGTTGTTGGCGATGTCAATGACTTAACCGACGAACAAAAGGACGAAGTTTTTGAACTGGGCGATTTTCAGAAGATGCAGGAAATTCGCGACCGTGTAGATGCGATTGTTGAAGACCGGGAAACCGCGGAAAAGCTCAAGGCTTATTACCGGCAGTTCTGTAAGCGCCCCGGTTTTCACGATGAATACCTGCAAACCTATAACCGCCCCAATGTGACACTGGTGGACACCAATGGGCAGGGCGTCGACGAAATCACCGAGAAAGGCGTCATTGTCGACGGCGTGGAATATGAAGTGGATTGCCTGATTTTCTCCACCGGATTTGAAACGGGCACCAGCTATACGAGCCAGTCGGGATATGACTTGATCGGTAAAAACGGCACCAGGTTGAGTGAGAAGTGGGCCAACGGTCTCCGTACCCACCACGGTTTAACCACCCATGGTTTTCCCAACTGTTTTGTTCTCGGTTTCACCCAGACCGGCGTCACACCGAATGCGACGCATATGCTCGACGAGCAGGCCAGTCAAATGGCCTATATCGTTAACGAAGCGAGAACCAGGGGCGCGCAAACGGTAGAGGCCACTCAGGCAGGGGAAGACGAGTGGTGTGCTATCTGCGACAGCTACGGCGACAAAACCGAGCAGCTGCTTATCCAGTGCACACCCGGTTACTACAACAATGAAGGTGGTGGCTCCAACAAAAATGGCTTTATTTCGGGCCAGTATGGTGGCGGCGCTGTTAAATTTTTCAAGATCCTGAAAGATTGGCGCGAAGAAGGTAACCTTGCGGGGCTAGAGATCAAGTAGCGGGTTCTCGGAATAAGCTTCCAGCTTTGTCCGGGGCTCTGCTGAAATAGTAGGTTCTGCTGGAATAGCAGAAGCTTGGCCCCGGCTGCAGAGATAGTATCCGGGGCTTTTTTTATCCGGCTATAACCTGTCCCGCTATGAGTTATCTTACCTGTTCACCATAAGGCGGCGCACGCAAACTGTTAGCGCCTTTCGCAAGGCGAACGGTCTATTATAAAGTTGATAAATCGATACATTGCCAGGGAGATACGATGATGAGTAATGAACCATTAAAGAAATTTGCCGATTTTCCACCAGATAGCCCAGTTGCCCAAAAACTGGCTTCAGGCAAGCTGGGTTTTGATCCGGATGCCTTGCGTGCAAAATACGCCTATGAGCGGGACAAGCGCGTTCGTCCCGAGGGCTTTGCCCAGTATCAGGAATTGAGCGGTGAGCTCGACGTTTTCGATGATGACCCTTTTGTTGAACCTGGTTTTAGCCGAGACGCTGTAGAAAAGGAAGTCGACGTGGCCATTATTGGTGGCGGCTTTGGTGGGTTACTGGTCGGTGCGCATTTACGTGAAGCTGGTGTAGAGAGCATTTGCTGCATCGAAAAGGGCGGTGATTTTGGCGGCACCTGGTACTGGAACCGCTATCCTGGTGCTCAGTGCGATGTCGAGTCCTATCTCTACCTGCCCCTGCTCGAAAAGCTTAATTACATGCCCAAAGAAAAATATTCATTTGGCCCAGAGATTCTCAATCACAGTCTCGCCATCGCCAGGGAATACAATCTTTACGACGGCGCGCTGATGCAGACCGGAGTAACTGACATGCGTTGGGACGAAGACAGCCGCCGCTGGATTGTTGCCACTGATCGGGGAGATGTGATTAAAGCCCGTTTCGTACCTATGGCGACCGGCATATTAAGTAAGCCAAAGTTGCCACGTATAGCCGGAATTACCTCATTCAAGGGCCATACCTTCCACACCAGTCGTTGGGATTTTAAATACACTGGTGGCGACACCAGCGGCAACCTGACCGGCCTCAAAGACAAGCGGGTAGGTATTATTGGCACCGGCCCTACGGCTTTGCAGTGCATTCCTGCTTTAGGTGAGTGGTCGAAGGAGCTGTATGTCTTCCAGCGCACACCTTCAGCGATCGATGTTCGCGGTAATCATCCAACCAACCCAAAATGGGTGGCGTCACTGCAGCCCGGCTGGCAGGCACAAAGGATGGAAAATTTCAACATCATCACCAATGGCGGTTATCAGGAAGAGGATCTGGTAAATGATGGCTGGACCGATCTCTTCGGCCGTCAGATCGGTGCCATGAGAGACAACGAAGCTCGCAAGAGCATGTCCGCCGATGAAAAGGCGGCATTGAAAGAAATTGCTGACTTACAGAAGATGGAAGAGATTCGCGCGCGCGTTGACGCCATCGTGGTCGATAAAGAGACTGCCGCCAATCTTAAGGCCTATTACCGGCCTTTCTGCAAGCGGCCCTGCTTTCATGATGATTACCTGAAAACATTTAATCGCCCGGGCGTGACGCTTGTCGATACCGATGGTCGAGGTGTTGAAGAAATTAATGAAAAAGGCGTCGTTATTGACGGCAAGGTTTACGAACTGGACTGTTTGATTATCGCTACTGGCTTCGAGACCGGCACCAGTTTTACCAGTGCTTCCGGTTTCGATATTGTCGGTCGTAATGATACCAAACTGGGGGAAAAGTGGGCTGATGGCCCGTCGACGATGCATGGGCTCTTCACCCACGATTTCCCCAACTGCTTTTTTATGGGTTTATTTCAGACCGGTTTGACCGTCAGTCTGCCGCATACGCTGGATGAACAGGCGACTCATATTGCGTACGTGGTGGAGCACTGTCTCAAAAACGATGCTGGCATTGTCGAAGTCACTCAGGAAGCCGAAGATGGCTGGTGCGATGTCATCGAACGCAAGGCCCATAACAACACCGAGTTTTTTGCTGCCTGCACCCCAGGTTATTACAACAATGAAGGCAAGGGCGGGGTGAACAAGAATAACTTCCTAACGAATCAATATGGCGGTGGGCCAATAGAGTTTTTCAATATTCTTAAGGATTGGCGCGAAGAGGGTAATCTTCAGGGACTGGAGATCGCCTAATTAATTAGCGGAGGAAGACATAAAAAAAGCGGCTTTTAGCCGCTTTTTTTATGTCTCTTGCAATAAGTTTGATTGCCTTTGTTAACTAAATCTCGGCTTGCAACTGTTGTCACCTCTACCACTGCATACGGCGCTGGGTTGATGGGCTAAGCCATGATACTAAACAGTGATTACAAATAAGCCACGATTGCAAACAAGCCAGGATTTTAGCTAACAGCCAGATTCGTGCTAGAGTTTTAGCTGTTAAATTTCTCACTAAACGATAATTGGACGGTGTCGTCCGTTAACCCACAGAGGTATCAACCATGACCAGTGCCAGCAGTGATTTATTCGACCCGTCAAAGCTTGGTTTTGACCCAGAGGTATTGC
>JBFIEE010000087.1:0-7318 GCA_041603535.1 Porticoccaceae bacterium
ACCATCTAAGAGTTCAATAGTTGATTTACGGGGCGTGTCCATATATGACCCCTTGATAAAAGAGAAATCAAGTTGGCTGCCCCCTTGATACGATCAAGCCGGCTGACTCCTTGATATTTTGTTATGAAAATACTTTGTTCGCAGCCAATAGCTTTTTCCCTGTGGCGATGATAGTTGACGTGTTCTCTCTAATAAAAATATCTTCTCCCACGAAAGAAAGCTCTGACTGGGCGGGTATTCTTAAGCGCAATACAGAGAGGCCTTTATATTCCACATAATCAGCTTGTGAAAGAACCTGGCTTCTTAAGGGTTCTGACAAATCAGACTTACGGATATAAGCCATTATTCTTTCAAGGTATTGTTCTTCACTATACCCTAATATCTTCCGCTCCCTTTCTAAGCCAACAACGTAGCGAACTCCAACTTTTACAGAGGTGACAGAATCAATTTTTTCCACTCGTTTTGCATCAGCCTCCGAATCAGCAACACCGATAAATATATAACCGTCAGCATCTGGACCTACATTTGAGATGCCACATATGGTTTCAATAATTTTTTGTGGTAGTTTCGAATCAAACTCTCGCTTTGGCGATAAATCAACGAATCCTTGCTTACACTCATACCTAGATGTCTCAATTCGAGATCTTCGCAAAGAATTCTCCAAATCAAGAGCTAATCCAGCGCCATGCCTAAGCATCGGAGGATCTTTTTTAACAAAGTATCGTTGAATTAAGCCTGTTGCAGTATCAATATTTTTTATTCTGTCAGCAGTAGTTGAGAACTTTGCACTCGATATCATTTTTTTGTGCATCCCACTAAGTCCTTTCATAATCCCTACGTAATCGTCTGGAGTCTTTTCTTCTATGATTACCAACTTATGAAATGCCATAAAGATTGCAAAAAATGACCCTTTAATAGGATTAGCTGATTTTGGGTTAACAGTTGATCTTAGCGTATTCGGCTCTGTGCTATATCCATCAATTACTTCTCGCAGTACCGAAAGTGTAACCTTCACTTCTTCGATAAGCCTTTCTTTTCCGTAACTTGTAAATTCACGCCTAACTTTTTCGTATTCACTCTCAGATTCATCATATATTTTGTCAAATAGCTCTTTGCTTCTCGCAATGGGCTCACCAAGAACGATTGAAGAGCAGATGTCCGCTATCATTTCTTCATCTTCACTGTCTCGTAAATGCCTATTCCAAAGAATTCCTTGCTTACACCAAAATATTTCTTCCGCTTTTAACGCATAACCCAAATCCGTCCGGGCTGAGTCAATACTAATTTCGGGCATCTCTGAAAGTGAAAGTTTACTTTTCGATGAATCTCCACGTATTTCAGAAGAGAGCTCACGTATAACCATTGAAAAATCATCTGTCATCCCAGCTTGGCGTTTTTCTTGTGCACTAAGTTGCTTTCCTCCAGAGTTTATCCTCCCGAAAACATCCGTAACTTGTTTATCACTTTCAATTGGGAATGTTGTTACAGCTAACTGATAGTCTAATATGTCAGCACAAACACCAGGCTCATAAAAATTGTATTTATCTTTACTTGCGGCAGTAAAGACTCCCGCTTCAGCAACTTGACGCGCACGGGTAAATTCGTTCGTGTCGAAGTACTTATCATGAACAGGAAATGAGTTCTCAATAAATGAAAATATCGCATTTAGCCTTTGCATCCCGTCCATAATTTCTAACTTTTGATTTGAGCCTTCTGAAGCATCTGCCAAAAGAATAAGAGGAATGGGATAATCTTTGATAAGACTATCAATTAAGTTCTGCTTTTCTTCAGTAGTCCATACAAGCTTCCTCTGATACTTCCTATTAACCAACAATTTGTCATCTCTGAATAATCGGTATGCTTCCTGAACGCTCATACCTCTAGGTGTAATGCTCATTAATTTATCCTTACTCTAAGATTTGAGAGTTCATAACTATTACTAAACCGACCAGTCGGCTTATGTTCGGAATACGAGACTGGTCGGTTTATGTACCCGATTTGGGAGGATAGGCAGAGCGGTCGGTTTATCATTCCCTGGCACCGGTTTATTTTATGCCGCTAATATATTGATTTAAGATAAAAAAACAATAGTGACGTTATTCTCGCTAAATAAACGCCTGCTCTTCAACAGGCCATCCTTCCCCCACTCAATATCGGCCACCCTCAGCCGTAGGTAAGTTCGCCCGAATATCCGCAAGTTCGGCTTTACTGAATTTCACGTCAAGGGCGGCAAGATTCTCTTTGAGCCGCAGGACTTTTCGCGTGCCGGGAATCGGGAAGATATCCTCACCCTGATTCAGCACCCAGGCCAACGCGACCTGAGCGGAGGTAATGCCTTTGTCTTTGCCAATACGCTCAATCAATTGCAGGAAGGCTTTGTTTTTTTCGAGGGTGTCTTCCTGAAAACGTGGGCCGTGCAATCTGAAATCTCCGTCTTCCAGGGAATCCCGGGAGGTAATGGCGCCAGTAAGGAAGCCGCGGCCCAGTGGGCTGTAGGCGACAAAACCGATATCCAGTTCGCGACAGGTGGCGAGGATGTCTGCTTCGACATCGCGGCTCCACATGGAGTATTCGGTTTGCAGGGCGGTGATGGTGGCTTCACGGCTGGCTTTGTGCAGGTCTGCTGAACTGGCTTCGCTAAGGCCGATATAGCGCACCTTGCCAGCATCAACCAGGCTTTTCATGGCGCCGACGGTTTCTTCGATGGGCACATTGGGGTCAACCCGGTGGGCGTAGTAGAGGTCGATCACTTCGGTATTGAGGCGTTTGAGACTGGCTTCGCAGGCGGCTTTGATATGGGCAGGGCTGCAATCCAGCCCGGCGAACCCGCCTTTGGCGTCGCGAATAAAGCCAAACTTGGTGGCCAGCACGACCTGGTTCCACTTGCCAGCAAAGGCTTTGCCGATAAGTTCTTCATTGTGGCCGCTGCCGTACATGTCGGCCGTATCGAAAAAATTAACACCAAGGTCGATGGCCGAATGCAGGGTGGCGATGGATTGTTGATCATCGCTCTCGCCATAGAACTCTGACATGCCCATGCAACCGAGGCCGAGCCGGTTGACCTTGAGCGAGCTGGTGCCCAGTTGTGTTTGTTTCATGATGGCTTTCCCCTGATTAGCTGAATTTGTCCGTTACATTAACATAGCAAAGGCTGCGACAACGCGCCAAGTGGGGTGGGAGCAGCTTGCATTCGCCAGGCGTTGCGGCAACACTGGCGGGCTAATTGATGCCGGCCTTTTCAGGCCAGACGAGCGCCATGAAATATACCGATTTGCGCGATTTTATCGCCTTCCTCGAACAACGCGGCGAGCTTAAGCGCATCACTGCTGAGGTGGATCCGTATCTGGAAATCACCGAGATTTGCGACCGCGTATTAAAGGCTGGTGGCCCGGCCTTGCTGTTTGAAAACCCAAAGGGCTTTGATATCCCCGTGCTGGCCAATTTATTCGGCACCCCGGAACGGGTGGCGCTGGGTATGGGGCAGGAAAGTACCGCAGCATTGCGCGATGTCGGCAAGCTGCTGGCCTTTTTGAAAGAACCCGAGCCACCCAAAGGCATCAAGGATTTGTGGGACAAGCGCGAGTCCTTTAAACCGGTGCTGAATATGCCGGTGAACGTGGTTAAAAAAGCTGTCTGTCAGCAAGTCGTGCTCGAAGGCGACGAGGTTGATCTCGGCAAACTGCCCATTCAAACCTGCTGGCCGGAAGACGCCGGGGCGCTGATAACCTGGCCTTTGGTGGTGACACGAGGGCCGGACAAGCAGCGGCAGAACCTGGGTATTTACCGCATGCAGGTGATCGACAAAAACCGCGCGATTATGCGCTGGCTGGCGCAACGGGGCGGGGCGCTGGATTTTCGTGAATGGCAGCAGGCCCATCCCGGCAAACCCTTTCCCATCGCGGTGGCGCTGGGTGCCGACCCGGCAACCATTCTCGGAGCGGTGACACCGGTGCCGGATACCTTGTCGGAATATGCTTTTGCGGGCTTGCTGCGCGGCGAGAAGACATCGGTCACTCAGTGCCTGGGTAGCGACTTGCAGGTGCCCGCCAGTGCGGAGTTTATTCTGGAGGGCCATATCGCCCCCGATGACGAGGCCGACGAAGGCCCCTTTGGTGACCACACCGGCTACTACAACGAGGTGGAGCGCTTCCCGGTGATGACCATTGACCGCATCACCCATCGCAAAGACCCCATTTACCACAGCACTTATACCGGCCGACCACCGGACGAACCCGCCGTTCTCGGCGTTGCCCTCAATGAAGTCTTTGTGCCTTTGTTACAAAAGCAATTCCCGGAGATTACCGACTTTTATCTGCCACCCGAAGGCTGCTCCTACCGCTTTGCCGTGGTCACCATGAAGAAACAATATCCCGGCCACGCCAAGCGGGTGATGATGGGCGTGTGGTCCTTTTTACGGCAGTTTATGTACACAAAGTTTGTCGTCGTCACCGATGACGACATCAATGCCCGCGACTGGAAAGATGTAATCTGGGCCATGACCACCCGCATGGACCCGGTGCGGGACACGGTGATGATCGAGAACACACCCATTGATTACCTCGACTTTGCCTCGCCCGTGTCTGGCCTGGGTTCCAAAATCGGTTTCGATGCCACCAATAAATGGCCAGCGGAAACTCAGCGGGAGTGGGGCAGACCGATTGCTATGACGCCCGAAGTTAAGGCGCGGGTGGATGACATATTGGCGGCGCTGGATTTGGGGCTGGATTTGGGGCCGAATTTATAGGCACCCAAGCTCGGTCAGGGTTTATATCTCGCTAATCTGGCCCCACGCCCTTAACTTTTAAGTCTGGCGGCATAGCACAATACCCGCATGACCCCATCACCAATAAACGATCCCGGATCCCCCTTGCCTACAAAGGAAATTCATCACAGGTTGCCGAGAGGTATCTGGGTGCTCGGCTTTGTCTCGCTGTTTATGGACATATCGTCCGAGCTTGTGCACAGCCTGTTGCCAATATTTATGACCGCGGTGCTTGGCGCGTCGATGGTCACCGTTGGCATTATCGAGGGTATAGCCGAGGCAACCGCAGCGGCGACCAAGGTGTTTTCTGGAGCGATCAGCGATTATTTCAAAAAGCGCAAACTGCTCACGGTCATTGGTTATGCGCTGGGCGCATTGAGCAAACCGATATTCCCGCTGGCAACCACCATCGGCTGGGTGTTCGGCGCTCGCTTTGTCGACAGAATTGGGAAAGGGATTCGCGGTGCGCCCCGCGATGCGTTGATCGCGGACATTACGCCACCGGCCATGCGCGGCGCGGCCTACGGCCTACGCCAGGCGCTCGATTCAGTCGGCGCTTTTGCTGGGCCGCTACTGGCGATTGTCTTTATGTTGCTGTTCGCAAACAACATCAAAGCGGTGTTGTGGATCGCGGTAATCCCGGCGTTCATCGCGGTATTTCTGTTGATTGTCGCGTTGCGCGAACCTGAATCAAAAACCGGGTTGCCTGCGACTGGCGCTGGCCCCAAAAAACGCCTGACTCTGACGGCGGCCAAAGACCTGCCTCTGCGCTATTGGCTGGTGGTTCTGCTGGGCGCTGTCTTTACGCTGGCTCGATTCAGCGAGGCGTTTCTGATTCTGCGCGCCCAGGACCTGGGCCTTGCGGTCACTTTTGTACCGGCCATTATGATTGTGATGAACGTTGTCTACTCGCTGTTTGCTTATCCGGCGGGGCTTGCGGCTGACCGCCTTTCGGTACGAAAACTGTTGGTGTTCGGGCTTGGCTTACTGGTGGTCGCCGATATAATTTTGGCGATGGGTTCGTCACCTTCTCTCGCCTTCTTCGGCGCGGCCTTCTGGGGGCTGCATATGGCATTCACCCAGGGGTTGTTAGCCAAGCTGGTTGCCGATACCGCACCCCCGGAGCTGCGCGGCACGGCTTTCGGGGTGTTTAATCTGGTCAGCGGTGGCGCGCTGCTGCTGGCGAGTGCCCTCGCCGGGTTACTGTGGAGTCTTTACGGCCCGTCGGCGACATTTGTTGCCGGGGCTTTCTTCGCGGCCGTCGCGGCAGGGGGGTTGCTCTGTTATCGGCCTAAACACAGGGCTACGGACAACGGCACAACAGAGCACTGATCTACTGATCACAGACCCGAACTCGGCTCAGGCACATAATTGAAGCGGCCTAGGGAGTTGGCGCGGCAGGCTTCAGTTTGTCGTTAATGACTCGCATACCTTCCACAGCAAAGGGAAAGCCCGCGTAGGCTGAGACCATTATCATTAACTCTTCCAGCTCCTCTCTGGTGACGCCATGATGAACGGCGCCCGGCAGGTGAATGTCGAGCTCATCCTTGCGGCCCAGCGATGCCAGGGCGGTGACCACGACCAAGCTACGGTCGCGTCTTGACAGCTCTTCTCGGGTCCAGACTTCCGCGAATAAAAACTCTACAGCATAGGTACCCACATCACCAAGTTGTGACTGTACGGCCGCCAGGGCCTGTCGTGGATCGGCCGGGAAAGCGCCGCCAGTGACGCGGCTGAGCGCTGCACTGCCCAGACGTCGCCTTTCTTCGAGGTCGATCCGTTTCGCGGGTGCCAACTTGTCATCTGCCGAGGCCAAACCCATTTCAACAAACACCTGGTTGGCTATGGCCATCGCATCAATGGTTTTTGGAAAGCCGACATAACCACACAGGTGAGTAATGATCTCCCTCACCTCGGTCGGCGTCAGGCCATGGTTAATGCCACCCTTTATATTGGTTCGCAACGGTGGATCGAGAAGATACTGAGAGGTTAATGATGCGATGGCGATGAGGCTGCGGTCGCGCTTATTGAGGCCGGAGCGGCTCCACACATCGCCAAAGAAGTGATCGATGACAAACGAGGCCAGTGCCCCGTTCGCGCCCTCCAGACCCTGTGCACTAAGGGCCGGATCTGGTGAGCCGGTCAAGGACTGTAGAGTTTCCAGACCTCGGGTTCGTCGTTCGTTTTTATCTACCATAGTTATCTGCCGTTTTTATCTACCATAGTTATCTGCGTTATCTGCCTTATGGGGGTGTCGTTGTCGATTGCTTTGGTTGTGCATTGACAAGTAGGGCGACATTCAAACAGGGGCAGCTAACTGCCTGATTCAAACATCAGCTTCAGACACTAATTGAAGCGCCATCGATATTCAATAAGCGCGTCGCCTTGATGGATCGCATCGCTAAACCAGCCCGTGGCTTCAACGGTCCGCTTTCCCGCTTATCACTGAAGCACAAGACTGCTCATGATTGAGCAACCAGCGCTTGGTATCCAGGCCACCCGCAAAGCCTGTGAGTGAGCCATCACTTCCTATAATACGGTGACAAGGTATAACGA
>JBFIEE010000088.1:0-7168 GCA_041603535.1 Porticoccaceae bacterium
AACTCTGCCGCCTCTAAAGGCGAAAATGGGCGGTTTCCGGCCCGCAATATGCGTAGCAAGCACTTAATACATGGCGATAATTCTTAGGGGTGTCCCGGTCGCGCCCCGAAATTTGGTGGGTAGCATAATGGTCGTGGTCTGGTAGCGTTGTTGAGCAGCGAGTTCGTCCGTTTTTACATTCTCGATGATGTAGATACCCTGTTTGACCAGTAGATGTTGGTGTACCGGGAATACCACCTTCGGGTCTTCGCCGGGGGTGACTTCCAGGGCCATATTGTCTGCTCCGATAGCGACGACATTTTTTGAAGCCAGCCATCTTGAGGCTTCGATACCAATGCCGGGTCCGGTGTGAGCGTAGTGTTGTGGATCGGCAGTAAAGTTTTTACCCCAGCCCGTATGAATAAACACGATAGCCCCTTTGGGTATGGTGGTGCCCTGCTTTTTTAGTGCGCCTTGCAAGTCTGCGGCGGTGATTGCATAACCCGGTTCGAGATGCTCAACACCCTTGTAAGCGGCGACGTCGATAAGGATACCCCTGGCGATAAAAGGCGGTGACTTGTCGATACCATTATGATTAAGCCCGATATCTGAGGCTGCTTGCTCCCGGTCTAGACCGTTATATAGCTCGGCGGCGATGGTAACGTGGCCCAAGGCATCGATATGGGTACTGACGTGGGTGGTCATTTCGATGCGCTCAAGATAAAAGCCTATTTTGTTGGTCGCGCCCATTTTCTCGCTCAAAAAATCTTCCATATTCTTTGATGTGCGTGACAGGGTCATTACGTAGGGTGTCTGGATCGGCGAAATATGCGGCGCGCCCATCGCCACATCGTGAGAAAGTTCGATAATTTGACCGTTTTTAATGGCGGCCAGCGCTGCTTGGACGCTGTCCGGGGTCATCAGATTGCCAGCGCCGATTACATCATCTTTACCCCAGACCCAATTATTATTTCCAGGGTCACCGTCCGCTGCGATGCCGGGGGACAACAGGATAACGCTTGCAGTCAAAATAATAGACAATAAGCAGGAAGCGCCTTTCGCTTTCATATTAGCCAGCTCCGATTAGGGTAAAAGATCGTTTTTGTGATTATGGTGAAAAGCTACAGGTGGGAGCGTTTCAGTTCGGTGTCGGCATTACGCCAATAGGATTTAAATTGTCGCTCAATTAGTTTAGCTTCTTCTGTCCGGCCCTGGGCCTTTACCGCCTGATAAAGGCCGAAGGTTGCCCAGCCAGATTGCTGGTTCCATTCAAGATCTTTGCGGTAAACAGTCTCCGCTTCTTTTGCTCGTCCTTTGGCCAACAAGGCGGCACCCAGATACAGGCGCATTGACTGAGGCCAGTCGGGGGGTTCGATATAGCTGTTGCTGTCTTCCAGTTGCACCGCAGTGGTAAAGGCATTTATTGCCCCGTCGAGGTCGCCTTGCGCCTCGCGAAGTTCTCCCAGTAGACCATAGGCGGCCAGGCTGAGCAGGTGGGCGGCTGGTGTGGGGTCGACACCAGTGTCATTGATGCCATCCTTGTCAATTTGCTGCCGAAGGTTGTTTAGCTCGGCTTTGGCTTGAACAAGATTCCCGGTTGCTACCAGTGCGCTGCCCTTGACATAGCTCCACATGCCATTTAAGTAAGGTGTGTCCTTATACGGTGCCTTGGTGCTCAAAATAATCGCCCATTGGCCAAATATTTTCTCCACCATCCAGCTTTGGACAATGCGTTTTTGGCCCCGGTTAATCATTGCCGGGTCCGAGCCCACGCTGTTGGCACCTTGTCGGGCTGCTTGTGAAGCGGCAGCGTAGTTGCCCTGCAACGTATTGGCGAAGCGGACAAAGTCAAGGGCGTGTGGACTGTGGATTTTGTGGGAAAGTGGGTAGGTCCCAATGAGGGGCAGATTGGTGTCTCCCCAGATTTCTGCAAACTGCTGGTCGACGACTTGCGAGCGCACATTGGCCTCTGCCGCCTTTTCATAGTCACCCACGCGCAGGTAAATATGTCCCGGCATGTGCACCATGTGTCCTGCAATGGGTGCAATCGCTTCAAGCTTTTGCGCCGAGGGTAATGCCAGTTCGGGCTGCGCCGAAGCTTCCATTAAATGAATATATAAATGGTTGGCTCCGGGGTGATCATGCTCTGCGGTCATCGCTGCTTCAAAGGCGGCTTTGGCTGTAGCGGTTCCTGGCTTTGCTGAATGGTCGGTGTTCCAGTAGTCCCAGCGCGTCGTATTCATGTAGGCTTCGCCAAATAAGGTGGCGATATCAGCGTCATCTGGATATTTATTGTGGAGCTCACCCATGGCCTTGAGAAAGGCGAAATCGCGCTCTGTGCTGTCGGGAATGGCATCTTTGTTGTAGAGAATAAACAAGGTGTCAATGAGGTCCCGCTCGCGGCGGGTGCCGTTATGTGCCAGCTCCCGTGCTTTGAGGATAGCGGCAAGGCCGGCACCCTTTGGGTCATCAGGCATTTGTCGGTAGCGGCTATTGGGGTTTGGTCCAGCCGCATGTGCGATACCAAAATGCGGCATGGGGCTTTGTGGATCCAGGCGGGCAGCTTGCTGATAAGAGGCGATGGATTCCGGAAAATAAAAACTCCAGGCCAGTCTTAAGCCCTGATCAAAAAAAGCCTGGGCCTGTTCTGAGTCGGTAGAAATCGGGCGGCTATAGGTGCCGGTACCCGGTACTAGCACGGCCAGGGCGGCCTCTTCGGCAGTCGCTGTACTCACGGTTGCCAACGTTGACGCAACGATCAGTGATAACAGCATATAAAATCGCGCACTTGTCATTATTTCTTCAATATCCGAAACCAGTTATCGGTCGATTATGGCAGAATTTCATAAGGAATAATAACGCGTGAACGTCAGGTTAAACCTGACGTTCACGGGGCTTTATATTTTGATCGAAAAAAGCTCAGTCAATGGGCAGGGCGAAAATTCGAAATTTCGAAATACAAGGCTGAGCGTGCAGAGTGTTCTACTAAAGGTAAGCGCCAGTGGCGAATAAAAGTCGAGACGCCTTACGCGATTACAGAGCTGCCGATGAGTGGTCGTTGGTAATAAGTCGTGAGAGGGTTTTGATGTATAACTTAACATTCGACTATAGTTGAGGAAAGACCATCTGATCGAGCGTCATTTAACCAGTATCGTGACTCGACAATATAAGACCTACTACAGGAGGATTAACCATGTTTTCACAAATAAAATTACGACTACTGTTCGTATTTGCAGTCACTAGCTTGCTGTCCTTGTCCAGCCAGGCAGAGCTGATAAACAAACAGGTGCTGGGTTTGAGCGGGGCAAAGAAAATAGCGGCAGCTGCCGAACTAGAGGCTGTGCGCAATAAATGGAATGTGGTTATCGCGGTGGTTGATGACGGCGGACATCTCGTTTATTTGCAGCGCCTTGACGGTGCGCCAACGGGTAGTATCGATGTCGCCATTGGCAAGGCCCGCACTGCAGCGGCTTTCAAGCGACCGACCCAGGTATTTGATGAGATGACCAAAACACGACCTGCAATTACGTCCATCCCGGGCATCGTGCCCCTCGAAGGCGGCGTTCCTGTCATGGTCGATGGACAGCTTGTTGGTGCTGTAGGCGTAAGTGGCGCAACTTCTCAGCAGGATGTGCAAGCTGCAGAAGCGGGCATATCTGCCCTGGGAACCTAGGCTAGTAGCCAGCCCGTCCTCAAATCAGTTACAGAGTTCGCCCTGGTGAATCGGTGGCGTGATGCTGGAACCGCTTTAAGTCCAAGCTGCTTTAAATTTAAACCGATTAAAATTCAAACCGGTTTATAGTCAGGCTGCTTTATAGTCAGGCGCTTCCCAGGTCTGCACCAGGGGGACCACTTTTTCGGCAAACAGGGCCAGGTTCTGTTTGGCGTAGTCATAGGGCATACCGGCGAAGCTGAACGAGCAGTTGATGTCCATCGCCCCGATAATATCCTGAACGCCTTTGATTTTTTCCAGGCACTGCGCGGGGGTTCCCCATATCTGTAAGTCCGTAAAGCCCTTGCCCATGGCCTCATCGCCCGCTGCCCGGGCGTATTTGGCTGACTCGTGATAGAAATCGTAGGCGCCGCCGCCTTTTGAGGCAAAATGATCCCCGGTCATTTCATAGTGCGCCATCGCTGACATCCAGTAATCAGACATGTACTTATACGCCATATCCTCAGCTTTTTTCGGGTCTTTGTCGCAAATCACGAATAGATTGGCGCTGGTAGGCGGTGCCTGTTTGCCCTGTTCTTTTTCGTAGTGACCGCGCCAGATGTTGATCTCTTTGGCACGTGTCTCCCAGGGGCCAATGGCGAACGTCATAATAGAGCCGCCCAGTTTTGCGGCGTGGGGTGCGGTATCCGGTGACATCGATACGATAAGGGTCCGGTCTTTAAAGGATTTGAAGGGGCGTGGGCGGAGTTCCCGGCGTTCCTGCTTAAAGTATTTGCCATGACCTTCCATAAAGCCGGTTTCCAGCGCTTCGATAATCATCGCCGCTGATTCGTTCATCCGGTCGCGGGATTCTGCCATGTCGATACCGAAACCATCGTATTCAATTTGCGCAAGCCCGCGTCCCAAACCCATCAGAACGCGGCCTTTGGATAGATTATCGAGCAGGGCAATACTCGTAGCGACCCGAATGGGATCCTTATGCCAGGGTAGAATAATGGCAGCCGTGCCGACGTTGATGCGTTTGGTTTGCCCGGCAATAAAGGCCAGAAACTGGGGGATGTCCGGGCTCAGCGTGTAATCGGTAAAGTGATGTTCAACCGCCCAGATCGAATCCAGCCCAAGCGGCTCGGTCAGCAGCGCTACCTCGATTTCATTTTGGTACATGTCATAGTCTGACTGGGGCAGGTTTGGATGGTTTTGAAACAGCATTAATTGGCCGACTTTCATATCAGGCTCCCTGTGTAAGTTAACAGTGGCTAAACGAGCAATATATCTACGGCCAGATGCTAACCCGCAGATAACTTTATTGACCAGTCAGAAAAGTCACTGCCTTATGATCCAGGACAAAGGAACGTAATGTTTCGTCATCAACGACGGTATGTGCTTGGCTATGGACGCGGTGACTGTGTTTCCAGGGGATAAGCGACGGGAATGGGTGACCGTCCGTTTGCCGCCGCACACTGCTGGTAATTAGCGCGCCTGGTATTTCTGGTGACAGGATTCGCAGGGCGGATAGAGGGCATCGTTGCCCACGGTAAATAGTGCTTCTTCATCCCTGGCCTGTACCGCCGTAAGCACCTGCCTGGCCGCTGCTATCATCTGATTGTTGTAGTTTTGCCAGTCGGCTTCGGAGGCCTTGTTCCGTGTATCTTCGTCGGCGCTTCCGGTCGTCAGGAGGTTGCCCGCAGCAATCACACCGAGAGCGGCGTTCTCGACGGCCTGCCATTCGGTATCGGTTTTCAGTTCAGATGCGCCCCAGATAATGGCTGTTGTCGGCGCGATAACGTTGTTCATGATTTCTTTGATTGTCTGCGGTGGTTGGTCGGTGGTATCAGCACTTTCGGAGGCCACCGACCCGGCCAGCAGCAGCAACGGTAAAATCAACAAAGGTTTGAGTAGCCTAATCATGGCGGTTTAACCCCCCGGATGGTTACGACGTGAATGGTGTTGTTGTTCACGGTTCTGATGTTCAGGACTCTGCCGTTTATTCTGGCAGAATTCCAGGTGTATTGGCTGATCTTTTTGAAGGCATCGGTGGATGCCAGGTTAATTATCGGTGGAACCTGGGGGCAATGAGTGCTGGTAGTTTCCAGATCGTTGGCTTTGCACATACTTAGAAGCGGATAAATTTTGGTTCGGCCAACGCGCGCAGGTCGTCTGGCATGGGAACCGACTTGCGGGCTTTAAAATCAAACAGGGTGCCGGTGGTTTCGACAGTGGCGATGGTTTTCTCGGTGGCCCCATTGAAGAACCAGTGGAAAAAATGCTGGGTTTTGCCACGCATTTCGCGTAATCCACTTTTGGTCACCAGTGTATCGCCGGCCCGGAAAACGTCGTTAAATTCGATATTGTATTCCAGCGCTGCGCTGCCCAGACCGTGTTCGTTGCGGTAGGCGGGTGTCAGCCCATAATGTCGTTGCAGATGCGTCACCGCATCGGAACAACGGGACATAAAGAAACGTGGGTGCAGGTTGCCCCGCGCATCGCACTCCCACGGTTCAATGGTGCCGCGGGCGGTGTCGAACAGGCCGAACTTCTCGGCGGTGGCCAAATCCCGTTGTGGCGGCTGCGGCAGGGTTTGTTTAGGGCGTAAGTCGTCAGGCGGCACTACCATCAATGCCTGTGCCGCGCGGCGGGCGCTTTCGGGGAACGGTACAGCATTGCCAGTATTAAGGTCGACCAGCTGCAGATCTATGATAAAGCGCGCTGCGATATCGCTGCTGTCAAGATTGTGGGTTTCGCTAAAGGTGGTCAGCGTATTCTCTGTCATGGAGAAAATGCCGGTATAAACGGTGTAGCTTTCGCCGTTGCGCATTTCGCGCATATACAACACGCGCTCTGCCCGATGAATAAGGGCCAGGTTTGACGACGTGGACAGGCCTAGCATGGCCTGTACCTGGCCGACTGTTTCCGCTGAACGAGCCAGATAGTGTTGCACGTTCATGTGTTCCATGACATCACATTCCCAGGCTTTGACATTGGCTCTGACTGTCGGGGCCATCGTTCCCATCGATGTTCTCCTGGCGTGAGTTTTGTGGGAGTGACTGCTTTTGGCGAGCTTAGGCTGGCTTACAGTTAAGCTTAATACTCAATCGGTTAACGGGCCTGCTGGAGGAATAGCGAACTATCGTGACAGCTCCCGCCTCGATGTCCCTGTTAAACGTCTTACGCTGCTCGACACTGGTGTCAAAGGTAATTCGACAGGATGCTTGTTGCTGGTCAAAATTGGATAGTTTCAACGTTATGGTAGGACCGACATCTATTACGGTCGTGTCGGCGAAAATCTTTAAGCCATGCAGGTCTTTCTGGATGTTAATCGGGAAAGTCGCGGCGCATGCTATGTGCGCGCCCAGGCCTAAAGCGACAATAAGAATGACTCTGGAGAGACGCTTAAGATAGGTAGGTAACAAAGTGAACTCCTTAATAAGGAACGTATATCTTGTGTTTTGCCAGGTATGTCATTCAGTCTACGGCAGATGGTAGATCTCGCCCAAACCAGGTAAGAGACCCAGTTAA
>JBFIEE010000089.1:0-7076 GCA_041603535.1 Porticoccaceae bacterium
AGCCGTTTTGCCAGCCGCGAAACACAATGCCCCGGGTGATAATGACTTTAACTGGTCAGAAAAAACTGTTACTAGTAGGTAACACCGCTTGATTTGTGTCAACTGATTGCGGCAAAATTGGGCGTTGAATTCCTAGCTTGATGGCGGACTTATGGCACAACTCAATAGTTGCGATACTTTAATCAAAAATGCGTTGGTGTTTGACGGCAGCGGCAAAATGCCTGTGGTAGAGGATGTCGCCATCCTCAATGGCAAGGTTCTGGCACGGGGTGCCGATCTCAATGTGGGTCAGGTGGGAGAAACTGTAGACGCCGACGGCAAGTGGTTGATGCCGGGTATGTTGGATATTCATACCCATCTCGACCTTGAAGTAGAGGTTAACCCTGGTCTGGGCGAGGCTGTGCGGCACGGCTCGACGACGGTGCTGGTGGGCAATTGTTCGCTGGGTGTGGCATTTGGTGCCCAACAGAAGGGCAATGAAGACCCCATTCTCGACTGTTTTACGCGGGTGGAAAACATGCCCAAGAGTGTACTGTCGAAGTGCATTGAAAAAATCACCTGGAACAATGCCAAAGATTACCTCGACCACTTCAGTGATATTCCGCTGGGTCCCAATGTGGCGGCTTTCGTCCCGCACTCCATGCTGCGCGTTGAGGTGATGGGTACAGAGGCCTCCATTACGCGGCCCTCCACCAGGGAGGAGCGCAAAAGAATGCTGGCGATTATGGAAGATTGCATGAAGCAGGGGTACATGGGCCTGTCTACTGACCAAATTGTTTTTCACTATCTGGCAAACGACCCCAATAAAAATCAGCGAATTCCCAGTCACTTTGCCGAATGTGATGAGTTGCGACCATGTCTCGAGATCGTTCGTAAACACGGCGGCGTGTGGCAGACCAACCCTGACGGGGAGAAAATGTTACGCACACTCAAGCGTTACTTCTGGTCTGCGGGTCGTTTCCGCGGCAAGGCACTGAAAATTTCAGCATTGACTGCGATCGATTTTGTGTCAGTGCCGGGTATTTGGCAGAAAATGCTCAAGCTTGGCAGCGTTATCAACTCAAAATTGTTTAAAGGTAACATTCATTTTCAGGCCCTTGGCGGTAGTTTTCGAATGTGGTCCGACGGCATGATTTCGCCGGTATTTGAAGAGCTGGAGTCAACCCGTGAGATCATTGCCTGCGAGACCGACCAGCCGGAAGCGCGCCTCGCATTGCTCAACGACCCTGAGTGGTTGGAGCGTTTCAAAGGCGACTGGGCAAAGATGACTGTTGAGAATGCCAATCTGACCAAGCTGGGCGGCAATAAGGATCAGGCCACTTTTCAAATGAATTTTTCCAGAATGACGTTTCAGGACTGCGCGGTACCGAGCTGGGACGGCGACACCCTGGCCGATGTATTAGCGCGGCTGACGACTTACATCAATAGTGGTGGTAAAAGCGGTGCCAAGTGTGAAGCGGAGGCAGTCGAATTCGCCAGATTCCCGAAAGAGGCAGTCCTTCCTCGCGAGTTCTGGTTGCAGTGCATGCGCTTGTATGACACAGGTTTTCGCTGGTGGTTTGACGTTGCCAACACCAACGAAGATATCGTCGAGCAGATCTTGTTTGATAAAAACGCCTTGCCTGGCTTTAATGATTCGGGTGCGCATCTCACGAACCTGTCCTTTTACGATGGCAATCTGGGCACGTTGCGCATCGCACAGAAGCGTGGGTTGGAGCGCGTAGCTCACGCCGTGCACCGGTTGACACGTGAGCCAGCGGAGTTCTTCGGGCTGGACGTCGGTACCATCGAACCGGGTGCCCAGGCAGATATCGTTTTGATGAATCCCGAAAACCTGAAAGCCCACGATATGAACGTCGGTCGCACGAAGATTTATCACGAGCTGTTTGGCCAGGACGTGCTGGTCAACCGTTCGGACGGTGTTGTGGAGCAGGTGTATATCAATGGAACGCGTGTCTGGGAAGACGGCTGCCGTTACACTGAAGCCCTGGGTTCTAAAACTCTGGGTCGGGCATTACGAGCGTCTAACGCATAGCGCCAGGTAGACCGCGGGGATAACCAGCCGGCACCCAGGTGCCGCGGTTATCCGACAGGGCCAGAACTGTCAGAGGCAGTGTCTGGCCCTTTTTTATCTGGCGCCCCATTAATATAGACATATGTACAGTTTTATCGAGGCAGGGGAAAAGTGGCTAATCTCGACATCATAATTGCCGATCTGCGCGCCGAGGGAGACGAGCTGTATGCATTTCTTCAAACTCTTGATGCAAGCGACTGGACTCGTGCAACGGCCTTCAAGGCCTGGACGATTAACGATGTGGTCCAGCATCTCTATTTCGGCGATTACATGGGCCTCACGTCCCACAAAAATGCTGAGGAGTTCCGCGCTTTTATGGCCGCCGTACAAAAAGCAGAGATGCCGCTGGTGGATTATACGAGGCAATGGCTAGACCGTGAGACGGGTTCGGCGATGCTCGAGCGTTGGCACAATCAGTTTGTGGAAATGTGTGATCGTTTCGGAGCCAGTGATCCCGATATGCGACTCACCTGGGCCGGGCCCGACATGGGTATCAGTATGTTTGCCACCGCCCGGTTAATGGAAACCTGGGCCCATAGCTGGGCTATTTATGATTTACTCGGGCTGTCGCGCCAGCAAACGGACCGTATACGGCATATCGCGACGATAGGTGTGAAGACCTACGGCTGGACGTTTGCCAATCGTAAACTGCGGCCACCTGCACCACCACCTTACATAAGACTTGTCGCGCCGTCAGGACAGGTATGGGAGTGGAATACGCCGCAGGATGATAATAGTGTCACTGGCCGAGCCGTTGAATTTTGTCAGGTAGTGACCCAGGTACGCAATATCGCCGATACTCAATTGACCTTGGCGGGAGTAGCCGCAAAACAGTGGATGACTATCGCCCAATGCTTCGCCGGTCCGCCGGAAGAACCGCCCCAAAAGGGTGTACGGGGATAGTTTTCGACGGCTACGTTCGTCACGTGCAAACACAGGTTGGCTTTGTTCAGAGCCATTTCAGTTTGGTGTCTTCGTAAAAATCGCCATCCGGGTGAAAACTTTCTGGTACGTCTAGACTGCCGAGGGTGATGTCAATGTACTTGTCATGACCGCTGACCAGGCAGGCGATGGGTGTGCCGCAATCCGCGCAGAAGTACCGATCACCCTTCTCGGATGAGTCGAGGTGCTTTGGTTGCTGGGCGGTATAATGAAAGTATTGGATGGGCACCACCAGCCAGGAGACAAATGGCGCACCGCTGGTGCGCCGACACATCGTGCAGTGGCAGTTGACCACCCGCTTAATGCTACCTTCGATCCGATAACGGATCTTGCCGCAGAAACATCCGCCTGCTATGGCGGGAGGCAACGTCGTCGGGCTGCTTGTCATTATACGGTTCCCCTACGGTTTAGGTGTAAAAACGGCCCTGCATACCTGCGGATCTTCAATCATACATGTCCGGCTGTTCAGCCACGATCACGCTGTGCAGGGGCTGGAAGCTGAACCAGCCCGATTGTTCTGAGCCGATGGTGTCATAGGTGAGTTGCGCAATCTCCGGTCTGATCAGCTTCGGTGTTCCAGCCGCTTCAGCCATGAGCTGCGCCTGACAGGTACGCTCCATGGTGATAAACCACCACACGGCAGAATCGACACAGCTGCCAACCGTTAGCAGGCCGTGATTCTGTAGTATGCAGGCCTTGTTTTGGCCGAGTGCAGCAGCGATTCGACGACCTTCTTCAGCGTCAAGCACGACGCCGGTAAAGTCATCAAACAGCGCATGATCCTGATAAAAAGCGCATGAGTCCTGCGTGATTGGGTCGAGTTTGCGTCCAAGCGAAGACCAGCTCTTGCCGTATACCGAGTGGGCATGTGCAGCGGCGACAACATCGGGACGGGCCGCATGGATGTTGCCATGTATCGTAAAAGCTGCGCCATTGAGCAAGCCTTCGCCCTCCACGACCTCACCATGATGGTTGACCAGTAACAGTTGCGACATGGTTATTTGCTTGAACGAGACGCCAAACGGGTTGACCCAGAAATGATCCGGATATTCAGGGTCGCGGACGGTGATATGCCCCGCAGCACCTTCGTCAAAGCCCAGCTTGCCAAATAGACGGAACGCGGCAGTGAGCCTTTTTTTTCGGTGTAAACGCTCTTCCTCATGTGTTGCAAAGGCTTGTGGCTGGAATGCGGCACCGGTTCTGGACATGACAACGTTATATTCAGGTTTGTTCATGGCGATTCTCTACGAGAGCTGAGGTGTAGTTAACGGTGTTTGACTCGTGTACAGGGTCGTATTCATCCACCCTTGACGTCTGCGATTCCAGACTGGATGCGTGGCGGCAAATGATGATGCTAACAAAGACGTAGTCGACTCGTCTACGCAAACCAGGGCCAGAATGGGGGTATTAAAAAAGCCTGTTATACCTTCAACACGGCGCCTGGCAGCGCATCGGATAACCCCTGATTACAATCAGCAGCGTAGCACAAAGCTGTGGTTTTGCTTGCTCCGATGACTCTGCCGAGTTAGCGCGGGGGGCCGGTAAGCAGGTTTGGCAGTATCAGGGTGCGGGTGTCCGCCTTGCGCGACCTTGTGCCAAGGGTTGGCTCGATCATGGCCACCACCTTGTCCGCAGTCGCCCGATACCCCGTCAATTTACCCCCATAGACCGCGACATACCGGGGGTTTATCTTGCGGTCTGTGACCAGACTGACTTCGCGGGTTCGCCGAAACGGGCTTTTGGCGGTTTTCGGTAATACGCGCAAACCCGCCATCCGCGAGGTCACTATCGGTTCCGTGTTAGGAAAGTAGTTGCGCAGAATGGCCAGTAAATAGGTTTCTTCCGCCGGCAGTGGTATCGCCGCTGCCGGGTCGCCGAAGTGGACTGTCTCGGTGGTGCCGAGCAGCGATTGCCCCTGCCATGGCAGCAAAAACACCGCGCGGCCGTCGCTGGGCGATTCCAGGTAATAACAGCTTCTGGCCACGGGGTTCGATAACACCAGGTGTGTGCCCTGAACCAGCTCGATGGGTATTTGCGATGGCGAAGGCTGGATCAATGCCGCGACGTCGTTTATCCATGGGCCTGCACAGTTAATCAATGTTTTGGTTGTAACGTGGTATTTTTCAGCCTCGGATGAGAGGTTGACCACAGCGCAATCAGGGTCTTGTTTAACACTGGTCACCGTCGCAGGGCAGGCCAGCTCAGCACCCAGGGATGCAGCCGAGCTGACGACTGCTCGTGTTAATTCTGCGTCGTCGGTCTGCGCGTCGTGATATTCAAATACTCGCTGTAAACCCTCTTTTTTCAGGCCTTCCAGCTGTACCCATTGTTTTTGAGGAAGTGACCTGAATCTGCCGGTTTTACGTAAACCGCCTAATGCAAAATAGAGGGCAAGCCCCGTGGTCAATTGCCAGGGTCGATACCTGGAATGTGTATAAACCGGGATATGAAACTGTTTTAGTCGAACGAGGTGAGGGGCGATGGTGAGGAGTGTCTGGCGCTCTCGTAGACTTTCCCTGACCAGGCCGAGCTGGCCGCTTTGTAAGTAGCGTAAGCCACCGTGGATGAGTTTGCTCGATTTGCTCGAGGTGCCAGAAGCCCAGCCGTATTTCTCGATCAGCAACGTGGTATAGCCAGCCGCGGCCGCCGCCTGAGCAACCCCCGCGCCGTGAACCCCACCGCCAATGATGGTCACGTCAAACTGCCGTCCCGACAGCCGCTGTCCTGAAGTGTCCGTCATTAATCAGCCTTGCCAAGAGTGCTAAAGTTGCTGCTGACTCCCCCTGATCAGGGGTGCTGAGCTGCCCAATCGGCTCAGTATGGGTGCCCGGACTTAAACACTCAATGGGTTTGGGCTATAGAAAACAGGGCAGAAGAAGTTTTGGTCTCCCAGTGAGGTATTGCGTCGAGTGACATCTATTGTGTGAGGAGTAAGAGAAAACCGGAGGCATACTGCTGGGAGACATAAGGTGTCGGGACATAAAAGTAGACAGATTTATTTTTAAGTGAATTTAATGCCAGGCAAGGTAAGCGTGTTGGTGGCGGCATATCCACATCATATTGTGCAGCGAAGCCATAACTGCAATTCGGTGTTTGTAGACGAGGAGGGTTGCCGATTTTGGGTCTGTAGATAAAACTGCACAACTGCTTATCATCGAAAATCAGTAACGGCCAGGGACAGGCCCTGATGAACAAGAAAGAACCGGACGCATTTTACTCCGAATAAAAGAAACCTGCCTCCGCGCTCAAGCGATCATGTTCGATACGACTATTGCTATTAGCATCACCACAACGAGACTGCCTACGGACAGAGCAATTCTGGTCCAGGCCTGTTTGTCGCTAATCGTTGAATCTGTCATCTGAACTCCCCCTGGGTAGCAAGCTAGGTAATAAACGGCGTCAGATTAGCGCATAGCGGGACAGGTGGAATTGATGAAAATCAAATGATGGTCAGGATGTTATTGGCAGAGGTGTTGTCAGACGTGCTGTCAGGCGAGGGGTGATCGAGCACGGGTGTTTGACCACGCCCGATGCAGCGTGAGATTTCACTGGTCCATTGATACATTCAGCCGTTTTATCATGGTGCCAATGTCGAAGGTTTCGATTTTGGTGGCACCGCGTTCCAACCAATGTCGGGCCAGTTCTGGGTCGGCAATTTCATACAGCACAATTTCAGCTGTGACATCTTTGAGCTGGGCTTTTCGGGGTATCTTTCGATAATTACAGAATATTGAGTCTGGATTAGCAGCCTGTACGTCGGGATTTTCCAGATCATGCCATTTTTCAAGAACCACACCGCAACGCGCCCAAGCCCGATCGCGTGCGTACGCCATAAAAGCGTAGTCAAAGCTGATCAGATAGCACTGGCTGGCCACCGTTTGCAAACAATCAGTCACTGCGGCATAGGTCGCCGGGATTCCCGCATGAGCGATGGCTTCTTTTTTGATCTCCACATAGGCGATGACCTGTGGGTGCATTGTTAATAATTGCGCCAGCGCGGACAGGGGCGCAATAGTTTCACTGAGGAACTGCCCGCCGAGTCGCCCTGGTTCATAAGCGG
>JBFIEE010000090.1:0-6693 GCA_041603535.1 Porticoccaceae bacterium
GCTTGACACTCAGGCCGCTCGTGAACATTTTGAAGCCGCCCTGGCGGCCGGTGTGATTTTTTTTGATACCGCCGATATCTATTCAAATGGCAGCAGTGAAGAAATTACCGGACACTGGCTAGGCGAAATGGCCAATCGCGATGATGTTGTGGTTGCGACCAAGGTTCACGCCCCCATGGGGCCGGGCCACAACCGCCATGGGCTGAGCCGCAAGCACCTCATCGAAGCCTGCGAAAACTCGCTGCGCCGACTTAATATGGACTACATCGATTTATATCAGATTCATCGTTGGGATTTCAGCACACCCATTGAAGAAACCCTGAGCGCTCTGGATACGCTGGTTAGCAGCGGCAAAGTTCGCTATCTGGGTGCCAGCAGCATGGCTGCCTGGCAGTTTTCAAAAGCGCTGTATGCGGCGCAAGAGCACGGCTGGCAGAAATTCATCGCCATGCAGAACCATTACAACCTGATCTATCGTGAGGAAGAGCGGGAAATGATTCCGCTGTGTATTGATCAGGGCGTCGGCCTAATTCCCTGGAGCCCGCTGGCCAGGGGTTTTCTCGACGGCAACCGCAGCGTCGAGGCTGGCACCGGACCGACTAAACGCGCACAAACCGATGAAATGGCCCGCACCATGTATTATCAGCACAACGACTATGAAGTCGCTGCCGCTGTGCAACTGGTCGCCGCCGAGCGCGGCCTGACACCCACCCAAATCGCTGCCGCATGGGTACTACAGGCACCCGGCGTTAGCGCACCCATTATCGGTGCCACCAAACTTCATCACCTGACCGATATTTTTGCCTGTGTCGACATCAAGCTGACCCGCGCGGAAGTGGCCGCCATCGAAGCCCCCTACAAACCCCACGCCATTGCCGGGCACGTGCAGCCGAAACCGGCACGAATGGTCAAATAAACAGCATGCTGGTAACGACTTTAACGAAAGGCCACAACGATCATCACGAAGGGTCATAACAACAATTTGCATAACCCATAACAAACCAATGACAGGAGCAGGCGATGGATCCCAAACACATTCTTGACGGTATTAAGGTGCTGGATTTTACCCAGTTTCTCGCCGGGCCCGCAGCGACACGCATCATGGCCGAAATGGGCGCGGAAATTGTCAAGATCGAGGAATCGACGGTCGGAGACAATTCCCGATACTTCCCCTATAAAGCCACCGATGGGCGCAGCGCCTACTATGTTCAACAGAATCGCGGCAAAAAATCCCTCGCCGTAAATCTGAAGTCAGAAAAGGGTAAGGCAATCATTCGCGAGCTAATCCCCAAATTTGATGTATTAATTGAAAATTATTCGGCGGGTGTGATTGGCCGCCTCGGTTTTGGCTGGGAAGAGGTCAAAAAACTCAATCCAAAAATGATTATGTGCTCGGTTTCCACCTTTGGTCAGAGTGGCCCCCTCGCCCACTTACCCGGTTATGACTACATCGCCCAGGCTTATTCCGGGGTATCGGCAATGATCGGCGACCCACAGGGCCCCCCGGCACTGGTCGGGCTGGCCATCGGCGACACATCCACAGGTGTTCACGCGGCGACGGCTATCGGCTATGCACTGTTTCATCGCGAGCGCACGGGCAAGGGTCAATATCTGGATATCTCACTCCTGGATGCCTACTTCCACTACCACGAGGTTAATGTACAGAATTACAGCGCCAGCAAAGGCACGGCACTGCCGAGACGCCTGGGCACCCACCACAACGTTGCCGCACCCGCCGGCATGTTTAAAGGCAAGGATCGTTACTTTTTCATTATCGCGCTAACTCACCAATGGGAACCCTTTTGCGATGCCGTAAAAATGCCGGAATTAAAAACCGATCCGCGCTTTAGTGACCCCGCAATAAGAATCGAGAACCGCTACGCACTGGCAAGCATTATCGAAAAATGGATTGCTGAAGTGGGCGATGATGTCGCCCAAAAAATGCTCGAGGACGGTCGCATCCCCGTGGCACCCATTCTCGAGGTCGAGGAAGCCATGGCCCACCCTCACCTGATTGAACGTGAGACAGTACGCACCATCACCGACCGCAGCATTGGCGACTTCCAGGTGCCCGGCAACCCCTTGCGGTTTTCCGAATACCCCGGCCACCTGCCACTCATCGCACCCTACCTGGGCGAGCAGAATGCGGATGTGCTGGGTGAATACCTGGCCATATCCGCAGCGGAAGTTGCCAAACTGGAAAAAGACGGTGTGCTCGGCTCGGAGCCCATTCCCGGTTAAACAACAACACACCAGGAAGTTCTAGTTCAGCAATAATTAATTTCGCTAATAAAATAGAAAAGGGCAGCACAATATGAAGATCGGTTTTATCGGCGTTGGCAACATGGGCGGCCCCATGTGCCGCAATATTATAAAAAACAGCGGCCACGAAGTTATGGTCTTTGACCTTAACAAGGAAGCCGTGGCGCGCTGCACAGAGCTGGGCGCCAACGCTGGCAGTTCACCGAAGGCGGTTGCAGCGGATGCCGATGTCGTGATGACCTCATTGCCCCACCCAAAGAATGTGGAACAGGTCGTGCTCGGTGAAAATGGAATTGCCGAAAGTATTAAGCCGGGAGCGATCTATTGTGATCTCAGTACCAACTCGCCGTTGGTCATTCGCAAATTGGCCGCGCACCTGGAAAAGCAGGGGGTCACTATGCTCGACGCGCCGGTCAGCGGCGGTGTCATAGCCGCTGATAAAGGCACTATCGCCATCATGGTCGGTGGCGATAAAGCAACTTTCGACAAGCTCCTGCCGCTATTTAATGCCTACGGTGAGACTGTGGTTTATTGCGGGAGTATTGGCAATGGCTGCGTTGCCAAAATAGCAAACAACCTTATTGCATTTTGCAACATGGCGGCCAGTGCCGAAGGCTTGATGCTCGGCGTATCGGCGGGTATTGATCTTGAAGTGTTAAACCAGGTTATCCGCAACAGCAGTGGTAATAGCATGACCTTTCGGGCTGTCGCCAAAAACGCCAAATCCGGGGACTGGACGGCCAGCTTCTCCATTGACCTGGCGTACAAGGACATGCATCTGGCCCTGGAGTTAGCCGATGAACTCGGCGTACCCCTGATGCTAAGCCCCACCGTGCACAACCTGATGCGAATGGCCAGGGGGCTGGGTTATGAGCAAAATGATGCCACCGCCATTATGCGGGTCTATGAAGACACGATGAACAGGGTGCTCAAGCAGGACACCTGAAGTCGGCCGATGTCATTACGCAAAAAAATCAGCGGCATTAGCCGCTGATTTTTTTCTCTGCCTTTTTGTTTTGCAAACCATTTAAAGCTTGCAGGTCCAGCAGCACTAAATCTTCAACTGATTAATTTTTCTCCATATCCAGTCCAGGAAAACTACCGTCCGCCCGCCATTCGTTCAATATGTCAAAGAACTCCGGCGCACCGCGACCGTACTGGTTACTGAAAAATCCCTCACCATCTACTTTACCTTCCTGGTTATAGTAACCGGGCGTACATTCCGCGTAAAAGCGCTTGCCGAGGTTGGCATAACGTTTGATCGTGTCGACCCATTCATTTTCCGCTTCCTGGGTGGTTTCAATGGTTCGCACATTGTTATCCAGACCATACGTGAGGACATGGGAAAGATGTTTGGCCTGTTCATTGAGTGCATGAGGAATACTGGTGGTAAAACCGGTCTGTGTCAGCCCCATAATAAAACAGTTAGGAAAACCGTGGCTGTACAAACCGTGGAAAGTCGCCATGCCTTTTTCCCACTTTTTACTCAGCGTAATGCCGTCGCGCCCGGTCAGATCATAGCCCGATTGCCGAGTAAAGTTGGTACCGACCTCAAAACCGGTGGCAAAAATCAGGCAGTCGACCTGGTATTCCTTGCCGTCAACGACAACACCGTTTTCTGTAATGCGTTCGACACCCTGCCCACGGGTATCAACCAGCGTGACATTAGGCAGGTTGTAAGTGTCAAGATACTCGTCGTGAAAACCCGGACGCTTACAAAACTGCCGGTAGTAAGGTTTAAGCGCTTCGGCGGTGACGGGATCCTTCACTATAGAGTCAACCCGTGCTCGCACTTGCTCCATCTTCCTGAAGTCCGCAATCTCCATGGCGGCGCCTACTTCAGACGAGGTCATATTTGGGTTCAGCTTCCGTTGCACCGGTGCAGAAAGATTTCGGAAAATCTCAGTCCAGCCGTCGTTGACCAGATCCTCCTCCTGGAAACCACCGGCGGTGAGGATATTAAAATTATCCATGCGCTCCTGCTGCCAGCCAGGCTGCAGGCTTTTCGCCCATTCTGGGTCGGTAGGGCGATTGGCCCTGACATCGATAGAGGAAGGGGTGCGCTGGAACACGTACAATTCTTTCGCATGCTCGCCAAGATGCGGAACACACTGCACCGCAGTTGCGCCCGTACCGATAATGCCGACACGCTTATCTTTCAAGTTGGTAAGACCGCCGTTTGAATCGCCGCCGGTGTAGTCGTAGTCCCAGCGACTGGTGTGGAAAGTATGACCTTTAAAGCTGGAGATGCCAGGGATACCGGGTAGTTTAGGACGGTTCAACGGGCCGTTAGACATGACAACAAAGCGGGCCTTCATACGATCGCCACGGTTGGTTTCGATGACCCACCGGGCGCTGTCTTCTTCCCAGACCATGCTGGTTACTTCGGTTTGTAAACAGGCCTTATCGTACAGGTTATATTTTCTGGCAATGGCCTTACTGTGCTCTAGAATTTCCGGCGCATGAGAGTACTTTTCTTTAGGGATGTAATTTAGCTCTTCACACAAAGGCAGATAAACATAAGCTTCAACATCGCACTGGGCGCCCGGATAACGGTTCCAGTACCAGGTACCACCAAAATCGCCGCCTTTTTCGATCATGCGTATATCTTTCGCCCCGGCTTCCCGCAGGCGCGCACCCGCCAGCAAACCACCAAAACCGCCGCCAACGATGACTATTTCGACTTCATCCGTCAACGGCGCTCGTGTCAGGTCTTTTTCCACATAGGGATCATCGATGTATTTCGAGAAATCGCCCGTCACCTCCTGATACTGGGCCGCGCCTTCCCTGCGGATACGTTTGTCCCGTTCTTCGCGGTATTTTGCGCGCAGCGCATCCGGGTCAAAGCCCAGTTCGGATACGTCGACAGGTGAATTGTTGGCATTTGCCATAGCCTGATCTCCTTAAATAAAAAATCTGAATTCATCGTGTCTAAAGTCATGCCGCCAGAAATCGCGGCCACTGAAGACGCTATCTAAATCACTGGAATCTTAAACCGCATAAACCACTTAGGCCGTTGCCAGTGAGCCCTTTGCCGCTTTACAGACGTCATTGTTGTCCTGCCATCTTTGATATTGGCCAGTAAACGAGCAAGTAAGCTTGCGCTGCCGGTATAGCTCTTCAAACGGGCTACTAAACAGCCTTAACTGGAGGCGAACAAGGCAGGGACAGAAGGCACAGGGACTAAATATCCGTGCTGAGTATATCAGGCAATGGGAAGCGCCGAACCATTGCAAAACATACGTTCAATTTGGTATAGAAGCAGGGATCCAGACTACACGCCCGGGGGGAGATTCCAGTACCAGGTGCCACCGAAGTCTCCCACCCGTTCGATCATGCGGATATCCTTTACGCCTACCTCGCGGAGACGCGCACCGGCCAGTAAACCACCAAATCCTCCGCCGATAACGGCAATCTCCACCTCGTCAAAAAATAGAACCCCAGGTGAATCGGTCTTTTTTTCTGTCCCGCATGTGAGTTAGACCCGCTCGCTCACAGCTACCAGGAGGGAGATATCAGTTTCTGCATATCGAATACAGTATGGCTAATCTACGCAATCACCAGACCCTTGAAATCACCCGCGTCCCGCCAGTCGCTGAGTATCTTGAAAAATTCAACCGGCCCACCGCCATACTGCCCACTCAGGAAGCCGTTGCGATTATCGGCTTTACCTTCGTTATTGTAGTAACCGGGTGTGCACTCAATAAAATAGCTCTCGGTCATGTGAGCCAGGCTGTGAATGGTCTCCACCCAGTCGTCTTCCGCGGCCTGTGTGGCTTCAATGGTTTGAGCATTGTTGTCCATGCCGTGCTTTACCACATGGGCAAGGTGGCTAGCCTGCTCGTTCAAGCCATGAGGCACGTTGGCGGTAAGGCCGGTCTGGGTAAAGCCGAGAAAGAAAGCATTGGGGAAACCGTGGCTGTACAGACCGTGGAAAGTAGACAGGCCGTTATCCCATTTATTTCTCAATGAGATACCCCCTCTGCCGATTACGTCGTAGCCTGACTGGCTGGTGTAGTTGGTACCCACCTCGAACCCAGTGGCAAAAATCAGACAGTCGACTTCGTATTCCTTGCCATCGACGACAACCCCGTTTTCGGTTACTGCGTCGACGCCCTGTCCCCCGGTATCCACCAACTGAACATTCGGCCGGTTGTAGGTGTCCAGATATTCATCGTGAAAACAGGGGCGCTTACAGAATTGCCTGAAATACGGCTTTAGCGCCTCTGCAGTAGAGGGGTCGCTAACGATACTTGCGGCCCGCGCCCTGACCTGCTCCATTTTCTGGAAATCTGCTATTTCAGCCGCCAGCTCCTGTTCCTTCGAAGACATTTTGGTATGGTCTACCGTGGCAAGGATGGTTTGTAGTTTCTTAAAGATATCGGTCCAGCCATCGCTGACCAAATCTTCTTCCTGAGGCAGCCCAGTCAC
>JBFIEE010000091.1:0-6665 GCA_041603535.1 Porticoccaceae bacterium
GGGCGTAACGAAACTATTTATGATCTCCCTGCCCACCTCCGGTGACAAGCCGTGGCTGGTTTCCTCTGCTGCTTATCTCGATGTAATCAATTAACAGTTGACCGGCCTCACTTAACAAGGGGTCAGCTTTATCCGGTTGACATACGGCATCTTCCGTGTCGTCTTTTGAATCGCGAAGTTTCTGTAATTCAGCATACGATGTAAAAGGTTTTAGGGCCTGCCTCTGGCGGCGTTTGTTCTCGATCAGCAGTAAAGCGTCTTCACGTTCCTTCTGTAATTGCTCGCGAGCAGCCTTGTTCAAGGTCAGTTCAACGATGTCCCTTTGTTGCTTGATAAGGCCGATTTCATCGAGCATAAACTTCCAGTCGGGATCTTTTAAAATTCGGCGTTCATGCCGCGCATGCAATTCTACGAGCAAGGCGTTTAGGTCACCGTGATGCGCATGCCTAACCCCGTGAATATTGTCCCAGGGCAGGGCGTGTGGCTCGCTGCTCTCGCCAATATCATCCTCGTCGTAATAGGAGGGGAAGGTGATATCAGGAATGACACCACGATGTTGAGTGCTGTCGCCAGACACGCGGTAGAATTTTGATTCAGTAAATTTTAGTTGTCCCTGTTTTAAAGGCGCCATGACCTGAACAGTTCCTTTGCCAAAACTGGCACTCCCCAGAACGAGACCGCGGCCATAATCCTGAATGGCACCGGCAAAAATCTCGGACGCCGAGGCACTTAATCGATTGATCAGTACGACCAGAGGGCCGTCATAAAAGGGCAACCGTCGTGAACGCTGATCTCGGGATATTCGATCATTCGCGTGCCTGATCTGTACCACGGGGCCGGGATCAATAAATAAGTCAGTGAGCGCAGTAGCCTCTAGCAAAGAACCGCCACCGTTATCGCGGAGATCGAGAACAATCCCCTGAACATTCTCTTGTTGCAACTTAATGAGCAGTTTCTGGACATCTCGCGTAGTGCTTTTGAAATCTGGATCACGGTTCCGATAAGCTTCAAAGTCCATGTAGAACGCTGGAATTTTAATGACGCCTACGCGGATTTTTCGATCCCCATCGGGTATTTCAATGACATCACTTTTAGCGGCCTGTTCTTCAAGTTTGACTTTGTCCCGAACAATATTAATGACGGTACTTTTGGCCGCTGCTTCGCTGGTGCCGTGAATGATCTCAAGGCGAACCTGGGTGCCTTTTTTTCCGCGGATTAACGCAACCACGTCATCAAGTCGCCAGCCAATCACATCGACCATGCCTCCCTTGTCACCCTGAGCAACACCGACGATTTTGTCGCCAGCGCGTAAACTGGCCTCCTTATCAGCAGGGCCGCCAGGTACGACACTGACAATTTTGGTGAATTCGTCTTCGCTTTGCAGCACGGCACCTATACCTTCAAGCGACAGCGACATCGCTATGTTGAAGTTTTCAAGTGTGCGTGGCGACAGGTAGTCTGTGTGCGGGTCATACAATCCCGTTAACGCATTAACGAAAAACTGGAACGCATCTTCACTGTCCTGCTGCTCCAGTTGGTGTAGCTGATTCTGGTAGCGTTTTATTAACAGGCTACGTGCTGCCGACGGGTCCTTGCCGGAAAGTTCAAGCCTGAGCAGGGCATCTTCCATCCGCTTGCGCCAGTATTCGCTGGCTTCCACCTCGGAACCTGGCCACTGGCGCAGTTTGTTATCCAGTGGCAAGGATTCATTATTGTCAAAATCGAACACGTAATCGCTTTCTAGCAGGGCAACGTTAGCGTTGAGACGATTTTCCATACGGGTGCGGAACAGGTTAAATATGGTAAATCCGGGGGTAAGGTCGGCTGCTAACAACGCGTCATCGAGCGACAGTTTTAACGAGGACAGTTCATCGATATCCGCTTGCAGAAAGTAACTTTTTGATGAGTCGAGATTGTCCAGGTAGTTATCGAAAAGACGAGCGGATAGATCGTCATTGATATTTTGTTTCCGGTAATGATGCTCGGATAGTTTCTCCACAATCTCCCGTGCCGTTTGGGACTGAGCTGCAGTCTGCTCCAACGGGGCCAGCGCCCAACACGTCGTGCCGACGAAAAAACTTAACAACACCAGATAAAGTTTTGTTTGCATGCTTTGTATGTATGACAACTTCATATCCTTGACGAATAGACCCATGGGATGTGCAGGATCAGCGGCCCTGGAGCGCCTTGGACCGCGCGCAAGCAGGATAATTCGCTAGGGCACATTGTGTCACATCCAGCGGCAGGATCATGCAGGAATTATATATTTAACATAATATACATTATGCGCTATTGGATTTTGGCGGTGCTGGGATCGAGACCAGGTCTGCTGCGGTCTCGCAGGCTACTTGTAACGCTCTGACCCCACCAATACCTGACACATTGTCACTGAGGTGCTGGAAGGTAATCCGAGGATCTGTCACACCGTACAGAGGCATAACCAGGCGAACCGGATCCCAAAAGTATCGATACGATAGCTGGTTGTAATACAGCCGACCGCCGCGAATCTCCCAATCCTTCCAGCCAAAGCGACACAGGGTGCCCCGGGTGGATAATATGAGCCGGGTTGCCCATTTGGGTGCGCCGTCGTGACACCATCGATACCAGGTCCGCTGAGAGATATCACAGAGATCAATGCAGGCAGCTATCGACAGCCCGGCAAGCTATTCTTCGCTGGCGTACCTGATGCGATTCCCGCTCGACACCTTGAAAATTGACCGCGCATTCGTCAGGGATATTGTGACCGGGGCCAATGATAGAACTATCTCATCGGCCATCACATCGCTGGGCCAGAACCTCGGCATGAAAGTCGTTGCCGAAGGCGTGGAAACGCAACAACAACTTGTGCTGCTTCGCGACTTCGGTTGCGATATTGCCCAGGGCTTTTTGTTTGCTAAGCCGATGCCGGAGCACAAAGCATTTGAATGCCTGCAAACTATTATTGCGGCCGGGGGTATCGGTCTTGATGGTAACCACCTGCTACAGCAATAGTTATTTATTCATCACTTTCCCGAAAACGTCACCTACAGCGCCCTACCTTGCATTTACAGGAGCTGACAAAGCGCTCAGGCCATGCTAGATTCTCCACGCTAATTGACTGATATAGCCGATTCTGCGAACGAGGTAGTGTCTTCGGTACGCTATTATTCAGTCTGTTACATCCACTTCGACCACCCGTGGTCAGTCAAGCCAATGAAACTATAAACAGCCAAGAGGTCAGGCATGAAAGCAAAAGCGGTAGTATTAACCGGGCAAAACGAGTACTCAGTCAGAGAAATTGAGCTCGATGCACCGCAAGCCAATGAAGTGCGAATTCGCATGGCCGCAACCGGACTCTGTCAGTCAGACATGTCTGTGATCAATGCGAAATTGCCGATGCCCATGCCGATCGTACTCGGCCATGAGGGCGCGGGAGTCGTCGAAGAAATCGGGGCCAATGTAACTAATGTCAAAGTTGGCGACCATGTTATTACCTCCTTTATTCCCATGTGTGGCGAGTGTTATTTCTGCCTGCACCAGGAGCCCTGGTTGTGTACGGCGACTGACATCTTCAGCGGCATGCAGCCCGACGGCACCAGCCGGGTAAAACTGGACGGTAAATATATCGGTGCTTTTGCAGCCCTCGGCAACATGGCTGAGCAGGTGGTGTGTCCGGCCATGTGCGTGGTGCCCATTGACAAGAAGTACGATCTAAAAGCAGCTGCACTGGTCGGCTGCGGCGTCATGACGGGTGCCGGCGCGGCCCTCAATACGGCGCAAGTTAAGCCCGGTAGCAGCGTAGCGGTGTTTGGCTGCGGTGGTGTTGGCCTTTCGGCCTTGCAAGGTGCCAAAATTGCCGGTGCGAATCCACTGATCGCCGTTGACCTGAACGATGCCAAGCTGGAGGCGGCCCGAGACTTTGGCGCCACCCATACCGTCAATGCAAGCAGTGACCCCGTCGCACAAATCATGGAAATCACTGGAGGCATCGGTGTTGATTACGCTTTCGAGGTCATTGGTTATCCGGCCGTAGCGGCGCAGGCCTATGCGGCTACCCGTCGCGGCGGTACGACCTGCATGGTGGGCGCTGGCAGTCCTCAGGACGAATACAAGTTCAGCGCACTGGAAATGCCACTGTCTTCGAAGAAAGTCTGTGGCTGTATCTACGGCAGCACCAATGCCAAGGTGGATTTTGCCAAACTGCTCAGTTTCTATGAAACCGGACAGCTCGATCTCGACAGAATGTGCTCACGAACCTACAGCATCGACGAAGTGCATCAGGGCTTTGACGACTTGGTAGCGGGTCGTAATATTCGCGGCATAATTGTCTATTAAGTAAGGACTTCGTGGCCCTGGTTCAGGATTCCAGGGATCTTGACCGAACGAAAAAGGCTGCTGAAAAGCAGCCTTTTTTATCGCTTGTTTTTTATTGACCGTCTTGTGTTGAGTGTCCTCTATTGAGTATTAGACGATTGCTCGATGATTATCCGGTGACCGCTGTTCGCATCGTCACGAACTCTTCAGCCGCGGTCGGATGGATCCCTACGGTAGCATCAAAATCACCTTTGGTAGCGCCCGCCTTTATCGCCACCGCGAAACCCTGAATAATTTCCCCTGCCCCCTCGCCCAGCATATGGCAGCCAACGACTCTGTCTGTCTCGGTATCCACGACCAGCTTCATCAGCACGTTTTCACCGGTATCTCCCAGGGAATGTTTCATTGGCGTAAATTCTGATCGATAAATATCGACTTTGGTAAAACGTTGCCGCGCCTGCTGCTCTGTATAACCTACCGTACCCAGGTTGGGTTGACTGAACACCGCTGTCGGAATGAACTCATAGTTCATGACGCCCTTGCCGCCTCTGAACAAATTATCGGCAAGGAGCATGCCTTCGTGAATGGCTACAGGTGTCAGCGCCACACGACCAATGACATCACCGATCGCGTAAATAGAAGGCTCATGGCTTTGAAAGTGATCATCGACAAGTATTGCACCATGCTGATCCAGCGCAACCGCTGTGTTATTCAGTCCCAGACTCTCCGTATTGGGTGTTCTTCCAGTCGCGTACATCACCAGCCCTGTGGTCAATGTCTGGCCACTAGAGAGTGTTGAACGCAGTGCTCCGTTGGCCTCCTCGTCTATACGCTCGATCTCGGTGTCAAAGTGCAAATGTATACCCTTGGCCGCCATCTCTTTTGCCAGAATTTCCCGTAGATCCTGATCAAACTCTTTCAAAAAGAGTGACCCCCGATAGACCAGATGGGTTTCTACCCCCAGGCCATTAAATATCCCGGCAAATTCAACGCTGATATAGCCACCGCCGACAATCGCAATCGCCGGGGGTAGACGCTCGAGAAAAAATGCCTGATCCGAGGTAATAACAAGTTCTGCACCGGGAAAATCCGGCACAAACGGTTTGCCGCCAGTACAGACGAGAATATGGCGACTGGTGATGCGTTTACCGTCAATCGATATTTCATGAGGACCTTCGACTACGGCCCTGTCTCGATATAGCACCACCCCGGCATTGTCCAGCAGTTTGGCGTAAATGCCGTTCAGGCGTTCAATTTCGGCATTCTTGTTGCGCAGCAGTGTCGCCCAGTCAAATGTTGTTTCGGGGACATGCCAGCCAAAATTCCCCGCAGTTGTAAAGTCGTCCCTGAATGCGGATGCGTAAACGAACAACTTTTTGGGCACACAACCGACATTAACGCAGGTGCCACCCAGGTATTGCTGCTCCGCAATTGCGACCCGGGCTCCGTACTGGGCGGACATGCGTGCGGCCCGGACACCACCGGAACCAGCGCCTATCACAAACAGGTCATAGTCGTACTTGCTATCTGCCACTTCATTACCTCTCTGTACTACTGCGAAACCAGTTTAGTCTGGCGCGCAAACCCACCACTCTTCCCACAATTAGCAAGGTCGGCGCCTGTGCATCGTTCTCGCGCACCGTTTTTGCAAGTGTGAGCAGCGTTCCAGTAAACACACGCTGGCCACGTAACGTTCCGTTCTCAACCAGTGCGGCCGGCGTATCAGACCCCATGCCGTACTTAATTAAATTCTTACAAATATCTTCTAACCCATTAAGACTCATATAAAAAACGAGTGTTTCATTTGCGTTTACCAGGCCGGTCCAGTCAAGATCGAGGCGTTTATCCTGCTTGTGTCCGGTAATGAATCGCACCGACTGCGCGTAGTCACGATGGGTTAGCGGAATGCCCGCATAGCTGGCGCAACCGGAAGCTGCCGTGATGCCCGGCACCACCTGAAAGCGCACACCGTGATCGGCCAGCTTTTCGATCTCCTCTCCGCCGCGACCAAAGATGAACGGATCACCGCCCTTGAGTCGCAGGACGCGATTACCCTGTCGAGCCAGTTCGACCAGCTTGTCATTGATGTTTGCCTGAGTAACCGGGTGACTACCGGCCGTTTTACCGACAAAAATACGCTCCGCATCGCGGCGTACCATGTCCAGTACCTGCGGGGAGATCAGCCGGTCATAAAGCACCACATCAGCCTGTTGCATCAGGCGCAAGGCCCGAAAGGTAAGCAGGTCCGGATCACCCGGCCCACCGCCAACCAGATACACTTCGCCAACGCTGATTTGTTCAGCATTCGCCAGACGACTTTCAAGCATACTTGCCGCCAACGGCATGTTTTCGGCATACACTTGTTCGGGGAC
>JBFIEE010000092.1:0-6205 GCA_041603535.1 Porticoccaceae bacterium
CCCAGTTACCAGGCCCTCGACGGAATTCGCTGGACCCCCTGGAGAACGTTGTTGTTTGCGGAAGAAATAACCGGAGGACGACTCTTTGAAATTGTGCTGGATCAGCATGACCTGACTAAAGGCACGGTGTATGAGCGTCCGGCAGTGGGACGCGTGGCCCACGAGGGGATTGCGGTTGGGCCCGATGGCGCTGTCTATACGGTCGACGAGTGGCGGGGGCTGAGCGATGAATGCCCCGATGGCACACTGCCCTGCGGAGGTGGCATTTATCGGTTTGTCCCTGATAAGGCGGGCAACCTCAGCAGCGGGGCGGTCTATGTCCTGGGCGTATCAGGCGGTGAACACAATACCGGGCAGGGTCGTTGGCTCGGCCCAATCGATGCCGCCAACGCTCGCCAGGCGGGTTCCGAAGCGGGTGGTGCCAGCTATCAGCGACCGGAAGATCTTGAGGTGATTGGCAATACGCTTTATGTGGCAGTGACAGAAGGGCCGCGTGATGAAGCGGGTGACGAGTTATACGAAGGTCGTGTGCTGGCCGTTGATCTGAACTCCATGAAAGTTACCAATTTCGTCAAGCCCGGCGTCAACGCACCGATCGAAATCGGCAGACCCGGCGAAGCGGGTTTCCAGACCGGGATGGACAGCGTCGACAACCTGGCGGCGACACCTGACGGCAGGTTGATGATCATAGAGGACAACAGCCCGTCTGATATCTGGGTGGCGGATCTTGACCACGATAAGGACGGTATGGCCGACAAGGTCTGGCTGTTTGGCTCGCTGACTGATCCTGGCGCGGAAGGTTCGGGCATTTATTTCGGTAAAGACCCGAAGACGCTGTTCGTCAATATCCAGCATTCTGCTAACGAAGACGGAGATGCGACCTGGGCGATCACCAAGGAGCAATAACGTCGAGGGCACCTGTTCCCGGAAAAGTCGTTCGGCAACGCTAACAGTCTATGTAGATAAACTTGCAGTCGAGATAGAAAAAACAGGTAGTCGGTATAAAGGCTGCGGTGAAGTGTCGTGGCTTTTATATTTTGTACAATGCGCATTTAACCTGTCGGTTCGCGACCTTTCCCGTCGGATCAAATCTTGACTAACCCTCGAAGACTGTCCTAAGCATCCCGATCCCGGTGACACTCGGCTTAGACGATGAATATGGCCTTTAATACAAAGAAAAACAAAATTGACAAGCCTGCTCCGGCGGGCAGGGTGATTAGCCAGGACATAAATATAGACCCGACCACCCGGAGATTGATGGCCGCAATGCCGCGAGCAATACCAACGCCGAGCACGGCGCCCACCAGCGTGTGGGTCGTTGAAATAGGTAAACCGGTGGCTGAAGCCATGACCACGGTGGCGGCCGCACCGAGTTCGGCCGCAAAGCCGCGGCTTGGGGTCAGGGCAGTAATTTTCTGGCCGACAGTGGCCATCACCCGAAATCCGTAGGTGGCCAGGCCCAGCACAATACCACCGCCGCCAAGCAATAAAATCCAGCTGGGCATGACGGTTTTGGCGGCTACCGTGCCCGTTTTGAGTACCCCAACAATGGCGGCCAGTGGGCCGACCGCATTGGCCACATCGTTGGAGCCGTGAGCAAAAGCCATGCTACAGGCAGTGAATACCATCAACACCGCAAAAACGCGTTCTACGCTGGCAAAACGATCACGTCGGTTAACAGAAGGGTCTTCTTCTATACGACTAAGAAAAAACCCGCCAATCAGGGTGACAAGCACGCCAATAGCGGCTGAATACAGCGCGCATTCGGCAAAACTGAGGCTGACATCGATATCGTCAAAGACGTGGTCGAGGCCTTTCAGCATGGTAACCATGGCCATTAAAAAGCCCACGGCGAACATGTAGTAAGGGATATAGCGTTTGGCGCGGGCGAAGGGATCGGTGTGATTCAATATCAAGGCCTGAACACTTTTAAACAGGGCAAAAGAGATGGCCCCGGCGAGCACCGGCGACACCACCCAGCTGAGCATGATCTCCCAGACTTTGCCCCAGTAAACGGTCTCGACGGAAATGCCGACAGCGGCGAAGCCGATAATCGCACCAACGATCGAATGTGTCGTGGATACTGGCCAGCCCTTAAGGCTGGCCAGCAATAACCAGGTCCCGGCAGCCAGCAAGGAGGCTAGCATGCCGAACACCAGTAGTTCGGGCCGTTTTTGCAGGGAGCCAGAGTCAATAATGCCTTTGCGGATGGTTGACGTTACTTCGCCACCGGCCAGGTAGGCGCCAAGAAATTCGAATACCATGGCGATCAAAATGGCTTGCTTGATGGTCAGTGCGCGCGAGCCCACCGAGGTGCCCATGGCGTTGGCGACGTCGTTAGCGCCGATACCCCAGGCCATAAAAAACCCGAACAGGCAGGCAAGGGAAAGGAATAGAAATCCGTATTCAGCGATGACTGTCATACTGCTCAACTGTTTAATTAATAGGATGAAAGGAAAGCGTGTTAACGGGCAAGCAAGAGCTGCAACCTGCCGCCGACGCGTTCGGCGTGGTCGGCCAGGTCACCAATGATTTCGATGATTTTATAGAGAAACATGACATCGACAGGTGGCATGGTTGCTTCAACGCTAAATAGCTGTTTGCGAATGTCCCGCTCGAGCCGGTCGGTTTCGTGCTCCAACGTATGCAGCTCCTCAATCAGTGTTTCGACAAAATCGATTTCCAGCCCACTGAAACCGGTTTCCAGCAGCTCGTCCAGTTCGTCGATCGCTTTCAGCGCCTGCTGGGTGGTGGACACCGCCGCCCTCAGAAACTGAACGCCCAATTCACTCAGCACATCGGGAATAATAATCTGGCGGCCCAGCATCAGGCCGGCAATATCCCTTGCGCTATTGGCGATATGGTCCTGCACGGACAACAGCTCCAGCAGGTCGGTGCGCGATACCGGCATAAAGAAGCTTTTTGGTAAATGCAGGCGCAACTGCTTTTTCAGCTCATCGGCGCGGTGTTCACTTTCGCAAATATGGTTATAAATCGTTTCTGCTTCAGTCCAGTTATTGGCAAACGAAGCCTGGAAAAAAGTTTCCAGCAGCTCGGCGCACTTAACCGCTTCGGTCATGTGTTCCTGCAGGGGCTTGATCGGTGACTTGCCAAGAAGTTTGTACAGAGGGCTGGTAATCGCCATAGTGGGATTCGGCATAAGTGGTGTTAGGTCTGGTTATTATAAAAGTCTGAGCCAGTAATGCCAGAGCCAATGCCAGAGGCTCTCTCACAATCAATCCCACAAGCAATCTCACAGGAAATGACTGGACTGAAGCAGGCTGCTTGTACACCCGGTCAGGTACCCTGCTCTCGGAAGTGCTCGGCCCGCTTGCGTCAGGCCTGCCCGTAGCGCTCCCGTTCACCCAGCCAGCGTCGGATGATGGGTGCGACAGTGTCGGGATAGTCCTGTAGCAGGGTGCTGGCGATGGCCTTGACCTGATCGAGCAGGTGGGCATCTCGTTCCAGGTTGGCGATACGCAGGTTTAACTCGCCGGTCTGACGGGTGCCGAGGACTTCGCCAGGGCCGCGCAACTCAAGATCCTTTTCTGCGATAACAAAACCGTCATTGGTTTGTCGCATAACGGTGATACGTTCTTTTGCGCGCTGTGACAGGGGTGTGGCATAGAGCAAAACACAATGGCTGGCCACGCTGCCGCGCCCCACCCGGCCTCGCAACTGGTGAAGCTGGGCAAGGCCGAGCCGCTCCGGATTTTCGATAATCATCAGGCTGGCGTTCGGTACATCAACACCGACTTCTATGACCGTGGTAGCGACCAGCAGATCGAGATCCCCGGTTTTAAACGCTTCCATCACCAGAGTCTTGTCCCGGGCTTTGAGCCGACCGTGTACCAGGCCTATGCGCAGTTCCGGCAACAACAGGCGCAGCTCATTGGCGGTGACTTCGGCTGCCTGCGCCTCCAGGGTCTCGGATTCTTCAATAAGCGTACAAACCCAGTAGGCCTGGTAGCCATCGCCACAGGCACCGCGAATACGGTTGATAACCTCCGGACGGCGCTGATCACTGATCGCCACTGTATTCACCGGCGTGCGTCCGGCGGGCAGTTCGTCGATCACCGAAAAATCCAGATCCGCATAGACGCTCATCGCCAGGGTTCTTGGAATCGGTGTCGCGGTCATAATCAGCTGGTGGGGAATCGCCCCGGATGCCGGGCCTTTTTCCCGCAATGCCAGACGTTGGTGAACACCGAATCGGTGCTGTTCGTCGATAATGGTTAAGCCGAGATTGCGAAAGATAACGTCTTCCTGAAACAGCGCGTGAGTGCCGACGATCAATTGTGCTCCGCCGTCGGCAATGCTGGCCAGCTGCACCTCCCTGGCCTTGCCCTTGAGCTTGCCGGTCAGCCAGACAACCGCAATGCCCAGCGGGCTGAACCAGCTGACAAAGTTAAGTCGATGCTGCTCAGCCAGAATTTCGGTCGGTGCCATGACCGCCGCCTGGTAGCCGTTGCCAATGGCCTGTAAAGCGGCGACTGCTGCTACCACTGTTTTGCCGGAACCAACATCTCCCTGTAGTAGCCGCAACATGGGTTGCGGTTGCGCAATATCCTGGGCAATTTCTTCACACACCCGTGTCTGCGCCCCCGTTAACTGAAACGGTAACTGTTTAAGAAACAGCATTTTCAGTGCCACATCCGGTGCCAGGGCCGGTGCCTGGTATTGCCGGATCTGCTGGCGTAAGCGTTGCAGGCTGAGGTGATGGGCGAGCAGCTCCTCCAAAGCGAGGCGTTGTTGTGCCGGGTGATTGCCTTCGGCGAGTAATTGCACGGGGGCATCAGCCGGGGGTTTGTGCAAAAAGCGCAGGGCCTCAGACAGGCTGGTTTGTTGTTCGCCGCGCATTGCCTCGGGTAACAGCTCAGCAAGATTGGTGGCGTTGGATAGTGCGAGAGCCTGTTCAACAATGGTGCGCAAACGGTATTGCGTCAGCCCTTCGCTGGCCGGGTAAATCGATGTCAGATACTGGGTAAGTGGCTCCGGCGTTTTGTCATCCAGGAACTGATATTCCGGGTGATAAAGTTCCAGCCCCGCGCTACCTCGCCGGACTTCCCCGTAGGCACGGATTTTCGCGCCGCTGACCAGATTGTTGCTCTGGGCGGCCGTAAAGTGGAAAAAGCGCAACGTCAAAACACCGGTGTGATCCTGCACCTTACACATCAGGCTGCGCCGTCGCCCATAAACTATGTCGGTGCCCTTTACTTCACCTTCTATGACCACTTCCGTGTTGGGTTGCAGCGCACCAATTGGGCTTAGGCGCGTGCGATCCATGTAACGCAACGGCAAATGAAATAATACATCCTGAATGGTTGCGATGCCGACACGGGCGAGCTTGTCGCGCAGTTGCGCACCGACACCACGCAGAGCTGTAACTGGGGTTTGATCAAGGGCTGTCATGGGCCACCAGTGTATTGTTTAATCTCAGGAGGGGATAGACTTCCCGTGCTCCGTGCTCCGTGCTCCGTGCTCCGTGCTCCGTGCGCGATAGCAGCGTTGCCGGTGGGCTGCGAGCACACCAGGACTGGCCTGAGCTGAACGACCGGTCCGAACTAAACTGGACCGAACTGAACTGGCCCATGGAGATAATAAGGCCGGGTAAACCACGGGAGTCCACGAGGGTTAAGTAGGCGCATGTTAGCTTGTGGAAACCGCCACGTTATAGAGCCGCCATAACTAAAAGAGGGCATCCGTGAAGAAACTCGATAATGAAAAGGCACTCATAAAAAAGGCCATAGACGAAGGCGTAAAATACGGTGAGAAGCGCGGGGTGGTTGAGTTTGAAGCCACCGATTCGGCGAACGAAAAGATTGAGTATATCTATCGCTTACTGGTGCACGACAAAGTCATTCAACCCATGCCGGAAGATCAGGTGTCGCAGAAAGCCATGCGCCATAAACTCGCCATCTGGGCTTCCCGGCTTAAATAAACCGCCCTGGTTTTCCCCCGCACGTCGGTTAGCCGTAATGCGACCTCTCGCCTGGTCCGTCCGTCCCCCGGACTGCCCCCCTGTGGGAGCGCCTTTCCAGGCGCGATTCTCTGCGACAAGATCCCCCGCGACAACGACGTTGCGACAGCGAACCCGACGGTCAACGACGACGAGACCCTGTCCTACGGAGTGGGGAGCCGCTGGACGAACGTGTCCAACGACACGTCGTGGCTGTGCGTGGACGGCACCACCGGCGCTGCGGTC
>JBFIEE010000093.1:0-5976 GCA_041603535.1 Porticoccaceae bacterium
CGGCCAGATTCTGTTCTACGTGCTGGAGGACACCAGCGGGCAATACAGCAACACCGAGCTACGGGAGATTCAGGACTGGATCGTCAAGTTCAACCTGCAGACAGTAAAAGGCGTTACCGAAGTCCTCTCCATCGGGGGGGAAGTCAAGCAGTTCCAGGTGCGTATCGACCCCGACGCGCTGATCCGCTACGACGTGTCGCTGCCCGACATCAAGGAGCGCATCGAGGCCAACAATGCCAACGCCGGGGCCCAGTTCATCGTCAAAAACGATGAGGAGTACATCGTGCGATCGGTGGGTCTGGCCACGGATCTTGAAGCCCTGCGCAACATTGTGGTGAAAACCATCGACGGTACACCCGTCTACCTGCACCAGTTGGGCGAACTGGACATCGGCGGTGAAATCCGCCGCGGGCTCACCAGCAAGGACGGCGAAGGCGAAGTGGTCGTGGGCATGGTATTGAAGCTCATTGGCAGCAATACCTCCCAGGTGATCGGCGCCGTTAAGCAGGAACTAGCCACCATCAATGCCAACCTGCCCGAAGGCGTCGAGGTGCAGCCCTATTACGACCAGGCGACATTGGTCAAGGCAGCGGTGAGCACGGTGATCAACGCCCTGTTGCAGGGGATTATTCTGGTGGCCCTGGTGCTGTTGGCTTTTATGGGCGGCCTGCGGCCCAGCCTGGTGGTGGCGCTGTCGATTCCGTTCTCCGTCGGCTTCACCTTTCTCGCCATGAAATTCTTCGACATCTCCGCCAACCTGATGTCGCTGGGCGGGATTGCCATCGCCATCGGCATGATGGTGGATGGTGCGGTGGTCGTGGTGGAGAATATCGACCGGATGTTGCGCGAATCCTCCCCGGACGAATCGCGCCTGCACCTGGTGGCGCGGGCCTGCCAGTCAGTGGCGCGCCCGATTCTGTTTGCCATCAGCATCATCATCATTGTGTTCCTGCCGCTGTTCACCTTGCAGGGGGTGGAAGGGGCGACCTTCCGGCCACTGGCCTATACCGTAGCGGTGGCCATGCTCGGATCCCTGTTCTTTGCCCTGATCGTGGCACCGGTGGCCTCCTCCCTGCTGATGAAGCGCCCCGAGACAGACCCCGACAAACCTCGCAAGGACATTGTCAGTTTGCTGCTAAAAGGCTACCAACCTCTGGTGGAGGCCATGGTGGCACGCCGCTGGATTGCCGTGACCCTAGCGGCAGTGGTCCTGCTCATCGGCGTTGCTGTCGCCCCGCGGCTGGGCTCGGAATTTGTGCCCCGCTTTAATGAAGGGGATTTGCTGATCCGCGCCACCATGGCGCCGTCCATTTCGCTGGAAAAAGCCGAGACGACGATTGGCGTATTCGAGCGGCAATTGATGGCAGCGTTTCCGGAGGTCACCCAGGTGGTGTCGCGCATTGGTCGGGGTGAAGTCGGCGCCCACGCCGATCCGGTGAACAACGCGGAGATTTTTGTCGCTCTCAAGCCCCAGGACCAATGGCAAAGCGCGGAGACGCTGGATGGCTTGTATGCGGCCATGAGCGAGAAATTCGCGGATTTCCCCGGCGCGCAATTCAACTTCACCCAGCCCATTGCTGCCGCTGTGGATGAACTGCTCACCGGCACCAAGGCCGAACTGGCCGCCAAGCTGTTTGGCGATAATCTGGATGTGCTGGTGGAAAAGGCGCAGGCCATCGAACAGGTGATGCGCACCGTGCAAGGCGCCCAGGACGTTCAGCGGGATCAAATTAGTGGCACGCCGCAGTTGCGCATCGCCTTGAACAGGGAGGCAATAGCCCGCTACGGCCTCAATGTCAGCGATGTGCAACGCACTCTAAGCGTGGCCGTGGGTGGCAGCGAGGCCGGTCAGGTGTTCGAAGGTATCCGCCGCTTTGATATCTATGTCCGCCTTGAAAAGTCCGCACGCGACCGCGCCGAAGTGATCGGGCAACTTATTATCGAAAACGCTGCCGGACAGCGTATTCCCCTGGAGGAACTGGCAACTATCGAGGAGGTGGTAGGGCCACGGCAAATTACCCGGGAAAACAACCAGCGGTTTATTACCATCCAGACCAACGTCCGCGACCGGGATATCGGTTCTTTTGTGGCCGAAGCCGATGCCGCCATTGCGGAGCAGGTGGATTTGCCCCCGGGCTACTTTCTCAAATGGGGCGGACAGTTCGAACTCCAGCAGCAGGCCAACAAGCGCCTGATGATCGTGGTGCCCATCACCCTGGCACTGGTATTTCTGATGCTGTTCGTCAATTTCGGATCCCTGCGCAACGCCCTGTTGATCATGCTCAATATCCCGCTGGCGCTGGTGGGCGGTATCGTCGCCCTGTGGCTGAGCGGCCAGAGCCTCTCGGTGCCGGCCTCGGTGGGCTTTATCGCCCTGTTTGGTATCGCCCTGGAAAATGGCCTGGTGCTGGTGAGTTACCTGAATGAACTGGTCAAGGACGGGGTATCCATTGCTGAAGCCAGTGTGCGGGCGGCCTGTGCAAGGCTGCGGGCGGTGATCATGACCGCCGTCACCACCGCCTTGGGGCTGTTCCCGCTGCTGTTCGCCACCGGCACCGGCAGCGAAGTGCAGCGGCCACTGGCCACCGTCGTGGTCGGCGGCCTGGTGACCGCCACCATCCTGACCCTATTGGTTATACCCGCCCTGTATCACTGGTTTGCCGACAAGCCCGCTGATATGAGCGAATCCCATTAACCCGGAGTGACTGTCATGCAAGAGATCAAAGCCTATATCAAACACCACAAACTGGAAGCCGTGACCCTGGCCCTGCACCGCGTGCAGGGCGTCACCGGCATGAGCGTCGCCCACGTTGTCGGCTTCGGTCGGAGCAAAGTCAATACCAGCGCCGCCAACCCGATTGAGGGCGCGGGGGATTTTGTCAAGCACGTGAAGGTGGAAATCGTGTGTCACGATCAGTACGTGGACGAGGTCGTCCGCGTACTAAAAACCGAGGCGCACACCGGACTGCGCGGCGATGGCCGCATTTTTGTCAGCGATGTCAATCGTGCGATCCGGATCGAAGATGGTGCCGAGGACGATACGGTTGTCTGAGAAGAGAACCCGCCCTCTTCAGGCGAGCGGGTTCCATTTCAGCCTTCGCTCCCTCTACACCTGATGATTCTTCTTCAACAGGAGCTGTGGCTCATGACCTTGTACAGTCAGTTCAAGCCGTTTTGAATGGTTTTACTGGGCAAGGTCATGACAGCAGGACAAGATTATGAGTGATTCACCCAAGCAGCGAAAAGATGACTCGAAGGAGGCTCCACCCTTTAGAACACATCGCATCCATGCCATTAATGGCGAATGGTATTTTTTAACCCGTGAAGGTCAAAATATCGGGTCATTTCCCACCAAAGATGATGCAGAAGCGGGCTTAGCGAGATTTCTTAAAATCGTCAAAAAAACGAGTAAATGATAACCGTGAATCCACAAAGTCGCCAATGCACGGGCACCAACAGTATAGGAATGGCATGTCTTCTTAATCTGGGCCTTACCATTATCGAGTTTGTCGACGGTTGATTGATTTACAGTTCGACTATCATCGCCATCGCACAGCATCTCCTAACCAATTACCAACGCAAAATTCCGCTACCATCAGTCGGAAAAACTCAGGTAAATCCATGGACCAGTCCGTAGAAAGAAACAGCATTGATCTAGCCTATAAAGCAACTGGCCGTAAGTTTTTGGACAGGGAAACCGCCGGAGGGCTGCTTCTGATTGGAGCCACCGTCATCGCTCTGGTGTTGGGTAATTCTCCATGGGCTGACACTTATCACCACTACCTTAAAGATGAACTTCTTTTTGAGCTGTCCGAGCATTTTACTTTCCGCCTGACACTCGAAGAGTGGATCAACGACGGCCTTATGGCCATATTCTTTCTGGTGGCTTCTCTGGAACTGAAGCGGGAAATTCTGGTAGGCGAATTGTCATCCTTAAAGAAAGCCTCCATGCCACTTTTGGGAGCGCTTGGCGGGATGGTCGTCCCGGCCCTGATTTTTGTCGCCCTGAATGTTGACACAGAAAATATAGCCGGATGGGGTATTCCGATGGCTACTGATATTGCTTACTCCTTAGGCATTATCGGATTACTGGGACAACGCGTGCCTTTGCAACTTAAAATTTTTTTGGTTGCACTGGCTATAGTCGATGATTTAGGAGCCATACTCGTCATTGCTTTGTTCTACAGCAACAACCTGAGTTGGTTATATCTCGGGGCAGGAGCAGGTACTTTTACTCTATTGCTGCTATGCAACCGCCTTGGCGTAAAAAATCTTTTTTGGTACCTATTGGGGGGTATCATTTTGTGGTACTGCTTTCTGAATTCAGGCGTTCACCCCACCATTGCCGGCGTCCTGTTCGCCATCACCATACCCGTAAAACCCAAACTGGACAGTAAAACCCTGAAAGAACGCACCGCCAGAAATGTTGCGGCACTGGAAGAGACGGACATAGAAAACCGTGACCCATTCCAGGACAGTCGTCAACGAAAATTTCTAGAGGCCATAAAAAAAGACACTGAAAACTCAAGCCCACCACTACTGAAACTAGAAAATTCGTTAATTGATTTTAACGTCTTTTTCATTATCCCCGTCTTCGCCATTGCTAATGCGGGCGTCAAATTGGATGTCAGTTTATTGGAGGTGGTATCGGGCTCTCTGGGCCTGGGTATATTGTTAGGTCTCGCGCTTGGAAAGGCATTAGGAATAAGCCTCTTCGCGTTAATCGGTGAAAAGCTGGGCATAGCAGAATTGCACAGTTCACTGAGATGGCGGCATGTGGTTGGCATGGGCATGATAGCCGGCATTGGATTTACCATGTCTCTGTTCATCACCAACCTGGCATTTAGCGACCCTGAGTTGGTCAAGATATCCAAGATCAGCATCCTGTTAGCGTCGCTGATTGCCGCTGTTGGCGGTGTTACCATGTTGTTGATCGGCACTGTGCGAGATAGCCACGAGAATAGAAAGAAATAAACGATGTCCGATGGTATTCGCGTGCAGTTCACGGCTTTTCTCGCCTCGATAGGCCTGGCTGACGCCATTTGCATGGGCCGCCATGGCATCTCTGATCACCGTGGCAGTTTTGCCCGTCACTGTCACAGCTCCGATGACGACCTACAAAGCAGGGACTAAGCTGAATACAATAGATGCTTCTTTATACATAGACACCAAACGAGGTTAGTCCAATGAGCCACGACCATGTGCATATGGCCCCCGAGACCAAGGATAAACGAGTTGCCATCGCCATCTGGGCGAACGGTATCCTGACCCTGGCTCAGATTGGGGGAGGCATCTTTGCCGGCAGTCTCGCCCTTATCGCGGACGCCTTGCATAACTTCTCTGATATGGCATCGCTTGTCATCGCGTTCGCGGCGCAGAAAATTGCGCGCCGCCCGGCTGACGCAAAGATGACCTTTGGCTACGGCCGCATTGAAATCGTTGCAGCCCTCATCAACTACACCACATTGATCATTATCGGGATCTATCTGATCTACGAAGGTGGCATGCGGATCATTGATCCTCCAGAGGTAAAGGGCTGGTGGGTCGTCTGGCTTGGCGGTATCGCCCTGGTCGTGGATGCATTAACAGCGTTACTCACGTATTCGATGCAGAAAGGCAGTGTCAATATCCGTGCATTGTTCCTTCACAATCTGTCGGATGCACTCGCGTCGGTCGCCGTGGTCATTGGCGGGGCTCTTATTCTACTCTACGACATGCGCTGGGTTGATCCTGCAATCACCATCGGCATCGCGGGCTACATTCTCTACCTGGGTCTGACAGAAATCGGCGGTACTATCAGAACCCTCATGCTGGGCAGCCCGGTGGATATCGATACCGATGCCGTCATTGTTGCCCTGTCCAACATCGAAGGCGTTATCGATCTTCACCATGTGCATTTTTGGCAGATGGGCGAACACGATGCCTCGCTGGAGGCTCATGTGATTATCGAGGAAAGTGCATGGGATCAGCTTGAGA
>JBFIEE010000094.1:0-5691 GCA_041603535.1 Porticoccaceae bacterium
GACAATTCAGTTGGCCGTCCCCATAACTCCTGGCCGATAAAGTTGCCGAGCCGCCCCAGTCCCAGCCCGATTGGAACAAGCGGCGCGACAAAATCACTGACTGCAAAAAACGGCTGGCCGACTCGGCGGGCGAAAATAAACATGGCTACAATGACGCCTAGCAGGCCACCATGAAACGCCATACCGCCCTCCCACAGGCGAAACAGCCACAAGGGGTCAGCCACCCATTTATCAAAATTATAAAAAAGCACGTAGCCGCAACGCCCGCCAATAATGACACCGAAAGCCGCGTATACGATGAGATCTTCAACCTGATCCCGTCGGATTGGTGACCAGGCGCGCTGACTTCGAGACCGACCCAGCAACCAGGCACCGAGGAAGCCCAGGAGGTACATAATACCGTACCAATGCACGGTGAACGGACCAACGCTAACAAGTACAGGATCGATATTCGGGTAGCTGAGCATAGACACCAGGTTGGTCAGTTATAAATGACGGCAAGCATAGCCGGTCGCACTCCGCATTGTCACGGTTGGCGATGACTCTAAGTCAACGACGCAAGCTAATCACCGGCCAGCCACGGGCCTCCGCTTCAACCCTCAGCCTGGCATCGGGATCGACGGCGACGGGGTGATCGACAAGTTGTAACAACGCGACGTCATTGATAGAATCACTGTAAAAATAGCTGCCCTGCAGGGTTGCCTTATGCTCCCGCAGCCAGTCTTGCAAACGCTCGACTTTACCCTCGCGGTAACTCGGCGTACCCAGCACTTTCCCGGTATAACGACCACCAACAAATTCAGGCTCTGTCGCAATGACGGCATCAACCTGGAGCTTGCGACAGATAGGATCAACCACAAAACGATTGGTCGCAGAAATGATCACCAGCCTGTCGCCTGCCGCGCGATGCTTCGCCAGGAGTTTTTCGGCATCGGGCAGCCACATGCTGGCGATCACCTGATCCATGAATTCCCTGTGCAACGCATCCAGCTCGTCTTTATCGATGGCCGCCAGGGGCGCGAGGGCGAATGCCAGATAGGCATGAATATCCAGGGTGCCAGCCTCGTAATCGCGAAAAAAACCTTCATTCATCCGCTTGTAGTAATCAGGCGCGACCTTATTTTTGTGAACCAGCCACTCGCCCCACTCGTAATCGCTATCGCCCGCGATCAGGGTATTGTCCAGATCAAATAACGCCAGTGACACCATGCACCCCCTTGGTCGCAGCCCAAAAAGGACGCAGGATAACGACAATCGGCCCGGCTCTCAACGACCGTTTGCTGCCCGCTTGGCTCTGTGGAACAATACGCCGCAATACAACAATTATATTGCCACGATGGACACAATTGACAACGACGGTTTTCGCCCCAATGTCGGCATAATCCTTGCCGATGGCAAAGGCCGACTGCTGTGGGCCAAGCGCGTTGGCCAGGACGCCTGGCAGTTTCCGCAGGGCGGTATAGACCCGGGGGAAGATCCTCACGATGCCATGTATCGGGAGCTCTATGAGGAGGTGGGGCTGGAGTCAGGCGATGTCGAGATTCTTGCGCAGACCCGCGGCTGGCTGCGTTATCGATTGCCCAAACGTTATATACGACGCAATGGCTCACCGCTTTGTATCGGACAAAAGCAGAAATGGTATTTACTGCGACTCGCCGGCGATCAAAGCCGTATTCGCTTCGACCGGGGTAAAAAACCCGAGTTCGACGGCTGGAAATGGGTCAATTACTGGTATCCCATTACTCAAGTAGTCGAGTTTAAACGTGAAGTCTACCGCCGAGCCCTGAAGGAACTCGCCCAGGTACATAGCGAAATCGAACGCAAACTCACCAAACGCAAGCGGTGAGCCGTGTTAAATTCTCTGCGCCGAATCGTTCAGGAAGTTAATTCCGCCGAAGACTTCAGTTCTGTGCTGGGCATCATCGTCACCCGTGTTAAGTCAGTGATGAACACCGGCATGTGCTCGGTGTATCTCTACGATACAGACAGCGACACCTATGTTCTCGCCGCAACGGATGGCCTGAAGCCGGACTCTGTCGGCAAGGTCAGGATGGGCATCGATCAAGGCCTGGTCGGTCTGGTTGCTCGTAAAGCCGAGCCGCTTAACCTGCAGGATGCAGAAGGGCATCCCAGTTTTGCCTATTTCCCGGAGACCGGGGAAGAAAAATTCCGCTCCTTCCTGGGTACGCCGATTATCCACCATCGCGACGTCCTCGGTGTACTGGTAGTACAACAGCAGCAGAAGCGAAAATTTGACGAAAGCGAAGAGGCTTTTCTCGTCACAATTTCCGCCCAGCTTGCTGGCGTTATTGCTCACGCAGAAGCCACCGGCGAACTGGCCCGCACAACGTCTCGGATCGAAAAAGTCGCGAGCGACGAAAAGCACTATTACGGCCTGGCGAGTGCGCCCGGCATCGGTATAGGCACGGCGGTGGTGGTGTCTTCGCCCGCCGATCTGTATGCCGTGCCGCGCCGCATGACCGATAACATTCCGGGGGAGCTCGAACAGTTCCACAATGCTCTCGATAGCACCAAAGAAGATTTGCGTAATGTCCGCGCAGATCTTAGCGGCAAGCTAAATACCGAGGAGCTGGCCCTTTTCGACGTCTACATCAGCATGCTTGAGGACACCTCCCTCGGCGGCGAGGTTATAACGCTGATTAACGATGGTCTGTCCGCGCAAAGCGCCTGGAGTCAGGTGATCATTGCCCACCTGCGCACCTTCAGCCAAATGGACAATCCCTATTTGAGTGAACGTGCTGCTGACGTTCGTGATCTGGGCAGGCGCGTGCTGGGCTACCTGCAGCAACTTCAGCATGCTGAGCCGGTCTACCCGGAGAACACGATACTAATCGGCGAGGAACTGGCCGCACCACACCTCGCCGATGTCCCGTTTGAGAACATCAGGGCCATGGTCTCGGTACGAGGCTCGCTCAATTCCCATGTCGCCATCCTCGGCCGAGCAATGGGCATTCCAATTATTATGGGCGCCGTAGATCTGGCCTGGACCGACCTGGAAGGCGCGCACCTGATCGTCGACGGCTATCAGGGACAAATCATCAGCGCGCCGACGCCTCAGGTACTGGCGTTCTACGAAGGCGTCAGCAAGGAAGAGCAGTCGCTGGCGAAGGATCTGGAATCTCTCAGGGACGAATCCAGCGAAACTGCCGACGGGCATAGAGTGACGCTCTGGGTAAACACCGGTTTGCGTCTCGACACGATGTTATCGCTGGATCGCGGTGCCGAGGGTGTTGGTCTGTATCGCACGGAAATCCCGTTCTTCCTGCGCGATCGCTTTCCCTCAGAAGAAGAGCAACGAAAAATGTACCGGGAGCAACTGGAAATGTTCGCCCCGCTGCCCGTTACCATGCGCACCCTTGATATTGGCGGCGACAAGGCGCTGCCCTATTTCCCCATCAAGGAAGAAAATCCTTTCCTTGGCTGGCGCGGCATCCGCATCACCCTTGACCACCCAGAGATATTCATCGTCCAGCTGCGCGCCATGATGAGGGCCAGCATCGGTCTGGATAATTTAAGCATTCTGCTACCCATGATTTCGAATACCGAGGAGCTGGACAGCGCCCTTGTCCTGATCCGGCGCGTCTATAACGAGCTGACTTTGGAAGAGGGCTACCGCTTCAAGCTGCCGTCCATTGGCGCGATGATAGAGGTGCCAGCGGCCATTTTCCAGATCAGGGAGTTTGCTCGACGGGTAAATTTTTTATCGGTGGGCACGAATGACCTGACCCAATATTTGCTGGCGGTAGATCGCAACAACCCCCAGGTCGCCGAGCTGTATCACCCCTTCCATCCCAGCCTGTTGCGGGCGCTGAGAATTATTGTTGATAGCGCTAAGGCCGAAGGCTGCCCGGTCAGCGTATGTGGCGAGATGGCCGGCGACCCCCTGGGTGCCACACTACTGGTCGGTATGGGCTACGACGTGCTGTCAATGAGCTCTGGCAACCTGCTCAAGGTCAAGGCAGTATTGCGCCAACTGACCCTCGCGGAATTGATGGATATGGCTGATTGCGCCTGCGCCCTCGGCGATACCTTTGCAGTCCGCGACTATCTGGAGCGGACCCTTGAACGCCCCCAATTACACCGCTTGCTGCATCCCGTTGGCGCAAAAACCAGCCTTTAGCGAGGCTCCTCAATGGTGAAACGATACAGTCGAATATCCCCGATGGCTTTGCCACGCAAAAAAGTTTGTTCGGCAAATTCCACCTTGCCATCGTTATCGATCAGCAGCACTGTGGTACACCGGGTGCCATAGCTGTGGGAAACTATAAAGGGCGGTGATAACGTCCGCTCCATTTCAAGCCCGACACCAGTATCGGGCAAATGACGATCGGGAAAACACTGCCGTGAAGCCAACACCGCCACCAAATCCTCACTGCGCAGCCTGTCAGCTTTAACGGCCTGTTGTAATTTTTCGCGTGCCAGTTCCGCTTTCGGCCAGGGGGTATCCAGTAGATCGTTGCTCAAGGTATAAACGCCAGGACCCAGTTTAGTGGTTGTTCGGGTGAGGTTATTGCAGTAAGCCAGCTCGTTAACTGATCCCGCGAGTAAGCTGAAACCGCTGTAACAATCGCCATCGGCCATCACGTCCCGTAAGTATTGATCAACCGTAGGCCAATGGCGACGCAGATAGTTGGTTGGCAGCTCACCCCGAGACCGATCACCGGCAAGACCGCCGCCGCGAAAATTAGTGACGGTGGCCCAACGCCCCCCACGATTTATACCAAACCAGGTGCCCCCAGCCTCCAGGTCGCGACCGGCAAGGAGCTGGGGGTAATCAGGCCAGAAATCCGCAGCCGCGGTCGGGCGGTCATAGGATTCATCGCGATTGGCGACCACCACCAGCGGGTAGTTGGGGTGACTTTGAAAAGCGAGGGTTACGAGACACATAGGACGTCACGCCAGAGGTCGGGTTCCGCACGAACAACGACGCCGTAACTTGCTGTCACCACCCGGACGCACATCTTGCCCGGATGGCGATACGGACTCAGATATATATCGCTGATAAAGTTTCTCCACCCGCTACGGGCGATCTACTCCTCATCTTCGATAGAGCCAAGATACTCATCAGCGCTGAGCAAATGATCAAGCTCCGAGCGATCTGACATCTTCATCTTGTAAAACCAGCCGTCCCCATAGGGAAATTCATTGATGATTTCCGGCGTCTCCTCAAGCTGCTCATTGATGGCGATAACCTCACCTGATACCGGCGCATATATATCGGATGCTGCCTTGACGGATTCGACCGCGCCGGCCTCATCAGCAGCGGCCAACTGGTCGCCCACCTCTGGCAGCTCAACATAAACTACGTCACCCAGGCTATCCTGCGCGTAATCAGAAATGCCAATGGTAACAATGCCACCACCTTCATCCCGAACCCATTCGTGAGTTGCCGCATATCTAAGCTCTTCAGGCGTTTCCACCATCATTTATCTCCACGTTTGTTTTATCAATCAGCTTCTTCAGGTCGTTTTGACAATCTAATACCGGTTTGACGACGTATCCGGGCCACGGATCCTGACGACGAATTTTAATTTGTGCTGCCACCATGTACCGCGGTTGTTCAGTTTTAATTTCCGTTGTCATAGCTTAGCCATGAACTAATTGCCGCCACAGGGCTGTGCCTCCCCGTTCAGTCCAGTTACTCTACCTATAACCGAAGCAATTTGATCA
>JBFIEE010000095.1:0-5321 GCA_041603535.1 Porticoccaceae bacterium
CGCCAAAAACATGGAATTTTTGGGGCATGCGTGGCAACAGGCCCAGGATGGCAAGAAAGCTCGGCCGGTACTTGAACAGGCGGCCAAACTTTCAGATCAAGGAAAAATCTGGGGTCGTCTTGCCGGGGTATATCTGGATATCGGTGAAGATGCACAAGCGGTCAGAGCATCGCGTAATGCCCTTAACAAGGGCGGGCTCCAGCGCAGGGATTTAACTTATATGGTGCTTGGCAACGCGCAACTTAATCTGCATTGCTATCAGGATGCCGCTAGTGCCTTTGAAAAGGCAGCTCAGGATAAGCGCAGCGAAAAGTACGCGTTGAGGTGGATAGAGTACGCTAAGCGTGAAGGCGTACGTCGCGACCAGCTTCGTGAAATGGGCGCGAATATCTCCGGGTGTTCAAAAGCGTAAGCCTGTATGACTCATACTTTATTCACGTTCACATTTTATTTTCAGGGTTTCGCAAGCTTTATAAAGGCGCGAATCTAGTCTTTTTTGGTGGCCAGCGATATATCGTAAATACCCGCTTCCCGCGATTGGTCGGCGATTTTAATATAAACCTCTGACCTGGCCTTCGGATCAGCAGAGATAATCACTTTGGCTTCGGGATTTTCTGCCCTTAGCCGCTCGATATTAGCTCGTACTGAGCGGACGTCGATGCGGCGATCGCCGAGCGTAATATCGCCATTTGAACCTACCTGAAAGACAATATTTCTGTTCTCCAGATCTGGGGGCTCTTCGGTGGTGGGGGGGCGTTGCACGTTTATTGCGGTTTCATTGATAAACGTTGCTGTGACAATAAAGAATATCAACATGATAAAAACTACATCGAGCATAGGGGTCAGGTCGATTTGCGATTCTTCTTCTGGTCTGCGTCTGCCAATAGCCATAGCTAAATATCTTTATCGTTATTTAAGTTAATTTTCAACAGTGTGAGTCTAACGTTTTTACCGTCATTAGCAAGGCTGTCACTAAAGTGTAGCTGGCCGATACCCATTAGGTGCTGAGCAGCAATAAGTTTATGTTCAAAGGTTGGCAATAAAGATTATGTCAGGTAGCATGCATACTCCGAAGGAATGGTAACTATAACCATAAAATATCAATTAGGGTTTTTCCGCGCTCTAAGGCCCTGGGCGCTGTGTTTTACATTGTGCGTTTGTGATCAAAAAAAACTGTAATCAAAAGATCTCGATTAGCACGATTAGCGATAGTAAATAACGATACAAGAGGATATGTGCATGTTGACCTTACCTAAAATAAGGCCCCTGGTGGCTATTGTTGTAACTGTTTCTGGCATTGCTTGCTGGGGCGCTGCATGGGGGGCTGATGAGTCGCCTGCTGCCGCCCCGAAAAAGCCAAAAGGCGCTGCCGCTCTTTTAATGGAGGAGGTCGTTACTACGTCTCGTAAACAGACCAAGGCGGAACAAGTTCAGGACGTACCGATAGCAATGACCGCTTATAGTGGCGAGCAGCTGGATGCATTGCAGGTACGCAATGTCGAGGAGTTGTCCTTTTCCATGCCCAATGTACAGCTGGATTCGGTGGGGACCACCCGAGGTACAGCAAATTTTTCAATACGTGGCCAGGGCATCAACAGCTCTATTCCGACGGTCGACCCGACGGTTGGCGTATTTATAGACGGTATGTACCTGGGCATGAGCCACGGCGCTTTGTACGATATGTTCGATATCGAGGGGCTTGAAGTGTTGCGCGGTCCCCAGGGCGTGTTATTTGGCCGTAACGTTACTGGTGGAGCCGTGGTAATGCGTACCACGCGACCAAGCCACGATTTTAGTTTAAAAGCCAAGGCGGGTGTGACCGATGATAATGATCAAACTTATGGTTTGGTTACCACCGGTTCGCTGATCCCGGATGTTTTGTCTGGAAAATTGGCCCTGTATGGCCGCGATGACGAAGGTTATTTCGAGGATGTCGCCACGGGCAATGACAATTTCGGGGAGGCTGAAACCTACATCATTAGGCCTGCCGTTACCTGGACGATAAGTGATGACCTGGAAACCACCCTTATTTATGAACGCGGTGAAGATCGAGGTGATTCGGCAATACCATACAATTCACTCAACCCGGTAGGTGATTTCAAGGTGGCGACCCACGTCATTCCGGAAGGCGGCGAAGTTGGCCAGTTCAACAATGCACGTTGGATGCACCTTATTTCTGAGACTAACTACAACATCAATTTTGGTAATGGCACGATCACCAACATTACGAGCTATCGCAGGGTGGACGAAGAGTCCGATGGCGACCTTGATGGTGGCACGGACGTGCCTGGAGTGGGAGCGCCTCACATCCTTGAGTTTCATACTGGTGCCAAGATCAATCAGGAACAGTTCAGTGAAGAGCTGCGTTATGCGGGCTCATTTATGGACGACAAACTTGCACTGACCGTCGGCGGATACTACTTCTCTCAAAATATATCAATGGCGGCTTATCGAGATCTTAACTCGGGGGTAAATACTGGTCCCGGGCGCACCGATACTCGATTTACCTACGGCGGTGAACAGGGCCATGAAACCTGGGGTATTTTTGGTAACGGTGATTATCAGTTATATGACAACCTGACCATGTCAGTCGGGGTTCGTTATACCGATGAGAAAAAAGATGTTGAGGCTGCGGCTGCCAAGTTAGCGACGGCAGGTGATCTACCCGGATTGCCTGTGTGGCTGGCTGGCTGCATATTTGAACCCAATATCAAGTGTGGCGCTGATTATACCGACAGTGATGATTGGGCCCGAGTTATCCCTCGGGTTGGCTTTCAGTATTATTACAACGAAAGTTCGCATATCTATTTCAGTTGGGCTAAAGGTTTCCGCAGCGGCGGTTATAACATAAGGCTAACGGGGCCAGATCAAAAACCAGGCCCCTGGGATGAAGAGGGTCAAAACACCTGGGAACTGGGTGTGAAGTCTGAGTGGGATGAAGGTCGGGTGCGCCTGAACATGGCTGTTTTTCTGAATCAGGTCAAGGATATGATTCGTGAAGAAATCTTTAACGACCCCAATAATCCTGGCAATGCCATTCAGGCTATTAGAAATACTGCCGACGCAGATATCTCTGGTGTTGAGGTCGACCTGAACTGGTTGGCTACTGATAATCTGCTGTTATTTATAAATGTGGGTTACCTGGATGGAGAATACAAGAAAGTTACGGCTGACCTTGATCGGAGTGGCGTGGTTGATGCCGGCGACAAAAAGCTCGTTTTACCGCGTTTGGCGAGGTGGACCGGCAGTGTTGGTGCGAATTACGATATTCCTGTTGAGGCCGGTTTAATCTCATCAAGGATTGGTTATAGTCATCGAACCGCCGGGTTTTTTAGTGATTCGAACGTTGATGATCTTGGTTCGCACGATGAATTGACAGCGGGCCTGTCATTCACCACCAATGATGGTAAATGGAAGGCAAGTCTGTATGGCAAGAACCTGCTTGATCAGGTGCAGAAGGTGACCCAGTTCACCGTTGTTCCAGGCCGGACGTCCTTTGCGCCTATCAAGAAAGGCAGGGTAATAGGTGTGGAGCTGGAGTATCAGTATTGAGTGTTTTAATCCACAGGTGTTGGTCAACGCGCGTTGGTTGACCCGATAAAAAACCCCGCTTTAGCGGGGTTTTTTATCGGTGATTAACAAGGGGGTACCGGTCTGAGGATGATATGGGGAAGCTTACGATATCAATGAGTTTCTAAGTTGTGTAAAAAAGCCTTTGTAGTAATCAGGTCAAGCGTGTAGTCGATCCAGCCATAGTACCAAAAATGTACTTCCCTAGCTTGGATCACTACCCTCGCGCGGTAGTTTAGGCGGGTGCCCTGGCGACGTCTTCGCGCATGGTTTTTGCCGCACACCAGTAATGGAAAGTCGCCCACAGTGGCGCGATGAAGCCGAAAATCAATAAAGAGTAACGCAGTGACTCGATACCAAAGCGCGGCGCCAGTAAATCGCTCACTATACCAATGGCGAGTGGGCCGAGGCCCATGCCGATAAGATTCAATACAAAAAGTAATATCGCTGAGGTGAGTGCACGCATGCGTACCCCGACAAGGCTATGAGCGGCAGCCAGACTGGCGCCAATGTATGTGTAATAAAGTACCGTGGGGATTATCTTCATAATCAGTGCGTACTGTGGATCGGGTATCACGTAAACAGCGAGCATCATGGGCATGCCAATCAGCCCAGCGAGACCGGGTACCCAGAGGTACCAGCGTTTATCGAGTAAGCCCAGGCGGTCAGCAAGATAGCCGCCAATGATGGTGCCCACGATACCTGAGCCGCCCTGCACAAAAGCCATCCAGGTGCCGATTTCGCCGACACTCATTCCGTGCGAGCGAATAAAAAAAGACGGTGTCCATGTGCCGGTGCCATAACCCGTAAATGCTTGCAAGGCGCAGGCCAGAGACAGATGGGCAAAGGTGGCGCGGGTGAATAAAAACTTGATGGTCTCGCCGATACCTGGGGCATTGCCCGTGTCGGTAAGGTTTTGCGACATACCCCGCGGGGGTTCCTTAATGGTGAATCTGACCAGCAGGGCTATAATAATGCCGGGTAGTCCCACAGCAAAAAAAGCCATTCGCCAGCCAAAGAACTCATTGATCCATGCACCGAGAAGGAAGCCTGTCAGTACCCCGATATTGACACCAGTGGAGTAAATGGACAGGGCTGTTGCCCGATACTCCGGGGGGTAGATATCAGACAGCATTGAGTGCGCAGGCGGACTGCCGCCGGATTCACCGACGCCGACGCCAATGCGGGCAAGTAATAACTGCGTATAGTTTTGCACCAGCCCGGATATCGCGGTCATCGTGCTCCACACTGTAATCGCCAGAGCAATAATTGTGCGCCGCGAAGAATGTTCTGCCCACTTGGCAATGGGGATACCGCACACCACATAAAAAACGGCAAAGGCGAAACCGGTGAGCAATCCCAACTGGGTATCTGAAAGTCCGAGTTCGGCCTTGATAGGTTCCTGCAGAATGACCAGTATTTGTCGGTCAATAAAGTTAAATCCGTAGACCACTGTCAGCAGTCCTAAAACATAAGTTTTATAGCCGGCACGACGGTAGTCAAGCAGTGGCACATCGGTGGGGTTATCTTCCGTGTTTGAGTGTGTTGGTGGCGGTGTTGGCTGGGCCTTTCTATTGCTCATCTGCGCTTCTCTCGCTATTGCTTTATCATTTTATTTTTTTAAGCGTGCAACCAAAGGCTGGCGCACCTTAGAGGTGCGGCTAGCTCCCCAGCTTCTTATAGTTTTGAAAGCCGTGGGAACTGCAGCGCGATGATTCTATGGTACCTGTTGTATTGTTTTCAGACACCCG
>JBFIEE010000096.1:0-5204 GCA_041603535.1 Porticoccaceae bacterium
AATCCGTATGCACAACGACGTTGGCAACATTGCGATGGACAAATATCTCGCCGGGCGGCAAGTCGACAATCTGGTTCGCCGGAACCCGGCTGTCCGAACAACCGATCCACAGATACTCGGGTTCCTGCTGCCTGGAAAGACTGGAGAAGAACTCCGGATCCTTTTCTTTAATCGCGGTTGCCCATGCCAGATTTTGTTCAAACAAGTATTTTAGCGTTTTCAAAATGCAACTTTCCTCTTCATAAATTCTTGCGTATACCCATCGACGTCACCGACCGTTACCGCAACAGGGAATATAGTGCGCCGACGACCGCACAGGCAGCAATAACGGGCACTATGCCAAGCTGATATCTAAATAGACCAACAATGGCGGCGATACCGATGAGCATCGAAAACCATTCGAATGATCCCGCAAAACCGGACGGCCAAAGCACGTGATACGCAAAAAATACGGCCAGATGTAAGATTACCCCGACCACGGCGGCCGTTATACCGGTTAAAGGCGCAGTCAGTTGCACCTCATGCCGGGTAGCCTCTACAAGGGGACCGCCAAGCAAGATAAACAGAAAGGAGGGCAGGAAGGTAAAAAATGTCGCCACCCCGGCCCCCGCAATGCCAGCCAGGAGCAACATGTCGGCACCGTAGACTTCAGTTGTCCAACCGCCGACAAAACCGACGAAGGCGACGACCATGATCAATGGCCCGGGCGTCGTCTCACCCAGAGCAAGCCCGTCCATCATCTGTGCAGCGCTTAACCAGGCGTAATGTTCAACACCGCCCTGAAAAACGTAGGGCAGCACCGCATAGGCACCACCAAAAGTGACCAGCGCTGCCCTGGTGAAAAACCAGCCCATTTGTGTCAGCGTTCCCTGCCATCCACAGGTTCCCCAAAGCCCGCCAATGACAGCGCTCCAGAGACCGACGCCGACCAATCCATAAATCACCAATCTGCGCCAGGAGAACCGTGTGTGCGCAGGCGCAGGCGTATCATCATCAATTAAAGCCCGCCCCCCTGAACTCACGACACTGACATGATGCCCGCCGCCCCCGAAGGACTCGGGACGAAACCGTGACGCCACATAAGCAGTAACGGCAGCGCACAGCACTATGTAGGGAAACGGCACGTCGAAGACAAAAATAGCGATAAAGGCCAACAGGGCAATGCCGCGCAGGAAATGGTTTGTTAACGCTCTTGAGCCAATGCGGTAAGCGGCGAAAATAACGATAGCGGTAACCGCTGGCTTAATACCATACAAAATACCGGCGACCACAGGCACGTCGCCGTATACCAGGTAGACCCAGGTAAGCCCGACGAGAAGGAAAAATGAAGGCAACACAAACAAGATACCAGCAGCAATTCCACCCCAAACGCCATGCATCAGCCAACCGATATAGGTGGCCAGCTGTTGTGCTTCCGGCCCCGGCAGGGCCATGGTGTAATTAAGTGCATGTAGAAACCGACGTTCCGAAATCCATCGACGCTTTTCTACCAGCTCCTGATGCATCATGCTGATCTGGCCCGCCGGCCCACCAAAACTGATAAACCCAAGCTTTAACCAGTAGCTCAGGGCGGTCCGAAACGACACGGGGTCGGGGCGCTCTGTCACTGAGTTCAGGGTTCTACTCAATTAAACACCCACGCCACTGCTGAAAGTTGGTCGCCTGAAGAATCTACCGCCGACCAATCTATGCCGTACCGGTGCCACAGCGGTTCGCGCGGCTGCTGACACCGACAGACATCATCCGCTATGCGCTTACGCATTATCTATACGCAAAGTCTTACGTAAAGCTCTTACCGAAATCAGGATCAGGGTTCCCAACGTTAGCGGTATGGCAAAGTACAACATCACGGCGCTAAACATTGGTAAAGCATCGTGGTGACTCGTCGCCAAAACCAGATACAGCGTGTAGGCAAGGTAATAGCCCAGCAACAGCGCGCCCTCAAATCGGCTAATTACGCCCCCGGTAAAGAAAATCGGCAGGCAGGCAAAAGCGACAACAATCATGATGGGCAGATCAAAACCGATAACAGCGGTGGAAACCCCGACACCCGCGGGCGCCACCATACTGGACAGGCCCAGCACGCCCATTATATTAAAAAGGTTACTGCCAACGACATTGCCGACCGCAATATCGCGTTCACCGCGAATACTGGCAATGATAGAGGTCACCAACTCGGGCAACGATGTCCCCGCAGCGACAATGGTCAGACCAATGACTAACTGACTGACCCCCAGGTACTGGGCAAAGGTCACAGCACTCTCGACCAGCCATCTCGACCCCAGCACCAATAACACGAGGCCACCGATCACGAAGCCAATATTGATTGCCCAGACAGAACCCGCACTGGGACCCTGCCCCGGTTCGTTCGCATCATTCGCACACTGGCCAAACTCCCGCGCGTATTCATTTTTTACTTCCGCACTTTCCTTCCGACTTTGATAAATCAGGAATCCGATATACCCCACAAGCCCGCTAAAAAGTAATAATCCATCGGTTCTGTCAAACACCCCATCAAGCCCTAACACCAGCGCGAGCACCGAAACAGCTATCATTAACGGTACGTCCAGCCGTATCAATTGTTGCGATACGACCAGAGGCGCAATCAGCGCGGACAACCCGAGGATCAGCAGCACATTAAAGATATTGCTGCCCACGACATTGCCCACAGCCATATCCGCCTGCCCCGCCATCACCGACTTGATACTTACCGCTAACTCAGGTGAGCTGGTGCCAAAAGCCACTACCGTCAGCCCGATTACCAGGGGGGAAATACCCAGCGTAGCAGCCAGACGGGAGGAACCTCTGACTAACGCTTCCGCGCCGACGATAAGCAATGTCAAACCAGCTACAAAGAATAAAACTGCCATAAACTTATTTAACCTCCAGAACTGCCGCGAAAACCGTTTTATTAAGCCGCTAATGTCCCGATGAATATCACTGATGCCGGGGTATTTGTTGCAGGAAGCAGGGGTTCCAGCATTTCACTAACGGTAAAGCCGTTCTCGTGAAACAGGGTCTGCCAACTTGCCAGGGTGCGAAAATACCAGGGTGCCGGCGCTTTGAAACTGTCACTAAAACCCACCCACGAGCCTGGCCGCCAACCGTCCTCGTAGCTCGAATCGCCGCAGGCCGCGACGGGATGGACAGTTTGCACGATCAATGCACCGCCCTGCGTGAGCAGGGATGGCGCTTGCTGAAACAGATGGTTAACGGATGCCTTGCCGAGCAGAGAAAAATTACACACTAAAACATCAAATTGTTCGTTGAGAGTGCCAGGTGACAGCGCCTCGTAAGACAGCGTTTTAAAGCGACCGCCGCCAGCCTGCTGTGCGCAAGAAATAAACGCCGGTACAACATCAATACCCAGGGAATCAATACCTGCTTTTGCTAATTCCCTGACCAGCCAACCCTCGCCACACCCGACATCCAGAACCGTTGTCGGCTTTCGCGCCAACACAGCCGCAATGATGGCCTGATTGGTCACTTGCATCCTGCTTTCAATTTGGCCATCACGAACTGCCGCGACCCACGGCTCAACATTCTGTTGCCAGCAGTCAATAATCTGCCAATCGGAGAACTCGTCCATTGCCCGGCACTGCGTGCGCCAACCTCCTTCTTTAACTCAAATTTCAAATACAAATACTAACGTTCACTGCAAAGAACCGTTGCAGGGCACTGCAAGCCTGGCGCAGGCTGCCACACTACGTGGCCGCCGGGCTATCTCCATCACTTAAAGCGCGAAGAATAGTCTCACAGTCGTCCTGATCCATTAGTTTGGCTACCGGATAGCCAGCGCCTTCCTTCACCGCCCGCGCGGCAATCGCTGCTATATCCTGCTGCTGGATGGCTGGGAGTTTACTCCCAATGCCCAATGTCTGATTAAGATCCTCTACAGCCTTAATAAAATTAGCGGCCTTTACGTTTACCGAATCCGAGGTCTTGCCAAGCGCTAACAGGTCAGCCAGTTCGGCGAGGCGAGGTGACATCGCATCTTTGGAGAACCACAGCACGCGCGGCATAACCAACGCATTAGCCAAACCATGTGGCGTACCGTACCAGGCACCAAGTTGGTGAGCGATGGCATGAACGTTACCCACAGCGGCACCGTTGATAGCCAGGCCCGCATAGTAAGCCGCAATCGACATCTGCTCCCTGGCCTGAAGATCAGCACCGTTGGCATAGGCAATGGGTAAGCTGCTGAAAATCATTTTGACAGCCATTATCGCGTAGGCGTCGTGCTGCGGCGCGGCCCAGGTACTCACGTAGGTTTCTATCGCATGGGTCAGTGCATCCATGCCGGTTGCTGCGGTAATGGGCGCTGGCAGACCAGTGATTAACGCCGGGTCAAGGGCAACCGCCCGGGGAACGATTTTGGGGTCACCAACAATGTGCTTTTCGTGGGTTTGCGCGTCGGATATCACGGCACCGAAAGTCACCTCCGAGCCAGTGCCCGACGTGGTGGGAATAGCAAATAGCGGTAAGGGCAACACTTTGGCCTTAAAAAAGCCCACCATGGCTTTGACATCCGCACCATTGGTGGCCGCAGCAGCGATCGTTTTTGCAGTGTCTATAGCCGATCCGCCACCGATCGCCAACACACCGTCGCAGCGATGTTGTTGCTGCAAACTCAGACCCGCCGCCGCAACCTCAAATGTCGGGTCGGGTAAAACACTGTCGTAAATGACCACCTCGACACCCTCTGCTGCAAGGACATCACCCGCCATGGCGACAATCCCCAACCCAACCAGGGGCTTATCAGAGACGATCAACACCTTGCGGACGCCCATACGGCTGATATGCTGACAGAGTTTCGCTGTGCTACCAGCACCGACAAACGACATAGGTGTCGCGGCTGTCGGCGCAAACTTGATCAGTGCCTTAAAAAAACTGATGAATACTTTGTGTTTAATTTCAGCGTAAAAACTGGCCACCAGTGCCTCCCCTTTTTTCAGATTTTTCTTTGCAGACCCGTGTTACTCAGGATTGTTCACCGCGGCGAAGTATACGCGCAGCCGCAACTGCGGTCGTGCTATATCGGATGCGGAATATCGGGCAAGGAATATTGGGTGTAGGAACCTTTGCTTACATAAAGCTGAATGCGTGTTTACAGAAAATAACGCGGCTGCGTGGCAAGGTCCGGCCCAGCAGACGATCACGTTCCGCCGTTTTTGAAGTCAACATGAGAATAGGCACATAATCGC
>JBFIEE010000097.1:0-5087 GCA_041603535.1 Porticoccaceae bacterium
ACCGATAAGGTTAAGGCTCAGCTCAAAATCAAGGTGGACGAGCTGATCGGGAAGTTGGGCGGTATGCTCAATGTCAACGAAATGATGCTGGGTATGGCGCGCAATATGGCCGGTGCTTACCTTGTTGAGGAGATCGGCAAGGTCGCAGCGGATATGGCCGAAGAAAGTGACGCGATCAAGCAACGAATTAAGAATAAAATCGATAATCTGGATGTGGCGACCCTCGAAGAGCTGGTGATGGGGTTTTCCCGTAAACAGTTTCGACATATCACCTGGTTTGGCGCGCTACTGGGTTTTATGATCGGTGGGGTGCAGGTGCTGTTGTTCCATTTTCTATGACTGGCGCCTTTATGTTGCCACTCAATAGTTAACTGCTTCCATCGGTTGACAGAGAGTCTGCGGTAATCAATGCCGTAATCGCTGAGATCGTGCCGATGCTGGAGCTAAATGCGCTCGGCCAGTTGAAAACATCACGCCTGGTCCGTCCATACCTGACGCGTTAGGGCCATATATTTTTCGGCGTCCTCGGGCCTGCGCAATACCAGCTGCCAAAAATCATCGAGAGCGGCGAGCGTCCAGCCGGGAGATAGTTTGCGTGCGTTCCGTGCGTGTTGCTGTGCCTCAGCGTGATGTCCCAGAGCGCCAAGCGCTGTGGCTAGCGCCATATGGGACCAGGCGAACCCCGGTAAAAGTTTAACCGCTTTACGCGCCCACTGTTCTGCTCGAGCAAAGTCCCCAAGTGAGATGTAACAGTACGAACAGAAAAAATATCCCATGCCAATATTAGGGTCTTTGGGTGACAGGTTAAAAAATAATTGTAGTTGTTCTATACCGGGAGCGGGTTGACCATCGCAATTAAGCGCCGCACCGTAAAATAACCGGAATACACTGTTGTTGGGATTCATGTCGAGACTGCGTTCCAGACAATCAACCGCCTGTGTGGTCAGCCCCGACCAGATATAACCGATACCGCTATAACCAAGTACCAATGGGTCACGCGGCGCCAGACTCATTGCTTTATCAGCTAGCGAAATGGTTTGCTCAACATCTTCCGAGGGATTGCTGCTCACACCAAATATTGGACGCAGGCTGACCATATAGGCGAGCAGTCCCCAGCTCGCCCCGTAGCCCGGTTCAGCGTCGATGGCGATGCGCAATAACTTTTCTGCTGTGGCCATACTTTGCGGGCTTGGTTGTGAAAAAAAAATGGTCTCAGCCTGAACGCACAAACCCCAGCTTTGTAAATCTTCTGGCCGCTGGCGCGCCGCACGATTACCCTCGGCCATCCCGAGGTTAGAGCACAGCGCCGTCACCAATCCATCGACCATTTCATCCATAATGTCAAAAATATCCGCCTGCGGCCGGTCGATTTTGTCCGCCCAGACATGGCTGCCGGTTTCCGTCTCGATCAGCTGTACTGTGATCCGTAAACGGTCACCCACTGGTCGAATACTCCCCTCCAGCACATAGCGGACGCCGAGCTCTTTGCCGACGGTGCGAATATCCGGCGACTGGCCTTTATAGGCAAAGGTGGAGTTGCGGGCAATAACAAACAGGCGGCTATCACAGGATAGCCCGGTGATAATGTCCTCGGTCATGCCGTCGGCAAAATATTCCTGGCTTTTGTCGTCGGACATATTGACGAAGGGCAGCACCGCGATGGAGGGTTTGTCGGTGATTAGTGGCGGCGGGGTGGTGAGCAAATCCTGCGCCGCGGGTGTGGTCGCCCTGGTGGTTAGCGTATCCACTGAAACGGCATCCGCTTTTTTGTTCCGGGACAGCAGACCGCGCATGCCCGCCCCCAATGGCGATAACACCACACCCACAATCACCACCAATGCCGCCAGGGCGCTCAGTGCGGTTTCGTTTTCGTTAAGCCAGACGGTGATTAAGTCCATGGGCAAGTAAAGTGCTCTAATTATTGAGAGGGAGTAACTGGTTAGATATGTCTTCCGGCCATATTTTTTCTAGCTGATCCATGCCATCCCGTAGCGGTTTTGGCATGCCGTGAGGGAAAACTACAGACAGTCGGTTGCGACTGTCGCTCGTTAACATATCTGATTGTATAGCGATTATTTCTTTCAACGCCGCCTGGGCTTCCTGAGTTTTGTTTTGTTGGACGAGGCTAACAGCCAGAAGAATCCAGGTGGTAAGAAAGCCTCGATAAATGCTTAATGAATGACGCAGATCCATTTCTCCGGCTGTGTAGTCTCCCTGGGCAAGCCGGGTTGTGCCCCGCCAGAAATAAATGCGGTACAAATACTGGGCATTGGGTAGCAAGGTTTCCGCCCGGGTGAGTTCAGCTAGCGCTTCTTCATAATCACCATTACATCCGAGCGCGAAACCATAGGTGGCAATGGCAATCCCATTACTGGGGCACAGGGATAACGATCTTTTCAGTACCGGGATCGCTTCATCAGATCGCCCTGAAAAAACCAGTACGTGACCATATTCAGCCAGCACACCGGCATCGTTAGGCGCCAACCGCATGGCTTTGTCAATGGCTGTATTTGCATCGGCCAAGTCTTGCGCCGGGTCTTCGCTAAAGCCATTAACTGGGCGGCGAATCAGGGCGCTAGCGAGGCGGGCATGGGCCGCCGCATAGTTTGGGTCCAGCGCCACGGCCTGCCGCGCAAAGCTGACGGATTCAGCGGATGTCTCCCGATTGAACTGGAAAGCCGCCGATAAAGATCGCGCTACCAGGCCCCAGGCGTCGAGATTATCCGTGTTAGCCCGGTTGGCTTTATCAATTTCAGCCACGGTGATGGCGTAACCCAGGGCGCTGGCAATACCACTGGATACCTCGTCCTGAATGGCAAATATCTCGGTCAGTGGCCGGTCGTAATTTTCCGCCCACACGTGATTACCGGTGGCGGCTTCGATGAGCTGCACCGTAACTCGAATCCGTTCGCCTACCGCTTCCGATCCCACCTTGCGTAAACTGCCTTCCACCACATAGCGGGCGCCGAGATCTTTGCCCACCTGGCGAATATCCGGGTTGGTATCTTTGTATACAAAGGTTGAATTGCGGGCGATCACATCCATGTCCGGCGAGCGGGCCAGGGCAGTAATAATATCTTCTGTCATACCCTCGGCGAGATAACCCTGCTCCTCATCGGTAGACATATTATTAAAAGGCAATACAGCAACAACCGGTCTACCCTTGCTTTTCCCAGTCGTGCTTTGATCAGAATCGCCGGTATTTACCGGGTCGGAAGAGCTTTTGAGGTTAGAAGTACTGCTGTGTCCGTCGTCGGCCTGCGCCGGTGGAGCCCCTTTTTTACGGAATAACACACTGCGCGCGCCCGCACCCAGCGGCGATAAAATCACCCCGACGATACCCGCAACGATGGCAATAATCGCTGCAACGCCACTTAAGGTTGATTCATTTTCAGCGATCCAGCTAAATAAACCCATTTTATCTGTGCACCTGTTACCGTCAATTTAGTTATTTTTCACTACCCTCATCTGTGGTCAGTAAGTCTTCCGGCCAGATGGGTTCTAGCAGGCCCAATACGTTCTTGCCCTTGTTTTTATAGATGATAGCTGCAGATCTCCTGTAGTAAGCGAGTGAAAACTGGGGTTCCTTTGCCCTCGCCATAAACAATGCGTCTCTCGCACTGTCTGTCTTCCCCTGGCCAGCGTGAGCGGCAGCTAAATGAAGCCAGGTCCACCACCAGCCATCGTACGCTTGAAGAGCATTTTGTGCCGCGCTTTCGGTTCCTACGTAATCGCCTAACTCAAGGAGTCCGAAGGTGCGCCAGGATTCATACAGATATATATAGGGTGACTGAGGTGACAGCGCCAGCGCTTTTTCGCTATAGGCTTGCCCCAGTTCCGGTTGACCACTGAGGGCGTAAGCGAGGTCCAAAAAGGCCAGTGCGATGGCAAAATTAGGTTGCTTGGTCACGGCGTTTTTTAGCAATCGAATCGCGTCATCTGGGCGACGCGGTGCCCGCGTAGCAGCCACCAACCCCAAATAGCACCAACGGATCGTTTGGCGCGGCTTGCTGTGCCTGCTCGGCCAACCCGTAGGCTTCTTCGATATCGCTGGACGAAGTTCCGCTAAACCCATTGGCTAATCGCCAGCATAGCGTTCTGGCCAGCTCGGCTTTGGCTACTGCGTAATTCGGGTCGAGATCGAGTGCGGAACGAAGCAGGGTTGTTGCCTGCAACGATGAGGTATTGTTCCAGCTCGTTAGCGCCTGACTGGCACGCATCATAAATCCCCAGGCATCGAGATTGTCAGTAGAGGTGCTCATGGCGCGGGCTATTTCCGCTTGAAAAATACCATCGCCCAGGGCCACGGCGATGCCATTGGTGATATCATCCTGTAGCTCAAAGATTTCTGTATAGGGCCTGTCGTATTTTGCGGCCCATATGTGCCGACCGTCGCTGGTGTCGATTAGCTGAATGGTCACCCTTAACTGCCCGCCAATTTTGCGCAGGCTGCCTTCCACTACGTAGCGCACCCCCAGTTCTTCGCCCACCTGCCGGATATCGACGGCTTTGCCCTTATAGGTAAACGACGAATTTCTGGCGATCACAAAGAACCGTGGGTTTCTGGAAAGCAAGGTGATCACGTCTTCGGCAATGCCGTCCGCCAGATATTCCTGCTCCGGGTCGCCGGATATGTTGTCCAGGGGTAACACCGCGACAGAGGGTTTACCGCCGAGGTCTGACAGAACAGCGCTAGTCTCGGAGCTGTTATCCCCGAAAGTCAGCACCAGTAGCAGTGTGAGCGCGAGGCCGGTGACGCAAATCAGGCCGATATTGCGCCAGTCCGACAAAAAACCAGGGCGTTTTACTGTGCTTGGCATACGGGTCCACAGCAGACGTATGGACACGCCAACACCCGCGACAATCGCGATAAGCGCCGCAGTGGCGCTGAGCGCCGATTCGTGGGTGGCAAGCCAGTCCAATAAGCTGACCACGCTATTGACCTCCATGTACGGATTAAGACTTTATTATCACGCGCGATCATAACGTAAGAGCCGGTTCCACGATAGCCGACCGGGGCGAGAGGGGTTAGCCGTTACCAGCACGGGGAACCTGGCGGCGGTTACTTGCGACGAAAATCTGGTCGC
>JBFIEE010000098.1:0-4994 GCA_041603535.1 Porticoccaceae bacterium
GGTATGAGTTTGATTGATGGCCGCAAGGGCAGTGGCCAGCGCACTGTCCTGTACCGCCTCGGGAATGGCTTGCAGCGCAGCTGGAGCGCCTTTCAGATTGACAAAACCAACGCCGTTGAGCTGTCCCGCGGGCGGATGAAAAGGGATGGTTTTGCCACTGGACTCGATATACAGAATGTTTTGCCAGGGATAGCGCGACATTGCGGTCAATCATCCTAAAAACAGACAGGGGTTTAACGGCGAGCTGGCGAGCTTAACGCGACCAGCCTCTCTTCTTCAGCGTGACCAGTTGCTATCCTTTAAGGCCGGTAGCGTGCGTTGCGTTATTTCTGCAAAGCTGTCGAGTACCCGCAGCGTCAGGCCCCAGATAACATGCTCGCCAAACTGTATGCCTGGAAATGAATTCCAGGCACCGGCGATGGGGTAGTCCAGCTCGGTTACCGCTTCTTCATCGAACAGGTGGGTGATGGGCACCCAGAACACATGGGCCACTTCTTCGGCGATGCGGGCATAGGCGCTGGCCCTGGTTTGTGCGTCGACGTAGTAGACAAAAGGCGACAGCGTCATGGGTTCACGCAGGTCACTGCGATCAATCGGGCGAATGGGCAGGGGGCCGATACGGTGACCGGCCTCGAGGGTCAGGCCAATCTCTTCCCAGGTTTCCCGCTCGGCAACGGCATGGGCATGGGGATCTTCCGGGCCGGCTCGCCCGCCGGGGAAAGCCACCTGGCCGGACCAGGGGTCGCCTTCGCGTTCGGCGCGGCGGATAAAGCAGACCTCCAGCTCGCCGTCGCCGTCGGCCAGAATCATCGCCACCGCCGCCTGGCTCGGATGGGCTTTAAACTCAGCGGCTCGGTGAGAGCGCTCTTCAATGGCGGCGCGTATATCATCAATCGTTAGCATGGTTTAAGAATGTCTTGTCATCGTTGTGGCGTCAACTGCCCCGTGACTTGCGTCGGTATGGGTAGCATTGTTCGGTGCGCAGTATGACGAGTAGCTGGCGCGGCCTATCCGTTCTGTTTGAGTCGGTTTCTCGCCAGCACCCAGCGGTGTACCTCACTCGGGCCTTCGTAGATACGCATCAGGCGTACGCGTTGCGCCATCAGTTGCAGGGGCAGCTCTTTGGTCATGCCCATGGCGCCGTAGGTTTGCATGGCCCAGTCAATGGCGTCGGTGGCAAGCTCAGTGCCATAGAGCTTGATCATGCTGGCTTCGGTGCGCACATCGCCGCCTGCGTCCTGTTTGCTGGCCGCCTGCCAGAGCATCAACTGCAGGCAGTGGGCGCGGGTCTCGATATCGGCAATCCACCATTGAATGGCCTGGCGATCGGCCAGCGGCGTGCCAAAGGTGACTCGTTGATTGGCGTGTTCGCAGAGCATATCCTGGGCGCGGCGCGTCATGCCCAGACACCAGGCACCCATCTGCAGGCGCCGCACTATTAAGCGTAACTGCATGGGCGCGAAGCCCTGGCCTTCAACGCCGAGCAGTTGGCTGGCTGGAACCCGGCAGTTGTCCAGCACCACCTCGTAATTGTAGTGCCCGCCAATCAGCAAAATCTTGCGGGCGATTTCCAGCCCCGGTGTGCCTTTGTCGACGATAAACGCCGAGATACCGCCGCGCGCGCCTTTCTGCGGGTCGGTCACCGCCATGACAATGGTGAAGTCTGCTCGGTCGACACGACTGATCCAGATTTTGCGGCCGTTGATGACCCAGTCGTCACCGTCGCGAACCGCACGGGTAATCATGCCAGCCGGGTCTGCCCCAGCACCAGGTTCGGAGATGGCAATGGCCGACACGGTCTCGCCGCGGGCATAGGGTTCGAGATAGCGGGTGCGCTGCTGTTCGTTCACCGTAGCCAGCATCATATGCAGGTTGGGTGAATCGGGCGGAAAGGTGAAGGGCGTTATGGTTCGGCCCAGGGCCTCGTTAACCCCCACCAGCGCTAGCGCGGGCAAATCAGCGCCGCCGGTTTCCGCGGGGCAATCCAGCCCCCACAGGCCCAGTTCACGGCATTTTTTGTGCAGGGGCGCCAGTTCCTCCTCGGTGAGCTCGTGGGGGCCGCCGTGGGCCTCCCGTTCCAGTACGGCGGCTTCCAGGGGCATCAGCTCGTTGTCGACAAATTTGCCGACGGTCTCATTTAACAGGCGGTATTCTTCATCCAGATCAAAGTTCACGGTGTTATCTCATCGTCGGTTAATAGTTGGAGGCTATCGCCTGGCGCTGATTTCGATAACGTCAGTCAATAACGGTTGCCTTGTGGGGAGATAATAGCATTTTGAAATTGTGAAACTCGTCGGGGTAGTCAACGAATGATCGGCGGTGAGAGGTGACCGATGAAAGCACGACAAATCCGCCATTATCCGTAGGTAATACATTATCCAAAGAGAATAAAATTCCCATAAAGATTCCCAGCTGCAGCGAAAGGGGGCGATGCCTTTATCAAGCAGCAGTGTTAAGTGCTTTCGTTTAAGATAAACCCATTTACACAGCTGCGGGAACTTAAACGATTGTGATTCCTTTATCTGTACTCGATCTGTCACCCATTGTCGAAGGCAGTAACGCCAGCGTGTCATTGCGCAACAGCCTTGAACTTGCGCAACTCACAGAAAAACTGGGCTTTCATCGCTACTGGCTTGCCGAACACCACGGTATGGCCGGCATCGCCAGTGCCGCGACAGCGGTGGTCATCGGCCATGTGGCCGCGGGCACATCGACCATAAGGGTGGGGGCGGGCGGCATTATGTTGCCCAACCATGCACCACTGATTATTGCCGAGCAGTTCGGCACCCTCGAGGCCCTATATCCCGGCCGAATTGACCTGGGCCTGGGTCGGGCGCCAGGTACCGATCCCGGCACTAGCCGCGCGCTGCGGCGTAACCTCGCTTCTAATGTTGATCAGTTTCCGCAGGATGTGGTGGAGCTGATGAACTACTTCCAACCGAAAACTACCGGCCAACACGTGCATGCGGTGCCGGGGGAAGGCCTGTCGATACCCGTATGGATTCTCGGCTCAAGTTTATTCGGCGCACAGTTGGCGGCGCACCTGAGTTTACCTTACGCCTTCGCGTCGCACTTTGCGCCGGGGCAGATGATGGACGCCGTCAAGGTGTATCGCGAGCAATTTAAACCCTCAGAAACGCTGGCAAAACCCTATGTGATGTTGGGTGTCAGTGTGTTTGCCGCCGAAACCGAAACCGACGCCCAGCTCCTCGCCAGTTCCTGGCAACAGGCTTTCGTTAATTTATACAGCGGCAGACCGAGCCAACTACCACCGCCAGTTATTGACTACATGGCTGGACTGGCACCATTCGAGCAAAGCATGTTGAACGACGTGCTGGCCTGCACGATGATTGGCGCGCCAGAGCAGATTCGCGAAAAAATTAATAATTTTGTAGATAAAACCCAGGCCGACGAACTAATTATCGCCTCGCAGATCTATGATCACCCGGCGCGCCTACATTCCTATACAATTGTGGCGGATGTGTTGATGGATCGAGCAGAATAGAGTTTTTGTGCTTTGGTTTTTACACCCAGAATACTTTGCCTTTCTCCTAGAGAAAAGCTGTTGATGTATTTTAAGTTACAGTTACAATCCATTGGCGTTGCTAACATGGTAGTGGGCAGGGATCGCGCAGGGGTGGAGTCCACTTCACTCTTCCAAATTAAGTTAGAGTACCTTCCCATAGGTATATTCGTACGAGTATACCTATGTAAAAAATTGTCAATTGGGATATCAATTGGCGTCAGATGAAAAGCTGTCTAACCGAGGGGTAGGCTAAACCATAGACCCGATCCCATTGGTTTGCTCAATCTTACAATATTACCGCTACGTCAAGTCTCCGTGATCAGCAGCCTCGTTCTCGCGATCACGGCAACATGACTCTAACTCATTGATAAATAAAGGCAGTCTAGTTATGATCGCGAGACCAAATAACGCACCTGCATGGTGCCTGGTCTGTAATCCTCCCATTTTTAGTCGGCGCTTTAAGTAGAGGGTTAAGCCGCCATCATTAGTTGCCTTGGTGGCAGGCCGCCGATGGCGGTGTTGGGTCTTTTATTGTTGTAATGCCAAAGCCACCGTGTGGCTAAGCTTTGTGCCTGATCCAAGCTCTCGAATGCATGTAGATCGAGCCATTCATGCCCAGCCGTTCGGTTGAAGCGTTCGATATAGGCGTTTTGTGTAGGCTTGCCGGGTTGGATATATCAGTGTAATTCGGTGCTTGTTTGCCCAAGCGACCAGATTAGCGTATCACTCGTGGTGCCGGTAGCGAGAAGTCTACTGCAATTCCCAGTCCTTCTCGATTGTAATCGTCGATCACGTTGAACGTGCGGATCGTACGACCGTCGCTCAGTCCATCCGACATAAAGGCCATCGACCAAACCTGGTTCACAGCCAGCGGTACGCTCAGGGTATCCGGTCGATCCCGCTTGAGCCGTCGATGTGGCTTGATGCGAAGATTCAATTCCAGTTAACGATAGATACGATAAACTCTCTTGCGGTTCCAGCCATAACCCTTCACGTTCCGTAGGTACAGAAAACACAATCCGAACCCCCAGCGTTTATTTGTCTGGGTCAACCGAAGAAGCCAGTCAGCCACCTGTGCGTTCTCGCCGCTCAGCTTGGCCTCGTAGCGATAACAGGTCTCGCTGATGCCATACGTCCCACCCGCCAACCGAATGCTGATACCGTGTTTGGCGACCCCTCGCTGCGCCATCTCTCGGCGCACAGATGGCGTTACAACTTTCTCTCAAGGGCCTCCTGTCGCAGCTCCGCCTTGATACGCTCTTCGGTATACATCTTCTTCAGCCGCGCATTCTCGACGTCTAATTCCTTTAGCCGTTTCATCATCGACACCTCCATTCCGCCATACTTGGCGCGCCACTTATAGAAACTCGCCGAGCTGAGACCGTGTTCACGGCATAGTACACTGACCGGGGTGCCGGCCTTTGATTGCTTCAATATCGCCAGAATCTGGCTGTCTGTGTATCGAGAC
>JBFIEE010000099.1:0-4977 GCA_041603535.1 Porticoccaceae bacterium
AAATAGGTCGCGGCACGAGTACCTTTGACGGCTTATCGCTGGCCTGGGCCTGTGGCATATATCTCGCCGAAAAGGTGAGAGCCTTCACCCTGTTTGCTACCCATTCCTTTGAACTCACCGCCCTGCCTGAAACCATTCCTGGCGTCACCAACGTCCACCTTACCGCCACCGACTATCAGGACAGGATCGTCTTCCTGCACGAAGTCCAGGCAGGTCCGGCTAGCCAAAGTTACGGTATCCAGGTGGCAAAGCTGGCTGGGTTACCCGATGCCGTCATCACCAGGGCCAGGCACGAATTACGCAATCTGGAGACCGGTGGCCACCTGACGACAGTGATCACCAGACCAAACTGCGAACCTCGGCAAAATGACTTGTTTACGACGCCGACGCACAATGCTGTGATCGCTGCACTCGAGGCTCTTGACCCCGACGAGCTAAGCCCAAAAATAGCGCTCGACAACCTCTATTCACTTAAATCTCTGCTTGGTGAAAGCTGACGCATAAACACTAATTCGGCTATAATGCGCGCCTCTTTTAGCAGCAAAACTGGAGATTCAGGCCAATGACGTTTGTCGTCGGGGAAAATTGTATCAAATGTAAATACACCGACTGCGTTGAAGTCTGTCCGGTGGACTGTTTTTATGAAGGCCCAAATTTTCTGGTCATCCATCCCGACGAGTGCATAGATTGCGCGCTGTGCGAACCCGAGTGTCCGGTTGATGCTATTTTTGCAGAAGATGAACTCCCAGAGGGGCAGGAGCTTTTTCTGGAATTAAACACGGAACTTGCCGACATATGGCCGAATATCACCATCAAAAAGGATGCTCCCGCAGATGCAGATGAATGGGTTGGCAAAGCGGGCAAACTCGCCTTACTGGAACGCTAGTAAGGTTTACGATCCGCGTGTGAGGTGAAGGACAGGGTGGAGCGAGCTGCCGGCGCTTCTCTGAAATTGACTCTTAAGTCGCGCCCCGCGGATTATTCGCCAAATAGCACTTCGCTATTAATACCCTGCCTTTGCAGAATATCGCGCAATATTCCCAACGCTTCTATTTGTATTTGTCTGACCCGTTCGCGAGTCAGCCCAACGGCCTGACCGACCTGTTCAAGCGTTGATGTGTCGTGACCACGCAGACCAAAGCGCCGCGACAGTACTTCCTGCTGCTTGGCGCTAAGATTGTCCAGCAAGCCTTCAAGCGTAGCGTTGATATCACCGTCAGCAGCAAGTACTTCGGGGTCGCCCCCGCTGGTATCTACAATCGAATCGACCAGCGTTTTGTCATCGTATCCGACAGACACATCGACCGATCCGACTCGTTCGTTGAGTCGAATCATTCTAAAAACATCGTCCGGCGTCCTGTCTAGCTGCGTAGCAATTTCCTGCGCCGAAGGTTTATGGTCCAGCGTTTGCGCCAGCTGTCGCGACACCTTCAAACACCGATTCAACTCCTTCACCACGTGAACCGGCAGGCGGATAGTCCGCGTCTGGTTCATCAGCCCACGCTCAATATTTTGTCGAATCCACCAGGTAGCGTACGTTGAAAACCTGAAACCGAGGTCAGGGTTATATTTTTCTACAGCACGAATCAGACCGAGGTTACCCTCCTCGATCAGGTCGAGCAGACTCAAACCGCGATTGACGTAACGGCGCGCAATCTTAACAACGAGGCGCAAGTTACTTTCTATCATTCGCTGGCGGGACGCCTCGTCACCATCACGGGCCAGATTTGCGTAGTAGACTTCTTCCTGCGCGGACAGCAGGGGGGTATAACCAATTTCCTTCAGATACAGACTGGCGACATCAAGCGATCGCCCTGACTTGTTGGCACTGGCGCTGCCGAGAGGCCGGTCTCGCAGCCCTCGGGCGTCTACATCTCTTGACATAGCTGCCTCCCTATCCTTTATCCGCGAAGACAATGCGGGCCGAATACGGTGCCATTTAAACCTAAGCCGCGCAACTGTTTTTTTAAAGCCCACCATTGTCCTTTAGAGGCGGGTAAATCCCGGCAACGCGTCCGGTCTGGTCAACAAAGCCCGTAATACCGACTTATCGTGCTGTTCAGTGACTACCTCAGTGACTACCGCTGGAAGCCGAACTTGTGCTGTCGCAACTAACGCCTACTGCCGTGGCAATAAGCGTAAAGGATCGATCGGTTTACCACTCTTACGTATTTCAAAATATAAGCGACTCTGGTTATCCGGATCGCCACCCACGACGGAGATGTCGGCACCGGACTGTACACTAGCCCCATCCGCCACCAGCAACGTTTTGTTGTGCGCATAAGCACTTAGATAGATATCGCTATGTTTGATAATAATCAGGTTTCCGTAACCACGTAGCCCGCTCCCCGCGTAAACCACCACGCCCGCCGCCGCCGCCACAACCTTTTGCCCCGGAGCAGATTGAATATTAATACCCTTGAATACTTTGCCAGTATCATATTGGCGGGAAACCGCACCTTTCACCGGCCAGCGCCAAACTACCTCCCCGGCAGGCAGCTTTTGTGACGAGGCCATTACTGCAGGCGTTGCCGGCGGCCCGGCTGTACCGCCGGTGGGCTTACCGCCAACTGCAGGTCGCCCACTGCCAGCCTGTTGAGGAACCCCGGCCGTCGCCCCCGGAACAGCGCCCTGGACTTCACCTTGTTCATTACCCTGGACATCACCCCGAACTACGTCTTGTGTACGTCCCTGGGCAGACGCGCCCCTGGCGGTATCCTGAGGGCCCACCTGAAAGGTTCCAGCCTGGGGCACCCGACCGACGACGACAGCGTCCTGCCGACTCATAGTCGAACTTGATCCTGATAGGCCACCGAAAGTGTCCAGGGTCAGGCGCTGCCCCACCAGGATACGGTAGGGGGGTGATAAACCGTTGGCCTGGGCCAACGCTTCAAGATCTTTTTCATAACGCCAGGCAATGGCGAACAATGTATCGCCGGGGGCCACAGTATGGTGATTAATTCGCTCGGTAGGTGGCGGTGGGAGACTGACCACGGGCGCCGGATTGTATGCACACGCCGCAATGCCGATCAGCGCCAGTGACAAGGTTAAACGACCGCATCGGCCACCAGTCAGTACGTGCGCCACGCGGCACAACAGCCCCGACCAACCTGTCATAACCGCGCCCGACGCTCTCCGCCAGCGTATTCCAGCACCAGCACCAGCAGTAGACCCGCCGTCATTAAGCCAAGCACGGCAAGCCACTGCGAGTCACCGATAGTCTGAGCGTAGCTCGACGGTAACAACAAATGCGTACTGGTCACTGTATGCGTCGCCTCGTCAGTTGTCAGCTCCAGCCGTTTCCACGGCCAGACCACTGCAAGAGATCCGACCAGAAAGCCGGTCAAGGTCGCCAACGTAAAATTGTGGAAACGTGTCAATAACCAGGACAGGAATCGGGAAAACAATAACAGGCCTGTCACGCATCCGCCGACAAAGATTGCCAGGATAGACAATTCAGTCTCAGCGACCGCATCCAGAATCACTGGATACATACCCAGCAATAGCAGTATAAAGCTACCGGAAATACCCGGTAAAATCATTGCACAAATAGCCAGCATACCCGCCCCGAATATATTCAGGGGGGTTGGTTGAATCTGCACTTGCGGGGCGAACGCAGTCGTCAACACAATGCCAGCGCCGAGCACCAGCAACAACCAGCAAGGGAGCCCGCGCACGGGTATCTGACGCCAGACGTAAATCACTGAGCCGACAATCAAGCCGAAGAAAAAACCCCAGACCAGCAAAGGGAAATGAGCCAGCACGTAACTAAGTAAACGCGCAAAGGAAATGGCACTGAGCAAAATACCACTGACAAGAACCGCCAGAAAAGTACCGTGTATGTGCAGCCAGAAAGCAGCAAAACCCTGCCTGAATAATACTTTCAGAGCTCCCGGATTAACTGCCTGAATTGCCTGAAGAAGTTGCTCGTAGATGCCCGAGATAAACGCGATGGTGCCACCGGACACGCCCGGCACCACATCCGCCGCGCCCATGGCAACGCCTTTGCAAAACAACAATACATGACTACGCGGAGAATTCATTTCAATATGAAGGTTAGCGTGTTACACCGCTCAACAGGGGCACAAAGCGCACTCGTTCGATGACCTCCTCCTCAAAGTTCGAGCTATCGCCTACCCGCGTCACCAGACGCAGCTCCTGATCATTTTCCGAACCGACCGGAATAACCAGCAGACCGTCAGGCGCCAACTGATAAAGTAATTCTTCAGGGACGCCCTCAGGCGCCGCAGTGCTAATAATCCCGTCGTAGGGTGCATGTTCCGCCCAACCGGTGCCGCCATCACTGTGCGCACAGACAATGTTGCGCAGCCGCAAGCGTCGAAAGCGTTCCTTCGCCTTTATTAACAGAGGTTTAATACGTTCTACGCTATACACCTGATCAACCAGTTGCGCCAATATTGCCGCTTGATAACCAGAACCGGTACCTACTTCGAGAACTTTTTTCAGCGGTCCTCGCGACAACAATATTTGCGTCATCAGGGCAACGACGTAGGGTTGAGAGATGGTTTGGCCGTGCCCGATGGGCAGCGCGGTATCTTCATAGGCCCGATGGGACAGCGCCTCGTCGAGAAACAGATGTCGCGGCGTGACACGCATGACATCGAGGACTTTTTGATTTTTTATGCCATTGTCCTTCAAGCGTTGAATCAACCTTTCGCGAGTACGCCGGGAGGTCATTCCCACCCCATCGAGATCCAACGAACTCACATCCGCCCCCTGTTTAAAATCAATCCACGCGAGGCTTTGGACTATAGCACAGCCCGATGCGCAGGCGCATTGGTGATCGCCAGTTCACGCAGGACAGTGGTGGCAAAGGTGCCGGGCGGTAAGGCAAAATCAAGCTGCAGATCCCGGTGCTGCCACTGCCAGCGAAATTCTCGAGGAATCAGCACCAGATCCCGTCTTTCCTGCTGCAAGCCGCAGTGCTCCAGCCCTCCTTGCCAGGCGCCGTGAGGC
>JBFIEE010000100.1:0-4780 GCA_041603535.1 Porticoccaceae bacterium
AGCTCGATGTGGTGTCCTTGTAAGTCCGCAGCAGGCTTGCAGACTATGCTGCTGGACTATGCACCAGACGAAGACTCGCTGGCGGTGATTTACCAGGAATTACGCGGAGTTGCAGCGGCTTGTCGTAACGCACTGACTGCACACGACCAGGCACATGACCAGGCATATGAATAAGCGCGATACGCTGTTTGCCAACCCTCTGGCCGACATCGCCGGCTTTCGTTTTGACGCCGACGTCGTCGATGTCTTTCCGGATATGATTCAGCGCTCCGTGCCGGGCTATCAAACCATCATCGCCATGACCGGCACCCTCGCCGAGCGCTATGCACAACCGCACAGTACTTGTTACGACCTCGGCTGTTCGCTCGGCGCATCGACGATCGCCCTGCGCCACGGCATAACAGCGGCGACCTGCGGCATTATCGCGGTAGACAATTCACCGGCCATGCTCGAACGCTGTGCGGCAGTGATCGCCGCGGATGATGGCGCTGCGCCGGTGCAACTTATTTGTGCGGACATCCTCGACGTCGCTATTGAAAACGCGTCCCTGGTGGTGATGAACTTTACGTTGCAATTTATTGCACCGCCGCTACGCGAGATGCTGATACAACGTATTTACGACGGTCTTTTGCCGGGCGGTATTCTGGTTTTGTCGGAAAAAATAGCCTTTGCTGACAGCCATCTCAACAAGCTAATGATCGAACTGCATCACGCGTTTAAAACCGCCAACGGCTATTCCGAGCTGGAAATCAGCCAGAAACGTTCGGCTCTGGAGAATGTGCTAGTACCGGAAACTACCGATGCTCATCGCCAGCGGCTGCGTCAGGCCGGGTTCAGCAATATCGACTTCTGGTTTCAATGTTTTAATTTCGCGTCATTGCTGGCTATCAAGTGATTACCTGCTGGCGATGGCATGATTAACTATCAGCAACTCATTGCGGCCATGCGCGCGCTGCCGACATTGCGTAACTGGGCGGACTCATTACCCGAGCAGATTAAACAGGGTATGAGCCCGACGCGCTGGGGTGATCTCCACCAGTGGCAACAGGTACTGGACACACTACCGCCATTACGCGCGAGCACCCTCGACCTTCAGGACACAGTACAAATTGGCCTTGCCGACGATTGCAGCGATGCTCAGCGGGAGCAATTACGCCAGGTTCTGATGGGTTTGCATCCCTGGCGGAAGGGCCCTTTCGACCTGTTTGGCCTGCATGTCGATACCGAATGGCGCTCTGACTGGAAGTGGCAACGTTTGCTGCCATCAATTCAACCCCTGCAAGATCGTCTGGTTCTGGACGTCGGCTGTGGCAACGGTTACCACTGCTGGCGCATGCTCGGTGCCGGTGCACACCGCGTCATTGGCATCGACCCCTCGGCCCGGTTTGTTTATCAGTTCTATGCGCTTAAACATTACGTACAAAGCTATTACAGCCAAAATAATCACGGCCAAGTCGGTCAGGCAGACATCCCGGTCGATATCCTGCCGCTTGGCATCGAAGCTCTGCCCGAAGGACTGGCCGCATTCGACACGGTATTTTCCATGGGTGTGCTCTATCACCGCCGCTCACCGATGGACCACCTGCGTGAACTTCGTGGTCTGCTGCGCCCCGGTGGTGAGCTGGTTCTCGAAACCCTGGTGATCAACAACACCGATGGGGGGTTGGGGCAGGTTCTGGTCCCTGAAGGTCGCTACGGGAAGATGCCTAACGTCTGGTTTATCCCAACTGCAGATACCTTGCTGAGCTGGTTACGCAAATGCGGCTTTAGGAACGAGGCCTGTATCGATATTGCCGCAACCACGACTGACGAACAGCGCAGCACCGAATGGATGACCTTTGAGTCACTGGCGGATTTTCTCGACCCTGAAAACTTGCAGCTCACCGTGGAAGGTCACCCTGCACCGCTGCGCGCTATCTTTACCGCCACCGCACCCAGCTGAAATGCTCTGAGTTGCCAGGCGGCCCCGAACGCTGGCTTTAAAACCGCACCAACTTGCCGAGCGGAATTGCACCCAGTACACTCGCGCGCGGTCAAAAACAACAAACGAGCAACCAGCGGGGAATTCCATGTACTTTGCCGACCGTTTTGAACAACTCCAAATCAGCCAGCCTGAGCATATCGCCATTATCTTTCAGGGTCAGGAGATCACCTATAACGAACTGATTGGCCATGGCTGGCAGGTCGGTAACGGTCTCCTGGGGCTGGGCGTGCCACGTCAGGAACGTGTCGCGCATCTTGCTAAAAATTCCCCCGAGTTTTTCGAAATTTTTATTGGCGCCTGCGCCTCTGGCCATGCGACTGCCGGTATTAACTGGCGGCTGGCTGGCCCGGAGATCGAACAACTCCTCAATCACACGGGTAATACGGTACTGTTTGTGGGCAAGGACTTCTATCGCACAGTTGAAGCGATGGAAGACCGCCTGGAGACTGTTCAGCATATTATCGCTATCGACGGTGGCCATGATCGCTGGCTCGATTACCGAAGCTGGCGTGACCAGCAGGCCAACAGCCGCCCAGCGATAACACTGTCTGGCGACGACGATATTCTCCACCTCTACACCAGCGGCACCACTGGCCTGCCCAAGGGTGTACAGCTGACCAATCAGGGTTATGAGAACGTTTACAGGGCTTTCGTCGACAATCAGATCCTTGCTGTCGACAACAGCGCGGTGTTTATCAACGTTATGCCCCTGTTTCACGTCGGTGGCGTCAACCTCACGGTTATCCCACTGTTGCGCGGCGCAAAATTCCATTTGCTGGTTGATTTCGAACCAACCAGGGTGCTCGACACCCTCACCGAACATCGGGTAACCCATTCACTGTTTGTCCCAGCCATGATTCAGATGCTGTTACAGGAACCGCGCGTACGCGAGCGCGACTACAGCCACCTCGAGTACATGTACTACGGCGCGTCTCCGATCTCCGAGTCGGTACTCAAAGAGGCGGTCGCTGTCTTTGGCTGTAAATTCATGCAACTGTATGGCGCTACCGAAAACTATGGCTTGATCAGCAAACTGGCTCCGGAAGACCACGCCGAAGCTCGCAACAAATTGCGCTCATGCGGTAAGCCAGTCGCCGGCTCCATCATCAAAATCGTCGACACTGAAGGTAACGACCTACCTGTCGGCGAAGTGGGAGAGATCCTGTTACAGTCTGACTGGATACTGAAGGGTTACTGGAAAAAGCCCGAAGAAACCGACGAGGTGAAAGCCGGCGGCTGGTACCACACCGGCGATGCGGCCTGCCTCGATGAAGAAGGTTTTCTCTACATCAAGGATCGCGTCAAGGACATGATTATCACCGGCGGTGAAAACGTATTCCCTGCCGAGGTGGAAAATGCCCTGCACAGCCACCCGGACATTACCGACGTTGCCGTCATTGGTGTGCCAGACGAAAAATGGGGCGAGGCCATCAAGGCTGTCGTCGTCCTGAGACCGGGCGCGACGCTCAGCGAAGCCGACATCATAGACTACGCTCGCACCCGGATTGCCGGATTCAAAACCCCCAAATCTATTAACTTTATCGACGAATTGCCCAGGAATCCGTCGGGCAAGATACTGCGGCGCGAGTTGCGGGCACCCTACTGGCAAGCGGTCGGGCGAGACGTCAGTTAAGCTAGATTCTGGCCCCGCAACGAGCCGCTTTACCTTGACTCGTCCAGGCCAACTAAATATAGTACCGGCCCTCACGCACTCGTAGCTCAGCTGGATAGAGTACCCGGCTACGAACCGGGCGGTCACAGGTTCGAATCCTGTCGAGTGCGCCATTAATTTATCACATAGATTTACCGCATGAATTTACCGGATGAAAAGAACCCGACTCAGTGTCGGGTTTTTTTGTGGCCTGCAACGGAGACCATAAGCGTTTCAGCTTCGATAACTTCCGACGACAATTTCGCCACGCGCCCCTTGATCGTCCGCCAGCAGTTACCACGCCAGGCCGATCAGGCTGTAGACTGGTTTCCGTGTGTACCCAACCTGGCATTAGTATCAAAGGGGGTTTAGTGACGCAGCACCGGGCCCCTGGCAAGGCCGCTAGTTTGACGATTTACCCCTGTTAGATTACTGACGAATACATACTCGGTGAAGCATTCTCCTTTTGATTACGATGTGATTCTCCTTGGCGCTGGGGCGGCAGGGTTAATCTGCGCCGCTACCGCCGCTCAGCGCGGTCGGCGAGTGTTGCTACTGGAAAAGGCCAATAAGGTCGGCAAAAAGATATTGATGTCCGGGGGTGGACGCTGCAACTTCACCAATTATGTTGTGGAACCCGAACATTACCTTTCTGAGAATCTCCATTTTTGCAAAGCGGCTCTGACCCGTTACACACAGTGGGATTTTATCGCGCTGGTCGAGCGCCACGGCATTGACTATGAAGAGCGCAAACATGGCCAGTTATTCTGCACGCAATCGGCTAAAGACATTCTCGCGATGCTGCTTAGCGAATGCTCCGCGCACGGGGTTGAAATCAGCACCCATTGTGAGATTGGCAATATCACGGCGTTAACAGGTGGCACCAGCACACTCTCGCCTGAAACCCAGGATCAGGTTCCCCACGAAGCGCCGCGTAAAAGGGCCTCGCCAGATCAATACCGCTACCAGCTGGAATTGCTCAGTGGGCAGAAATATGGCATCGCCAGCAAGGCAGTGGGTAGACTCGATCTACGTTGTCAGTCCCTGGTCATTGCAACGGGCGCGCTGTCTATTCCCTCGCTCGGCGGAAGTGGCGTGGGTTATGACATAGCCAAACAGTTTGGCCTGACTATCACAGAACGCCA
>JBFIEE010000101.1:0-4776 GCA_041603535.1 Porticoccaceae bacterium
ACCGAACATGGTCAGGCGGTTAAGCGTGATATCGAGCAGCCAACACACAAAAAATGTCAGCAGGACAGTCGCTGGAATGACAACCAGAATGACCAGGCCTTCACGCCAGCCCAGAAACAGCGCCATGATTATCACAATCGCCCCGGTTGCCAGCAGCAGGTGCCCCATCAGTTCGTTGGCCTTGTGCTTCGCCGTGTCCCCGAAATTCCGGGTTACCTCGACCTGGATTTCATCGGGAATCAGCCGACCCCGCACCAGCGCAAGCCGCTTCAACACATCTTCACTGATCTGCACACCGTTCGCGCCCTTGCGTTTGGCAATCGCCAGACTGACCGCCGGCAAGCGCTCAAACGTTTTTACACCGTGGTCATCGACGACCGGCAACATCTGCCGGACACTGTGCTCATCAAGACTCGCTCCAATAACTATTTTCGCCACATCACGCAAATAAACCGGGCGGCCGTCGTGAGTTGTAATCACCAGCAAGCCGATGTCAGTGGCGCCCTGCAAGGTCTGCCCGGCAAGCACCGACATCGCCCTGCCGTCATGACGCAAACTGCCCGCCAGAAAGGCCTGATTGGCATTGCGCACCTTTTCCACCACCTGATTCAGGGGCACACCGTAGAGCGACAGCAACTCCGGATCAGGTTCAATGCGAATCTCTCGTGGGTGCCCGCCAACGATGTAGGTCAGGCCAACATCATCGACTTTGATAAGCTCGTGCTTCAATTCTTCCGCAAGCTCATGGAGCATATCTGTGGTCCACCGACCCTCATTGCCCGACAGGGGCGAAAGGGTCAGCACGATGACCGCGACATCGTCAATGCTGCGACCGATAACCAGAGGTTCAGCTATGTTGGCAGGCAAACGGTATTTGTTAACGTCGATGGCGTCATTAATACGTGCAATGGCGGAATCGTCATCGTGACCAGTATCAAAACGTACAGTGACGGCGATGCCGTCATCTCGCGTCATTGAGTAAATATGCGCGACGTTGTCGATGCCCTTGAGAATATCCTCAAAAGGCTTGGTGACCAGCTCGACGATATCTTCGGCTTTCAGGCCAGGGGCAGACACCAGAATATCGACAAAAGGCACGGTGATCTGAGGTTCTTCTTCACGAGGCATGCCGGATAATGCTATGCCGCCCAATACCGCAGCGATAACCAGAATCAACGGGGTTAACGCTGATTGAATGAAAGCCTGACTCAGGCGCCCCGCTACACCCAGGGACACGTTCAGTCTACCGCTTTGCTTGTTGCGACTGCGGGTTGCCCGCGCTGTTTCACGAGCACATCGCCATCACGCAAACCCGACAGTATTTCAATACCACCCGCCATAGCCTGGCCAGGCTGCACCACGACTTCAGCGCCATTGGCCAGATACACGTAACTGAGGCCGTAACGACGATGAATGTACTCACTCCCAATTACGAAGGCCGGCCGTTGATCCGTCGCCACCCAGACGCGTGCACGCTCACCAACAAAAAAATTGCCAAGCCCTTCGACCACTACATCGGCGACAACACGGCCATTGTCCAGCTCCGGATAAACCTGCGAGATAACACCCTCTTTGCGGGGGCTGTCTCCTTGTGCACCTTCGCCAACGACCCCCTTCTCGCCCAAAGCCTCCCCAACCAGAAAGCCACTTTCAGGCATACCCCGCTCGCCAACCAATACCGTGTCTCCCAGCCTGATAAAACGCGCATGACGCTCTGGCAGCAGCAGTCGTAGCACGTAATTCTCCGCCGCTATCTCGGCAATTACCTCCCCTGCGAGCAGAACGGCCCCCTGCGTCACATGCACCTTAAGCACGCGACCACTGGCGGGCGCCAGGATATCACCTTCAATTTGCGCTTCACGGACGACAGCCTTGTCCGACTTGACTGCTGCAATGTTCGCAGTCACCACGTCGACCTGGGTTTTCGCCTCATCTAGCGCTGACTGACTGATCTTGCCCAACGTATACAGCTTCGAATAGCGCTCCAACGTAGTTTCGGCCAACTGCAGCTGCGCTTCGAGTGACTGCAACTTTGAGGCTATCGCGGCAATTTGCAAAGGCTGTTTAGCGTCACGGACGCGCGCCAGCTTTTGTCCGGCGGCAACCATATCGCCTTCATCAAGCAACAGCTCAACGAGTGTCCCGCCGATTCTCGCCCGGGCCTGGATTACATCAACGGTCTGCACGGTTGCAAACATCGATTTTAGATCGTTAACGACCTGACGCTTTACCGTCAACCGACCTTCCTCTGCAATCGCCGCCGATCCATAAGAATTCAGACTCAACAACACGAGGAGGCTTACCGCAAATAAACTACCTGATCCTAAACGCTCACAACCCGACATAACCATCCTGATTTTTATGTAAACCTGATTTTTAAAAACCCTGCCTTTGAGAGTATTTTTGGGTCGGCAATAGCTAAGGTTACTGTCAAGTGCGTCACCTGAACCCTTCTTGTCCGAAACAGATATTGCGCGCCACTGTTAATATGTGCTACCCGGCATTTAAAGTGCTACCGGTACCGTAACACGTTGACTAAACAAACTTTTTCGCCCGTAAGACTAGCGTTATTTCCAGGGCCATGGCAACACCTAACTCAGCTCGGAGAGCAATTTTATTGAGAAATATTTTGTTAGATATTCTTTAGCGCAGGCCAGATATTGAAAAGCTCACCACAGACAACCCGGTGATTGGTGAACCGAAAGTATGCGCCAGCTACTCCCGAATCAACAAGACGACATTATCGAAAGCAATAAAATTCTCTAATGAAGGGAATCCAGGGCAAAAAACCGTACTCGGTTCTGCCCTGGCGAGAAACCCAGGCAAGATCGATCGCCGAGCTTACGGCTGCTGATTTTTTAAGGCTGAGTAATAGCGAGCGGCTTCCTTTATCTCATCATCAGTCAGGTCAACAGTAACTTTTGACATGGTGCTGTCGTCAATCACCCCACTGCGATGCGCGTACAGTTTGCGTTCAATTTCTTCCTGACTCATGCCGCTGATGTCCGGCCACTCCGGATAGACTGCCCGGCCTTCGAGACCGTGGCAGGTAGCACAGCGTCGAATAACCGCCGTCTGCCCTGCAGAACCGATTTCGTTTTCCAGCGATGTAATGAAGTTGACCACATGCCAGATTTGTTCTTCTGAAAGCACGCCACGAAACGCCGGCATTACATTTCTGCCCACGGTGATTTTCCAGGCGAAGGTGCCTGGGGATTGCTTGCCAGCCATGCGCAGAAGATTGGCCGGTTGATTATTTAACGTCAGGCCAATAACGCCATTGCCTTCGCCCCAGTAGCCGTGACACGCCTGACAATGCTCTGCAAAGAGCTGTTTGCCAACGGTGACAGATTCCACGTCGTAGCGGACGGGGTTCGTTTTTTCTGCTTCGACAGTCGGCGCGTGCCAGGCGGCATCGCCGCCCGCAATTGCCGTTACATTAATGCACCAGATAAAACCGACCAACAGCCCAGTTTTTACGCAGTGTCGAACACGAATAATCATGGATGAAACAACCTGTAATCAGCAAGACCATCGACCAGCAAAATCGCTGCCCGTCGAGCACGCGCTCATCCTAGCATCCCTGTCAAAGTTGTTTAACCAGCAATTTTTTCGAAAACTCCCAGCTTCTTCTGCGTCCCGATGATGCCGCTTTTGTAGATCGCTTCAATCATCGGCTCCACCTCTGCCAACGGCACCGTGCCATCGGGCTGAAAGCTGCTACCCCACTCAACGCGGCAACTTTGTGGGCCGGTTTCAAAAACCCGGAACGTGGACAGGTAGTGGGTTATCGGCAATGGCGCATCGCCCAAAATCGAATAACTCATCATCATGTTTGCTTCGTCCAGGGCTTCGCAGCGCTCTTTCACCGTGCCGGTTGGCGTTTTAATGGTGCGCACCGCCAACAGCCCCTCGCCTTCCAGGGTCAAATCGTCGGGGCCCATACCCCTCATGATATTGCCAATTCCACCGAAGTCGGATAGTAATGTCCAGACCTCGCGAGCGGGCGCTTTGATATCTCTCTTGATCATGACTGATGCCATGGCATGTCTCTCCTTCTACAGGTGTTATGGATAAAATCGGACCGTTGAGCCAGCTTTTCGACGAAAAATGTCTATAGTAGATAGCACGGCCAATGGAACCTGGCAAATTTACCATCATCGACATCCCGTGTGGCAGGAGGTAGCAATGGAATATACCAGGCTGGGCAATAGCGGTCTTACCGTATCACGTATTTGTCTGGGTTGTATGAGCTACGGCGAGGGCGGCTGGCGTGAGTGGACGCTCGATACGCAGGCCGCACGTGAACATTTCGAAGCCGCTCTGGAGGCCGGTATAATTTTTTTTGATACCGCCGATATCTATTCAAATGGCAGCAGTGAAGAAATTACCGGACACTGGCTAGGCGAAATGGCCAATCGCGATGATGTAGTGGTTGCGACCAAGGTTCACGCCCCCATGGGGCCGGGCCACAACCGCCATGGGCTGAGCCGCAAGCACCTCATCGAAGCCTGCGAAAAGCGGCCTGACACCCACACAAATCGCTGCCGCATGGGTACTCCAGGCGCCCGGCGTTAGCGCACCCATTATCGGCGCCACCAAGCTTCATCACCTGACTGATATTTTTGCCTGCGTAGACATCAAGCTGACCGACGCAGAAGTAGCCGCCATCGAAGCGCCCTACAAACCCCACGCAATTGCCGGGCATGTGCAGCCGAAACCAGCGCGAATGGTTAAATAAACGGCATGGTGATAACGATTTCAACGGAAGGTCAC
>JBFIEE010000102.1:0-4649 GCA_041603535.1 Porticoccaceae bacterium
CGGCGGGCGGTGCACACGGCTGGTTTGGCCCTGTGGCCATTGCTGCGGCCTGCGCGTGTTGGGCTATCGATAATAACCTGACCCGAAAAGTGTCCGCCTCGGATGCGCTGTTTATAGCGGGTAGCAAAGGATTTATTGCCGGTCTCGTCAACCTGACGCTGGCCCTGAGCCTGGGCGCCCACTTACCAGGCATGGACATTCTGATGGCGACTACAGCAGTCGGCCTGTTTGGCTACGGCATCAGCCTGGTGATGTTTGTACTGGCGCTACGGGGTCTTGGTAGCGCTCGAACGGGCGCCTACTTCTCTACCGCACCGTTTATCGGGGCGCTTGTAGCACTGGCTTTACTGGGTGAATCAACCACACCCGCGTTTTGGCTGGCCGCCGCGTTGATGAGCCTGGGCGTATGGCTGCACCTGACCGAGCACCACACACACGAACACACGCACTTTGCGGTAGAACACCGCCACCGTCACGCCCATGACACGCATCACGATCACGCCCATGACGCACCCGACTCGACCGACTTGCAGGGATCACACGATCACCTGCACAGGCACACGAAAGTCACACACAAACATCCGCATTTTCCGGATATTCATCACCGACATACGCATTGACGTACGCGTGAAGCAGACACTTCAGGCGCCTTTACTTCGGCTACACACAGCCGTGGGAAATCGTTTACCTGGTAGGCTGGATCCGCAAAAGGTAGCCCCGGCTAGCGTGTCACCCACTATTTGCTCGGGGCCGTTTCCAGTTCGGTAAGTTTCACCGGGTTTTTCATTATTACTTCGCGGTGTGGGTAGGGTATGTTCACCCCGTGTGCCTTAAAGGTATCCCAGAGCGCCAGCAACACCTGACCACGGATGTTGGTCAGACCTTTTTGGGGGTCTCTGATCCAGACTCGCAGTACGAAATCCAGTGACGAGTCGCCAAATCCTGTCAACCAACATACCGGTTGCGGGTGAGCGACTACCCGTTCGACACCCACCCCGGCGGCGATAGAGATTTCCGTTACCTCATGGGGGTTGGCATCGTAAGACACGCCAAAGGGGATATCGATGCGCACGAAATCGTCGGAATAGGACCAGTTGATGACTTCCCGGGTAATAAAATCTTCGTTGGGAATGAGGAATTCACGGCCATCGCGTGTCACCACGGAAACGAAACGGGCACGCAGTTCACGGATCCACCCAAAGGTATCGCCAAGCGAGATGGTATCGCCCGGCTTTATCGATCGGTCGAGCAAAATAATAAGGCCCGAAATAAAATTAGACACCACCTTCTGCAGGCCGAAACCGATACCCACGCCAATGGCACCAGAAAATACCGTGAAGAGCGTAAGGTCGATGCCAATACCCGACATGGCGACGAACCCCGCCACTACTATCAGTGTGATTTTCAACACCTTGCCGATCAGCACTCGAAAACTTGGCGTCAGATCCTCGTTACTCTGAATGCGCCTGTCGAGGAAATTACCCACCGACACGGCCAACCACAGGGTGACCCCCAGCAACGCCACTGCCTTGATCAGCAGCAACGCGGAGATTCGCACATCGCCGACGGAAAACCCAACCGAATCGAGGAAGGCAGCCGCCTCTGAGGTAATACCAAGAATAGTGATGGCGACATAAGACCAGCCGGCAATGCTAATAAATCGCGCCATGATGCGATTGCGGACTGACCGCGACAGGACCGCTATCACCAGCCACGCCAGCGCCAGCAATAAAGCCACGTAGACGATATAGTCACGACCGGGCCAGGCCAGTGCGCGCATCAACGCCAGCGCCATACCGAGTAGCACGATGAAAAAAGCCCATTCGAGTCTGCGCAAAAAAGCAACGATGATCCGCAACAACCCTGGGTTACCACGGATATTGCGCGCGAGCGCCTCAAGGCGAGGTTCTATCCGAGAAGATACAAACAGCGAAACGGCAAACAGCACAATGATAATTGCCCCCTGATAAAGGACCGCCGGTTGCGCAACAATATCGTAAGTCTGTGCAGCAACCTCGCTAAGCTGGGAGATCAATGTCTGCAGGTGGAAGTCCATAGGTACCCTTCTCTAACATTGTGACCAGATGACCGGAGCAACCCTGTCGTGAAGCAACGCGGCTAACAGTATACCGGCGAGGACCGGGGCAAAGGCCAGGAAATTTGCGAGCTCGACTTTGAAACTTCATTTTTGTACTGGCCGCACTATGTAGTCGCCCTATCTAGTCGCACTACTGCTCTACAAATTCTTCTCTCCCCTCAAAGCACGCTGGCGAGTCAACCGGGTGCTCATGACAGATAACTCCCGCCGCGCGCAACGCCCTGCATATTGCCCGTCCGTTGAGCCCCTATTTGTGTCTTGGCTAGCCTTATTTGTGTACTAGCTGACCTTATTTGTGTATTGGCTGGCCGGTTATTCCGCTAGAATGCGCCGCGTTATTCACCACACATTTAGTCAGCAAGCTCGTGACCAGAGGTCCAAACATAATCTTATGCTGCCCGCAGACACCATCGAATTTGCCAAACACATCCTCGGCGGATTTTCCGTTATCCTCGGCGTCGGGTGCCTGTGTGGCGCACTGTCCAGAAAAGTCGGTATCCCCGATATTGTGCTCTACCTGCTCGCGGGCATGGTGCTGGGCAGTGCCGGGCTAGGCGTACTTGACATCTCTGCAGACAGCTCAGTGAATCAGGCCATCCTTATTTTCGGCGCGTCTTACCTGGTCTTTGATGGCGGTGCCTCGCTACGCCTGCAAGTCCTGACAAAAGTGTGGATTTCGATTTCGGTCCTGGCCACCATCGGCCTGCTGATTACCGCCGCGGTGACCGCTGCGGCCGCCCACTATATTGCCGGAATTCCCGTCATGGTAGCGCTGCTGATCGGCGCCGCGATCGCGTCTACCGACCCTGCCACGCTGGTACCGATTTTCAAACAGGTGCCTATTCGGGAGCGCGTCGCACAAACGGTGATGGCCGAATCGGCGTTCAACGACGCCATGGGCGCGATCATTACGTTCACTATCGCGGGACTTATGATGGGGGCGGCAGCCTTTTCCCTCCCCAACACCCTCGCCGATCTCGCCTATACCGGTGGTGGCGGTTTATTGGTCGGCCTGCTAGCCGGCTTTACGTTTATCTATCTTATCTCTCCGGAGAAAATTGGTTTGTTCACCGGCTTCGCTCCAGTATTCAAGATCGTCGCGATTCTGGCGACTTATCTGGGTGCAGACGCCATGGGCACATCAGGTTTTATGGCGGTTTTCGTGCTCGGCATTATGGTCGGCAACCGCCGAACATTTAAAGCGGCCTTTACCGACCACGATACCGAGAGCTTTGAATCGTTTCAGGGCATCATCGCCGAGATAATGCGCATCATGGTGTTTATTCTGCTCGGCTCACATGTCGATTTCGAGCTGATCAACCGCTACCTGTTCGACGGCATTATAATTGTCGCGGTGCTGATGCTGGTGGCCCGACCATTAACCGTATTTCTTTGCTGCCTGCCGGATCGGCGCGCCAGGTGGACGCTGAATGAAATGCTGTTTATGTGCTGGACGCGCGAAACCGGCGTCATTCCCGCTGCCCTCGCGGGCCTGCTGGTGGGCATGAAGGTGCCGGGGGCCAAAGAGGTCGCCGCCACTGTTTTTATCGCTATTATCGTTACTATTGTCATCCAGGCATCAAGCACGAAATGGCTGGCCGGTAAACTTGGCCTATTGGAGAAAAATGGCTCCTCTGGAAACAAGGGAAAATAGACGCCGACGGGTGCGCCCGGACCTACGGTTATTGCGGCTGGTCACCCAGGGCATGCACGTTGAGTGAACAAGCGTGATTTTTGATCTGGTTGGTTCTCTCGGCCTTTTCTTGCTCGGCATGTGGCTGATGACGGAAGGTCTCAAGCTGGCGGGTGGACACGCCCTCAAAAACCTCCTTGGTCAATGGACATCAACCCGACTACGCGGGCTGGTATCAGGCATATTAATTACGGCCCTGGTTCAGTCTTCAAGTGCCGTAACAGTTGCCACCATTGGTTTTGTCAATGCCGGTCTACTGGCTTTCCGACAGGCCCTGTGGGTGGTGTTTGGGAGCAACGTCGGTACGACCTTTACCGCCTGGCTAATCACCTTGCTGGGATTCAGTCTCAAGATTGATGCGCTGGCTTTCCCCCTGGTGGGGATTGGAGCCGCGTTGAGGGTTATCTCTCCGTATCAACGCGGTCGCGCACTGGGTATGGCCCTCGCAGGCTTTGGCCTGCTCTTTATGGGAATTGCGGCGCTAACCGAAAACTTCTCCGGGTACGCGCAGCAAATCAACATCGAGGTGCTGCTCACGGAAAACAGTCATACCACCCTTTTGGGTTTGCTAATCGGCTTGCTTCTGACCGTGTTAACACAATCTTCAAGCGCCGCGATTGCCATCATCCTGACAGCTGTTGCCAGCGGCGTAGCCGGTCTTGACGTGGCCGCAGCTGCGGTTATCGGCGCCAATATTGGCACTACATCGACAGCCATAATAGCGGTGATTGGTGCCACCCCAAACGCTAAGCGCCTGGCCTGGGCTCATGTAACGTTTAATCTAATCACCGCGCTTGTTGCCCTGTTGTTGCTGCCGGTTTTCTGGTCGTTGACCAGCGTCATCGCCAGTATGGTTAA
>JBFIEE010000103.1:0-4589 GCA_041603535.1 Porticoccaceae bacterium
AGTGCCTGGATTCGCGCCAGAACTGAATGCGATGTCGCTGAAATTAGTTACGAATCGTTTAACGAGCTGACAAGAAGTCACCCAGAGTTTCTGTATTCGGTGAGCAAACAGATGGCTCAACGCCTTAGGGACACCACCCGCAAGGTCGGTGATCTGGCCTTTCTGGACGTCACGGGACGGGTCGCACGCACGCTGCTCGACCTCAGCAAAGAACCCGATGCCATGACTCACCCGGACGGCATGCAAATCAAAATCACCCGCCAGGAAATTGGCCGAATCGTCGGCTGCTCAAGAGAAATGGTCGGTCGGGTGCTAAAAATACTGGAAGAGCAGGGTTTGGTGGCCGTAGCCGGCAAAACCATGGTTGTTCACGGCACCCGTTAACTACGCCTCAGCCCTGAAGTGTTGCGTTAATTAAACATTTCTACCAGGCGGCGCCCCGGATCTTCAGCGCGCATAAACGCCTCCCCAACGAGAAAAGCATTGACCCCGTGCCCACGCATGGCCATGACGTCGTCAATGGTATGGATGCCGCTTTCAGTGACGATCAGGCGATCCGGCGGAATCTTGTCTAACAGGTTAAATGTCGTATCCAGGCTGGTGTGGAAAGTATGCAAGTTGCGATTATTAATGCCGATCAATGGCGTCGCGAGCTGCAGAGCCAGATCCAGCTCCTGACGATCATGCACCTCGACAAGGACATCAAGCCCAATGCCTATCGCAGTTTCGTGAAGGGTGTGTAGAGCCTGCACATCGAGGGCGGCGACAATCAACAGAATACAGTCTGCGCCAATGGCCCGCGCCTCGTAAACCTGGTAGTCATCGACGACGAAATCTTTACGCAATAATGGCAGCCGGGTGGCACTCCGCGCCTGCCGCAGATAGTCGTCACTACCCTGAAAGAAGTCGACATCCGTCAATATCGAAAGGCAGGCAGCACCGCCTTTTTCGTAGCTGCGCGCAATTTCCACAACATCAAAATTCTCACGAATCACCCCTTTACTGGGAGATGCTTTTTTTACTTCAGCAATCACCGCGGCTGCGCCGAGATCAATTTTTTGCCGTAAAGCTCTTGTAAAACCACGTGGCGCATCCTGTGCAGCTATCACCTCCTGTAGCTGCGCGACGGGTACCAGCGCACTGCGCTCCTGCACTTCAACATACTTTCGCGCCAGGATCTTTTTGAGAATAGTAGGCGTTTGCGCGAGACCGCCACGCTCCTGAGACATGACGTGTTCCTGAGACATAACTCCGCTCCTTAAACGCTAGCCAGCGCTTCAGTGTATGACGCCAGCTCAGAGATCCGCTCCAAAGCAAGCCCACTGGCGATAGTATCCTGCGCCATGACCACGCCTTCTGCTACTGTCGACGCCACCCCGGCCACGTAAATTGCTGCACCCGCATTGAGGGCGATCATATCCGCCGCCTTGACACCCGCTTGCGTTTTACGTTTACCAAGTGCGTCCGTGATCAACTTCAGTGATGCGGCTGGATCAACGACTTCAAGGCCATTGAGCGACTGTCGTGCAATGGCAAAATCCTCGGGCTTGAGTCGGTATTCGGTAATCTCGCCATCCTTCAGTTCAGCGACCGACGTTTCCACCGCCAGGCTGATCTCATCTAGGCCGTCATCGCTGTGAACCACCACGATGTGCTCGCTGCCCAGGCGCGCCAGCACCTCTGCCACCGGCCTGCACAAAGCTTTGTCATAAACGCCGATTAGCTGCCGCTTCACCCCTGCCGGATTGGTCATCGGACCGAGAATATTAAACAGAGTTCGCACACCCAGCTCCTTGCGCGGCCCCGCTGCGTACTTCATGGCGCTGTGGTGGGCGGGCGCAAACATAAACGCGATACCCACATCTTTAACACAACGCGCCACCTGCGCAGGGGGCAAGCCCAGTTTAACGCCCGCCGCCTCCAGTAAATCAGCACTGCCACTTTTACTGCTTACAGAGCGATTACCGTGTTTCACCACCTGGCCGCCAGCCGCCGCCACCACAAAAGCACTCGCCGTTGAAACATTAAACAGGCTGGCGCCATCGCCCCCGGTGCCGACAATGTCAACCAGATGATCACCACTGACCTCCACACCAGTTGCCAGCTCGCGCATCACCTGCACGGCCCCGGTAATTTCATCCAGCGTTTCGCCTTTCATGCGCAGGGCCACCAGAAACCCGGCAATCTGCACAGGGGTCGCACCACCAGTCATGATCTGCTGCATGACCGCGATCATTTCCTGCTGTGAAAGCGCGTTATGTTCGATGACGCGAGCCAGCGCTGCGGTAATATCCACTTAATAAGCCTCGAGAAAGTTCTTCAGTAAATCATGGCCGTGCTGGGTAAGAATGGATTCCGGGTGAAACTGTACGCCCTCGATGGCAAATTCACGATGGCGCACCCCCATGATCTCATCCGGCTCGCCAGCTTCAGTCAGCGTCCAGGCGGTAATTTCCAGGCATTCAGGCAATGAGGCCTTGTCGATGATCAGCGAATGGTAACGGGTCGCCTCAAAAGGGTTACTCAAACCCCTGAACACCCCCTTGCCATCGTGATGGATCAACGACGTTTTGCCGTGCATCACCTGCCGAGCGCGGACGATCTTTCCGCCAAAGGCCTGGCCGATACTTTGGTGACCCAGACATATACCCAGCAACGGAATTTTTCCGGCAAACGCCGCAACGGTCGCCAGTGATATACCGGCTTCGTTAGGCGTGCAAGGCCCCGGGGATATAACGATTTTTTCCGGTGCCATGGCGGCTATATCGGCAACGCTGATTTCGTCGTTGCGCACCACGCGGACGTCAGCCTTCAGTTCGCCCAGATACTGCACCACGTTGTAGGTAAAGGAGTCGTAATTATCGATCATCAGAATCATTTCACCACCCCCTGCACCATGGCCGCCGCGCGAAAAATCGCTCTCGACTTGTTCATAGTTTCTTCCCATTCGGTCTCGGGCACTGAGTCAGCTACCAGACCGCCACCAGCCTGCACGTAGAGCTGGCCATCTTTTATCACAGCGGTACGAATAGCGATGGCGGTATCCACATTGCCATTCCAGCCCAGGTAACCGATTGCCCCGCCGTAGATCCCGCGCTTTACCGGCTCAAACTCGTCGATGATTTCCATGGCTCGAATTTTTGGGGCACCGCTTAAGGTCCCCGCAGGCAAGGTCGCCCGCAGTACATCAATGGCGGTGGTACCCGGTTTTACCAAACCGGTGACGTTGGAGCTGATATGCATAATGTGCGAGTAACGCTCGACTACCATTTTTTCCACCAGCTTGACGCTACCGATTTGTGCGACACGGCCAATATCGTTTCGACCCAGATCGATCAGCATCAAGTGTTCGGCAACTTCCTTCGGGTCGGCGAGCAGCTCTTCTTCAAGCGCCTGATCCTCTTCTGGATTCGCCCCGCGCGGCCGGGAGCCTGCCAACGGCCGCACCGTCACCTCGCCGTCTTCCAGGCGGGTCAGTATTTCCGGGGAGGAACCGACGATCTCGAAACCGTCCAGGTCGAGGAAGTACATATAGGGCGAGGGGTTTAGCACACGCAGAGCGCGGTACAAATTTATCGATTGCGCTGTAAACGGTAGCGACAAACGCTGCGAGGGCACCACCTGCATAACATCCCCAGCGACGATGTATTCCTTAATCGACTCCACCATGGCTTCATAGCGGGCCTTGCCAAAACTGGAAGTAAACTCAGACTCACTGACCCCGCTCGGGGTTAACGACACTTTATCGAGCACTGGCAGGGGTGTGCGCAAACCGGCCTCTAACTCGTCCAGACGCAGCTGGGCTTTATGCCAGGCATCCCGGTCAGCGCTATCGGCATGGACAATAAAAATCAACTTGCCCTGCAAATTGTCGAAGACCAGCACTTCGTGGGATGCCATCAACAGAATGTCCGGCACCCCCAGTTCATCGGGCGGGCAACTATTGGCTAAACGCGGCTCCACATAACGCACCGTGTCGTAGCCAAAATAACCCACCAGGCCGCCAGTAAACCGGGGCATCCCAGGTAGTTCAGGTACCCTGTAACGCCGAATAAAGGCCTCAACTTCGACCAGTGGATCGGGAATATTGTGCTCGTCTACCACACGACCATTTTCTTCGATGGTGAAGGTGTGACCCCGCACTTTAAGCACGGTGGCCGAAGGCAGGCCGATCAAAGAATAGCGGCCCCATTTCTCACCACCTTCCACGGATTCAAACAAATAGGAATAAGGCCCGCGGGCAAGTTTCAGATAACAGGAGAGTGGGGTTTCGAGGTCGGCGAGGATTTCCCGGACAACCGGGATACGTGTGTAATCTTGTTGAGCCAGGTCGGCGAATTGTTCAGGTGTCATGGTCTTTCCTTAAAGCTGCTTAACGATTAAATAGCGCCCAAGCGGGCAGGGGGTATTAGCCCTGTCGCCATCGCCAGCAAAGAGAAAGGAAAAACTTTCTGTCCTGAGTACCAAAATTCACATTACGATCCCGTGTTTGCGGGCGACATTCTAATCTATTTGTATCGTCCGTAAAACCATGGCGCCAGGGTACTGGATTCGACCGCTTTGAAGCGACCCTGAAGCCGTCAAACAGC
>JBFIEE010000104.1:0-4480 GCA_041603535.1 Porticoccaceae bacterium
GTTGGAGATTTGAGGAAAGCTGCTTCTAGTACGAGAGGACCGAAGTGGACGAACCTCTGGTGTTCGGGTTGTCACGCCAGTGGCATTGCCCGGTAGCTACGTTCGGACAGGATAACCGCTGAAAGCATCTAAGCGGGAAGCCCCCTCCAAGATTAGATTTCCCTGGATCCTTGAGATCCCTGAAGGGCCGTTCAAGACCAGGACGTTGATAGGCTGGGTGTGTAAGCACTGTGAAGTGTTGAGCTAACCAGTACTAATTGCCCGTGCGGCTTGACCATATAATAGAAACGATTGTGTAAGTGATATGTAGACTGGACAGATGTGCGACACACGCGACCTGTGCTTCAACAATGCATTACCCTTTTTGCACTGAAAATACTCCGGTATTTTCTGGCACTTCTGTCACATTGACGTCGTGTCATTAGTCGATTCTGACTAAAGTCAAGCCAGTTTGCCTGGCGACCACAGAGACGTGGAACCACCTGATCCCATCCCGAACTCAGAAGTGAAACGCGTTATCGCCGATGGTAGTGTGGGGTTTCCCCATGTGAGAGTAGGTCATCGCCAGGCTTCTAAGTAAAAACCCCCAGTCTCGTGGCTGGGGGTTTTTTTTGTCAAAAAACCATGTGATTGGGCTGTTATGCGTTAGCGCTAAGCCGCTCAGTGGCCGAGAGTGCCCTGCAGTCTGTAGGGTGCAACCTGAGGGCAGTCAACAATAGATTGCGTTGCTGTACTTTGCGCGGATAGGCTGCATAATGCGTATTTATATGGATTTTATATGGAGTCTATATACGTTTACTTGCTGGCGGGTTCGGTTGCCGGGCTGGTGGGCGGTCTGTTTGGGCTCGGCGGCGGTGCTGTCGTGGTGCCTGTTTTAATATACAGTTTTACGTTGAGTGGTTTTGATGACGCTGTGATGACGCATTTAGCCATCGGCACTTCGCTAGCGACCATTATGGTTACCTCGCTGACTGCGATCTATGCCCACCACCGAAAAGCCGCGGTACTGTGGCCTGTCGCACTGTCGATGGCACCTGGGATTGCGACGGGTGTTGTCGCCGGCAGCGTGTTTGCCACAGAGCTATCTGGTTCTATGCTGCAGATCCTGTTCGGCGCTTTCTTGATTCTAGTGGCCATACAGATGAGTGTTGGGCGTATTCCGCAACCCCACAGAGAGCCCCCAGGACGGTTGAGTGGGGCGGGTGCCGGTGTAGGGATAGGGGTTTTGTCTGGCATTTTCGGTATCGGCGGGGGTTCGTTAAGCGTGCCCTACTTGACGTATTGTAACGTAACTATTACCCGCGCTATCGCGACGTCGGCGGCGTTGGGCTTTCCTATTGCTCTATTTGGCGCATTGACCTATATGTACCGCGGTTGGGGCGTCAGGGGCTTGCCGGAGGGCGCCATTGGGTTTGTTTTCGTGCCCGCCTTGCTGGGTATCGTGCTTGCTAGTATGCCCTTTGCTCGCATGGGCGCGTTGATGGCCCACCGTTTACCGGAAAAGCCACTAAAAAGATTGTTTGCCGCCGTGGCGATGATTCTGGGCCTTGTGTTTGTCTACCGTAATATTGCAGCTGGGTGAAGTAAGCATGACTGACACCTTACGCGGCGCGTTGGAGCTTTTAAGTGGTGGCAACCTGGTTTCCGGTGCACATATTGGCGAGGCGCTCGGCGTTAGTCGTAGTGCCGTATGGAAGCAGCTCCAGCGTTTACAGGAGTGGGGCGTTCCGATAGAAAAAATCCGGGGCCGTGGCTATCGGCTGGTTGGTGGTATGGAATTACTGTCTCGGCAACGAATCCTTGGCCTGCTCTCGGTGGATACCAGGTTGTTGTTGGGCAATTTGGTATTGTTGGAGGAGGTCGATTCTACAAATACTGTCGCTCGCAGACAAATCGAACAAGGACTTGTCCATAGTTACGTGTGCATGGCGGAGCGTCAGACGCAGGGTCGTGGTCGTCTGGGGCGCACCTGGATTAGCCCCTTTGGTCGTAATCTCTATATGTCGGCGACCTGGGAGTTTTCGGGCGGCGTGGCGGCTCTGGAGGGGCTAAGTCTGGCCGTTGGTGTGGCTGTGTCCCGGGCTGTCGAGTCGCTGGGCGTCGAAGTGATTAGCCTGAAATGGCCCAACGATATCCTGTTAAATGGCCGCAAGGTCGGTGGGGTTTTATTAGAGATGCTGGGAGATCCCAGCGGGCTGTGCCAGGTGGTGGTGGGTATCGGGATAAACGTTGCTATGCCGCGTGATGTAGCTATTGATCAGCCCTGGGCAGATTTGGGTAGCTACCCGGGTGTTACGCGTAATGGCCTGGCTGGCGCGGTGCTTGGGGAGTTGCTGCCATTGCTAGCTACGTATGCGGAGACCCGTTTTCGGAGTTACCGGCAAGCCTGGGAAGAGCTTGACGCTTATGGCGGGGAGCGAGTCCGCTTGTCGACACCTGGCGCGGAGGTAGAGGGGGTCGCGCGCGGGGTTTCAGATACCGGAGCCATTTGCCTGGACATTGACGGCAACCGGCGCTTTTATAGCGGCGGTGAAATTAGTTTGCGGAAGGCGTTGTGATCCTGGAAATAGATGCTGGCAATAGTCGAATAAAATGGCGGGTGCTGGCCGATGGAAGTATCCGTGAGCGAGGGATTGTCACCCGTGATGAGGCGACCTGGCTCACGATGGCTGCCCAGTGTTTTGATGTGAGCCGGATACGCGTTGCCAACGTCGCGGGTTTCGCAGTTGGCCGAAAACTGGAATTATGGGCGCAGGGCCATTTTGGTCTGACGGCTGAATTTGCAGGTTCAAAAAGCCGTGTCGCTGGTGTGATTAACGGCTATGAGGCACCAGATACCCTGGGTGTTGATCGTTGGCTAGCAATTATTGCCGCCTGGGATATTGTGCGCGGCCCCTGCCTGGTGGTCGATGTAGGGACAACGCTCACCGTCGATCTAGTTGGCGCAACTGGGCAGCATCTCGGCGGGTACATCGTGCCAGGGTTTTCAATGATGTTTCAGGCCTTGTTCCAGGGGACCAGCGGAGTGCGTTTCGAACAGCGTCAAGATTACTCGGGCGCACCAGGGAAAAATACGCGAGACGCGGTTCAGAATGGATGTTTCCTGATGTCTCTGGCGTTGATTGAAAAAGCCCTTGCTGAGCTACAACAAGGGGCCGATGTATTGGCGACCATCGTTTTTACCGGGGGTGGATCTGAACCGCTGGCGGCGTGTTTTGACGAGCGGGCGCAAAGCAGACAAGATTTGGTGCTCGACGGACTTGCATTGGCGATACCGTGAGTATTCAGACATTTTATAAGCAGAATTGTCGTTTGTTGCCGTTCAAGTGGATTTTGGCAATAGTGCTACTCCTCAATGCGGTGGTTTTTTACTGGCGGAGCGTCACTGCTGGGTATGTCAACACTGAGGTAAGGACCTTGCAGGCAGTCAATGAATTGGCCTCTCCGATCATGCTGCTGGGTGAAGTCAGTCTGCCAGCCGAGGCTAAGAATATCCCGAGCGAGGCGCCAAAAAGCTCAATCGAATACGATACGGTCGACAGCGCCGAAGCTAGTGAAACCAGCGAAACCAGCGAAACCCGCGATAGTGTACCTGAATCTAACACGGCGGTTGCCGAAATCAAGTGCGTCCAACTGGGGCCCTTTAATGAGCACAAAGCGGCCAGTGATATTACTGGTAAGTCGACTGGCCTGGGAATTTCAACCGTTATTGGCGGAGCGGAGGAGGACATTTTGAAGGGTTACTGGGTCTACATTCCGCCTCTACAGTCTATGGCTCTGTTGGCTAAAACAAGAAGTCAGCTGCAAGCAAAAGGCATAGATAGCTTTGCATTTCAGGATGGCAGGCTGAAAAATGGCATATCCTTGGGATTCTTTACATCTGACGAAAATGCGAGACGTCGGCTCAACGAGCTCTCTGTTAAAGGGTTTGCGGCAAATATTGAACCGGTTATCAATAAGGTGCCGCGGTACTGGGTGACGATGCAGCAGGTTGCCGCAGACTCGTTATCTCGTCAGTTCTGGTCTGATATCGCCGACCACTCTTCTAACGTTGAGGCAAGTATAACTAAATGTGCCGTGGGCGAGAGTTGAGCTGATTTACCGCCTGATGCGGAAGTTTCCGGTATAATTTCGGTATAAAAAGCACCATTAAGGAGCTAGCAGGGTGCTCACAGCGGTTGCTTAGTGCGTTGACTTCCAATAGAATCGCGCATCCATTTTTCGTGGGTTTTGCTGGCGTAGCTCAGTTGGTAGAGCAGCTGACTTGTAATCAGCAGGTCGGGGGTTCGACTCCTCTCGCCAGCTCCATATCGAAGAGTTGTAGTGCCTGTTTTGTTTGGCAAACAGCAAGTTGACAAATTGAGAGCGAGTACGGACAATGCTCGCCCTTTTTTAGGGAGGGGTTCCCGAGCGGCCAAAGGGATCAGACTGTAAATCTGACGCGAAAGCTTCGGTGGTTCGAATCCACCCCCCTCCACCA
>JBFIEE010000105.1:0-3937 GCA_041603535.1 Porticoccaceae bacterium
GCCATCCAGACCCGCAGTAACTTTGTCAACGATCATTGCGACCGCGACATCATGATTCTCGGCACTCACTTTAATACACCAACGGGTGTTTATATTGTCGAGAAGAATGGCCAACGTCGCGTTCGTTTGAGTGAATAGCTGGATCCGACATACCGCCCAGCAAACCCAGGGTCAGTCTGGGCAACACAAGATGTGTGAACAGGATAAATGATTAAATCAGTATATTTAGATCAAAATCGATTAAAAGGGCCCATTAAACTGAGGGAGGTTTACTCTGAGCCCTTCTGTGCTCCCGAGGCGAAGTTTTCCACCACTACATCGGCTTCTTTGATCAGCTCATAACAAATTTCCTGACCTTTAGCTGTCGTAATATCGATAGCCATGTTTTTTTGCCGACATTATGCTGTACGAAGCGCGCACTTCGACCTTCGCGAAGACTGGGGAAAATGCGTATCATTTCGCTGCCAATGGGCTCTATTTTTAGGGCTTCGGCACCATGCTCCGCCAACATTTTTGGGTGGTTATGGTCGGCAAGCACATGGGTAAAGTCGACCACAGTAAAGTCATCCAACATTTCTTTATGATCACAAATTCTCGGGTAATTCTGCATTTTTTTAGTTAGCAATTAACTGTCAAAAGATAGTAACTACTAAAAATAGACAAATCCGCTTAAATATTTTTTGATCCGATGATGCGGGCAGATTCAAGGTCAGCGATTTGTTGTTCCGTATAGTTGAGGCGTTCACGAAGTATTTCGTGGTTATATTGCCCTAAGGTGCCGGCGCGCAGGTCAGGTGGTTCTGGAAAATCTGAGAAGCGTAGCGGTGTACGCGGAATGCGGATGTCACCAAAAATATCATCCTTAACAGTTCTCACACAGCCTCTCTCCTTGACGTGGGGGTGCTCCATAAATTCGGAAATATTAAGGATGGGCGCACAGGCAACTCTGTTTTCCTGGAGTATTTCGAGAGCCTTATCCATGCTTTCCACAGTGTCGAGCCAGTCCTGGATAGCGCCATTTATTTCGTCTTTATATTGCCCAGTATCAGCGGGGTTTTTGAAGCGAGGATCTTTGGCCATATCATCCCGCCCCATTGCCCTGGTCAAACCTAACCACTGGTTCAGGCCAACAATAAATAAATATCGATCTTGGCACTTGAAAATACCAGCACCGGCCAGCAAATAGTGGTCGGGTCCTGCGCGAGTAGGCAGCATTTTGCCGCCGGTTGAGTCAAAGAGTTGCACACTTAATTCGTGAAAGCTGAATAAAACCTCTATCAGTGATATATCAATATGTTGCCCACTGCCACCACGCATGCGATGCATTAATGCGGTGACAATAGCGCCATACGCGTGGGCGCCGGTGGCTACATCACCGAAGGCGAAATCACCAAATATTGGTGTGTCATCTTTTTTGCCGAGCAGATCGATAATTCCGGCATAAGATTGGCCAATCCAGTCGAAGCCCGGCAAGTTAGCCAGAGGACCATCCTGCCCGAAACAGGAGATGGAACACATTATCAGGTCGGGGTTGATAACTTTTAAGGTTTCCCAGTCCAGGTTGTTATGCTTCATAACGCCCGGCGCAAAGTTCTCAACAACGACATCTGCCTGTTTGATGAGCCCGTGACAGATATCCTGACCTTCCTTGGAGGAAATATCTATGGCCATGGTTTTTTTGCCGATATTGTGTTGTACAAAATAGCCACTACGACCTTCGCGTTGCAGGGGTAGGGTGCGTGCCAGTTCGCCGTAGAGCGGTTCTATTTTTATAACTTCTGCGCCATGCTCAGCGAGGATTTTTGTGGCGTGAGGTCCAGCTACGACGTGAGTAAAATCCACGACTTTAAAACCTTCTAGCATCCGTTGAGTCATCGTATACCTCTGTTTGTTTTAATGATTTTATCTATTAGGATTGTAGTCATTCGGCCCCGTATCGAATCATGCCCTTACTGCAATTTTGAGTAATCGGCCTGGTCAATAGTAACCGTGAGTGCTATTTGTGTAAAACGCCATGGACAAGATCAACTATTGCTGGAAGCTATTACCCCGTCATCTTTGAAGTCGGTAATCTGTTGCCCGCTATAACCCAGCTGCTCACAAAGTATTTCGTGATTATATTGTCGGAGGGCGCGGAACACCAGAACACCAGAACACCAGAACACCAGAACACCAGGGATCAGTGTAATCCCCCCAAGAAATTAATCGAAGTTTTGAGTGGAGACTTTTATGATGATGTCGCGAGGAATGAAGCATGATGAAGTCTCGATACACAGACAGCCAGATTCTGGCGATATTGAAGCAATCAAAGGCCTGCACCCCGGTCAGTGAACTATGCCGTGAACACGGTATCAGCTCGGCGAGTTTCTATAAGTGGCGCGCCAAGTATGGCGGAATGGAGGTGTCGATGATGAAACGGCTAAAGGAATTAGACGTCGAGAATGCGCGGCTGAAGAAGATGTATACCGAAGAGCGTATCAAGGCGGTGAATCACCCCGGGTATCGCGGAGGCTGTTTGGTTTAAGTCAAGCTGCCCTGGCAGCTTGACGGTCTAGTTGCCTGTAGTAGTTTGCCTCAGCTTCTGCCGGAGGGATATAGCCCAATGGCCCCATCAATCTTTGGTGATTAAACCAGCAGACCCATTCCAGGGTTGCCAACTCCACGGATTCGCGTGTTTTCCACGGCCCCCTACGATGGATCAGTTCGGCTTTGTACAGCCCATTGATGGTCTCGGCCAGGGCGTTATCGTAGCTATCGCCCTTGCTGCCGACCGATGGTGCAATGCCTGCTTCGGCAAGCCGCTCGCTGTAGCGGATGGAGACATATTGCGAGCCCCTGTCACTGTGATGGATTAGGGCGTCCTCTGGATCGGGCTGCCGCTCGTACAAAGCCTGCTCCAGCGCATCGAGCACGAAGTCCGTGGTCATACTGGTACTGACACGCCAGCCCACGATGCGTCGGGCGAACACGTCGATGACGAAAGCCACGTATAACCACCCCTGCCAGGTCGAGACATAGGTGAAGTCTGACACCCACAGCTGGTTGGGGCGATCGGCCTTAAACTGTCGATTGACCCGATCCAGCGGACAAGGGAGCGATTGATCCGGCACGGTCGTGCGAACGGTCTTGCCACGGCGTACACCCTGCAGGCCCATGCGGCGCATGAGCCGTTCCACGGTACAGCGTGCCACCACAATGTCCTCGCGGTTCAGCTGCTTCCAGACCTTGGTGGCACCGTAAACCTGCAGGTTGGCTTGCCAGACACGCTTAATCTCGAGCATCAGCACCTCATCGCGTTGGGCGCGGGCGCTGCGCAGTTCCGGGTTGCGTTGCCTGGCCGCATGGCGTCGGTAAGCCGACGGGGCAACCTGCAACACTTTGCAGATCGGCTCGACCCCGTAGGTATCCCGGTGCTGGTCGATACAGCCGTTTACGACTTCAGTTTACGGTCGAGCTCCGCCTGGGCGAAAAAAGCACTGGCCGTGCGCAGAATGTCGTTGGCGCGCCGCAATTCCTTGTTCTCTCGCTCCAGTTCCTTGATGCGCTGTGCTTCGGCTGTCGTCGTACCTGGCCTTGCTCCAGCATCGACCTGTGCATGTTTGACCCATTCCAGCAGCGTCTGTGGCACGCAACCGATCTTCGGAGCAATCGACTCTACCGCTGCCCACAGCGACGGGTACTCCCCACGGTGTTCCTGGACTATCCTCACCGCACGCTCACGGATCTCAGGTGAAAACTTGTTTGACTTGTTCATAGCTCCATTCTCTCAAGTGTTGGAGCCTCCTCAAAACCCGGGGTGATTCACGGAGCTGCGACAGGAGGCCCTTGAGAGAAAGTTGTAAGGCCATCTGTGCGCCGAGAGATGGCGCAGCGAGGGGTCGCCAAACACGGTATCAGCATTCGGTTGGCGGGTGGGACGTATGGCATCAGCGAGACC
>JBFIEE010000106.1:0-3752 GCA_041603535.1 Porticoccaceae bacterium
AATGGCCCGCTGCATTGATCCCGTCACCTTATCGCCATACAGGATAGCCTTGCCGTTGATATGCCTTGCCGCTCGGCCAATAGTCTGTATCAACGACTGTTCGGATCGTAAAAACCCTTCCTTATCCGCGTCGAGTATCGCAACCAGCGACACTTCGGGCATATCGAGGCCTTCGCGCAGCAAATTGATACCAACCAACACGTCGAACTCGCCAAGACGCAGGTCACGAATAATCTCTACCCGCTCCACCGTGTCTATATCGGAATGCAGGTAGCGAACCCGTACGCCATGCTCATCCAGATATTCGGTAAGGTCTTCCGCCATCCGCTTCGTCAGCACGGTAATCAAGACACGTTCACTGCGCCCCACACAGGCGCTGATCTCACTCATCACGTCATCGACCTGGTTGACCGCTGGCTTGACAATGGTCTGGGGGTCGACCAGTCCAGTCGGGCGTACCGTCTGCTCCACTAGCGCATCGGCATGTTCGGCTTCGTATTTGGCCGGCGTCGCGGAGACAAAAATAGTCTGCGGTATCAGGCCCTGCCACTCATCAAACCGCAGCGGGCGATTGTCGAGCGCAGAGGGCAGACGAAACCCGTAATTAACTAGGGTTTCCTTGCGCGAGCGGTCGCCCTTATACATACCGCCGAGTTGAGGAATCGAGACATGGGACTCATCGATAATCAACAGAGCATTATCAGGCAGATAATCAAACAGGGTTGGCGGCGGCTCACCGGGCTGACGACCCGACAGATAGCGGGAATAGTTCTCAATACCCGAGCAATAGCCGAGCTCCTGCATCATTTCCAGATCGTAACGTGTGCGCTCTTCAAGTCGTTGCGCTTCAACGAGTTTGTCTTTGTTACGCAGATCTTCCAGTCTTTCTACCAGCTCAACCTTGATATGCTCAATGGCATCGATAATTTTTTCGCGAGGCGTGACGTAATGGGATTTCGGGTAAACAGTAATTCTGGGTAAGCGTTGCAGCACCTCGCCCGTCAGTGGGTCAAACAATGAGATGTTTTCAACTTCCTCGTCAAACAGCTCGACACGTACGGCATCCCTTTCCGAATCCGCCGGGAATATATCAATAACGTCACCGCGCACGCGATAATTGGCGCGCTCAAAAGCGACATCGTTGCGGGTATATTGCAGTTCCGCCAGGCGTCGCAGTATTGCCCGTTGATCGATTCGATCACCACGAACCAGGTGTAGCACCATTTTCAGGTAAGACTTGGGATCACCCAGTCCGTAAATTGCTGAGACTGTTGCAACGACGATGACATCCTGTCGCTCCATCAGCGCTTTGGTTGCCGACAGACGCATCTGCTCAATATGCTTGTTAATTGACGCGTCTTTTTCAATATAGGTATTGGAAGCTGGTACGTACGCCTCAGGTTGATAATAATCGTAATAGGAAACGAAATACTCAACGGCGTTATTGGGGAAGAACTCCCGAAACTCGCCGTAAAGCTGTGCAGCCAGGGTCTTGTTGTGCGCCATGACAATGGTCGGGCGCTGCACCTGTTCAATGACATTAGCAACCGTAAAGGTTTTCCCTGACCCGGTAACGCCCAGCAAAGTCATCGAAGCCAGGCCTGCGTTGAGGCCCTCAACCAACTGCTTTATAGCGTTTGGCTGGTCGCCAGCTGGCTGATAGCTACTGACGACCTGGAACGGTTTGTTCATGGATGTGTAGCCCATGGGAAAGTAAATTTATATGCGGTGATTGGCCAGGGATTCGGCGCCTAAAATCAGCCTTTTATGCGCTATCGGAGCGCCATCGCCCTTGACTCCCCGTAGGCTGAACTATAACATAGCCGCCGCTCAGCTACTCCGCCTTAGCTCAGTTGGTAGAGCAAATGACTGTTAATCATTGGGTCGCTGGTTCGAGCCCAGCAGGCGGAGCCAATTTAGTATCGAGCGTGCGTGATTCATAGAATCGAAACGTCAACTTAAGAGCAAAGTTGCCGGTGATGGATACACGCAAACACCTTGACTACTCCCGACGTTAGACATCCCTCGCAACCATCAAATACCGCCCGTAAGCGAATATCGCCTGCATAAAGTTCTGCCTGTATATATAAATTCTTAAACGCTGGTCATGGCTATTCTTCCCAGCTACCGGCTACCAGCGACATGGCAGGCACCGAATTTACCAATCGTACGGATAGCGCTTAGACACTGATTACGGGAATATCTGCAGCGGTAGCTGATGTGGTTGAAAGTGATTTAACTTGCTCACGAAAGGAATGACCTTGCAGCAACGTTTCAAACTCTGCTAAAGGCAGCGCTTTACTGCACAGATATCCCTGGATAACCTTCAGTCCGTGATTTTTCAAAAAACTGTATTGTTCGAAGTTTTCAACCCCTTCAGCGACAAGCCTCAAACCGAGGCTTTTGCCCATGGCGATAATCGCGCGCACCAAGGCCTCACTATTCTCGCTGCTGGCCAATTCAGTGACAAAACTTCGGTCAACTTTTAACTCATCAAGAGGAAAACGGCTTAAATAACTCAACGACGAATCGCCGGCACCAAAATCATCGAGAATCCTGCATTATACAAGGTAAACCATAACAAGAGGGGTGGCACATAAGGACGAAACAACCACCAACAAAGTAAGGACCCGCGATACTAAATTTCTCAAACATCCGTTATCTCCCCCCACCATCCTGGTCCTGGCAAGTCTTATTATTTGTCAACGCGAACAATGCGTTCGGACGCGATCTGGCTGGGGCGGCATTCCCTATCGCATCCCCTACACCTGCCGCTACTCACGCGCCGCCGAAATGCTCTCCATCGGCATCGCCCCAGGCGACGCCGCCAAACAGCTCGGGCACTCACTAGAGATGTTTTATCGGGTGTACGCGGAATGGATCGAAGACTACGCAGACGCAACCGATTTTAGTCGGTTTGAAACCAAAAACCGCCCAAAAAGGCGAGAAGTTGAGCTAACTATTTGATTATATTGGCGGACCGGACGGGACTCGAACCCGCGACCTCCGGCGTGACAGGCCGGCATTCTAACCAGCTGAACTACCGGTCCGTGTTTGGTGGGTGGTACAGGGGTCGAACCTGTGACCTACGGCTTGTAAGGCCGTCGCTCTCCCAACTGAGCTAACCACCCAAATGAGAGACGCGCATTCTACCGAAATACCAAGTGCTGTCAAACGATTTACCCCTGTTACGCTATACTTTCCTGCACTGCCTCGCTAACATGGCGCCCCGCTCATCCAATCACCCAAAAACACATGGAAATATACCGGTCATTCACTTTTGAGGCAGCACACAGCCTGCCAAACGTTCCGGATAATCACAAATGCAGGCGGCTTCACGGCCATTCATTTGATGTCACCGTGCACCTCACCGGCCCCATCGGAACAGACAGTGGTTGGGTAATGGACTTCGCCGATATAAAACAGGCCTGCGAACCGGTATATAACGCGCTGGACCACCGCTATCTAAACGATATCGCTGGTCTCGAGAACCCCACTAGCGAACATATCGCCCGCTGGATATGGCAACAACTTAAGCCGGGGCTACCCCAGTTGAGTCAGGTGGTCGTCAGAGAAACCTGTAACAGTGGTTGTATCTATCGCGGCGACTAGCTGTCGAGTTGACCGCCCCCGCTCCTGCTGCTCAGCCACCAGCTTCTCGACCAACAACAAAACACCGTGCCGATCGCCTCGCTAATCCTCGACATTCACTTGCCAGCCTGTCACTCGCTCAAAGAAAAACGCAGCCGACT
>JBFIEE010000107.1:0-3717 GCA_041603535.1 Porticoccaceae bacterium
GATTGGCTAAAAAACCAGATATAACTCTTTCGGCAAATCAGGTTTTGTTGAGAATAGCGCGTTAGTGTTGCATTAACGCGGCTGCCTAATAACAGTTTTTCATCTGACCCCAAATATCATTTCGGCAAATCAGGTTTTGGCGAAAACAGCGCGTTAGTGTTGTATTAATGCCGCTACCTCATAACAGTTTTTCATCTGATCCCAAACATCATTAGACGTATGGAAGCTCGTACTCATATTGATGAACCTTCCCCGACAGTACCTCACCAAATAGACTCCAATGGCTCTGACTTTCCGTTGTAGCTCCAAACATCCAAATCTCGCGAATTTGTAAGCCACTCGTATCAAGCTCTGAAAATTCTATAGTTTCTCTTCGATTCAGTTTAATACCTACTATAAGATCGTCAGTTCCAGAATACTTCGACAAACTATTGATTATTTCTTGCAGATTTGCATCTGGGTTTGTATGTGCTGGGACAAGCTCCTTAAGTTGGACTGGTGCAAAATGCTGCACTTCCCCCTCATACCAGGTAAAAATTGAATCGTAATCAGAGCGCTCCTCACGCGAGAATAAGATATCTTTCTTTAATGCCAGTGACAGTAAATGACATAATACTGCTGCGTCCCAACTCTCACGTTCACGTTTAAGCTTATTTGTACGTAACGCTTTAATTTTTATCGGCGTCTCAGTTTCTGATATTTCCTCTCGAATTTTCCGAAGCTCGGGTAATACTATCTTCGGATCAAAGTATTCATAGCTAAACCATTCCCTCGGTACTTGTTTATCCATACGTCTAACTATTAATGAACGCCACATGCGACATATGTTCGGAAGGCGTGCACGTGTGCATGATGTACCCGGATTCGGACAAAAAGGTGCAGGTGCGACATATCATTCCCTGATTGATTAATTATTCGCGCCACAATACCTTGATTTCAAAGGAAAAATCAATAGCCCAGCAAACCCTCTCAAGATATGACGCACAAGCGCTGTTATTTGGCGTTTTGGCACTTAATTGAGCAGGTACGACATATGTTGCCACAAGCCGCATAGGTAATAGCTTCATAACCTTTTGAAATTGATAAAATAAAGTATGGACTGTGTCAGCAGCCCAAATGAACGCACTTCAATAGCACGGGACGAATTTAGATATACTGCTTCTCGGAATGCATCGGACCCACAGTTTGGCTTGCGGGTGTTTTTGCCGCCGCATGCCACGGCAGTCCGGTTATAACAACAAGTACGGAGAGCACATGAAAACCATCGGGTTATTGGGCGGTATGAGCTGGGAAAGCACTGTTACCTATTACCGGGCGATTAACGAGGGCGTAAAGCGCGAACTGGGCGGGTTGCACTCCGCCAAAATCGCGCTTTACAGCGTCGATTTTCAGCCCATCGAAAAACTTCAGCACGCCGGTGACTGGGCTGGCACGGCAACCATTCTCAGCGCGGCGGCGCGCAGTGTTGAGGCGGCCGGGGCGGACTGTCTGGTGATCTGCACCAACACCATGCATAAGGTTGCGCCCGACATAGAAGCGACTATACATATTCCCCTGCTCCATATTGCCGATGCAACGGCAGAAGTGTTGCTGCGGGACGGCATTAAAACGGTTGGCCTGTTGGGCACCGGGTTTACGATGGAACAGGATTTTTATAAAGGCAGGCTCGCCGAAAAATACGGCCTGGAGGTGTTAGTCCCCGGCGACAAAGATAGAAGCATTGTTCACGATGTTATCTATAACGAGCTATGTATGGGGCGCACCACTGCTGCTGCGAAAACTGATTACCTGCGCATTATTGATGAACTCGCCAACCGGGGAGCGCAGGCGGTCATTCTCGGCTGCACGGAAATTGGCATGCTGGTCTCTCAGGGGGATACCGACGTAAGACTGTACGACACAACCCTTATTCACGCCGAAAAAGCAGTGGCATTCGCAACGCAATAATTGCCGACACCATTTTTACGCAGGTCAGCAGGGTTTGCGCCACGGGAAAAGTTAGCCTATACCTGTACATGCTAATTGAACTTACTACGCAGCACCTGGAGGGAACCACATGACACAGAAAAAAACAGAACTGAACTGGTCGGGCATCGATAAACTCGCTGCGGAAATTCGCGCGTCCGATGGCCCGGGAACGAAAGCGTGGGACATGGAACGCTCCCATACGAAAGATTTTAACGAAGCGTTTATCAAGGCGCTGCGGGATAACCAGGGCCGGGTGCCGGGGGAACTGGAAGCCGCCAGCGCGCTGATCATTACCACCACGGGCGCGAAAACCGGCAAGCAGCGTACCGTACCCCTGGCCTGCCACACCATCGAAGGAAGACTATTGATTGTCGCCTCCATGGGCGGTGCCGACCGCCATCCACCCTGGTTTCATAACCTGTTGCACAAACCCGAAGGTCTTGTGGAAAAAGATGGGGAAAGCTTTATGGTAAAGGCCACGGTTATTGAAGGGGACGAGCGCCATCGACTATTTCAACAAATCTGCGCCAATGTGCCAGTGTTTGCAGATTATCAGTCGCGCACCAAGCGACTAATTCCGGTTATCGAATTAACACGGCTGGATTAGCTTTCTCAGGGATCAGGTAGCGTAGAACCCCCGCTACGCGCCGGACCTGAGACACTCCCGACTTGATAAGCTCTGCATTTAGCGTACCCATAATTTAAATAATACAGTGCCGCCGTATTGGAACAATCATGAGTCAGTTTGAATTTTTTATGATCATCGTGTCGGTCTTAATTGCGATTGCCATATCGGAGTTAGCGGGCTGGTGGGGGCGACTGATTCGTTCTGACTACAAAGCCAGCGTTGACCCACTACACCTGGGCTGGACGGTGGCGGTGCTTATTATCAGCGTGACCTACTGGATTGGTATCTGGCCGTATACCGAATACGACATTGTTCACGTTGCACAAATCTGGGCGCTGATACTGCCTACCCTGTGCCTGATTCTAGTGGCCTACGCGATAACCCCCGATGTGGTGCAAAGCGGCAACGGCCGCGACTATATGCTGGACCATCGGCGCTCAATATTTTCAGCTCTGGCGGTGTTTTTAGCGCTGACGGTAGTGGCCGACTGGGTGTTTATCGGCTTCGTGCCATCCAGTGCGCTTCCGATGCTGCTTCTAGTGGGCCTTTACATGCTCTGTGCTTATGTACCCAAACGGTGGATGCAGGTACTCACCCTCGCCGTTACCCTGTTATTTTTTATTTTCCTGCCCATTGTCCTGGGGCTGGACGGGTTGTTTGAAGCATATCGGGTCGACTAAAAATTGGCGCGGCCCACGACGAGCCGCTTCACCAACTTTTGCACCGCGCCAGAACAATCGAAACTAATTTATTTGGCGTAAATATCCAGAGTTTTGATCACCCGATAGGCGCCCAATACTGTCGGTACTGCAATCTCCAGCCGTTCAGCCTCTTGTAGCAGCGGTAAAATAATCGCATCGATCTCGGTGGTGCGACCCGCCAGCACATCTTCGTGCATGGATGTGCGCACCCCTTTGGGCTTGGTTTTAAAGAACTTCCCTAATTCGATACAGTGGGCCACCGCGCCATCAAAATCCGACTCGTGAATTTGTTTCAGGAAAGATAGCGGCGCGTAAAAATTTTGCGGTTCGTACCCCAGCCCCGCGTAGATCGCCAGTAACTCCTTGGCGATGGTGACATAATGTTCCGCGCCCACCTGACAGGAAAATCCGTCGGAAAAA
>JBFIEE010000108.1:0-3576 GCA_041603535.1 Porticoccaceae bacterium
GTAAGGACGTAAATATAAAATCAGTATGAAAAATGCCTCTTACTCAATGCTTCGGGCTACTCTCACAAATTTAATATCAGTCTTTTTGGTATTCACAAACATTTATTTAAAGCCTGAAGACCGTAAATTATATTGCAGGAAATAGATTCACTAGACATGGTAATTATGAACACCTGGCTCCCCTATATACTCCCCCCGCTAATTGGTGCGTTTATTGGCGCCCTGACTAACGACGTTGCTATTCGCATGTTGTTCAGGCCCTATGCGGCGCGGCATATCGGCAAGTGGCGGGTGCCTTTTACACCGGGTCTGATTCCCCGCGAACGGCACCATATCGCCGAATCAATCGCCGATACCTTTGTGGCCCATGTGTTTAGTCATGACGACGTGGCGGAATTATTCCTGACCGATAAGGTGAAAGTCCAGCTCAAAATCAAGGTGGACGAGCTGATCGGGAAGTTGGGCGGTATGCTCAACGTCAATGAAATGATGTTGGGCATGGCGCGCAATATGGCCGGTGCCTACTTGATTGAGGAAATCGGCAAGGTCGCAGCGGAAATGGGTCAGGAAAGTGACGCGATCAAGCAACGGATTCAGAATAAAATCGATAATCTGGATGTGGCGACCCTGGAAGAGTTGGTGATGGGTTTTTCCCGCAAACAGTTTCGACATATTACCTGGTTTGGCGCACTGCTGGGTTTTATGATTGGTGGCGCGCAGGTACTGGTGTTTCATTTTTTGCTATAAAAATAAGCTCGACCGTTTCACTGTTTTTTTGTACAGACAATAAATTGATCAAGTATGACGAAACACAGTTCCTTTGTAATAGGTTTTGCCCGATTAGTTTTCGAGAATCAGGGTTTAGGCGCAGTTGGCCGTTCGGTTTGCGGTAGTTCTTGAGCTGAAATGCAATGCAACGAGGGGATTAGATACCTGCAGACCTGAAAATTTTGGGGGATCTTTGGATTGAACAGGTCAGGGGAAGTTTATTGGTCGGAGAGACAGGATTTGAACCTGCGACCCCTGCGTCCCGAACGCAGTGCTCTACCAAGCTGAGCTACTCTCCGATTGCCCGCAAAACGAGCGGGCGCATTATAGCACTGCAAATTGTGCTGTAAATCCGCGCAGGTCAGCTCGGTCGTTATATCCTTAATGGGCAGGTTGTAGTGCGTCTTGGCCCGGCCTGGAGGAGCGCCGTTGGGCCAGTTAGGTGACTAAAAGCAGAAGTTTGGTCAAAAAGTGAATTCGGTGCCATACTTAAGGCGGCTCAATCGACGGACAGGTGATGTTGTGACTGCATCGAGCACCGACAAAATTCGTGAAAAGAAACGCCGTTTCCTCAAGCGCGAGCAGCGCATTATCGATACCGCCCTGCGGCTGCTAATTAAACAGGGTATCGAGCAGGTGACGGTATCGGCGATCTCGAAGGAAGCGGGTATCGGCAAAGGCACTGTGTATAAGCATTTTCAGAGCAAAGCCGAGATCATGATGCGCATTATGCTCGACTACGAACAGAATATTGGCGCGAATCTCCAGGCGGGTATCGTGGCAACAGAACGCGGCGACCCGGGCGCGGCAGCAAAGGCCTATTTTAGCTCCAGGTTGTCGAATCCGGCGTTGGACAGGTTGGTGCAACAACTGGAAGCACGACTGGAAAACAGCCCGGAGGTGAGCGCGCAGATGGCCGAGGTGCATGCGGTGCGTCGTTCAACCGCACGGGCGTTAAACCAGATGGTGGCAAAACTGATTAAACGCGGGCTGCTGGAAGATGTGCCTCCCCATTATCACTACCTGGCTTGCTGGGCATTGGCGCAGGGCGCCGTGGAGGTCTGTTTTAACAAGGGTTTTGCCGATCAGTTCGACGACAAAACGGATTTGCTGGATTTTATCGCCCATATCGGCGTCACGATGGGCAATCGCGGCCAGCTACGCAAGTAACGGCGCGACGGGAGCAGTGTTGTGACGGACAAACAGCTAACGGATCACAAGCCGCCGCAACGCACTGGTGATCTGGAGCGTCTATATCAGGATTTACTCGATAATCAGGCGGCAACGGTAAAAAAATTGCCCCCGGTCGATAGCTGGAACCCACCCTTGAGCGGGGACATAGATATTGTCGTTGAACGCAACGGCGACTGGGTTCACGAAGGCGCAAGAATTAAACGCGAACCGTTGGTGCGCTTGTTTACGACTATTTTAAAACGGGAGGGGGATGAGTATTTTCTGGTCACCCCTGTGGAAAAATGGCGTATTCAGGTGCGCGATGTACCCTTCGCGGTGATCGCGGTCGCCGCGCAACAACGCAGTGGGGAACAGGTGTTGGTGTTTACCACGCGCACCGGCGATGAAACCATAGCGGGGTCGAACAACCCAATACGGGTGGTTATTAACCAGGCCACCGGCGAACCGTCGCCCTACGTGCTGGTACGTAAAAATCTGGAAGGGCTGATCCAACGCAATGTCTACTACGAACTGGTGGAGATGGCGGAAACGCGCGAGATAAATGGCCAAAAAATTTATGGCGTAACCAGTCTCGGCCAATTTTTTAATCTGGCTTAAAACGGAATACAAATGAATGCAATAAAAAATCTCTGGTTGGCGGTCACAGCGACCACGGTACTTTTCTCCACAGGATCCCTCGGTGAGGTGGCTGAGGCGGATGACACGTTGTCGTTATTGGCAAATTATGTGCGCGTCGATACCAGTAATCCGCCGGGCAATGAAAGCCGCGCGGTGGAATTTTTCGCAAAGATTCTCACGGCCGAGGGTATTGCCTTTGAAACCGTGGAATCCGCGCCGGGGCAGGGCAATTTATGGGCACGCTTGCCCGGTGGCGACCAACCGGCCCTGATATTGTTGCACCATACCGATGTGGTGCCTGCCGATCCGGCCCGTTGGCATCACAACCCTTTTGGTGGTGAAGTGACGGACGGCTTCCTGCACGGACGGGGCACGGTGGATACCAAATCGCTGGGCATCTTTCATCTACAGGCATTTATTGCGCTACACCGGGCGGGTAAACCCCTTAATCGGGATGTGATTTTTATGGCCACGGCGGATGAAGAGGCGGGCGGCGCATTGGGGGTTGGCTGGTTGCTTGAGCATCGGCCGGAACTGCTGGATGGGGTAGGGGCAGTATTTAACGAGGGGGGTTACGGCGAGTTGCACGGTGACACCCTGACCTTTGCGGTGGAGGTTACCCAGAAAGTGCCGCTGTGGTTGCGTATGCAGACTCAGGATGAACCGGGACATGGCGCTACGCCGCGCACAGATAGTGCAGTGAATCGACTGGTGCGCGCGTTGGCGCGGGTCGAAGGATTTGAATTTCCCGCGCGTTTGATTCCGTCGGTGGCGCAATATTTGAAAGGTATCGCCGCTATCACGCCGGCGCCCTGGGGCAAACGTTTTGCCGATCCCGAGAAAATGGTGGGGAATACACAGCAAATGCGAGAATTGCATGGCCACGATCATCGTCTGCATGCGTTGCTGCGCAGCACCTGTGCAGTGACACGTCTGGCAGGCAGCGAAAAAATCAATTCCATTCCCGGTACTGCCAGCGCGGAGCTCGATTGCCGA
>JBFIEE010000109.1:0-3570 GCA_041603535.1 Porticoccaceae bacterium
AGGCATCATCCAGTCGAGCAGCACCATATCGGGGCTTTCATCGATAACCAGGGTGTGGGCGTCGCGGGCGTTGTCCGCTTGCAGGCATTGAAAATCGGCTATTTCCAGCGCTGTACACACCATATCTCTGATGGCGGATTCGTCGTCAATAATAAGAACCGTGGCTTCAGTCATGTTGGTAACAACCTTTCGCAAAAATGTTGCTGGTTATTAGATGACGGCTGTATGACGTCAGTATGACAGCATTATATCGAGCGCCGACAAAGCGTAGGCTTTGGCGGACGCAGACGTATCCAGCACGATGGCCAAAAACATCGCCATACCGACCCAGTTATTATTGCGAAAGGCTCTGAAACAGGCGGCGGGTTCCCGGTGTCTGGCGATCATCTGTTGGTATACAAACAACATGGCAATGATACCGACACCAACGAAAAACCACGCGCCACGGCCAAAATTTTGCCCGGTCAGCACCAGGGCCAGCACGGTGAGCCCCTGGAGCATCCCAATGATGCTTAAATCCATGTCGTCAAACAGAATGGCGGTGGATTTAACCCCTATTTTCCTGTCGTCGTCACGATCAACCATTGCATAGAAAGTGTCGAAAACCACGGTCCACAGCACGACGCTGATGTAAAACACCCATATCTGGTTGGGAATGGAGCCGGCTTGCGCGGCGAAAGCCATGGGAATTGCCCAGGCCCAGGCGGCGCCGAGCACAACCTGTGGTAGGTGGGTGTGGCGCTTCATGTAGGGGTAAGCAGTGGCGATCGCGACACCACCCAGAGATAACATGATGGTCACGGTGTTGGTCATCAGCACCAGCAGGAAGGCGGCCAGGCACAGTGCTATAAACAGCCCCAGTGCCTCGCCTGGTTTAATCCGGCCGTCGACAAGGGGCCGATAGCGGGTGCGTAGAACCGCGCCATCAATGTGGCGATCCGCGTAGTCGTTGATAACACACCCGGCGGCGCGCATGACAATCACACCGAGCACAAAAATAATCAATATATCGACCGACGGCACGCCATCGGCAGCGAGCCACAGCGCTGACAGAGTGGGCCATAGCAACAGCAGGGTGCCGATGGGCTTATCGAAGCGCATCAGCTCAAGGAAGTCTCGCAGTTGCCCCGCTATGGTGGACATGTTTATCGCCGCTATGGTTTAGGCGGCTTATTGTAAGGGCAAAATGTCGGCAGAAATATCTCGCCGACCAGGAGGGGTTTTGCCTTGATATAAAACACCGAGCGTCGCCCCCATAGCGAACGCTCATGATGGCTGGCAACGCCGGGCACGGAGAGCTGTGTTGGGTTGATGCGGCTGATTTGCATGGCGCCGCGGCGCATGCCCGGATCGGCAAAAAGTAAGGCACCCAGGGGTCGATGATCGAGTTTTCGCCAGCACCGCTGCCGACCGGTGAGGCTACTGAGGGGCAGTACACTGCGCGCGTAGACCCAGGGCTGCTCGTTGCCCAACAGCAGGACTTCACGGACCAGGGCGAGGTGTCGCTCGGGCATCTGTAGAATCCGCCGTTCTGAAAGCTGCGGTCGAGCAACGTGCTGGCGCAGGATCTGCACACGAAAAGCGCCTTGGCTGGCGGCCACCAGGCGTCTGGTCAGAGAGCCCTGATCAAACAACCAGTCTCGCCACGGGGCAGGAATGTCCGCATTCGAAACGACCGAGCAATCCCGCCACACCGGCTCGATTGCTCCAGTTGCATCGGTTACTACAGTTGCATGGCGAGGTCCGGGTAGGGGCAAAGCTTTACTCCTGGCTAACGTGCACGCAGGGCGGCCCTGATCTGCGCGCCGTAAAACCGGCTGACGCTGCTCAAATAGCAGGATATGCAGCCGATTATAACGATTAAAGAGAGTAGGACAGGCTGAAAGAGCCGTACTGGTGGTGATGGGGCTGCTGCTCGAACTCGCGAGTCCGAATGACCCAGGCAAAGGATGCCTTCCATTGTCCGGTTAAAAAGCTGATACCTGCCGATAAATCCGCCACCTGCTTTTCCTTGCTGACACTGTGGCTGTCGCGGAACGTATTGCCATCCAAAAAAATGTCCTGGGCAACCAGGCGCGCGTCGGCAGAGACGAAGGCATGAATGCCGTAGATCAATGCGCCACTTTTGCGGCGGCGCGGATCACCGCGGCCAGGTGCGCTGTTGTCGCCGCCCGGACGCACGGCGGACGTGCCGAAATCATCGGGCAGGTCGCGGCCGATACGGTACTCGCCGCCAACGTTCAGGTAAGTCGCAACGTTGCCGAGGCTGATACCGCCATGACCGATAAAGTCGTGATGCAGCCAGCCGACGATGGGCCCGCGAAAGAGGCGCTGCTTGTGCTCATAAAGCAGGGTCAGCGCCGGTTCGTTTTCGAGTTGATTGTCCCACCCGTTGTACTTGTCGAAACCGCGTATATCGTGAATAGTATCCTGAGTCTGCTCACCAAGCGCAGCCGGACCCACGACACCCAAATAGATTTCAATGGAGTCTAGCTGGGTTTTGCTGCGCGTATGGTAACCAAAGCCGGTGTAAAGATAGCCCGCATAGGGGCGCTGGTCGGGCACCAGTTCGCTAGCCAGCACATTACTAGGCGTGTACATTAGCTGCCCAAGACTGATCACCAGATTGTGTTCCAGGTTAGCCTTCAGGTGGTTAAAGAACCGCAGATTTTTATTGACCGCGCGGACCCAGGCCGGGAATTCCGGGTCGCTTAAATAAGACGTAGTATCAGGGGACACCCAGGATACGCGAATGCCATTGGTGTAATTTTGATCCGTTTCGCCGAACAGATCGTTTTCAAGGTACAGATTGATTGTCCACGGGTCTTCAGCAGCCGATGCATTCGTGGCGACGCTGGCAGCCAGGCAGAACAACAAGGGCAGTAATCTGAACATACTGGTTTCCTGAAAACGGGGTGGCGATTATCCTCTCTCTCGCATGGCATGAAAAGGCATTAGCCCGGTGGCGCTGGCAAGTCTGTTTCGGTCGGGTCAGTGGCGCGCCCTATCCTAGGGCAAATAGTAATCTACGTTTTATATTCAATATTGTTTTAGCATTACTGTTTTATCGTTCATAACCGCAAGGGGAAATCTCATGGCAACAGCCGATAACCACACATACGAAACGCTCGCCATCGACCACCGTAACGGCGTTGACTGGCTGACGCTCAACCGGCCAGACCAGTTCAATGCCATTAATCAGAAAATGACCGACGAATTACTCGATTATTTTGGCGCGCTCTATTTCAAGCATGTAGTCAGGGTGGTGGTGCTGCGCGGCGCCGGCAAGCATTACTGCTCCGGACTAGACCTGAATGATGCTGGCCACTTTGCCACCAGCAACCCGGCTGGCATGCGCGGACAACGGCTGATTTCAGAAATTATTATGCGCATGCGGCGCTGCCCCCAGCCGATTATTTCGCTGATGCAGGGTGCTGCTACGGGTGGCGGCTTTGCCTTTGCGCTGGCCAGCGACGTACGCTACGCCGCTGAGGGCGCGCGAATGAACGTAGCCATGGCGAAAATCGGTTTGACCGGTTGCGATATCGGCATCAGCTATTTTTTGCCGCG
>JBFIEE010000110.1:0-3555 GCA_041603535.1 Porticoccaceae bacterium
ATAGCGAACTATCGTGACAGTTCCCGCCTCGATGTTCCTGTTAAACGTCTTACGCTGCTCGACACTGGTGTCAAAGGTAATTCGACAGGATGCTTGTTGCTGGTCAAAATTGGACAGTTTCAACGTTATGGTAGGACCGACATCTATTACGGTCGTGTCGGCGAAAATCTTTAAGCCATGCAGGTCTTTCTGGATATTAATCGGGAAAGTCGCGGCGCACGCTATGTGCGCGCCCAGGCTCAAAGCGACCAAAAAAATGACGCTGGAGATACGCTTAAGACAGGTAGGTAACAAAGTGAACTCCTTAATAAGGAACGTATATCTTGTGTTTTGCCAGGTATGTCATTCAGTCTACGGCAGATGGTAGATCTCGCCCAAACCAGGTAAGAGACCCAGTTAAACCAGCGAGAGTGCGATCTGGTTTAACTGGAGTAGCATGATGCCCGCAGAGGTAATCGAACCTACAGGTCACTGGTCGTGCTACTGCGCTCCCGGGCTAACAATAACAGGCTAACTGCCTCGCGCTCAGGCTACTTGCCCTGATAAACCGGTTTCCGTTTCTCGGCAAAGGCCCTGGGGCCTTCGGCGGCGTCACTGGTCTTGAAGACACGCTCGGCAATAATAGCCTCAGTTGAAAACGCTTCCCCCCAGCCCATATTATAGGTGAGCAATGCGGCTTCCTTGGCGGCCTGGACGGCGAGAGGTCCGTTACTACAAATGATTTCAGCGTACTTTTCGCATTCGGCCATGACCTGATCTGCAGGTACTATTTTGTTGATCAGGCCGAACTGCAAGGCTTCTTCTGCGGTGATCTGGCGCCCGGTCAGGAGGATGTCCATCGCATGGCAGTAGGGTATCTGGCGTGGCAGGCGGACATGGGAGCCGCCGCCCGGAATGATTCCCCAGTGGACTTCCGGCAGGCCAAATTTGGCATGGGGTGCGGCGACGCGCAGATCCGTGCCCTGGATAATTTCGGTGCCACCGGCCAGGCAAAACCCGTTGATCGCGGAAATAATCGGTTTGTAGATGCCGGAGAAAAACCGCCTGGTTGGGTCATTCATAAAGCGGACACCCTGGTCGGCTTGCTCCTTGAACCTGGTGATGGTCAGTTTAAGGTCGGCTCCGGCGCAAAAAGCTTGCTCACCGGTGCCGGTGAGGATCAGTACCAGTAGCTGGTCATCGTTTTTAAAGTCCTGCCCGATAAGATCAATTTCCTCCATCATTTTGGGTGTGATGGAATTCATTTCAGATGGCCGATTAAAGGTCATATAAGCGATTTTGCCTTTCTTTTCGTACAAAAGGTCATCGTCTAATCCGGGTATGCTCACAAGGTATCTCCACAGCTGGTTGAACGGTGGCGTGACAATACAGCTAGAGGACGTCTTGAATCAAACGTCTTTGTTGAACGACGGGTCGCCCGCCGCGGCAGGCAGTCCGGTTGATGGCGCCTGGGATAGCCACGGTCGAAAGCAAGCATCAGGCATGCATACTATCCCGTGAAGGCGAATCGCTGGGACGGGTATACGGGCCTGATCATTATGCGGGGGCGTATCGTACGGCTCACGGTCTGGTTAATGACCGAAACGCAGGATGTAGCCTGGGCCCCGTTGTGTTAGTGTTCTTCGGTGACGCTTGGTAGAAAAAAATAGCGCAAAGCCGGGGGCTGTTAGTTTGGACGAACCTGCATTGGGGGCGGTCGCGCCGTCGCGAAACACGTTAATGTCGCGAAGCTCGCTGGCGCTCCTGTATTCGACCATCGGCATTTCCCTGCTACCACTGTTGGCGGTGCTTGTCGGGCTGGTTGATGGTAGCGCTGAACCATTTTATGCGGAGGGCATTATTGAAGATTCCGCCGATGTTCTATCGGCGGAGGATTTCCACGCCCTGCAGGGCCTGTTGATTCATTCCTTTCTAGGTTGGAGTGCGGTTTCCGCGGCTTTTTTATTGGCCTTTTTGACGGCGAGCCACTATTGGGTAAATCGTGATATGGGTGTGTTAGCACTTGGCGCGCTTTTTCTGGCGACGGGGCTACTCGATACGTTTCATGTACTTGTCTCCAACCATTTACTTGAAAACGTCGCCACCGACGCGTTTACCCTGTTCACCTGGGCGACGTCGCGTCTTTTTCATGCCCTCGGCTTACTGGTGATTGTGGTTGGTCTGTTCGCTAGAAAGATGCCCTCGCCCGGAGCCGGGAAAATGCATTTTATTGCGGTACTCTACATGGCGGCCATATTGGCGGCGACCGCGATTATCTATGTGTCGTTGACCTACAGCCATGTCGTCGTGCAGTTCACTGGCTTGATGCGATCTTCTAATATTTCCGCGCTACTGATATTTATTCTGGCGGGAATACTGCTGCTTCCTGTCTGTCGCGCCAACCCAAATCCCTTCGTCGTTTCCGGGCTGATTATCGCTATTCCACAGGCAGCCTGTCAGTTGTATATGGTTTTTGGCTCGCAGAGCCTTTATGACACATATTTTGTTATCGCTGAATTGATGAGGCTGGTTGCATATTTGACGCCGTTGGTTGGTTTGGTGTGGTGGTTTATCAGAGATCAGCAGGCCCTGAAAGACAGCAGGCAACGGCATCTGAGCATTGTTAACACGATGCTCGATGGTTTGATAACGATTGATGCAAAAGGTTTGATTGAGGATTTTAATCGGGCAGCTGAACAGATGTTTGGCTACAGGGCGGATGAGGTGCGTGGGCGGAATATTAATATGCTGATGCCTGAGCCCTATCACAGTGCGCACGATAAATATCTGGACGACTTCCGGAAAACCGGTATTGCGAAAATCATCGGGATTGGTCGCGAAGTGGTCGGTAAGCGAAAAGACGGTAGTATCTTGCCTATGCACTTGTCGGTGGGGCAGATGGAGGTTGCCGGGCAGGTAATGTACTCGGGGATTGTCCGGGATATAACTCGGCAAAAAAAGATAGAAGAAACGACCAGGAAAAATACGGAGACTGCCCAGAAGCTTTACGCACTTTCCGCTCAATTCGACTTATCCCTGGAACAGAAAATGTTAGCTGCGCTGCAGATCGGACGTGACCGCTTTGCCATGACGGAGGGTGCGATAAATCGTGCAGAAGCAGGTAAGTGTCTATTTGAGTATGTATTGGGGTCGGGCGCGTTGCCAGCGGCAGGAGCTGTGGTCGATCTTGCGGAGACCTATTGTTCCAGAGTGTTCACTGAAGGCAAACCGCTAGCGCTGGATGATAGCAACGAAATCGTCGCGCATGATGAACCCTGTTATCTCAGTTTCGGTCAGCGTAGTTACCTGGGTGCGCCACTTTATGTGAATGGCAGGGCCTACGGCACACTCTGTTTTTCTTCAGCGGAACCTAAGCGGGAAAGGTTTTCAATGACTGATCTGACCATTGTGCAATTCATTGCGGAATGGGTAGGCAACGAGTTAACGCGGGACGTCACGCAGGCTGAATTATCCGAACGGACCGAGCGTATACGCAACATACTTGAAACTGTGGTTGATGGCATTATCACGGTTAACAGTCGCATGATTATCGAATCCTTCAATCCCGCCGCCGAA
>JBFIEE010000111.1:0-3307 GCA_041603535.1 Porticoccaceae bacterium
AACGCAACACTTCAGGGCTGAGGCGTAGTTAACGGGTGCCGTGAACAACCATGGTTTTGCCGGCTACGGCCACCAAACCCTGCTCTTCCAGTATTTTTAGCACCCGACCGACCATTTCTCTTGAGCAGCCGACGATCCGGCCAATTTCCTGGCGGGTGATTTTGATTTGCATGCCGTCCGGGTGAGTCATGGCATCGGGTTCTTTGCTGAGGTCGAGCAACGTGCGTGCGACCCGTCCCGTGACGTCCAGAAACGCCAGATCACCGACCTTACGGGTGGTGTCCCTAAGGCGTTGAGCCATCTGTTTACTCACCGAATACAGAAACTCGGGGTGACTTTTTGTCAGCTCGTTAAACGATTCGTAACTAATTTCAGCGACATCGCATTCAGTTCTGGCGCGAATCCAGGCACTGCGATCCTCCTGTTCGAACAGGCCCATTTCACCAAAGAAGTCGCCTGGGTTGAGGTAGGCAACGATCATCTCCCTGCCGTCATCGTCCTCAATGAGCACAGAAACTGAACCGGAAATAATGTAGTAAAGGGTGTCTCCAGTATCTCCGGCGTAGATAAGCGTGCTTTTTGCCGGGTAGCGGCGGCGGTGGCAATGCACCAAAAATTCTTCGAAGTTCTGGATGTGGGGTGTTATTGGTGCGAGTGCCAAAGCGAATCTCCAATTAAAAAGTTCCCATGCCGCCAAGGTTAATCATCGCATTGAACAGTGAGTGGTGTAAACCAGATGACCGGCAGGCATCATTGGTGGTCGTTGATCATTGGTGGTCGTCGATAGAGGTGCGAAAGCGGGCGCTGCCCTGATCTCGCTGTTATAGTGACCGCGCGGATAATGTTAAGGAGAAGGCAGCTGATGAAAGCAAATGTTAAGTGGGTGGATGGCGCGATGTTTCTTGGCGAATCCGGCAGTGGGCACTGTGTTGTGATGGACGGACCCGAGGACCACGGTGGCCGCAATATGGGTGTGCGTCCCATGGAGATGCTGTTGTTGGGTATGGGTGGTTGTGCCAGTTTTGATGTGGTGAGTATCCTGAAGAAAAGCCGGCAGCAAGTGATCGCCTGTCAGGCTCAGCTTGAGGCAGAGCGTGCCGATACGGTCCCGGCAGTATTTACCTCGATCAATATTCATTTCGTGGTCTCTGGAAATAATTTAAAGGAACAACAGGTAAAGAGAGCGGTAGAGCTCTCCGCGGAGAAATACTGTTCGGCGTCGATTATGCTTGGCAAGGCGGGGGTCAAGGTTAGCCACAGTCACGAAGTGGTAGAGGTCGCGGGGACGAGTTGAGGGCGGACAGGGCGCAGAACGAACATCTGGGTCGAGATGGAGGCTGTAAAGGTTGTTTTGAACAGGCCAAAAAAAACGGGGAGCTTGCGCTCCCCGAAAAGTATGATACAGGGGGGTTAGGAGGTACTAGCGTTGACGAAGGCTCCTAGGTCCACATCTCGTCAACTACGGATTGCACTATAGTGCGTCAGATAACATAATTAAAATGTATTCTTTTAATATAAATGATAACTATTGATTATTTTTATATTAAACCCTCCGGCCAGGGGTTGAAGTGATCAGCACATGGGTGTCGTCGTCTCCGCGCAATATGTGCTAATGGACGGCGGCGGCGGGAGCAGACGCACCGATAGCTCGGTCGAGTGACAATCGGTCAAAAATTGCGGTTAGTTGGTGGTTGCGACCACATAATTGCGATGTATAATCGGCAAAAATAACATAACCGTTACTTATCCGATGCCTATAGATTCCCTTTCACGCATAGACCTGAATCTGCTTGTCGCGCTCCACGTGCTGCTTGAGGAGCGCAACGTAACGCGTTCCGCTCACCGACTTTTCGTCACGCAACCTGCGATGAGTAAGACCTTGTCGCGCCTGCGCATACTCTTTGATGATCCACTGTTTACACGCAGTGGCAGGGGGCTGGTGCCAACGCCCCGGGCGCTGGAAGTTGCCCAGGCGCTTCCGGCACTGCTTAACAATGTGTCGACAATGCTCGAAAATGTGGACTTTAACCCTGCCAGTTATGAAGGCTCGGTTCAGCTTGTTGCGCCGGAGTTTATGGCCGTGCAATTGATCCCCGAACTTACCTGCATATTACGGGCTGAAGCGCCGGGCATCGGACTGGCGCTTTCCAATATTAGTGACAGCTCTGCACAGGAGCTGGAATCTGGCGAGATAGACTTTATTTTACAGGTCGAGAAAACCATGTCGCGGGATTTCGTGATGACGCCGCTGGGCAATTTCACGCCTGCAGTATGGATGCGTCGGGGTCATCCCCTGGCCAATAAAACGCCCTCGCTTGAAGAGCTCCTGGAATATCCTTTTGTGCAATATTACTTGCTGATTTCGGAGCGGGTTTCGCCGTTGACGGAGAGCAGGTTTGATCGCACCGTGGCCAGGCTTGGCTACGTCAGGAAAAAAGCTTTGGTAACTGATCAGCTAATGACAGCACTGGATACTTTGCGATCAACCGACTGCCTGATGTTAGCCACCATGGATGATCTCAAACAGGAAGGCGAGTTTTATGAAATTGTGCGCAAGCCCTACCCTGATGGCCTTGAGCATGACCCCGTTATTCCGGCCGCACTGGTACAGCATCGGCGCACCATCAACTCCCCGCTGCATAATTGGGTAAAAGCTAAGGTGCTCGACATAGTTCAGGGTATCAGGGAAGAGCGCGGTCGGTAGTGCGCTGGCGCTCAGCATCCGCGGCCGCCGTATTCTGTTCCACAAAATTTGGTATTTGAGTCAACGCACAGCCGCCGCACCTTTGCCAGTGCCTGGCCTTTAAACTCGATAACTTGATGCCGTCATGATCTTGGCGACGACCGACATCGCCTGCGTCGCCGGACGCGGGAAAGGCCAGCCGCCAGCATTGAGTGCCGAGATGGCATGTCGTTGTTCGTCGACGAGCATTTCTTCCACCACCGCGCGGCTTTTTGTGTCGGCGGGTGGTAATTTGACCAGGTGTTTTTCAAGATGACGACAAACCTGTTGCTCGGTAGCGGCGACAAAACCCAGGCTTAAGCGGTCGCTCAGCAAGCCCGCGCCCGCGCCGAGCCCGAAGGACAGGGCGTACCAGAGTCCATTGAGCCGACTGGGCTGGCTGTCCAGCTCGGTGAGCCGCTGCTCACACCAGGCCAGATGATCGCCCTCCTCGGTGGCGGCCTGCTCCATGGTTTGTCTAGTCGTCGGTAACTTAGCGGTTAAGGCCTGTCCCTGATAGAGCGCCTGCGCGCATACTTCGCCACTGTGATTGACGCGCATGAGTCCGGCAGCGTGGCGCTTTTC
>JBFIEE010000112.1:0-3232 GCA_041603535.1 Porticoccaceae bacterium
GCACCAACAAACATGTGGTTATCCAGCCACGGCGAAATAACCTGGGACATAGGGTGCCCCAAATCACCGGCCGCCAGAAAACCCAGGTTGCCGCCATTACCGCCACCGGCATCCGGTCCACCGCCAGCTTCAGCCAATAAGGTGGCTTTGGTTAATCTAGTTTTCATCTTCTCCATAAACTGGCCATGAGAGGTCCACTCTGGATTCCACCAACCATTGGCCGGGTGCACCGCCGCGGTAACCTCCAGCTCTTCCAACGCCGCCCACAATGGGTCGTAATAGGGGTGGGTAAAATAGCGATCTTCGATAAACATCGGGCGTATAAAAGCGCCCTTAAAGCAGGGTATCTGTTTAATGCGTTGCAGCTCTTCGCGGGCAAAATCGAGGTTTTGCAAGGGGATCATGGCGACAGCAAACAAGCGCTCTGGCGCAGCCCCACAAAAATCCGCCATCCAGTCGTTGTAAGCACGAGCCAGGGCGTAGGCCACATCCGGGTCTTCGATCAAATGAAAACCTTCCGCAAACCAGGTGGGGTACAACACCGTTTGATCGATCCCCATGGCATCCATATCTTTCAATCGAGCCTGCGGATCCGACGCGCCCTGAGTCTTATCGTGACGGACATCGGGATCGAGATTACCCACATCATCCCAGGTCATGCCCGGTTGCCAGATGGCATGGCGGGGTATGTTGGTATTCATAGTGTCCCTAAAGATTTTGCCATTCACTTTAAGGTAGGAGTTGGTCTTACCCTCCTCTCGCCACAGGGCAAATTTACCCAAAGTGCGGTATTCAGGATCGAGATATTTTGTCCAGATATCCTGCGTTTCAACGATGTGCGAATCGCTGTCTAGCACTGAAAATGATTTTTGCTTTCCATTAGAGGCCTTGCCATTGCTAGAGGACATTATTCTGCACCTCCGGCAACCAGTTTCGCAGCGCTTTGGGGAGCCGACGAAGCCCGTGATTTCGAAGCACTGGCTTTGCTCTCATTCAGCGCCCTGGCGTACGGTGAAACACCGGCTTCCGGTGTCATGGCATAATCTATTTCTTCCTGAGTCGGCCACCAGTCCGGGCGTTCGATTTCGGTCTGGCGCTCACGGATAAAATTTTTAGGCTCGGGGATATTATAGGCGCGGCGGGCATTACCCCCGAGAAACTTGGCCTGGCGTTCCCTGGATAAATTGGCGCCCTGCATGGTTTCCATGGCGCGCCAGACATCGTCACCATCGTGGTGGTAAACATCAGAAGACCAGACCAGAATATCCTCGTAAAACTCAGGCATCCGCGAGGGCGGCGCCTCATCACCCTCAAAACCCGTCACGCAGTGCTCGAAGAAAGTCTCGCTGGGTAACTGTTTGAGCGGCCGCATGGTGCGCTCGTTTCTGTACAGTTTGTAATACTTGTCGCACTCATCGAGCACAAAACTCAACCAGGTAGATGAGGCCTCAAACACCGCGGCATTCAGTTTCGGGAAACGCTCGAAGAGGCCCGAGAACAAAGCCGACACCACCCAGAGGGAGGCCTCGGACTGAAAGTTCTGCACGTTGGTGAGGAAGCCGTGGGGAATACCCGCAGACACCACCGTCTTGTTGATGAGCTCGGAGGCTGAGTGTTGCTCTGTATAGCCGGGTGGCTTGAGCGAACCCAGGGCTGGAAACGGATGCATGCCATAAACCACACCAGTTTCCTCCATCGCTCGCCACAGCGGCTCGTACTTGGGCTGCAAAGGATAATTGCCCATGGCATCGATGGGCCGTACCAGGCCAACCCGACAGCCTTTATCGGCCACCCGATGGAGCTCTCGCACTGCCAGCCGGGTGTCCTGCAACGGCAGTAGCGCGGCAAAAAATATCCGTTCGGGATCTTCCTGGCAGTAGTCCCAGGCCCAATCGTTATAGGCCTTGCACAGTGCCGCCGCACCCCGGCCATCCTGTATCCAGGGATAGGTGTCGATATCCGATGGTATAATCATCACCTGATCAATACCCTGGGTATCCATATCCTTTAAACGCGCTTTCGGCTCATAGGCACCCCTATGATCAACATAAGCCGACTGCGCTTTGGTTAGCGCCGTCTCCTTGCGTAAATTACGCACGTTGAGGGCGCGCTGAATGGGGTGCTTCATACCCGGCCCAGCCACCGAAATAAGGTTCATAGCGCCCGCAGCGCCCGCCCCCTCGTTGGAGCGGATACCAGCACCGACAACACCGTTAACCGACAGTTGATTGGTCTCCGAATCAAGCCACATCGCCTGCTTCAAAGCATCGAGCTCATCTTTACTGAGGTTTTCTTTGGCTAGCTCCCAGATACGTGCGGGCTCAGCAACATGAGCGTCACAGTCGAAACTGGGGAAATCCTTGGTCATGGGTGGAAATTTTTGGGTAGGCATGCCTATCCTCCTGTATCAGTTATATGTATTTGTAATTATGGTGATTAACTTGTAGCCAAAAATCTAAACACCGATCGTCGGCAAGATCAAATAACTTTTAGTGCTCTGGTGGAACCTTGAACCGGCACTTTTAATGAGATGGCTGTCTCGCTTAGCCGACGGACGCGCTACTTCTTCATGTATTCTTCAAATGCGCTTATAAAATCTTCGTGCCATCGCGATAGCGGCGGCCGATTTTCCGCCAGATCGCCGGCAGCCCAGAGAATACGTTTACGGTCGAGCGCTTCGCTGACATCGTTATCCGGGCAAATAATATAAAAATCGCCGTTACCCAGCCTGGTAAATAAATAATCGACCAGTTGCTCCGGCAACCAGGCGCCGGCCGGCTTTTCAGCCGCGTGCGCCCGCACCATACCCGTATAGGTAAACCCAGGCACCAGCAAGTGCGCGGTCACCTGGCAGCCGTCGGTATTGCGCAGCTCATGCTGTAGGCCTTCGGTCAGGGCTTTTACGCCCGCTTTGGAAATGTTGTAGGCGGTATTGCCCGGCGGGCACGTAATGCCCTGCTTGGAACCGGTATTGATAATGCAGGCGGGTAAATCCTGGTCGATCATCGCCTGGGTAAAAGCATGGACACCATTGATCACTCCCCACAAATTAACATGGAGTATTTTCTGCCAGTTAGCGTAGTCACGCCAGGTGTTGGCACGCAAGGCAATACCTGCGTTGTTCATTAGGACGTTCACCTGGCCAAAGGTGTCTAAAGCACAGTTTTTGAGGTTCACTACCCCGGAAAAATCAGCCACGTCCGTCGGTACCGTTAGTACATGATCCCGACCC
>JBFIEE010000113.1:0-3186 GCA_041603535.1 Porticoccaceae bacterium
ACCAGAATCAACGGGGTTAACGCTGATTGAATGAAAGCCTGACTCAGGCGCCCCGCTACACCCAGGGACACGTTCAGTCTACCGCTTTGCTTGTTGCGATGACGGATTGCCCGCGCTCTTTAACGAGCACATCGCCATCACGCAAACCCGACAGTATTTCAATTCCACCCGCCATAGCCTGACCAGGCTGCACCACCACCTCACCGCCATCGGCCAGATACACGTAACTGAGGCCGTAACGACGATGAATGTACTCACTCTCAATTATGAAGGCCTGCCGTTGATCCGTCGCCACCCAGACGCGTGCACGCTCACCAACAAAAAAATTGCCAAGCCCCTCGACCACGACATCCGCGACAACACGGCCATTGGCGAGCTCCGGATAAACCTGGGAGATGACACCCTCTTTGTGGGGGCTGCCGCTTTGTGCCCCTTCGCCAACTACCCGCTTCTCTCCTGAATCACCCCCACCCAGAAAGCCACTTTCAAGCATCCCCCGTTCACCAACCAGCACCGTGTCCCCCAGCCTGATAAACCGCGCATGACGCTCTGGCAACAGCAGTCGCAGCACATAATTCTCCGCCGCTATCTCGGCAATTACCTCTCCGGCGAGCAGGACAGCGCCCTGTGTCACGTGCACCTTAAGCACGCGACCACTGGCGGGCGCCAGGATATCACCTTCAATTTGCGATTCACGGACGACAGCCTTGTCCGACTTGATTGCTGCAATGTCCCCAGTTACCACATCGACCTGGGTTTTTGCTTCATCTAGCGCTGACTGACTGATCTTGCCCAACGCATACAGCTTCGAATAGCGTTCCAACGTGGTTTCGGCCAACTGCAGCTGCGCTTCGAGTGACTGCAACTTTGAGGCTATAGCGGCAATCTGCAAGGGCTGTTTAGCGTCACGGACGCGCGCCAGTTTTTGCCCAGCGATGACCATATCGCCTTCATCAAGCGAGAGCTCAACAAGGGTGCCGCCGATTCTCGCCCGGGCCTGGGTTACATCAACGGTCTGCACGGTTGCAAACATTGATTTTAGATCGTTAACAACCTGACGTTTTACCGTCAAGCGACCCTCCTCTGTACTCGCTACCGATCCGTAAGCGTTCAGACTCAACAACACGAAGAGGCTTACCGCAAATAAACTACCCGATCCTAAACGCTCATTACCCGACATAACGACCCTGATATTTTTACAAATCCGATTTTTGAAAATCCTGCTATTTGAGCAGAATTTTGAACTGACAATACCCAATTTAGCGTCAACTGCGTTACCTGAACCCGTCTTGTCCGAAACAGATATTGCGCACTATTATTAATGTGTGCTAGCCGTCATCTAAAGCACTGCCAGCACCGTAACACATTGACTAAACAAACTTTTTCGCCCGTAAGACTAGCGTTATTTCCAGGGCCATAGCAACACCTAACTCAGCTCGGAGATTAATTTTATTATGAAAAATTTAGCCAGATTTTCTTGTCGTATGGGCCAGGTGCTGAAAAGCTCACCACAAACGACACGCCGACTGCGGCACCGAAAGTTGCCGCCAGGTATTCCCCAAGCCAAAAGACGAAACTATCGGAAAGAGTAAAATTTTTCTGTAAAAAGAACCGGGGACAAAAAGCCATCCCCGGTTCTGCCGTTGCGAGAAACCCGGGCTAGATCAATCGCCGAGCTTACGGCTGCTGATCCTTTAAGGATGAGTAATAGCGAGCGGCTTCCTTTATCTCATCATCAGTCAGATCAACAGTAACTTTTGACATGGTACTGTCATCAATCACCCCACTGCGATGCGCGTACAGTTTCCGTTCAATGTCTTCCTGACTCATAGCGCCGAGGTCCGGCCACTCCGAATAGACTGCCCTGCCTTCGAGACCGTGGCAGGTAGCACAGCGTCGAATAATCGCCGTCTGCCCTGCAGAACCGATTTCGTTTTCCAGCGATGTAATGAAGTTGACCACATGCCAGATTTGTTCTTCTGAAAGCACATCACGAAACGCTGGCATTACGTTTCTGCCCGTGGCAATTTTCCAGGCAAAGGCGCCTGGGGATTGCCTGCCAGCGATGCGTAGGAGGTTGGCGGGCTGATTATTCAACGTCAGACCAATAACGCCATTGCCTTCGCCCCAGTAGCCGTGACACGCCTGACAGTGGTCGGCAAAGAGCTGTTTGCCAACGGTGACGGATTCGACGTCGTAGCGGACGGGGTTTATTTTTTCTGCTTCGACAGCCGGCGCGTGCCAGGCGGAATCGCCGCCCGCCGTTGCCGTTACATTAATGCACCAGATAAAACCGACCAACAGCCCAGTTTTTATGCAGTGTCGAATACGAATAATCATGGACGAAGCAACCTGTAATCAGCAATATCATCGACCGGCAAAATCGCTGCCAGTCGAGTACACGCTCATCCTAGCATCCCTGCCAAAGTTGTTTAACCAGCAATTTTTTCGAACACGCCCAACTTCTTCTGCGTCCCGATGATGCCGCTTTTGTAGATCGCCTCAATCATCGGCTCGACCTCTGCCAACGGCACCGTGCCATCGGGCTGAAAGCTGCTACCCCACTCAACGCGGCAGCTTTGCGGACCGGTTTCGAAAACCCGGAACGTGGACAGGTAGTGGGTTATCGGCAATGGCGCATCGCCCAAAATGGAATAACTCATCATCATGTTTGCTTCGTCCAGGGCTTCGCAGCGCTCTTTCACCGTGCCGGTTGGCGTTTTAATGGTGCGCACCGCCAATAGCCCTTCGCCCTCCATGGTCAAATCGTCGGGGCCCATACCCCTCATGATATTGCCAATCCCACCGAAGTCGGACAGCAATGTCCAGACCTCCCGAGCGGGCGCTTTGATATCTCTCTTGATCATGACTGATGCCATGGCATGTCTCTCCTTCTACGGGTGTTATGGTTAAATTCAGACAGCTGAGCCAGCTTTTCGTCGAAAAATGTCTATAGTAGATAGCACGGCCACCGGGATCCGGCAAATTTACCATCATCGACAAGCCGTGTGGCAGGAGGTAGCGATGGAATATACCAAACTGGGCAATAGCGGCCTGACCGTATCACGTATATGCCTGGGCTGCATGAGTTACGGCGAAGGCGACTGGCGTGAGTGGACACTTGATACTCAGGCCGCTCGTGAACATTTTGAAGCCGCCCTGGCGGCCGGTGTAATTTTTTTTGAT
>JBFIEE010000114.1:0-3090 GCA_041603535.1 Porticoccaceae bacterium
ACTAGCGCCGCGCTTTGGTATCGAGTCACTGCGTTACTCTTTATTAATTTTTGGCTTCGTCACGCCACTGTGGGCGACTTTCCATTACTGGTGTGCGGCAAAAACCATGCGCGAAGACGTCGCCAGGGCACCCGCCTAAACTAGGCGCACGGGGGTAGTGATCCAATCCAGGGAAGTACATTTTTGGCACTGGCGCTGGATCGACTACACGCTTGACCTGATTACTACAAAGGCTTTTTTACACAACTTAGAAACTCATTGATATCGTAAGTTTCCCCATATCACCCTCAGACCGCTACCCCCTTGCTAATCACCAATAAAAAACCCCGCTGTAGCGAGGTTTTTTATTGGGTCAACCGACACGCCTTGACCGACACTTGTGCATTAATGCACTCAGTACTGGTACTCCAGCTCCACGCCAATCACTCTGCCTTTCTTGATAGGAGCAAAGGCTGCAACACTTCCGGGCAGCGAAAACTGCGTTACCCGCTGCACCTGATCAAGCAAATTCTTTCCAAACAGACTCGCTTTCCATTTGCCATCGAGAGTGGTAAACGAAACGCCCGCCGTGAGCTCGTCATGAGAGGATAGATCATCAATGTTTGAATCGCTAAAGAAACCTGCTGTACGGTGACTATAGGCAAGGCGTGTGGAGATAAGACCTGAGTTTACAGGTATATCGTAGCTACCCCCAACACTACCGGTCCAGCGCGATAGTCGAGGCAAAACAAGGTTTTTATCTTTGGCGTCCACCACTCCGTCACCACTAAGGTCGGCATCTACCTTTTTGTACTCACCATCAAGATAGCCAACATTGGCGAACAGCAACAAATTATCTGTCGCTAGCCAGTTCAAATCGACTTCGATGCCTGTGATATCGGCATCAGCAGTATTGGCAATTTGCTGAATGGTATTGTTATTCGCGTCGTTGAAAATAACCTCCCGAATCATGTCTTTCACCTGGTTGAGGAAAACAGCCGTATTCAAACGTACACGGCCCTCATCCCATTCCGTCTTCATACCCAGTTCCCAGGTGTTTTGACTCTCTTCATCCCATGGGCCAGGCACCTGTCTGGATGCTGTATTTCGGATGTTATAACCGCCACTCCTAAACCCTTTGGAAAAGCTAAAATAAATATGGGAGCTGTCGTTGTAATAGTATTGAAAACCGACCCTGGGTATCCACACAGACCAGTCGTCGTCGTCAACGAAATCAGGCCCACATTTTATCTGCGGTTCAAATCGGCAACCGCCCAAAAAAAGGCCCTCCGGCAGATCACCCGGCGTGGCCAGGGTGGCGATGGCCGCTTCCACATCTTTTTCTTCGTAGGTATAACGCAGCCCAAGTGACACAGTCAGATTGTCATAGAGCTTGTAGTCCCCATTGCCGAAGACACCCCAGGTTTTATGATCCAGCTCTCCACCGTAGGTAAAACGCGGCGTGTTGCCCCCGCCGATGGCCCTGAAATCCAGGGTGCGATAACCCGCCATGGATATGTTTTGGCTAAAGTAGTAGCCACCCACGGTGAGCGCTAGCCTGTCGTCCAGGAAATTTCCGGCGTAGCGCAGCTCCTCGCTGAACTGATTCTGATTGATCTTTGCCCCTGTGTGAAATTCGTAGCCGAATAAATCGGTTCCATCCAGGTCACCATCTGACTCTTCGTCCACCTCCCGGTAAGTCATAATATTAGTGATGGTGCCGCCGCCAAAATCAACCTGATAATTGGTGTCAGATATAACATGGAACCACCGAGAGTTATTGAACTGACCGACTTCGTCATCAGGATTACTATGGGTCGCTACTTTGAAATCACCTACCGGATTGAGCGAATTGTAGGGTATTGCCTGATCACCCCTGTCCTCGCCCCGCTCATAAATGAGTGTCGTGTCCAGATTTTCAGTGGGGGTCCAGGTTACCGCAGGCCGAATGATATAAGTTTCCGCCTCACCAAAGTCGTCGTTGCCAGTAGTGACATCATCAAAATAGCCAGCGTCGTCTCGGCCATAGACGGAAATTTTGCCTGCCAATACATCTGGTATAAGAGAGCCGGTGGCTACCATGCCATAAACCTGATCATTGTCATCGGTGACACTCGCCTTGGCTTTAAAACTAAAATCGTGGCTTGGTCGACGCGTTCTCATTACCACCGCGCCGCCAGTTACATTGCGGCCAAATAACACACCTTGCGGCCCGCGCAGCACTTCCATACCTTCTAGATCATATGTGTCATAAAGAGCGCCATGACTCATACCCAGGTACATGCCATCTACAAATACCCCGATGGTTGGATCGACCGACGGAATAGAGCTGTTGATGCCCTGGCCACGTATCGAGAAATTTGCTGTACCTCGGGTGGTACCCACCGAATCCAGCTGCACATTGGGCATGGAAAAGGACAATTCCTCGACGTTGCGTACCTGCAATGCATCCAGCTGCTCCCCACTGTAAGCGGTCATCGCTATTGGTACATCCTGAACCTGTTCCGCCTTAGTCTGTTTACGAGAGGTGGTGACGACCTCCTCCATTAAAAGAGCGGCGGTACCTTTCGGGTTTTTCGGGGCGGCAACAGGCGGCTCATCAGCCCCCCAGGCAGCGCCCCAGCAAGTAATGCCCGAAACAGTTACAACAATAGCCACCAGGGGCCTTATTTTGAGTAAGGTCATCATGCACATATCCTCTTGTATCGTTATTTATTATCGCTAATCGTCCTAATAGAGATCTTTTGATTACAGTTTTTTCTGATCACAAACGCACAATGTAAAACACAGCGCCCAGGGCCTTAGAGCACGGGAAAACCCTATTTGATATTTTATGGTTATAGTTACCATTCCTTCGGAGTATGTATGCTACCTGACATAACCTTTATTGCCAACCCTTGAACATAAACTTATTTCTGCTCGGCACCTAATGGGTATCGGCCAACTACACTTTAGTGACAGCCTTGCTAATGACGGTAAAAACGTTAGACTTACACTGTTGAAAATTAACTTAAATAACGATAAAGATATTTAGCTATGGCTATTGGCAGACGCAGACCAGAAGAAGAATCGCAAATCGACCTGACCCCTATGCTCGATGTAGTTTTTATC
>JBFIEE010000115.1:0-2871 GCA_041603535.1 Porticoccaceae bacterium
CACCTATATGGCGGCGATCACCAGCACCATCAAACTGGGTACGGCGGCACTGATCCTGCCCTGGCATAAAGATCCGCTGCGCATTGCGACGGATCTTTCGATGCTCGATAACCTGTCTAACGGACGGGTGATTGTTGGATTGGGTCGTGGTTTGGGCCGGGTGGAGTACGACGGGTTTGGCGTTGATATGGCATCTTCGCGCGATCGCTTTAACGAAGCGGCACCGATGATCCTCAATGCTCTGGAAACCGGTGTGATGGCGGAGCATCACGGTGAATATTTTGATCAGATAAAGGTAGACATCCGTCCCAAACCGGTCAGAAGCTATAAAGATCGTACCTATATTGTGTCCATGTCACCGGATACTGTGCCCCATGCCGCCCGGCTGGGTGGCACCATGATGACCTTTGCGGTGGGTCCCTGGAAGCAGCGCGCCAAGGATATTCAGTTGTACCGAGAGTTATTCGTGAAAGAACACAAGCGACCCGCGCCGCCCACGTCGGCGAATATTTTTGTCTACTGTGACAAGGATCCCGCTCGCGCCAAAGATATGGCTTACAAATACATGGGCGACTACTGGGAGTCGGCGATGCAGCACTATGAAATGAAAGGCGAGCATTTTGACGGCATCAAGGGTTACGAGCACTACGGTCGTTCTGCCGTTGCGATGCGGGAAAATGCCGATCGCGTCACCGAGCAGTATGTCGAACAGCAGATTTACGGCACGCCTGATCAATGTTTGCAAAAACTCAGGGGCATCGAAGATATTGTCGGCCCCCTTGAACTGAACTGTTTCTTTACCTACGCCGGCATGGACTATGGCTACGCCAAGCAGAGCATGACGCTGTTTGCCGAGCAGGCGCTGCCAGCCCTTAAAAAATGGGAGTACAAAAAGAGCGCAGCCTAGCGACGCAATTTTCGTTGTCGGGCAAGCGCTGGCCGAGGGCCTAGACGATATACGTGCCGTGACGGAATCTGGTGAATTGACAAACTAACAAGACTTTAATGAGAGGAGGGTATTAGTGACTATTGAATGCACCGAACGAACCGTTACCACAGCCGGTTCTGAATTAACGTTTACTGAAGGCGGCAGCGGCAAGCGACTGCTGGTATTGAGCGAAGAACTGGGCGATCCAGGCTGGCTTAAGTGGAAACAGTCATTAGCTAAAACGCACACTGTAATCACGCCGCAGCACCCGGGTTTTGGCGTATCGCCGCGGATTAGCTGGGCATTGAGCATCGGTGATCTGGCTAATTACTACGCCCAGGTCATGGTTGACCAGGGCTGGGTGGGCGCGGATGTGATTGGCTTTAGCCTGGGCGGCTGGATTGCCGCGGAGATGGCGGCGCAAAATCCGGCGCAATTTTCCTCCATGACACTGGTGGCGCCAATGGGTATCAAGCCACCGACCGGAGAAATTGCTGATATCTACTACTACACCACCGCGCAATATCTGGCCTTGAGCGTTAACAACGCAGCTGCCACGCCAGAATTCGCAGACATTTTTGGTGGTGATGTTACACCGGAGCAATTTGAGCGCTTTCAGGATGCCACGGCCGAGAGCGCCCGTTTTGCCTGGCAGCCATTCATGAATAATCCCGCGCTCCGTCAGCGCCTGGGTTTAGTGAAAAATCTACCCACGCAGATCCTGTGGGGCGATGACGATAAGATAGTTCCGTACAGCGTCGCGGATGTATATCGACAAGCTATTGCTGGTTCTAAAGTGGTGACCTTTGCGGGCTGCGGTCATCGACCGGAAATAGAGCAGACAGATAAATTTCTCGCCCAGATGCAGGCGTTTTTGTCTTAACGGCCTCCCGGCGTCGCAGGCTTTGCCAACAATATAGATATCAGATTCAGGAGAGTAGATTATGCATATCACAACATTTACCGAACGGCCCTACGCCCATGTTCCCGAAGCAGAAGTGATCAAAAATTCCAGTTTTTTTGGGGTGTCCAATAAATTTCTCGACCCGGTGAAGGGCGGCGCGTTGTTCAATCGTTACTTTGACGAAAAACTCTATGCCGAAGAGCTGGGCTTTGATGGCGTCATGCTCAACGAACACCACGCCAATCCCTTTACGATGGGTGGCGTAATGGACGTAGAAGCGGCTATTCTTGCGCGAATCACCAAAAAGGTGAAAATCGCCTTAATGGGTAATCCATTGCCCGTGGCCGATCCGTTGCGGCTCGCCGAAGAGCTGGCAACGATTGATATGATCTCTGGCGGTCGGCTCATTACCGGTTGGGTACGCGGCGCGGGTTGTGAGCAACTGGCCAATAATATTAATCCGACCTATAACCGCGAACGTTTCGACGAAGCCCATGACTTTATCTTGCAGGCCTGGAGCAAAGACGGACCCTGGCGTTATGAAGGCAAACATTACGAATATCGCCACGTCAATCCCTGGGTAAAACCCATCCAGAAACCCATCCCCGAAACCTGGATACCCAGCCTGGTCAGCCCCGAAACGGCTCAGTTCGCAGCGCGCAATCGCTATACGTATTTTGCCCTGGCGACATTCCTGGCGCCCACCGTGGAAATGTGGAATCTGTATGCCGATACGGCGGAACAGGAAGGTTTTCAGGCTGGGCCAGAATGTTTTGGCTACCTGCAGAAAGTCGTTTGTGCGGATACCGATGAAGAAGCCTACGAACTCGGCAAAAACTATGTTTATGGCGGTGGACAGCCGGCCTTTGCACGGCCCGAGTGGATGTTCCCGGCGGGCTACAATTCCAAGGCAGCCACCAAACGGATGGCCTATGCCCTCACCGACCCGGAAACCAATGAAGCTGTAGTTTCTGGCAAAGACGCCAGCACAGAAATCAATGTCCCGGAAATGAAAAAATACAACACCGAGGTTCTCTAC
>JBFIEE010000116.1:0-2861 GCA_041603535.1 Porticoccaceae bacterium
CTACGACGACAGTGGGACGACTCCGCCGGGTGGAGATGGTAGTGGCGGCGGTTGTAACGCACCACCTGGAAAGGGCTGTAATAAAAATGGCGCGGGGCCCGTGGGCGTACTGGTCCATCGCGGAAAACTCGAAGAGATCTGGGTTGCGCCGCGGGAAGGTGGCGGGCTGTTGATTCAGCATGTGCGCCTCGCGCCAGAGGGGTATCCCGGCAGCAGGGCGGGTAAGTAACGCATTCAAAAGCGTATGACATGATTTAATCATCAGATCTGAAAAGGTGTCGCGCACAAAGCCGGCACCTTTTTTTATTGTCCGCACATCGTATCTGGACATAGTATCTGCCCTGGTATCTGTCCGGGTTGTGGGCAATGTGCGGGTGCGAATATATTTTTTCTAATGCCTCACTATCTGCCCTGTGTTTAACTGGCAGACGCCTCATGAATTGCGAGACCTGTCAGGCTTGATTTTGGGTCATAATAGGATGTGTTAACTAACCGAAAGCACCATGCCCGCCGGAGGAACTACCGATGCTTCCCGCATACACCACGCTGTCACTGGAATTACAAAACAATATAGCCCACCTGCAACTGAATCGGCCGGAGCGCGCCAACGCCATGAACCGTGCGCTGTGGCGGGAGCTGGGGGAGGCCATGCAATGGGCCGACAGCACGCCGGAAGTACGGGTGGTAGTGCTGAGTGGCAAGGGCAAAAATTTTTGCGCGGGTATCGATCTCGCCATGCTCGGTGAGCTGCTGGACGATTCGCCAACCTGCGGCGCGCGCAAAAGTGAGGCGCTGCGCGAAGACATTCTCTGGTTACAGGGTCGCATTAGCGCCATCGAACAATGCCGCAAACCGGTGCTCGCCGCCATTCACGGCGCCTGTGTGGGCGGTGGCGTAGATTTGGTGACCGCCTGCGATATGCGTTACTGCACCGAAAACGCCATATTTTCCATCAAGGAAATCGACATCGGCATGGTGGCAGATGTCGGCACCATGCAACGTCTGCCGCGCCTGATTGGCGACGGTGTGATGCGCGAGCTGGCCTACACCGGGCGGGATGTTAGTGGCAGCGAGGCGGCGAAAATCGGTTTGGCCAACCAATGTTTTGCCGACCAGGACAGCATGCTGGCGCAGGTGCTTGCCATTGCCGCTACCATTGCCGCCAAGTCGCCCCTGAGTATTCGCGGTAGCAAGCAGATAATTCTGCATTCCCGCGATCACAGCGTCGCCGACGGCCTTAACCAGATCGCCACCTGGAATGCCGGAATGCTAATGTCCGACGATGTTAAAATCGCACTCGAAGCGCGGCAAAAACGTGAAACGCCGAAGTTTGAAAACTAAAAAATGCAGGGGTAACTATCGGCGCTGGGCCAATAAGCTTTATGGCTGCAATGGTACAGCGCCTAACAGGGCACTCATTCGGATGCGAATTACGCTGCGCTTCGTTTGCACCGCATAGCTTCAACGTATGGTATCTAAAATGAGCAAAGTGCCTTTTGAATGGAAAAAATATGAGTATTTTGATCCGAAGGTTGTCTTGCCTAGGCTTCAGGAAGTACGAAAGCTAGTCACTAAATCTAATTTACCAGATACGGTTAAAAACCTTAGGACTAATAAATTAAGACCAGAAAGGGAAGCTTGGGATGCAGCTGTTTTGTGTGCATTGTTGTCTTCGATTATGGGGTTAGATATGTACTTTAGCAAGGTAGAGTCGTCAGATTATGACTCGGTATTTAGATGGAATGAAGGCGATATCCAACACTTTGCGCCCGTTCAAATGAAAGAGTTGGTTCCAGAAATAAATAATCCCAATGGAAATCTACAAAGTATTATTAACAGTTTAGAAAAAAAATATACTGATTCTTCGGATTTAATCATTGGAATTAAAATAAATAGAAAAACTAGAATAGATTTTTCCGCCCTAAACATTCCTGCGTTAAACGTGGGTGAGATATATTTTTTTGGTGCTACAAATGAAGAACAAACTAAATGGACCCTAATCGGTGATATTCTTGGAAAATGTGGTCGCTGGAAGTTTGAATTTGAAAATGCTTAACAAAAATGTCAATTTGATTTCGCTACGCTCGGAAAATTACATTGGCGTTATGTGGCTGTGTTGCCCACAACCCGTAGACACCCTATATAGTTAGATAGCCTATATGGAGGTGCTCGAAATGGCTCGTAAAAAGACACACGCATACACCGACAATCAAAGGGCCATATATGGACACGGACTCCTTGATTCCTTATAAGCCCATGTTCGAGTGTTATAAATAGGCCCCAAAACATAACGTTATGCCCCGCATCCCGCGCTTTGTTTTTCTGGTCAGCTTTAAATCTGATTATATTAAGTAGTATTTATAGCTGGTCTTTGAGGTGGTACCAGAGGCCGGACTCGAACCGGCACGCTTTTAAGGGCGCGGGATTTTGAATCCCGTGTGTCTACCAATTTCACCACTCTGGCACAGGGCGGGGATTATAGCAGCGGTCCGGTGTCGGTCAACTCGCACGGTACACTGTGCTGAAAAAAGGGTGTGAAACACTTGCCAGTCATAGGCTCAGAGGTTTGGTAATTACACTGATTTGGGCTAACCTTGCGCCTTTTTCGGGATCATCACGGCCAATCTTTCATGCGGCGCGACCAGTTCACCTACGAATTACCCGATCACCTGATTGCCCGGCAGCCGCCCGCTGCGCGGCGGGACAGTCGCCTGTTGGCGCTGGATGGGGTAACCGGCGCCATCGAACATGGGTTGTTCCCGTCGCTACTGGAACGGGTGAACCCCGGCGATCTGATGGTGTTCAACAATACTCGGGTGATACCGGCCCGTTTGTTTGGCCATAAAGCCACTGGCGGCAAA
>JBFIEE010000117.1:0-2833 GCA_041603535.1 Porticoccaceae bacterium
CATAAACGCCAGTACACCCCCAGTTCGTGCCCTGGCCGCTTAAGCAGTGCAATCACCTCGACACCCGGTACGGTGATGCGATTTTGAAATTCGTCTGCCTGAGTCAGGCAAATTATTACGTGCCGATAGCTGTCCAGAGGTGTTCGATTGATAATATTAACCAGGCCATTTTCAAGCCCCCCCGAACCCAGGGCGTATATCACATGAGCGACCAATGGCGGCGTACGCGCGGTATCGTCACCCACCGGTTGCGCCCACCACACGGTCAAGACTGCCTTCAAGTGCCGGAAGCATTGCCTCAATAAAGTCCCGCAGAATATCCAGAGACTGTTTCGGATCATCTTCGACTGCGAGCGCAACGGTAATATAAGCGGAATCCTGCCTGGCAAACGTCAGCTTTGCCAGGCCGCCCCGCAACTTGGCGAGATAGGGATTGGCGGTGTAGTCATTGCCCAGGCGATACCACCGCAACACCATCAGACGAACACCCGAGCCTTTCACGACCGCCCGATCAACTTCGACAGCCTTCCCCTTTAAGGTAACAAGTACTTTATCTTCTGAGGCTAGACGCCAGTGTGGCGATTTTTGTACAACGAAGACGTTCTGGCTGTTTATCAGCTCTTTACCCTGATCCTGTGCGAGAAACTGCCCAATATAAACGCCGACCGTATGACCATCCTCACTGGCATTATCACCCCGGCGATAGAACTGCTGCATTTCTCCATCAGCGCCCTTGACCACCGGTCGCCACTGCCATTGCTCGCCAATGGCCATCCAGTCGTCGCGCCCCGCTGGTGCCGTAAGCGGCGCCACAGCAGTTACTGTTTGCTGATGCTCAAGGACATAGGCGGTTAATGGCCAGATAAACGCCGTTACCAGGGCAAGCGCGCCGACAGAAAAAGGTGCATACCCTTTCGCCACCCCTTTCTCAGCCTGCAATGTGGCGTTACTGTCCAGCATCACTCGGTCTGGATCAGGGTCCCGCCAGATAGAGCCCACACCGAACAGGATAAACATCACCAGGCCAAAAAATACCCAGCCGTAAATCAGGTGATCGACGCCAGTTGCCAACTTCATGTCGCTAACATGACCAATCATGACAATCATATAAGCTCTGAAACCGTTAGCGACTATCGGAACAATAATAGATGCGCCTAAAAAAATTAGTCGCTTTAGCAAACTGCGATACGTTAAGTATGCAAACAGGCAGCCCAGAGTGAACGACGCGATTAAATACCGGACGCCACTGCAACCTTCCACCACCGACCAATTGCCGCTGGGCAGGGAAAAAAACATGCCTTCGCGATAAACAGGTATGCCGGTAAGTTTCAACAAACTTACGGTAAAGCTTGCCGTAAACTCCATTAGCACCGGAATAAGCCCTTCACCAACGGGCACTGCCAGGAAAAGAAAGGCCAGTGGAAAGGCAATCGTCCAGACCACGGTTGACCCAAGTATCAGCCACAACCCACTGACGATAAGCGCCACAAAAGCCAATTGCTGGATGACCAACGCCTGCATCAAATAGCCGAACAACCAGAACAGACCCGCAGCGACCAACAGTATTACTACCCGATATTCAGGGCTGGGCCTGATCACCGCAAGCTGGTCTCGCCTGGTCCAGATCAGCCAGCTAACGATGGGCACAATCAAGAACCCGTGAACAAAGGTCTCTGATCGCCACCATATCGCCACCATTGACCAGGCGGTTTGATAAAAGATAGCGGTTACAGCAACGCAGTAACCCAGCGCCACCAGGGTATAGCGCCAGTCGAATTGGCGCGCAATGCGATCCTGGTGGCGAGCGACATGCACCGGAGTATCGTCGCTCACCGCGGTTTGCCCTTTGGTATTTTTATCTTCCATTATCCTCAATACGCTCGCGCGTATCTCCCTCTAGCAAACGACCCACTATCGGCAAATTTTGCCCCCAGTTAAACTTTTGCTTGACCTTGTCTCGTGCCTGCCTGCCAATATAGCTATATTTCCCTGCCAGCACATCCTCGACCAGCGCTGCGTAATCGTCCATCTGCATGGCCAACAGCACGTCCCTGCCATGCTCCGCGTCAATGCCTTCGAGAGCCGGTGCACTGACTATCACGGGCAGCGCCATCGCCATGGCTTCAAGCACCTTATTCTGTATACCCCGGGCAATGCGCATTGGCGCCACAGCTAACAGACCATGTCGCAGGTAGGGACGCACATCGGGGACACCGCCGGTGACAACCACGCCGGGCCCGTCCGCCAAACCACGGACCTGCGCTGTTGGGTTGCTACCGACAATATAAAACCGTAGTTGCGGGTTGGTATTGTATAGCGCTGGAAACACCTGCTTTGCAAACCAGGTAACGGCATCAATATTCGGCCAATAATCCATCGCGCCCGTAAACACCAGGACGCTTTCATTTTGTTCGTAGGGTGATGGACAGGCCCACTCAGGACAGAAATAATCCGTGTCAACGCCGTTGCTGTAGCTACTAATCCTGTCAGCGTACTGTGGTGCCAACTCTTTGAATTTATCGGCCTCGGCGGTGGAAACGAACAAACTGCGGTCAAACGTTTTAGCTACGGTCTGCTCGAATCGAAGCAGACAGCTTGCCTCACGAGCGTAAACCCAGTTCATCGGGAAACGCTGCCTTTGGGCATATTCACGCCACTTTTCAGAATCGACATCGACCATATCAGCAACTTTAAGGCACGCTGCGTAATCTCCAGAGACGTACTGGGCCATCACGGACGAATAAACAACGACTCGCGTAATATCTTTATCCGCCGCCAGTTGCTTCACCCACCGAGCCATTCGCCAACTTGAATAGTAAGGCAACGACAGAGC
>JBFIEE010000118.1:0-2611 GCA_041603535.1 Porticoccaceae bacterium
ACCACCAGGTGTTTGTCTTTCGCCGCACAGGGCGCCAACGTAAAACCACAGTTGCCCATCACCACGGTGGTTATGCCATGCCACACCGAGCAGGTGCCCAGCGGATCCCACGAAATCTGGGCATCCATGTGGGTGTGACCGTCGATAAAACCGGGGGAGACTATCTGCCCCGTGGCGTCGATGGTTTCCCTGGCCTCGCCATTAACAACGCCGATGGTTTTAATCTTGCCATCGACAATGCCAATATCGGCCTGAAAGCGGGGCGCGCCGGTGCCGTCTATTACCGTGCCATTTTTAATCACAATATCGTACGTCATGTCATATTCTCCTCAAGTTGTTCTTCAATCTTTTCTAGTCTGAAAATTGCTAACTTTAATTAATGACGACTCATGTCAATGGCGACACAGCCTAGACCTAAACTCTGCTGGTCACCTGGATTATTCTGCTGGTCTAACCAATTGCTGACCAACGCCGTGCTTAGCAATGCCCCGCTGGCCAACGACATTATCGATAAGCGACGACAAACAGCTGACAGACAGTGCTACGAATACTACGACCGACGCCCTTCCACCAAGCTCAGCAGAAAGCCAAATAGAAGGCCGTGAAAATTACTATATCGTGAAGCATAAACTACGCATTCGCTGTTTACCACGGTAAATCACCCCCCGCGGCAAATGGAAAATCCCCGATATTCCCGGCCCCAATCTATACTCCCGGCCTCTGGGTGATCGCAGCGTCAATCAAGAAAGGAATATAGGCCTGTGCACTTTATGCCTGTTTTTACTTTTATATATACACTGGCTCCGGTTACCACCCAGACGTACCGCTGTGACCTGCAGGGTAGTCCTGACTATTTCCAGGCTCGTATCTGACGTGATCCATTCACACAACTAACTTGCGCCAAATTCGCCACCAGTTTTGCATTGCCCGCAAGTCAAGTTAAGACAGGGCTTGCCTCGCGCCAACAGGCGGGTAACAAAAAAGGCAGCTCCATTATAGAGCTGCCTTCTGTGCTAACCGGTGACCGGGTGAGATCACGGCATACGGAACAAACTAACTCGCCTGGGCAGTCGCCAGACCGATTTTGGCCAGCGGCCCCCGCAGCAATTTGCCCGGATAGACTCCAGTGTGCTCACCATCACGCATCAGCACTTCTCCGTTAACGATAGAGTAGGCAATACCTTCAGCTTTTTGTACCAGCCGTTTCGCGCCTGCCGGTAGATCAGTTCTTACTTCCGGCATGAGCGGTGCAACCCGGTCGGCGTCAAACACAATAATGTCCGCAGCCATACCTTCTTTCAGCAAACCACGATCCTCAAAACCCCAGGCTTCTGCCGGTTCCGATGTCAGCATATGTACCGCTTCTTCCAGCGTAAACGCGCCCTTTTCGCGGACCCAGTGAGACAGCACGTGAGTTTGTAACGATGAATCCATAATTTGCGACACGTGGGCTCCAGAGTCGGAGAACGTCACCACTGAACGCGGATGTTTCATCATTTCCAGGACATGATCCTGGTTTTCATTAATCAGTGGCTGGCGGAAAAATGCCTTCATGTTATTTTCCAAAGCCACATCGATCATGGCATCGACCGGGTCAAGACCTCGCTCTTTAGCCACTTCCGCTAGCGATTTATTCGGCCCTGCGACAGTATCCATTACAAAGACATTATCGTAGTCCATGCGCCGAATTTCAGGACCGGCGGCTTTGGTTTTATTAGGGTTCTCGCCATTGGCGGCAGCTACCAGTTTGGCCCGCATCTCCGGATCACGCAGCGCCGCCTCCTGTTCCGCCAGCGACTTTTGACGCATTTCTTTCCACACTGGATATCCATCAAACGGCATGCGTGTTTCAAACGACATCAATACAGTGAGTGCCCGGCTATGCACCTGGGCGAACATTTTGCCACCCGCCTGGGCGGTTTCTTCCAACAAGTCCATATAAGGCGACCATATTTCCGGCGCACGTTTGGTGCTAAACATGCCCCAGGTCACCGGGCGGCCAGACTCAACAGCAAGGTCACGCAAACGCTCGTGGTATTCCCGCTGGGCTTGCGGATCGCGACCGACCTCTTCACTGGCAATCTCAAAAATGCCGGCACCCAGATCGCCCATCACGCCGACCAACTCCTTGACCTCATCCCAACTCGCCAGCCGGCTGGCAACCGGATCGCCATTCGGGGTCTGGTGGTTACGCGTCCGGGAAGTGGTAAATCCCATGGCCCCCGCGCGAATTGAATCGGCCAGTTCTTTTTTCATCGCGGCCATATCTTCGGGATTCGCTTCCTCACTGAATGCCCGTTCACCCATGGCATAGGTGCGCAAGGCCGAGTGCCCCACATAGCCACTGTAGTTAATACCTTTAGGCAGGCGTTCTACAGAATCCAGGTATTCAGGGTAGGTCTCCCAGGTCCAGTCAATACCGGCTTCCATAGCTTCACCAGAAATATCCTCTGCCCGCTCCAGGTTACGTACCACCAGGTGTTTGTCTTTCGCCGCACAGGGCGCCAACGTAAAACCACAGTTGCCCATCACCACGGTGGTTATGCCATGCCACACCGAGCAGGTGCCCAGCGGATCCCACGAAATCTGGGCATCCATGTGGGTGTGACCG
>JBFIEE010000119.1:0-2601 GCA_041603535.1 Porticoccaceae bacterium
CACGAACCAGTGCCGGTATCTGATAACACAGGGACTTGCCGCCGCCGGTAGGCATCAATACAAAAGCATCTTCACCATCGAGCAGGGCCTGAATGATGTCCTGCTGGGCGAAGCGAAACTGATCGTAGCCGAAAGTGGCGTTGAGAATAGTGCGGGCGCGATTCATTCGGCACATGATCCTTTGGTGTAAGTGCTTTGCTCAGACACGCAGACCCCGGTGGAGCAGGCGGTAACCCGGTCGACGCAATGATCGACCGGCATTTTATCAGGGTATGAAGTCCTTTGCGGGAACCTGGATGCGGCCTAACCTGCTGATAGAAATGTGCGGGGTCGTGGCTGAGTCTGGTGGTGTGAGTCTGGTGGCGTAGGTGGAGACCGTTACTTCTTGTCTTTTAGCAGGGCAGCGAGGCCAGCAAAGGGCTGATGGGTGGTGCCCGGTTTGGTGTTTGCCTCACAGACATCCGAAATACTGCCGAAGTCAGCATTAATATAACGTGAATGTTCGTTGTCATGACAGTAAACGCAGAGCAATTCCCAGTTGCTGCCATCGGCGGGGTTGTTGTCATGATTATGATCGCGATGATGAACCGTTAGTTCGCGCAGGTTCTTGCGAACGAACTCACGCGCACAATGGCCGCAGATCCAGGGGTACATTTTTAAGGCCTTTTCACGGTAGCCCTTTTCTCTCTCCTGCTGGGCATAGCGAGCCTCGGCGACCACGCGGTCAAGCTTATCTGTGGGTTTTCCAGTTGCCATAACGGCGCTCGGATAATCAGTGAATTCGATGGTTACCGGATACTTTGTTGCTTCCCACGCCACCCGTCAAGTTGCAATTCAGACGGCTGGTGACATTCAAGTAGAGCCCGAGGGGTTCCGTACGGGGAGAGGCCTCAAAAACAGGCAGTATATTTTCTGTGGCTCGCTTGATTTACCAGGCCCCGCTGTGAAAGAAACCTGAGAAACTCGGTTGCACGTTAAGTGAATCGGTTGGGCGTGGTCGAGGAGCTATATTTAAAGGTGTGTTAGCAGTTCCGACCCTGTGAAAAAGCCACCATGGCCAGGGTATACGGCGGTCGGATCAAGCTTTTTTAAGATCTCTACGGTGTGCTTCATTTGCCCTGGGTTGGAATAAATGGAGGGTGACACCAGCAAACCTTTTTTCGTGCTACCCAGTACCGTGTCGCCGCTGATTAGCGTGCGTGTTGGTCGGTGGAAATAGCAGCAGCTATCCCATGAGTGCCCAGGGGTGTGGATGACCTGCCAGTCCTCGAATCCAGGCAACGCGCGGTGGTGTTTCAGGCGGAAGTCGGGTTTACCGTTGAAACCTTCGTGAACATCAGTGCTGCCAGGCGTATAGGTAGGCAGTTTGCGCGCTCGGGCGTCCCGTTTGGGGTTGGCGTACATTGTCCAGGCACGGGGCCGCAAGCCCTCCCTGACAGTCGTGATCAGCCGAAACAAAATGCCGGCCGGGTCGTTGATCATCTTCAGCAGCGGTGATTGTGTGGCGTAAGGAATACCCAGTTGTGCGTGACAGACTCTCGCCATATTGACAATGCCGCCGCTGTGATCTGGGTCGCCGTGGGTGCAAATCACCAGCCTTACATCGCCTGGATCACGCTTCAGTACTTCGCGAATATAGCCCAGTACGTATTTCTCGCCACGCCAGGCGACGTCAACCACCAGCAAACCATTGCTGTCTTCGACAACGTAACTGTTGACGTGGCGGCCTTTGACCTGGTGAATTTGCATGGCGCGAAGACGTACCTGTACGACACAAGGCGGCTATTCTATAGCTACGCTATTGCTGTGCAAGGTGTTTATGCCGGGTCTTGCGTGGCGGCCAACGTCGGGCATCAACGTCAGGCGTCAACCGCGGGTGCCGGCCAGATCAGCCATCAGTTCCAGTGCCTCTTCCTGAGGGGTGCTGATAGTCAGGCCCGTGGCGCCGCAATCGGCCCAGGCTGGGTAACGCTCGCGGATTCTCGCAACGGGGCCAATCAATGATTGTTCGTCGCAGTATTCGTCGGGCACGGTGGCGGCGGCTTCTTCCTTGTGGCCGGCCAGGTAGAGTTCCTGAATGCGCCTGGCTTCATCCGCGTAGCCGCGCATGGCCATCATGTCATTGTGAAAATTTTTGTCCTTGTGACCCATGCCACCGACGTAGAGGGCGACATTGGGTTTTATGCGCGCCAGCGCTGACTTGATATCCTGGGTAATCAACACCGGCAGCCCTGGTTGAATTTCAAAATTGCTGAAGGATTTGCCGTTGCCGGCGCGGGCAAAACCGGCTTCCAGCCAGGGCCCGTAAGTCTTCATGCTGCCCGGTACAAAATTCAGCGGCAACCAACCATCGGCGAGTTCGGCGGTGAGGCGCACATTGGTTTCGGTAGCGGTGCCCAGCCAGATGGGAATGTCCGGGTTCATATGCAGGATGGATTTTAATGGCTTGCCAATGCCCATCGCGCCGTCACCGGTATAGGGCAGGGAAATTTCCCGACCCTGGTGGGTGACCGGCGCCTCGCGTTTAAAGGTTTTTCGCATGATGGTCACGTAATCGCGCAGCCGCCAGTAGGGTTTGCCCCAGGGCTGACCGTACCATCC
>JBFIEE010000120.1:0-2358 GCA_041603535.1 Porticoccaceae bacterium
GAATGGGCGAAAAGCCTGCAGCCTGGCTGGCAGCAGGAGCGCATGGATAATTTTAATATCCTCACCGCCGGTGGTTTCCAGGAGGAAGACCTGGTCAACGACGGCTGGACCGAGATTTTCCGTAATCTGTCAGCACCGGTGCAACGGAAGTTAAACCCAGATATGACGTCGTCGGAAGTGGGCGCTGCCATGGAGATCGCGGACTTCAGGAAGATGGAGCAAATACGAGCACGGGTTGACGCCATAGTGAAGGACTCCGTCACCGCCGAAGCGCTTAAACCTTATTACCGCCAGTTTTGTAAGCGTCCGGGATTTCACGACGAGTACCTTGACACGTATAACCTGCCTAATGTCACGCTGGTTGATACCCGCGGGCAGGGTGTCGAACGCATTACAGAAACCGGTGTTGTCGTTGACGGCAAAGAATACCAGGTCGACTGCCTGATTTTTGCCACGGGTTTTGAGGTCGGTACCAACTTTACTCGGCAATCGGGCTATGATCTGACCGGGCGCGACGGTATTACGCTGAGTAAAAAGTGGGCAAAAGGCATGTCGACCTTCCACGGCTTATACAGCCATGGTTTTCCCAACTGTTTTATTATGGGGCTGACACAAACCGGTTTTACCACCAGTATTCCTCATGCACTCAATGAACAGGCCAAACATCTTTCCCATGTCCTTACGTATGGTCTGGATAACAATGTGCGAACCATTGAAACCACTCAGGAGGCGGAGCATGACTGGGTGGACACGATCAAACGTTATGCCAACCTCGGCAAGCGCTTTTACGCGGAATGTACGCCCGGTTACTACAACCAGGAAGGCAAAGTAGATGGCGAGGGCTTTTTCAGTAACCAGTACGGTCGCGGCGCGCCGGAGTTCTTCGACATACTGAGCGAGTGGCGTGCGGACGGTAATTTTCCTGGACTGGATATGGAAAAAAATTAATCAGTTCAAGATTTAGTTCTACAGGACTTAAAGGCTTTAAATGGTTTGCAAAATTTAAAGGAGAATCACAAAAAACAGCGGCTAATGCCGCTGTTTTTTTTCGCAATGACGTCGGTCGACTTCAGGTATCTAGCTTGAGCACCCTGTTCATCGTATCTTCATAGACCCGCATAATGGCGGTGGCATCATTTTGCTCATAACCCAGACCCCTGGCCATTCTCATCAGGTTGTGCACTGTAGGGCTTAGCATCAGGGGTACGCCGAGTTCATCGGCTAACTCAAGCGCCAGATGCATGTCCTTGTAGGCAAGGTCAATGGAGAAGCTGGCCGTCCAGTCGCCGGATTTGGCGTTTTTGGCCACGGCGCGAAAGGTCATGCTATTACCGCTGCTGTTGCGGATAACCTGGTTTAACACCTCGAGATCAATGCCCGCAGATACGCCGAGCATTAAGCCTTCGGCACTGGCCGCCATGTTGCAAAATGCAATGAGGTTGTTTGCTATTTTGGCAACGCAGCCGTTGCCAATGCCCCCGCAATAAACCACATTCTCACCGTAGGAATTAAACAGTGGCAGGAGCTTGTCGAAAGCCCCTTTGTCACCACCGACCATAATAGCGATGGTGCCTTTATCAGCGGCTACGACACCGCCGCTGACCGGCGCGTCGAGCATAGTGACCCCTTGTTTTTCGAGGTGAGCGGCTAATTTACGAATGACCAGCGGCGAGTTAGTACTGAGATCGCAATAGATCGCACCCGGTTTAATACTTTCGGCAATACCATTTTCACCGAGCACTACCTGTTCCACATTCCTCGGGTGGGGCAATGAGGTCATCACGACATCGGCATCTGCTGCAACCGCCTTCGGTGAACTGCCAGCACTGGCGCCTAGCTCTGTGCAGCGCGCCACGGCCTCCTTGTTAAGGTCGAAGACCATGACTTCGTGGCCACTGTTTTTTATAATATTGCGGCACATGGGGCCGCCCATGTTGCCAACGCCGATAAAACCGATCTTCATATTGTGCTGCTCTTCTCTACTTTAATGTTGATATCAATTATTGCTGAACTAGAACTTCCTGGTGTGTTGTTGTTTAACCGGGAACGGGCTCCGAGCCGAGCACACCATCTTTTTCCAGTTTGGCAACTTCCGCTGCTGACATGGCCAGGTATTCGCCCAGTACCTCTGCATTCTGCTCGCCCAGATAGGGTGCGATGAGTGGCAGGTGGCCGGGGAATTCGGAAAACCGCAAGGGGTTGCCGGGCACCTGAAAGTCGCCAATGCTGCGGTCAGTGATGGTGCGTACTGTCTCACGTTCAATCAGGTGAGGGTGGGCCATGGCTTCCTCGACTTCTAGAATGGGCGCCACGGGAATGCGACCGTCCTCGAGCATTTTCTGGGCGACATCATCGCCC